>NZ_JCABZI010000019.1:0-240120 GCF_059499825.1 Pseudorhodoplanes sp.
AGCGGTCTTGAAAACCGCCGTGGGTGCAAGCTCACCGTGGGTTCGAATCCCACCCCTTCCGCCAGACCATCGTCGCGCGCATCGCCAGGCCGCAAGCCACGCTTCCGGTTCCACAGGCCGACGGAACGGCGGAGCGCAGTGCGTTCGGCGCGCCCGTGACAAAATGCGTCCCGTGGCCGGATTCCGCATTACGGACGATATCGCCAGCCGACCAATCGCCCGGCCCGAAGCATATAGCCCGGCAAAAAAATCGGTGATTTGCACAGGTTCGTGAAGGCAATCCCGTCCCCGACCGGCCGCGGAGTGCTATTGCGGAGTCTGGAAGAATCCGCACCTAGGTTTTGAGGAAATGGCGCAACGTTTTGTACCCGCCGCAACGGTCCTCCGCGAAAAGCGGCGCGAGAAGGATCCGGTGTGGTCCCGCCTCTTTGCCAGCCCCATTCGGCTTGAAGACGGAACCGTTCTGTTCACGCTGAAGGACGCCGCGAAGCGCATCCTCGACACACCGGCGGCGCCCTCGTCTCGCGTGGCCGCACAGCGAATCATCGATGCGGCGTTCGGTGAAGGCGATATGGTGTCGACGTCGGCGGCGGTGCGGCTCGCCCTGTTCAAGGCAGGACAGCCGAAGGGCTGAGCCAACAGGGCTACCGACCCAACGGCGTCCGACCTGAGATTTCAGGCTGCGGCCCGGTTCTTGATCGCGCCGATGATGGCCGTGAGAATGGCGCCGCCTGCGCCCCCCGCGATCACCTGCGAAACGATGCCACCGACGCTGAGGTTACCGGCCTGCGCCGCCGCCACAACCGACGGGAGGAGCAGCGTCACGATCTGCCCCAGCACGCCGCCGCCGACCGCGCCCGCAATAAGGTTGCCGACCATTCCGAGATCGAATTGCGGCGAAGTCTTCCCCGCCCCCGCACCACCCAAGGCACCGGCGACGAGATTGATCAAAATCTGTTCCATGGAGCCTCCTCCGCCTCTGTTGCGAGGCGCAGCGAAGTCTAGCCCTCATGCCAGGTGGCGTCGATCAATCTGGAACTTCATGCACCGGTTTTCCGCCCCTCCTCGAGGGTGGTGACCTTCAGGTTGCGGCGCACCGGAAACAGCACCAGGCCCCATCGTTCGGAGATGTAGCCCCAGATGCCCTTGGGTGCGAACAGCATGACGACGATCGCAAGTGCACCGAGCAGGATCAGGTACCAGGTCCCGTAACTCGAGAGGTAGGTCTGCATCAGATAGAACACGATCACACCGATGATTGGCCCTTCGATGGTGCCGATACCGCCGATCACCACGATGAAGATCACGTAAGCCGTCCAGTCCATCACCGAGAACGCGGCGTCGGGCGAGATCCGCGCTTTCTGCAGATAGATCAGCGCGCCGACCATGCCGGTGCCGATGGCAGCGAACACATAGACCCAGAATTTCGTACGGAAATTGTCGACCCCGACGGCTTCCGCCGCGACTTCGGAATCGCGGATCGCGGCCAGCGCAAGCCCGCGTCGCGAGCGCAGGATCCAGTACACCGCCAGAACAGTGCCGACCATGAGCGTTAAGGCAATCCAGTAGGTGACGATGTCGCGCGCCGCCGGCGTGCGCACATCGAATATGGTCTTCACCCATTCGATGCCGAAGACGCCGTTGGTGACCGCGGGCGGCAGCGACGTGCCGGTCCCTCCCCCCAGCGATTTGAACTGCGCCAGCACCAGCCGGTAGACCTCGGCCATGACCCAGGTCCCGATGGCGAAATAGGCGCCGCGCAACCGGAATACCACGAAGGCCGTCGGCACCGCGCATAGACCCGCGAAAGCGCCGGCCAGGATGATCGCCAGGATCGGATCGAGCTCGCCGAAAATCGTCAGCGCAAACAACAGGTAGGCGCCCAAGCCGACAAAGGCCTGCTGGCCCACCGACACAAGACCGGCATAGCCGGCCAGCAGGTTCCAGTATTGAGCCAGCGCCAGCATGTAGAAGATGAAGATCAGATCCTGGATCATGTTGCGGCTGGCAAAGGTCGGCGCCGCGATCAGAATCGCGACCAGTGCGATCGCGAGCAGCGCCAGCGGACGGCCGTAGCCCGCACCGACTTCGCTCGCATAGCGGCGCGTGGTCGGCTCCGGCTCGGCCGAGCGTCTGGCCTTGTCGTCCTTGTTCTGCTGCGACGTGGCGACTTGCCTAAACAGATCCATGCAACCGCCTCAATCGAAGGCGCGCGGGAACAAACCGCGCGGCCGCAGGACAAGCACGATGAGGAATGCAATGTGACCCGCGAGTATCTGCCATTCCGGGTTGATCGCCGCGCCAATGGTTTGCGCCAGGCCGATGATCATGCCGCCGATCAGCGTGCCCCACAGGCTGCCGAGACCGCCGATGATCACCGCCTCGAAGGCGTAGATGAGACGCGCCGGCCCGATGGTCGGATCGAAATTCGCGCGCATGCCGAGATAGAGCGCGGCGATGGTGACGACGATCATGGAAATTCCCATCGCCACGGCGAAGATGCGCTTATGGTCGATGCCCATCACCTGCGCGATTTCGAGATCGTCAGAGGTCGCACGAAACGCGCGGCCGAGCTGGGTGCGGTAGAACAGCAGATTGAGTCCCATGATCACGGCGATCGCCGACAGGAAGGTGATCAGCGGCAGCACGCCGAATGCCACGCCGCCGCCGAGCGATATCGATGCGGTGCCTATCGATCCGGCCCGCAGCAACTGGCTGTCGGCCGAAAACGTTTCCAGCAAGCCGTTCTGGATGATGATCGACAAGCCGAACGTCACCAGCAGCGGCGGCAGCAGGTCCCGTCCGAGCGTGCGGTTCAGCAGCACATGCTGGAGCCCGAAGCCGACCACGAACATGATCGGGATCGCAAAGAGAGCCGCGAGAAACGGATCGAGCCCGAGCCACGCAGCGATCGCAAGGATGGCGAAGGCCGCCAGCACGATCAGGTCGCCATGGGCGAGGTTGACCAGCCGCATGATGCCGAAGATCAGCGACAGGCCCGCCGCGAACAGCGCGTAGAGCCCGCCGAGCAGGACGCCCTGGATGATGGTGTTGATCCATTCCGCCATCGTGTCGTCCCGCCTACGATCCGAAATAGGCGTTGTGGATCTGTTCGCGCGACAGGTCGCGTGGCCGGCCGGTGAGTGACAGGCGGCCCTCCTGGAAGCAATAGACACGATCGGCGACCTGCAGGGCCTGCACGATGTCCTGCTCGACCACGATCACGCTGGTGCCGCTCGCCTTGATGCGCGGCAGGGCCGCGTAGATGTCGCGGATCACGATCGGCGCCAGCCCGAGGCTGATCTCGTCGCATAGCAGCACGCGCGGGTTGGAGATCAACGCGCGGCCGATTGCAGCCATCTGCTGCTGGCCGCCGGACAAGGTGGTGCTGGCCGCATTGCGCCGCTCGCGCAGCACCGGAAACAGCCGGTAGATCTCCTCGAGCGTCCATTGTCCCGGGGTCTGCCGTCCGTAGCGGCCGATCAGGAGATTCTCCTCGACCGTCAGCGAGGGAAACAGCCGTCGCCCTTCGGGGACCAGCGAGATGCCGAGCTTCATCACCGACGCCGCGGGCATGGCGCCGACGGGTTGTCCATCGAACATCACGCTGTCCGGATCGTTTTTAATGAGGCCCGCAATCGACTTCAGATAGGTCGACTTGCCGGCACCGTTGGCGCCGATGATCGCAACAGTCTCGCGCTCTTCCAGCACCGTGTCGATGCCATACAACGCCTGGAAGTCGCCGTAGTAGGATTCGAGCGCGCGGGTTTCGAGGAGCGCCATCAGGCTTCGATGCCCATATAGATCTGCCGCACCTCCGGCGAGTTCATCACAGTGCGCGGATGACCCTCCGCAATCTTGCGACCGAAATTCAGCACGACCAGCCGCCCGACCACGGCGAGCAGCGCGTGCACCACGTGCTCGATCCACACGATGGTGGTGCCGCCGGCATGGATGCTTCGGATGGTGTCGACGAGTTCATGACATTCGCCTTCGGTCAATCCGCCCGCAATCTCGTCGAGCAGCAACAGCCGCGGACCGGTCGCAAGCGCGCGCGCCATTTCAAGACGCTTGCGTTCGAGCAGGCTCAACTGTCCGGCCGGCACGTTGGCGCGCGGCAAGAGATGCGTCAGGTCGAGAATGCGCCCGCAGGCGTCGATGACGTCGCGCTCGTTCTGTCCGCGCCCATAGACCGCGCCGACCAGAAGATTCTCGAACACGGTCAGATTCTCGAATGGCTGCGGGATCTGGTACGAGCGGCCGACGCCTGCGATGCAACGCTGATGCGGACGCGCGCGGGTGATGTCCTTGCCGTCGAGCCGGATCGTTCCGGACGCTGGCGAAACCCCGCCCGCAATGAGATTGAACAGCGAGGTCTTGCCGGCCCCGTTCGGTCCGACAATGCCGAGCGCTTCGCCCGCCTGCACCGACAGGTCGATGTTGTCGGCGACCACGACCGAACCGTAGGATTTCGAGACGCCCTGAAGTTCAAGCAGCATGAGGACTACGATAAACAACGGCGCCGCTGGTATGACAAGGGCCGGCCGGACGGTCGCGGCCCTCGTCTCCGCCCCGGACGCATGACTGCCGCCTGCCCGCGCCGCATTATGAAATCAGTCTGAGCCGTCCTACCGTCGGGATGTCGGGCCATCCTGCGTTCGACTTGATCGACATACGCATCGGCTGGCCCGGAGCCGCCCGGTCCCATTGCCCGGCGACAATCGGCGTCTTCGAAACATTCTTGACCGGATTGAGGCCGGACGTCCAATTCACCGGCCCCTGGATCGAACTGTATTTGGTCTGCTGTATCGCATCGCGGATGGCGCGCGGGTCATCGGCCGACTTGCTGCGGCGGAGCGCATCGATAGCAACTTCGAACAGCGCATGAAACATGCCGACGGTAAACGCCGCGGGGCGTCCGGTCTGCTGCGTATACTCGTCGGCGAGTTCCTGACCGGACTGACCGGTGAGCCCGGACCGAAACGGGAATGCGGGCGACCAGGGCACTTCGCACGAAAGGCCATCCGCCCTGTCGCCGAGCGCCGCGACCGCTGACGGGAATAGAAAAGCCTTCCCGATCGTTGCAATCTTGGGGCGGAACCCCTGTTGGGCGGCTTGAGTCCAGAATGTCGCAAAGTCCGGAGGCGTCATGGTGCCGGTCACGATCTCCGCACCCGCCGCTTTGAACGCAGCGATAAACGACGTGAAGTCGTCAGTCAGCGGCTGATACCGGCCGGAATCGACTACCTTGAAGCCCGCCTTCTGCAGCGCGGGCGGGAGGCCCTGCGCCCAGGCATTTCCGTCGGCATCATTGGCGAACAACCCGCCGACCACCCTGTTGGTCTCAGAACCGGACCACAGGTCGAGAAAGGCCGCGTGGATGTCCTCGACGCCGAAGCAGAACAGGTAGGTCCAGTCGAACCCTTTCTTCGGGTCGCCCTTGCGGCCGAAGAACCACGGCTGCCACGGACACGCCGTGTTGATGCAGGGCACCTCATTGATTTCGGCCTGCGAGGCGACGGCATTGGTGGTGTCCGGCGCGCCGCCGGCGATCAGGAGATCCACCTTTTCGCGCAGGATCAAGTCCGCGGTCACGTCGGCCGCGCGGTTGCCGGTAGACTGGCTGTCGCGGGTGATGACCTGAAATTCATGCTTCTTCCCGCCGACATCGACATGGCCGCCGGTCGCTTTGCGGGCCTGCTCGATCAGGAACGCGGTTGGCTCTCCGAAAGCGGCGAGCGGCCCGGTCTGCGGGTTTACAAAGCCGATCTTGATCACGCGGCTCTGCGCGTTCGCGGGGATGATCCGAAGCAATGCCGGAGCGGCAACGGCCGCCCCCATCAGCGCACGGCGCGTCAGGCGAGGTCCTGTATGCATGGCGTCCTCCTTCTCTCTTCGGCTCTCGATTCTCAGAAGGTGTTGTCGAGTGTGTAGCGCCGGTACAGTGTCGGCAAAATCTCGGCGAGGTAGCCCATCTCCTCGGTCGCATGTTGATGCAATCGTCGCGCAAGCTCTTCGTTGAGATTGGCCTTACGCAACGCATCCTGCTCCTGTTCGGAGAGCGTCTTGCCCGGCTCTCGGCTGCGGATTTCGCCGAGCCAGAAGCGGCTGCGCATCTCGCAGCCGTAATCGGTGTCGCGCACGAAATGGGTCATCCGCCCGAAGTCGATTGGATGATCGAGGTCGCCGATGCGGGCACATACCGCGACGACGCCCGCCGCGTCATAGCGCGCCTTGTCGAACAATTCGGACGGATCGTGGAAGGCGATCCTCAGCTTGAAGACGGGGCCGCTCGGGCCGGCCAGATACTCATGAACGAGATGCGCCGCACCGATATAGTTGCCGTCCTTGCGGTTCTCCCAATCGCTGAACAGATGATCGGTCGGGTGCCACATCCGGTATTGTTCGGTCCCGCCGAGCCAGCCGAACCACCAATGCACCATTTTAGCGCGGCAGCCCGGCATGCGGGTGAGCGCGGCAACAAGCTTCTTGCCGCCTCCGATATCGGCGTATCCCGACTCCATCGGCAGATAGCCGGGATCAAGGAGCTGGTTAGCCTGTTCTATCTGCATGGTACGATCCAAAGTGATCAAATCGCGTCCGGCCCGTCTGGACACCGGATCAATTTCACTCTGGGCGCGGATTGCAGGTGCAGTCCAGACCGATCGCGGGTGTGTGCGCGCACGCCAAAGACATCGTGCGCGAGCGCCAAAATGCGCAGGCATGATGTGTCGCGGAAGGACCGATTAGGCCTTGTCGCGTGTCCGCACGTCACGAGGCGTGCGCCCGAACTTCGCCCGGAACGTCTCGCTGAAATGACTGACGTTGACGAACCCGTTGCGGAACGCGATCTGGCTGATCGACTGATGCCGAAGCGTCGGGTCTTCGAGATCGGCAAAGGCCCGCTCCAACCGGGCATCCCTGATCTGCTGCATCACCGTCAGTTCGGCACTTTCGAAACATTGATGCAGATAGCGAAGCGATACCTTGAGGCCGGACGCGACCGCCTCGGGGCGCAGGTCGGGGCGCTGACAATGCCCATCGATGAAGGCCTTGGCGCGGCGTCGGATGGCAGCGCGAACAGCCGACTGATCCGCAAATGCCGCTTTCCCATCAGATTCGAGTGACATGAAAACCAGGTCGCTCGCGGTGCGCGACAGCAGATAGGATTGCTGACATGAGAGATCGACGTCGGGATCGATCAGGCCGGCGATATAGTCGGCGGCGAGGCGCGCGATGCCGGCAGTCGCGTCGTGCGGGACGGCACAATGCGCGGCAATCTCGCCTGAACTTCGCCGCAGCATCGGGCGCGGCAGCTTCAGACCGACCTTGTGAACGCGTTCCGCATGATTGAACTCGTAAGGCTCATCGAGATCGAGAAGCGCGTATTGCCCCGGCCCGATAATGCAGCGGCGGCCGAACTGGGTCACATGCAGCTGACCGGATTTGACCAGCAGATAGATGTAGGCATCGGTCGCACCGCGGGCGATGTGCCGGCGGGTGCGACGCGCCATCTCGCTGTCGGTTCTAACGTCGGTGATCTCGATCTGGCCGAGCTGCGAGCGGACGATCTGGCCGGAGAATTCCGGGCCGGGTGAGACATCGATTTCGAGATGGGCGTAAACGTCACGAATAACGCCGCGCCACAATTCTGCGCGGTCGCCGACGAAACCGCGAGTCGTATAGACGCTCTTCATGTGCGCGCTCCACGGGTCGAAGCAGACGCGGAACTGGGCCGCGCACCGTCTCGATCGGGGAATACGGCCCGGGCGCTGAAACGTGAAAAGCCCGGGCCAGGCTTCGTTATCAGCCGATCGGTTCCATCTTGCCGCCTACCGGAATGTTCGGCGCAGTCCGGTTGTCGGTGATCACGATCTCATACCGGTTGCCGTCCTTGACGCGCCACTGGCCGCCGACCAGCGGGGTCTTGGCGATGTTCTTGGCCGCGAAGGGCGGCACGCCCTTGCCGTCCCAGCGGACCGGACCGGCGACGGTTTCGAGATTGGTCTTCTGGATCGCGTCCACCGTCGCATTGGCATCGCCGATCTGCGCAGTGCGCTTCAAGACGTCGAGCCCGACCTCGAACAGCGAATGAATGAAGCCGATCGGTTGGGTCCATTGCTTCTTGGTGGCCTGCTCGTAGGAATCGCCGAGCTGCTTCGCGCTCATGCCGTTCATCGATGACTTGAACGGATGGCTTGGCGACCACCACACTTCAGACGACAGGTTGTTTCCATCCTTGCCCAGCGCCTCGACCGCGACCGGGAACAGGATCGCCTTGCCGACCGAGGCCGCCTTGGGCCGGAAGCCCTGCTGCATCGACTGCTTCCAGAACGTGGTGAAGTCCGGCGGCAGCACCACGCCGGTCAGAATCTCCGCATTGGCGCCTTTGAAGGCTGCGATCTGCGCCGAGAAATTGTCGGTGAGATTCTGATAGCGGCCGGGATCGAACAGCTTGAAGCCGGCCTTGTCGAGCGCCGGCGGCAACCCGACCACCTTGTCGCCCCAGGCATTGCCGTCGGCATCGTTCGGAAACAGGCCGCCGACGATCTTGTTGGTGTCGAGCTGGCTCCACATGTTGGTGAAGACGGCGATGACGTCTTCGAGCCCCCAGAAATAGTGATAGGTGTAATTGAACGGCTTCCAGCTCTTCGGATCGCCGGGATTTCCCTGCCGGCCGATGAAGTAAGGCTGCCACGGGCAGTTATTGGTGACGCAGGGAACTTCCTCGATTTCGCACTGGGTCGCGACCGGATTGGTGGTCTCCGGGGTGTTGGCCGACAGCATCAGATCGATCTTGTCACGGACGATCAGTTCCTTGGCGACTTCGGCGGCGCGGTTCGGATTGGACTGGCTGTCGCGCACGACCACTTCGATCGGCCGCGTGGCGTTGCCGACCTTCAGGCCGCCCTTGGTCGCTTCGCGCACCTGGCCGAGAACGAAATTGTCGGCTTCGGCGAAGGCGGCGAGCGGTCCGGTCTGCGGCGACACGAACCCGATCTTGATCGGCTTCTGCTGCGCGATGGCAGGCATGTAGACGCCGCTCGACGCGAGCGCAGCACCTCCCGCGGCGGAAAATTTCAACAGCGTGCGCCGGTCGATGCCAGAGCGCACAGTCAGACGCGTGGTCTTGTCGGTCATCGCAATCCTCCCGATGGGTTCTTTTGGTCCGCGTCGCAAAGCGCGGTCGAAGCCGTCATATCCGCGAACGGAGATGCGTTTCCGGTTATGCGTTATTGTTCGTTAGCGCCCGCAACGTGTCAACGCCGCGCAGGACGGCGCGGCGTGACATTTTTGACATGTTTGATCGGCCGAGGGGCGGCGGGCGTGCCGCTCTGTATCACGGTTCGGTACAGCTGACGCGGTTGAAGCGGCCACTCCCGGCGGTCGCTGCAATCGGCGCCCCGATCGTCGGCCTTGCCACGCGCTGGCCGCGTTCCACGATCCACCACAGACCGAGCCGGCCGCCGGCAACGATCGACACGATCGCGATCACCGAACCGACTGACAATGTCGACACGCCGGTCACGCCCTGCCCGATGGTGCAGCCCAGCGCGGTGATGCCGCCGAAGCCCATCATGAAGGCACCGATCAGGCGGCGCTTGAACTCGGCGGCACTGGCCGGAATCTGCCAGCGGAAGCTGCCATCGCTGACAGCGGCAAGATAGGCGCCGATCACGAAGCCGATCACCGCACCGATCGGAAAGTCCAGCGACAAGGCGGTCGAGAGCATGCCGTAGAGCAGCGTGTCGCCAAGCGGACCGACAAAGGTGAAGGACTCGATGCGCCGGGTATCGAACGAGTCGTAACCGGCGACGCCCGTTGCCCACCAGCCGGCCACAACGATCAGCCCGATCAGGATTCCGGTCACGGCGAAACGCGGCGAGGCACGGAAGCCGCGATGCGCGAACGCAAACACGGCGATTCCAAGTCCGATGACAATCGCAGCGATTGTAACGCCCTGCCCGCTCAGCCCGGCGAGCAGCGGCAGCCGCTGGGTGGCGGATGCGCCGAGATCGACCGCCAGAGGATCGGTCACGGCGACGCGGGCGACGCCGGTCAGCCCGCGCATGGTCATCATCGCGGTCACGCCCATGACCAGGAAGGTGATCACCGCGCGCAGGTCGCCGCCACCGATCTGGCGCAGCGTGCCCATGCCGCAGGTGCCGTTCAGCGCCATGCCGAAGCCGAAGATGAGTCCGCCAATGATCAGCGCGCCGAATTCCAGCCGCGAGCCGGTGTAGATCGACTTGGTCAGATCCAGTTCACCGAAGGACTCGAGCAGGTGCACGCCGATCACGGCGACACCGATCGCCACAAGCCAGGTGCGCAGGCGCCGGGTGTCGTTGGCATAGACCGAATCCTCGATCGCCCCGAGTGTGCAGAAGCGTCCGCGCCGGGCGACGAAACCGAACGCGCCGCCCAGGCCGAGGCCGAGCGCGAAGCGCAACAGGTTGAGCGGAAGATCTTCGAGCATTGTCACACCTTCGGGGTGCAGAACGCGGCATGCAGGGCCTGGATCACCTGCCGGACTTCGGGCCGCGCCAGCGAATAATAGATGTTCTTGCCATCCCGGCGGGTCTCGACCAGGTCGTCGGCGCGCAGCCGCGCCAGTTGCTGGGACACCGCCGGCTGCCGGAGATTCAGCAGCTGTTCGATCTCGGTGACCGATTTCTCGCCCTCGATCAGGAGGCACAGGATCACCAAACGCGCCTCATGCGACAGCGCCTTGAGGAATTCGCTCGCCGCCTGCGCATTCTTCAGCAGGTCTTCGATGTCGAGGTCGGGCTTTTTCGGCTTGCGGGCCAGCGCGGTCGCCATGTCGTCGCTCCGTCGGGATGCAACAATACATGCGCCAAGTTGCAACTATTTGAAAGGGATGGAACTTTCAAATTGCGCGGCGGCTAGAGCAAAAGCTTTTCCAAAACGCCCCAGAAAAAGAATTCGCCCGGATATCCCTCGATGCGGGCCTTTTCCCGCCCGTCCTCGACGACGACAAAGGTCGGGGTGAACCGGATCGGGCTCTTCAGTTCGACGGAAACGTCCTTGCCGCGGTCGAGATGGACCTGCCGCAGCGGCACCTGCTTGCCGATATCGGTCTTGGGATAGACCGGCCCGATCTCGCGATCCCATTGCAGACAATAAGGGCAGCCCGCCCGGCGATACATGACCAGTTCGGCGGACATGGCCGGGAGGACGGCGCCCAGCAATGCAACGACGACAATGAATGCCTTCGACAACCGCACGATCAATCCCTTTGCAGCGGGCCAGTGGCCGACATATAATTGCAGTATCATGAATGCAACAAGCCGGCCCATGTCGCTCTCCCGCCGCGGTCTTCTGGCCGGCGCATCGGCGATGCTGGTGCCGCTTCAGGCTTTCGCTTCCGCGCTCAAGCTGAACGACGACGGGCTCTATACGAAGCCCTGGTTCCTGGAGAGCCTGCTCGACCTCAACGACGACCTGAAAGAGGCCGCCGACAAGAACAAGCGTCTGGTGATCATGTGGGAGCTGAAGGGCTGCCCCTATTGCAAGAAGATCCACGAGATCAATCTTGCCGATCCGGCGATCGAGACTTTCATCAAGGACAAGTTTGAAGTCCTCCAGCTCAACATCCGCGGCTCGCGCGAGGTGACCGATTTCGACGGCGAGCGCCTGGCTGAAAAGGACTTCGCTCGGAAATACGGCGTGCGCGCGACGCCGACGTTTCAGTTCTTTCCGGAATCAACGGCGGGACTGGCGCAGAAGGCGCCACAGGCCCGCGAGGTCGCGCGCTGGCAGGGTTATATGGAGCCGAAGCCGTTTACGGCGATGTTCCGCTTCGTGGCCGAGCGTGGCTACGAGAAGTCGAGCCTGATGGATTATCTCAAGGCGAATAGCTGAGCGCCACGCGTACGGCCCCGTCTACCGTCTACCCCACCTTCAGATAGGCAAAGCCCTTGGTCTGCAGCTGGCCGACGGTCGCGACACCCGACGGTACGAATTTGAGGTACTCGCCGTCGCGGGTCTTCGCCATGTCGATGTTCTGGCGCTTGTAGGTGATCTCGCAGAGATAGGCTTCGACGTCGAACTTGGTCAGGCCGACGAAGCGCTTGTAGATCTCGTCGTCGATCTTGTCCTTCTCCCACGGCGTGCCGGAGCGATCGGCCAGGAAGAACTTGATGCCGGCGCCGTGCGCCACGATCACCAGCTTCAGGCGCAGCGAGTCGAACTCGTAGGCCGACAGGTGATTGTTCATGTTGGTCAGCATCTGCGAGAAGCGCTCCGGATCGCCGAAATCGCAGTGATAAAGGCAGGCGACCTCGGTTTCCTTCTTGATGTCGCTAGGATCGAGCTTGGCGGGTGCCGCAACGACACGTGATGCGCCGATGCTGGCACCCGACAGGGCCAGCGCGCCGATGAAGCCGCGCCGGCTGGTCTTTGCAAGGGTCATGACCGCCTCCATGTGAATTGGCCCGGCGCGGTTTGCGTGCCGGGCCAGTAATTTCAGGAGCGAGGATCAGTCCTTGTTGGCCGGACTGTCCGGGCTCATCAGAAGCGCCACAGCATCCTTGATCTGCTCGATGGTCAATACTTTATTCGAGCCGAAGCGTGGCATATTCGAACACGGAAGGGCCGCGTGGGAGTTATATATTTTCTCGTAGGTCGCCTTGATGTCGGCGTCCTTGAAGTCACGCAGCTTGCCGTACTGATACAGGCTCGGTCCGAGCGTACCGTAGCTCACCTCCTGTTTCGTGATCTGGTGGCACGCATAGCAATTGCCGCCGTTGGCACGCGTCGCCGGATAATCCGAAAAGCGCATGCCGTAACCGTTTTGCGCCAGTGCTTCGCCCTTCTTCCAGTCGCCGATGAACTTGCCGTCGGCGGGATATTCGATGCTCGTTTTCTCGCGCTTCTGGATCGCGTCGGCGACCTCCTTCGAAGGATTGTTATGCGACGCGGAGCATTGCTTCATGGTTTCGTCCTGCGACAAGCGCGGGACGAATTGTTCAGGCGCACCGGGGAATGCCGCCTTGATCGCGGCATCGGCCACGCCCGGCGGCACCGTCGACTTTTGCTGGGCCAGCGCGGCCGACCCGGCAATGATGACAACGGCAGTCACAACAAACGGAAGTTTTTTCATGATGCTTGTCCTTCCGTTCAGCGCTTGAGACCGGGCGCAGCGATCTCGCCGCCCGTTGCCTGTTTGGTCAGATACGCGATCAGCGCGATGCTGACATCGGAGCCGAGTTGCAGTTCAGGCATCCGCATCTGCCAATAGCAGTCATACATTCGGTGCTGCATCGTCATCACGTGTGTGGACGACACACGGTAGGCTGGCCATTCACCCACCACTTTGGCCGCTTCCTTCGGGTTGGCGAGATACGGCAGCCCCTGCAGGCGGATGCGCAGGCCCTCGGCGGCGTGACAGGTCGCACAGGAGAAATCGAACGGCCCCGAGCGGCGGAAGAACAACTCTTCGCCCAGCGCCACGACTTCTTTCTCTTTCGGCTGATCGAGCTTGGCTGCGAATTTTTGGCCGGACGACTGGTTGGCGACCCAGGTGGCGATAGCGCCGAGTTCCTTCACCGGCTGACCGCCGCCTGGATGCGGGCGCTTGACGAGATCGGCGGCCTTGAAGCCCTGCAATTGTTCCATGCACCAGAGGATGCGGGTCTCGACATCCATGACGCGGTCAGCATCCTTGAAGTAACGCGGCAGTTCCGCGAACGCGCCTTCGACCTTTCCCGGCCCCTTGCCGAGATCGCACTGCTCGAGCGTGACGTTCTTCGGTCCGCGCGCGGTTTTCCACAATGCTTCGCCGCGATCGGAATCCAGAAGACCCGGATTGCTCCACGGATCTTCCTTCAGCATCTGGCGATAGCGCTCGATTGCCTTCTCGGTCTCGGCGTCCTGCGCCACCGCGACACCGATGGCGGATAGCGCGCCGATGCATATGGCCGCTGCGATAGCTGTGCTGAATCTCACGCCGCTCCCTCCCGTTTTGTTGCGCGCTTCGCAACGCTGTACGAAGCTTCGACCTTGAAGATCAAGTGGCCGTTTCATTCACCTTTACATGCATTTTTCCGCATGAGAAGCATTTGCTGTTTGTGCAGTGCAAAGGAGAATAATCGTTGCGCGCCGTTCGCGAATTCAGTAAACACTTTCAAGTCAATGAATATGTTCCGTGTTATATAAACGGACGATGGCGAGGAAACGTGAGGCAATCGGCGCGCTTGCTGCCGGGCTCCTGTCATGCGAATCCATCGTCGCAATTGAAGTTCGGCCTCGCATCGCCCAGATGAAGGCGACGCGCTCAGGAGAGGATGAAATGACGATAGCAATCACGCGCCGGCAGACATTGTTCGCGGGCGCTGCGGCAGTCGCGGCGGCGGCTCTCGGACAATCGATGGTCCCGGCCTTAGCGGCGAACAATCTCGACGAGATGGCGAAGAAATTCACCGGCGGTGCAGCCGCGGTCGAAGGCAAGGTGAAACTCGACCTGCCGGAAATCGCCGAGAACGGAAACACCGTGCCGATCACCGTTTCGGTCGACAGCCCTATGACCGACGCCGACTATGTCAGCGAAGTCATCGTTCTGGCCGACGGCAATCCGAATGCCGGCATCGCGACCTTCCATTTCACCCCGGCCAGCGGCGTCGCCGAAGCCAATACCCGCATCCGTCTTGCCGGCACGCAGAACATCGTCGCGATCGCCAAGACCAAGGATGGCAAATTCTACACCGCCAAGAAGCAGGTGAAGGTCACGATCGGCGGCTGCGGCGGCTGAGCTCGCACGCACCGACGCCGAATCAACGTTTCAGGAGACTGCAATGTCCACGCCCAAGCCGCGCATCAAGCTCGACAAGAAGGAAGCCAAGAAAGGCGACATCGTCGAGGTCAAGGCGCTCGTCTCTCACGTCATGGAAACCGGGCAGCGCAAGAGCGCCGACGGCAAGGTGATCCCGCGCAAGATCCTCAACAAGTTCACTGCCACGGTGAACGGCAAGGAAGTGTTCTCCGCGGATTTCGAGCCGGCCGTGTCCGCCAACCCCTATATCCAGTTCAAGTTCAAGGCGATGGAATCGGGTCCGGTGGTGCTGACCTGGATCGATGACGACGGCTCCAAGATCGTCGGCGAAGACTCAATCAAGGTTCTCTGACGGCACTCTCGCGTTGTCGGTTTCGCGGCTGAGCGGCGCGAAACACCAGGTCTGGTTCGCCCGGCGGAGGCTGGGTCCGAAAGAGGCGTGCATGATTTCCAGGCGCGATTTCATTCAGCTTGCGGCCGCTACGGCGGCAATTGTTCCGTCTGGCTGGACATCCGCTTTCGCCCAGCAGCGGCTGACGCAGGCCGATCTGTTGCGGTTCGAGCCGCTCGGCAATGTCACGCTGGTGCACATCACTGACATCCACGCCCAGCTGCGTCCGATCTATTTCCGCGAACCGTCGATCAATCTCGGCACCGGTGAAGTGAAGGGCCTGGTGCCGCACATCACCGGGAAAGCGCTGCTCGAGTATTACGGCATCGTTCCCGGCAGCGCGGACGCCTACGCCCTCGCCTATCCCGACTTTGCGGCGCTGGCCAAAACCTATGGCAAGCTGGGCGGACTCGACCGGATCGCCACCGTCATCAAGGCAATCCGCGCCGAACGCGGCGACCGCACATTGCTGCTCGACGGCGGCGATACCTGGCAGAACAGCTACACCTCGCTGCAGTCCAAAGGCCAGGACATGGTCGACTGCATGGCGCTGCTGAAGCCCGATGCGATGGTCGGTCACTGGGAATTCACCCTCGGGACCGATCGTGTGAAGGAGATTGTCGACGGCCTCGGCTTCCCGTTCCTGGCGCAGAACATGCGCGACACCGAATGGGACGAACCGGCCTTCAAGCCCTACGAGATGTTCGAGCGCGGCGGGGTCAAGATCGCCGTCATCGGCCAGGCCTTCCCGTATACGCCGATCGCCAATCCGCGCTGGATGATTCCGAACTGGTCGTTCGGCATTCGCGAGGACGATCTGCGCGTCAATGTCGAGAAGGTCCGCAAGGACGGCGCGCAACTGGTCGTGCTGCTGTCGCATAACGGCTTCGATGTCGATCGCAAACTCGCTTCGCGCGTCGACGGCATCGACGTGATCCTGACGGCGCACACCCACGACGCGCTTCCCGATATGGTGAAGGTCGGCAAGACGCTGCTGGTCGCGTCGGGCAGTCACGGCAAGTTCGTGTCGCGTCTCGACCTCGATGTGCGCGACGGCGAAGTGAAGGGTCATCGTTTCCGGCTGATCCCGGTATTCTCCGACGTGATTGCGCCGGACGCTGAAATGGCCGCCAAGATCGACGCCATCCGCAAGCCGCACGAAAAGATGCTGACCGAAAGCGTGGCGCGGACCGAAACGGTGCTTTACAGGCGCGGTAACTTCAACGGTACGCTCGACGATGTGATCTGCGACGCGCTCTTGTCGGAGCGCGATGCCGAGATCGCATTGTCGCCCGGCTTCCGCTGGGGCGCCTCGCTGCTGCCGGGTCAGGAAATCACCCGCGAGGATGTCTACAACGCCACCGCCATCACCTATCCGAACGCCTATCGCATGACCATGACCGGCGCACGGCTCAAGGAAATCATGGAGGACGTGGCCGACAACCTGTTCTATCCGGACCCGTATTACCAGCAGGGCGGCGATATGGTGCGGGTCGGCGGCATGTCCTACACCATCGATGTCAGCAAGCCCGGCGGCCAGCGCATCTCCGACATGACCTTGATCCGCACCGGCAAGCCGATCGAAAGCGGACGCGACTACACAGTCTCCGGCTGGGCGAGCGTCAACGAGGGCACCGAGGGTCCGCCGATCTGGGACGTGGTGATGAAGCATCTCGAAAAGAAGAAGGTCGTGGCTCCGAAGGAGCTGACGAACGTTCGCGTGACCGGCGTGTAAAAAAAATTTGGCCAGACACATGCAAACATACGCATCGTTGAAACTGATCCGGACCGGAGGCATCGCATGACGGACCCCACGGGACTGACATCGCGGCGCGGCTTCCTGCGCAGCGGGCTTGCTGCCGGCGGCGCGCTGGCGACGGGCGCCGCTGTGGCAGGGCCGCAGGGCACGCCCACCGGCAATCCAGCAAACCAGCCGCCCAATATCCCGGACTGGACGCGCAACCTCGGCGAAGGCGTCGCGGTGCGCGGCTATGGCAGGCCATCCGAATTCGAGAAAAACATCATTCGCCGCGACGTCGAGTGGCTCACCGCGTCACGCGAAAGTTCGGTCAGCTTCACGCCGCTGCACGCAATCGATGGCCCGATTACGCCCAACGGGCTCTGCTTCGAGCGGCATCATTCCGGCATCGCCGAGGTCGACCCGGCCGACTACCGTCTGATCCTGCACGGCCTCGTCGACAAGCCGCTTATCTTCACGCTCGACGACATCAAGCGGATGCCGCGCGTCAACCGCGCCCATTTCTGCGAATGCGCGGCGAATTCCGGCATGGAGTGGCGCGGCGCGCAGCTCAATGGCTGCCAGTACACGCACGGCATGGTGCATTCGGTCATGTATACCGGCGTGCCGCTGAAGACGCTCCTGAACGAGGCGGGCGTCAAGACCAATGCAAAGTGGCTCTTGCTCGAAGGCGGCGATTCCGCCGCGATGACGCGCTCGCTGCCGCTCGCAAAGGCGCTGGACGATGTGCTGATCGCCTATCGCATGAACGGCGAGATGCTTTATCCCGAGAACGGCTATCCGGTCCGCGCCGTGATCCCCGGCTGGGAAGCGAACATGTGGGTCAAGTGGCTGCGCCGGATCGAGATCGGCGACCAGCCCTGGCATCATCGCGAGGAAACCTCGAAATACACCGACCTGCTCGAGAACGGAAAGGCGCGCCGCTTCACCTATGTGATGGACGCGAAGTCCGTGATTACCAATCCGTCGCCGCAGGCGCCGCTCAACCACAAATCCGGCTTCACCGTGCTGTCGGGGATCGCCTGGTCCGGCCGCGGCAAGGTCGCGCGTGTCGACGTCTCGCTCGACGGCGGCCGCAACTGGCGCACCGCAAAGCTCGACGGCCCGGTCTGGGACAAGGCCCTCACCCGCTTCTATTTCGAGTTCGACTGGGATGGCCGCGAGCTCCTGCTGCAGTCGCGCGCCATGGACGAGACCGGCTACGTGCAGCCGACCAAGGACGAGCTTCGCAAGGTGCGTGGGATCAACTCGATCTACCACAACAACGGCATCCAGACGTGGCACGTGCACAAGAACGGCGAGGTCGAGAATGTCGAAGTATCCTAGCCGTGCACTTCGTTTGACGCTCGCGGCGGTCTGCATCTCGGGCGTCATGGCCGCCGGCGCTGTCGCGTCGGAGAAAAAACTCAATATCGGCCGCGAGGCCACGGTGGAGGAAATCGCCGGCTGGGATATCGACATCCGGCCGGACGGTCAGGGACTGCCGGTCGGCAAGGGCACCGTGAAACAGGGCGAGCCGCTCTATGTGGAACGCTGCGCTGCATGCCACGGCGAGTTCGGTGAAAGTGCCGGACGCTGGCCGATCCTGTCGGGCGGAAACAACACGCTGGCCAGTCACGATCCGGTCAAGTCGATCGGCTCCTACTGGCCTTATGCGTCGACCGTTATCGACTATATCCGCCGCGCGATGCCGTTTGGTGCATCGCAAACGCTCACCAACGACGAGCTCTATGCGATTACTGCCTACGTACTTTTTCTCAATGACATCGTAACTTCGGAAGATTTTGAACTGAGTGACAAGAATTTCAGAACAATCAAGCTTCCCAACCAGGGCAATTTTTTCGATGATGACCGGGAGGTCGCCGAAAAGGCATTCTGGCGAAAGGATCCGTGCATGAGCAATTGCAAGCCGGGTGAAGCGGCGATTACGGGACGGGCCAGAGTGATCGACGTGACGCCCGAGCCCGGCCAGGGCCCGAAGGTGGAGTGACGGTTCTATGATCCAGGGGTGGCGTTGGCACCTTGCTTGCGTTGCGGCTGTCATCGCCCCGATCGCGGGTCTCACGGCCGTGCCTGCGACATTGTCGCACGCATCCGGCGACCGCGCCTTCGGCCAATATCTGTCTTCGGAGTGCGTCACCTGTCACCAGTTGTCGGGACGATTTGACGGCATTCCTCCCATCGTGGGTTGGCCGGAGGATTCGTTCGTCCAGATCATGAACGAGTACAAAACTAAGAAGCGAGAACATGCCGTCATGCAAACGATTGCGGGACGGCTGTCACCAGAGGAAATCGCTGCGTTGGCGGCCTATTTCGGGAGCGTCGCTCCGGCCCCGGCAAAGCGCGAGGGAGGAAAATCATGAAAACGAACCGCAGACATTTTATTCAGGGAGCCGGTGCGATCGCGGCCGCCGGCGCATTCTCTGCTCCGGCCATCGCCCAGGCCAGGCCTCGTGTCGTCGTGATCGGCGGCGGCCCGGGCGGCGCGACGCTGGCGAAGTATGTCGCGCGCGATTCACAGGGCGCGGTTCATGTCACGCTGATCGAGCCGCTGAAGGAATTCGTCACCTGCTTCCATTCGAATCTTTATCTGGGCGATTTCCGTCCGTTCGATTCGATCACCCAGAATTATTCCGGGCTTGCGAAATACGGCATCACGCTGGTGCATGAACCGGCTGCGCTGATCAATCCGGAAACGAGGACGGTGCGGCTCGCGAGCGGCGCCACCCTGCCCTATGACCGGCTCGTGGTCGCGCCGGGAATCGACATCAAGTACGATTCCGTTCCGGGCTATTCGGAAAAGGCGAGCGAAATCATGCCGCATGCCTGGAAGCCCGGCCCGCAGACCCAGCTGTTGAAGAAGCAGCTCGACGCACTCGACGACGGCGCGACCATCGTCATGGTGTGCCCGCCAAACCCCTATCGCTGCCCGCCCGGGCCCTATGAACGCATCTCGATGATGGCGCATGTGCTCAAGAAGAAGGGGCACACCAAGTCAAAGATCATCGCGCTGGATCCGAAGGCCAATTTCTCCAAGCAGGGCTTGTTCGTCGAAGGCTGGGAGAAACATTATCCCGGCATGGTCGAGTGGCAGGATCCGAAAATGCATGGCGGCATCAAGGGCGTCGATGCCTCGACCATGACGGTGAAGACCGACCTGGGCGACTACAAAGCCCAGCTCATCAACGTGATCCCGGCGCAGATGGCGGGCAAGATCGCGCGCGATGCCGGGCTCACCAACGAGAGCGGCTTCTGCCCGATCAAGCCGGAAAGCATGCAGTCGGCGAAGGACGCGAACATCTATGTTCTCGGCGATGCCAGCATCGCCGGCGACATGCCGAAATCGGCATTCTCCGCCAACAGCCAGGCCAAGGTCGCGGCCATGGTGATCCGCGGCGAATTGACGAAGTCGCCGACCTTCCCGGCCCGCTATACCAACACCTGCTGGAGCCTGATCGAGACCGACGACACCGTGAAGGTCGGCGGACGCTACGAGCCGAAGGACGGCAAGATCGCGGCGGTCGAAACCTTCGTGTCGAAGACCGGCGAGGACGCCGAGCTTCGCAAGCAGACGCAGGCCGAGAATATGGGCTGGTATCAGGGCATCATCACCGACATTTTCTCGTGATGTTCGACGCCACGGATTCCGCACGCGTAAAGCAAGACAAGGCGGTGCGGCTTCGGCCGCATCGGCGCGCGTTGCTCGCAGGGATCGGTGCGGCGCTGGCGCTGCCGCTGCTGCCCGCACGGGCGGCGACCGCTCCGGTCACGCACAAGGTCGGCGCGATCGAGGTTACGATCGTCAGCGACGGTGTCCTCAACGTACCGCTGTCATTCTCGCTGCCGGACACGCCGTTGTCCGAGGCCGCAGCTTTGTTCAGAGCGCATGGGCTGCCGGAAGACGGCGCTCCGTCCCAAACCAATGCCGTTTTGGTCAAATCCGGCAACGAACGCATTCTGATCGACGCCGGATCCGGACCGAGCTTCCAGCCGACCGCCGGCAAGCTGCAGGAGAATCTCGAGGCCGCGGGTATCGCGCCGGACAGCATTACCAAAGTCGTGTTCACCCATGGCCATGCCGATCATCTGTGGGGCGCGATCGACGATTTCGGCGATGGCGACCGCTTCCCGAATGCGCGCTACGTGATCTCGGATGCCGAATGGGACTTCTGGAGCAACCCCGACACGGCAACGCGCGTGCCCGATGCCCTGAAAGGCATGGCGCTTGGATCGAGCCGCATCCTGAAAGCGATCGAGGCAAAGACCGAGCGCCGCAAAAATGGTGAAACCGTCGCCCCGGGACTGACGTATCTCGCGACACCCGGACACACGCCGGGACACATGGCGGTCGTCATCGAAGACGGCGGCCAGCAACTTATCGTGGGTGGTGACGTGTTGGCACATGCAGCAATCTCGTTCGCAAGGCCCGAATGGCGCATCGGCGCTGATTTCGACAGCGAACGCGGAATTAACACCCGCAAGCGACTGTTAGACCAGTTGGCCACCGATCGCATTCCGCTGATCGGCTTTCACCTCGCCTGGCCGGGCTACGGCGCGGTGGAACGCAAAGGCGCCGCTTATCGTTTTATCCCGCTCTGACCACAATTCCCGAGGATCGCAATGACACGTATCGCCGCCGCCGCCCTGACCATTCTTGCCTTCGGCATGCCCGCGCATGCGCAGGACGCCGCCGCAGGCGAAAAGGTCTTCGTTCAATGCCGCGCCTGCCACCAGGTCGGCGAAACCGCCAAGAACGGCGTCGGCCCGAACCTGAACGGTCTGTTCGGGCGCACCGCCGGGACGATCGAGGGTTACAATTATTCGGAGGCCAACAAGAAGTCAGGCATCGTCTGGGACGATGCGGTGTTCGCCGAATACATCCAGAACCCCCGAGCCAAGATTCCCGGCACGAAGATGATCTATGCCGGACTGAAGGACGAAAAGCGGATCAAGGATCTGACCGCCTATCTCAAGCAGTTCGACAAGGACGGCAAGAAGGCTCAGTGAAGACTGAGGCCGATCCTTAGTTGCGGACCGGCGCAAAACTCGCGAGCGGCGGCCCGAACGCCGCCGCTTCGAGATGCCGCGGAATGATCAGCCGCCGTCCGCCCTCGAAGCTCGCATTCGGACTCACATCGTTCAACTGCGCCACGGCCCAGACCGGGGCCGCATAGCGCTGCGCGACACTGCCCACGGTGTCGCCCGGCTCGGTGCGGATCGCGACGCCGGAATCCCATAATTCGATCGGCTCGCCACGCGGCATCGTATAGCGGATCGGCACCGTCGGTCCTTCGAGCTGCACCGGAAGGGTCGAAATCTGCACCACCTTGGCGACGATCTTGTCCTGCAGGCCGCGGATCTTGACCATGTTGACGTGCAGCACTTCCCAGTAATTCTTCAGGTCGATGGTCGCGAAATGGCCGCGGAAATCCGACGAGGCGCGGATGTATCCGCCGCCGAAGAAGTTGAGCGACTGATAGATGTTGATGAAGCGGTCGACATTGTTCGGGACATTCGGCGCCTTTCGGGTGGGATCGAAGGCCACGATCAGGCTCACCGGCACGCCGGCTTCCTTGAGTTTCCAGGCGAAGGCAAGCGCCGCGTCGCCGCCTGCGGAATGTCCCATTGCCATGATCGGCTGAGGGTTCTTCTTGTAGCGCGCGATCGCTTCCCGCGCCGGCCCGTACCAATTGATATGATTATAGGTCTCGGCCTCGATGCCGCTCGCCTCGATCTTGTCGCGCAGATAATCCATCTCGAACGACGCGAAACGTCCGCCCATGCCGCGAAACACATAGGCCTTGCCGGCTGCGGGCTTTTGTTGGGCCAGACCGCCGTCCGGAGACAGGAAGCCCTCCAGCACCGAGAGCGAACCACAGCCGGACAGACCTGCGGCGAGCAGGCCGACCATCGCTAGGCGCGGCAGGTTGAACATGCGGTGTCGGCCCCTGAGGTCGTTGCGCCGCCTGCGCCGATGGGCTGAGGAAGCGGGGAAACGCACGCCTTACGATGCTTGGGCGATCAAATGCGGATTTCGTTAAAATTTTACAAAGATTGCGGTTTCGCGCCGCTAACCCATTGAGACACCGTCATTATCTGCATACCGCCCAGGTTTCGCGTCACTGACCAGGATGCTGCTTCCGGCCGGGAATCAGCGCTGGGCATGTCAGGACGGATTTTGCGGTTGACCCGGCCCCCCGCCTGCCCTAACGCCCCGCATTCTCCATCAGAAGCCGCCCATGACCGCTGCGCCGCGCATATCCTTTGTTTCGCTGGGCTGTCCCAAGGCGCTGGTCGATTCCGAGCGCATCATCACGCGGTTGCGCGCCGAGGGGTACGAGCTCGCGCGGGGCCATGCCGGCGCCGACGTGACGATCGTCAACACCTGCGGCTTTCTGGATTCGGCGCAGGCGGAGTCGCTCGCGGCCATTGGCGAGGCAATGGCGGACAATGGCAAGGTGATCGTCACCGGCTGCATGGGCGCCGAACCGGAAAAGATCACCGCGCAATATCCGAACGTGCTGGCGATCACCGGTCCGCAGCAATACGAGAGCGTCATGGAGGCGGTGCATCGGGCGTTGCCTCCGGTGCACGAACCCTTCGTCGACCTGGTGCCGCCGCAGGGCCTGAAGCTGACGCCACGGCATTATGCCTATCTGAAGATTTCCGAAGGCTGCAACAATCGCTGCACCTTCTGCATCATCCCGAAGCTGCGCGGCGATCTGGTGTCGCGGCCGGCCGCCGACGTATTGCGCGAGGCCGAACGGCTGGTGCAGGCCGGCGTGAAAGAGCTGCTGGTGATCTCGCAGGACACCTCGGCGTATGGCGTCGATACCAAATACGCGACCAGCCTCTGGCACGACCGCGAGGTCCAGGCGAAGTTCGTACCGCTGGCGCGCGAACTCGGCGAGCTCGGCGCCTGGGTGCGGCTGCATTACGTCTATCCCTACCCGCATGTCGACGACGTGATCCCGCTGATGGCCGAAGGCAAGGTCCTCCCCTACCTCGACATCCCGTTCCAGCATGCAAGCCCCGAGGTGCTGAAGCGCATGAAGCGGCCGGGTGCGCAGCAAAAGACGCTCGACCGGATCAGGCAGTGGCGCGAGGTCTGCCCCGATCTCACCATCCGCTCGACGTTCATCGTCGGCTTTCCCGGCGAAACCGATGCCGACTTCGAGTTCCTGCTCGACTGGCTCGACGAGGCCGCGCTCGACCGCGTCGGCTGCTTCAAATACGAACCGGTGGACGGCGCGACCTCGAATGCGCTCGACGGCGCGGTGCCGCAGGAGCTGAAGGACGAGCGCTGGAACCGATTCATGCAGAAGCAGCAGGCGATCTCGGCGCGCCGTCTGAAGCGCAAGGTCGGCACGCGCCAGCAAGTGCTGATCGACGAACTGACGCCCTACGGCGGCAAGGGTCGGAGCAAGGCCGATGCGCCGGATATCGACGGCGCGGTGCATGTGACCAGCCGCCGGCCGTTGCGGGTCGGCGAATTCGCCCAGGTGAAAATCGAGCGCGCCGACGCCTACGATCTGCACGGCAGCGTCGTCGGCTTTTGAGCGGCACCGTCCGCCGGCACTTATCTGCGGTCGGAACTCCCAGCGATCTGATCCTTCTGGCCTCCCATAGCGCAAAAATGATTTGCGCCGCGCCGCCGCGCCCTCCCCAATGCGCCTGTCGGGTCAATTCCGAAAGGTGATCTGAACCGGATCGCGCAGGTCCGCGACCGAGCTGTTGCGGGTCTTTCGGGCGGACGGCTTTTCATTGGGCTGGGGCATCGATGCGAAACTTGGTCTGTCTGCTGATCGGTGCATGCGCGCTACTTCTTGGCTGCGGCGACCTGAGGGCGCAGAACCGGGTCGCATTGGTGATCGGCAACGACCGCTATCCCAATCTTCCGGCCGACCGGCAATTGCAGAAAGCGGTCAACGATGCCCGCGCCATGGGCAACGCGCTTCAGCAACTCGGCTTCAGCGTCATCCGCGGCGAGAATTTGGACCGCGGGCAGATCGTCGATCACATCGTCAGGTTCACGCGCGCCATCAAGCCGGGCGATATCGCGCTCGTGTTTTTCGCCGGCCACGGCGTGTCGCTGTCGGGCGCAAATTATCTGCTGCCCGCCGACATTCCCCTGCCGCAGCAGGGAGAGGAAATCCGGGTGCGGAACATGGCGCTCGGCGAATCCGACCTGGTTGCCGATATCCAGGCCGCCAAGCCGCGCGTGCTGATCATGGTGCTGGACGCATGCCGCGACAATCCGTTCCGGCAAGCCGGCCTGACCCGCTCGGTCGGCAACCAGGCCGGCCTGTCGCGGTCCCGCGAGGCCGAGGGCGTTTTCACGATCTACAGCGCCGGCTTCGGACAAGCCGCGCTCGACCGGCTGGGCGACGCCGACCGGTCGCCCAATTCGGTCTTCACCCGCGTTCTCATTCCGGCGCTGGCGCGAACCGACGCCCATCTCGCCGATATCGTCATCGACATGCGCGAAGAGGTTGCCCGTCTCGCTGCCACCATCGGACACGAGCAATATCCCGCCTATTACGATCAGACGCGCGGCGGCCGCATCTTCCTGACCCAGCAAGGGCGGCCGGCGACGCAGCGCGCACCGCAGGTCGCCGTGGCGCCACCTCTGGCCCCGGCCCCGCCGCGCCCGCAACCGACCCCGGCGACCGCTCCGCAGCCCGCAGCGCCGGCATCCGGCCAGCGCGGCGCACCCCGCTGGGTCACCGCTGCGCGCGCGACCGAGTTGCCGCGTTGCAATCTCTTTGTGGACTCCACCGCAGGACGCGGCAACGGATCGTCGCGCAGCCCGTTCCGAACCATCGGCGAAGCCGTCAACGCCGCCGAACCGGGCGCGGTTATCTGCGTTGCGGAAGGGCTCTATCGCGAGGAGATCAAACCGGGAGAGAAGCACCTGACCTTTGCCGGAGGTTTCCAGCGCGGCTTCGAACGACGCGATTCCTCAACCTTCATCACGAGAGCGGTTGGCAATGGACGCGGCTCGTTCATCCGCTATGAGGATCCCGCCCCCAAAGGCGATGCGCGCACGGTCATCGACGGCTTCGACATCAGCGGCTATTCGCAGGCGATCGTGCGCGAGCATTATGAGTCGCAGCGCTTCGACGTCACCAACAATTTCATCCATGACAACCGCTGTACCGACAACAAGCTGGCCGGCGGCGGAGTATCCCTCACCAATGTCAGCGGGCGGATTACGCACAACGTGTTTCGCAACAACAGCTGCGGCCGTGGTGGCGCCATCTTTACCAACGACGACACCAAGGAAAATACCGTCACCGTCGAGAGCAACTGGGTCGACAACAATCACGGCGTCGAGCCGGAGACCTCGCATGGCGGCGCGGTCTATCTGTTCGGCACCACGCTGCGGATCACCGCAAACCTGTTCACCCGCAACACCGTCACCAAATGGGGTGGCGGCCTGTTCATCGGCGCGGATATCGGCAGCGGCCAGAAAACCGATGCGCGGCTGAACTGGAACGTCTATCGTGGCAACAGCGCGGGTATCGCGGGCGGCGGCATGTTCTGCGACGAATCCGCGTCCTGCCGCAGCTATCACGAAGTCTATGACGGCAATTGCGGCGGCAATATCTATCTCGACAGCGGCCCCGCCGAAGGTCCGACAGTCGGGCGCTTCGATCACCTGACCAGCATCAATGCGAAGGCCCCGGGCTGCAAAGGCCCAGGCAACGGCGTGCGGATCGATGCCGGCTCCGGCGCGCCGGACAATTATGCCTTCATCAATGCGATCTTCTGGGGCAACAAACCGAACGAGGACATCGCCGCCAATTGCGATCAGAACTGCAACAACGTGCGCATCAACATATCGCACTCGATGGTGCAGACGCGGTATGGCGCGAACGGCCTGCGGGTAAATTTCGGCGACGGCATCATCCCGCCGGTCGACCCCCTGTTTGCCGACCCGGAGAACGGCGATTACCACCTCAAATCGGCTGCAGGCCGCTGGACTCCGGACGGATATGTCCGGGATGCGGTATCCAGTCCCCTGCTCGGCCGCGGCGAAGGCAAGCCGACCGAAGCGCCGCCGCGCGCCGGCGACCGCAACGAACTCGGTGCCTATGGCAACAGCGTGGAATCGTCGCTGGTGCGATAGCCAAACTCCGCAGCTATCGCGACAACAAACGGCCTCAGGCCTTCAGCAGGTCGCGCAGCGAGGCTTCGACGATTTTCGTCGCCGCTTTAAGGTCCGACAGTCTGATATGCTCGTTGGCCGAATGCGCATTCGCCTCGAGGATCGAACGCGGACCCGCTCCATACAGCACCGTCGGAATGCCGGCTGCGCTGTAGTGGCGCGCGTCGGTATAGAGCGGCACGCCCATCTCCTTGATCGCGGTCTTCAGTTCGCGTTTGGCGTGGCGCTGGATGATCTCGACGATCTTCTTCACGCCCGGTTGCGGACGCAGCGGTTCGGCCAGGATCACGCGCTTGCAGTCGATCTTGATGCCTTTGCCGGCGCCGGCCTGCTTGATCAGGGCGATCAGCTCGCGCTCGACCTTCTTGCCGTTCTCTTCCGGAATCAGACGGCGATCGAGCCGCATCACCACCTTGTCCGGCACCACATTGGTGGCAAAGCCGCCGGCCATCTGCCCGACCGTGATCTTCGGTGAACCGATGCCGGGCGATTTCGACTTGATCCGGTTGAGCCGCTTGCGCTCCTTGTAGATCGCCGCAAGAATTTTGTTCGCGGCTTCGAGAGCATCGGCGCCGCTCTCGGGCATCGCGGCATGGGCCTGCTTGCCGCGCACCGTGATTTCGAGATGCAAGACACCGTTATGCGCGGTGACGACCGCGTAGGAGAAACCGGCGGAGAACGCGATGTCGGGCTTGGTCAGCTTTTGCTTCAGCAGCCAATCGGGACCGGTATAGCCGCCGGTCTCCTCGTCATAGGTCAGGTGCAGTTCGACGGTGCCGTTAAGCCCGGCCGGATTGTCCTTCAGCGCCAGCAGCGCGAAGGCATAGGTCGCGTAGTCGGACTTCGACACCGCGGCGCCGCGGCCATAGATCGCGCCGCCCTTTTCCTCCGCGCCATAGGGATCGTGGGTCCAGCCTTCGCCGGGCGGCACCACGTCGCCATGCGCGTTCATGGCAATCACCGGCCCTTTCCCGCTGCCGAAGGTCTCGCGCACGATCAGGTTGGTCGCCGACGCCATGCTGTGCTTCTTGGCGATCTCATCGGGCACCACGTGACGCTCTACCTTGAATCCGAGCCCTTCGAGAAGGCGCGCAGCTTCCTCGGCATGGCGCGCGCAATCGCCTGGCGGATTGTCGGACGGCACGCGCACCAGCGCTTTCAGGAATTCGACTTCGCGCGGAAAATTGGCATCGATGAAATCGCTCATGCTGCGCCCCGTTTCGCCTCTTCGGCGGCCAATTTCTCGATAAAACGCACCAGCGCCGCGACGCTCAGTCCTATGTCCGCTTCGCTGGCAAATTCCGCTGGATTGTGGCTGATGCCGCCTTTGCAGCGCACGAACAGCATCGCCATCGGGCAGAGCTTCGCCATCACCTGTGCATCGTGCCCTGCGCCGGACGGCAATCGGATCGATTGATATCCGAGCGACGCAATCGCATCCTCCATCAGGGCCTGCAGCGCCGGCGTGCAGGCCGTGGTACTGGTTTCGTGGAACGGCTCGAAAGCAAATTCCAGCTTGCGCTTGACGCCGATCCGCTGCGCGTCCGCCTTGATCAGTTCGATCGCGGCCTTTCGCTTGTCGTCCGACGACGACCGGAATTCCAGCGAAAAGCCGACCCGCCCAGGAATGACATTGGTCGCACCGGGCGACGCCTCGATGCGTCCGACCGTTGCCACCATGCCGTCGTCCTCGTTCTCGCGCGCGGTCTGCTCGATCAGCAGCATCAGTTCGGCCGCGCCCGCCAGCGCATCCTGGCGCATGCGCATCGGCACCGTGCCGGCATGCCCGGCCTCGCCCAGCACGACAACGCGCATGCGGCTCTGCCCGACAATGCCGGTCACCACGCCGAGCGGCAGGTTCTGCGCTTCCAGCACCGGCCCCTGCTCGATATGCAATTCGACGAAGCCTACCACGTCGGCGGGGTTGTAGGCTGCGGCCGGGATATCATCGATGCGTTTGCCATAGGCCTCGATCGCATCGCCGAGCGAAATGCCGTTGCGGTCCGGAAAGGCGAGCGACGAGCGGTCGAACACGCCGGCACAGGCGGACGAACCGGCCAGCGTGGTGCGAAAGCGCGAGCCTTCCTCGTCGCCGAACGCGAGCACATCGATGCCGAACGGCAGGTCGATGTCGCGGTCCATAAGCTCGCGAACCGCGAGGATTCCGGCGACGACGCCGAGCGGGCCGTCGTATTTTCCCGCATCGATCACGGTGTCGATATGCGAGCCGATCAGAAGCCGCCTTTTCAAGTCAGGCCGCCAATGGCCGCGCACCGTACCGAGCGCGTCCTCGGTCACGGTCATACCGGCATCGCGCATCCAGGAGCCGATCAGGTCGGCCGCGCGCCGATGCTCGGGCGTGAGATAGAGGCGCACCAGCCGCTGCGGCTCGGACGAAACCGCGCCAAGCTCGGCCAGCATGGTTTCGGCGCGCGCACCGATCGCTTCAATGTCGGCGGGAGCGGTCATGATCAATGAGCGCTGAGCCAGCGTCCCAATTGCGCACGCTCGTCGTCCGTCATGTTGGTCTGGTTGCCGAGCGGCATCGCCTTGTTGCGGACGGTCTGGATCATGATGAGCTGGTTAAAGCGCTTGAGATCGGCGAGCGTCTCCAGCGTAACATTCTTGGGCGGCTCCTTGAAGCTTTCATGCGTCGGCCGTCTGGCGTGGCACATCACGCAATGCTTGGCCGTTAGCGCCAGTACTTCGCCGTCCGACACCGGCGGCCCGCTAGTCGCAGCCTGCCGGGGCGCGGTGATGAAGATGGCGCAGATCAGCGCAAACGCCGTGATCGGCGCGGCCCAGCCGTACTTTTCCCAGGGCTGGCCTATATCGATCTGGTTCAGGATGTGCCGGAACATCCCGCCGGTGAGCAGGATCAGCGCCACCACCATCCAGGCATGCGGATGCGCCGACAGGAACGGATAATGCGGCGACACCATCATCAGCAGGACCGGCAAGGTCAGGTAGTTGTTGTGCAGCGAGCGCTGCTTGGCGACCTTGCCATATTTCGCCTCCGGCTCCTCGCCGCGCAGCAACTGCCCGACCATGATCTTCTGGCCGGGGATGATGGTCACGAAGACGTTGAAGGCCATGATGGTGCCGATGAAAGCGCCGACATGGATGAAGGAGCCGCGCCCCGAGAACACGTTGGTGTAGAGCACGCTCGCCAGCAGGATCAGCAGGAAGACCGAGATCGCGAGCGGGATCGTGCGCTCGCCCCACAACCGGCACAGGCCGTCATACAGGACCCAGCCGACCAGGAGCGAGGCGATCGAAATGGCGATCGCCTGCCACGGCTCCAGCGGCATCACCGACGGGTCGATGAGGTAGGCGCTGGCGTGAAAATAATACTGGATGATCAGGAGCCCGAAGCCGGTGACCCAGGTGAGATAGGCCTCCCACTTGAACCAGTGCAGATGCGGCGGCAGATGCGGCGGCGCGACCGTGAACTTCTCGACGTGATAGAAGCCGCCGCCATGCACCTGCCAGGCAGTGCCGAACACACCCGGACTCTTGCGCTCCTTCTGGTTCAGCGAATAGTCGAGCGCGATGAAATAGAAAGATGTGCCGATCCAGCCGATGCCCACGATCATGTGGGCCCAGCGCAGCAGCAGATTGCCCCATTCGCCGAGAAAGACGTCCATTGCTTCGACCCGACACTATCCGCGTTCATTCCCGCGAAAGCGGGACTCCAGTTCTCCTGGGTCCCCGGTGACGTTTACCCTCGGGCTGCGCAAAGCGCAGACCCGGGTACGGGGACGAACGGAGAGATTAGATTCGCGGGTCACAGACTAGCAAACGTTATGCCGTCTACGGGATCAGGATCGACGATCCGGTGGTTTCCCGCCCTTCCAGGTCCTCATGCGCCTTGCGGGCGTCCTTGAGGGCATAGGTCTGGTTGACGGGGATTTTGACCGCTCCGCTGGAGACGACCTTGAAAAGGTCATCCGCGGTCGCGACCAGGTCCTCGCGCTTGGCGACATAGTTGTTCAGCGTCGGCCGGGTGGCGAACAGCGAACCCTTGGTCTGCAGGATATTGATGTTGAAGGCTTCGATCTGGCCGGAGGCCGAGCCGAAGCTTGCGAACATGCCGAGCGGCCGCAGGCAGTCGAGCGAGGCCGGAAACGTGGTCTTGCCGATGCCGTCATAAACCACGTCGCAAAGCTTGCCCCCGGTGATTTCCTTGACGCGGGTCGGGAAATCCTCGTCGCGGTAATAGATGATGTGGTGGCAACCGTTGGCCTTGGCGATCTCGCCCTTTTCCTTGGAGCCCACGGTTCCGATCACGGTGGCGCCCAGATGGTTCGCCCATTGGCACAGGATCTGGCCGACGCCGCCGGCCGCGGCGTGCATCAGCACGGTCGAGCCCTTGGTCACCTTGTAGGTGCGGTTCAGCAGGTATTGCGCGGTCATGCCCTTCAGCATCATCCCGGCGGCCTGCTCGTAGGAGATGGCCGCCGGGATTTTAACCACCCGGTCGGCCGGCAGCAGCCGCTCGGCCGCATAGCCGCCGAGCGCGACGACATAGGCAACGCGATCCCCGACCTTTATCTCGGAGACACCCTCGCCAACGGCGATCACCTCGCCCGCGCCCTCGTTTCCGGACACAAACGGCATCCCGACCGGCGACGGATACATGCCCATGCGGAAATAGGTGTCGATGTAATTCACCCCGCAGGCATGCTGCCGGATCCGGATCTGGCCGGGCCCCGGCGCCGGGATCTCGATATCCTCGAAGGTGAGGACCTCAGGCCCGCCATGCTTGTGAACCCGGACCGCTGCGACCATGACCACTCTCCCTGACGAGCCCGTTCGAACCGGCGGGCCTCGAAACCGGCCGGGATCATAGGCGGCATCGCGCCCGGCGCAAGCGCGCGCTTGCTCGCGGGAACGAGACCTAGCGCGCGCCAGATACAGTCAGGGTGGTGCCGCTGGTATAGCTCGCGGCATCCGAAATCAGGAAAAGGATCGCTTCCGCGACCTCCTGCGGCGTGCCGACCCGGCCCGTCGGCAATTGATGCGCGATCCGCGCCAGCCGCCCGGGTTCGTGAATTTCGGTGTCAATCGGGCCGGGCGATACGGCGTTGACGCGAATGCCCTCACCGGCCAGTTCCTTCGACAATCCGGTGACCAGGCCGTCGACCCCACTCTTGGTCGCGGCATACCACGCATATTCACCGGCGGCGCCGAGCTTCGACTGCACCGACGACAGGAACACCATGCTGCCGCCCGTCTTGCCATGCTTGGTCGACAGCCGCGGGATCGCGGCCCGGGCACAGAAGAACGCACCCATCAGGTTGATCTCGACATTGTCCCGCAGCGTCTGCGTCGACACCGCCTCGAACCGCGAATTCTTGCCGGTGACGCCGCTGTTATAGACCATGTGCTTCAGCGGTCCGAAGCCATCGACCGCCTTGAACAGGCGCTCGACATCCTCTTCCTTTGCCATGTCGCCCTGCACCGCGAGTCCTCGTCCGCCGGCTTGCTCGATGTCGCGCACGACCTGCGCCGCGGTCTCGGCATTGCTCTTGTAGTTGATGATGACGTCATAGCCGCGCGCCGCCGCAAGCCTGGCGGTAGCCGCGCCGATACCGCGGCCGCCGCCGGTAATCAGGACAATATCTTTCATTTCCATCCCGGTTGTCAGTTTCGTCTTAAGGCTTTTCGATTGCTAATCGTCCGCGGTCGCAAGACCGACAGTGAGGAAATATACCCCGATCACGACGAGAAGCCACGCAACGATAGGACCCGGATCGAGCGCGGTCACAAGCGCATAGGCCCCGAGCGCGCACCAGGCTGCGAGCGCGAGCAGGTTGGCGACGCGCAGATGCGGAACCCGGAACGGGTGCAGGACGCGCAGCGGCATGAAGGTCAGCACGACGAGCACGGCAACCGCAGCCGCCGCGATCCATGGCGGCAACTTCAGAACGAACAGATGAAAGGCCACCGCATTCCACAGCGCCGGAAAACCGCGGAAATAATTGTCCGCGGTCTTCATCTGTTCATCGGCGAAATACAACGCGCTGGTGACAACGATCGCAATGGCAAGCGGGATCGCCGCCGGTTGCGGTAGCAGTCCGCTGGTGGCCAACGCAAAGGCCGGCACGAACACATAGGTGGTGAAATCGACGACAAGGTCGAGCGCATCGCCCGACCAGCGCGGCAGGATCTCAGCGACACGAAAACGCCGCGCCAGTGTTCCGTCGACGCCATCGATGAACAGCGCCACCGCGAGCCAGACGAACATGGTGACGAAGTCCGCCTTCGCGGCGGCGAGCATCGCCAGCAACGCGCAGGCCGCGCCGCAGGCGGTGAAGATATGCACCAGAAAGGGTCGTACCCGTCCCGCCCGGCCGGGCGCGTGGCTTCCGTCCTGCTGCATGTCCGTCAGGCTACCGGTTGCCCCAATCGATCTGGCAGATTTCAGCCGACCGTCCGGTGAAATTCCAGTTGCGGCCAAAGGCACGGAAGCGCGATTTGTCGGCCTTCGCGATAGTGACGTCCGGCGCGATCCAGTAGCCGCTGTTTCGGATGGTGACGTTCTGGTCTTTGGCCTTGCCGGCAACGGGCGTGATCGCGCCGTCGACGATCTTGTCGATGGTGACGAGCCGGGTCTGGCCTTCGGTGCGATAGCTGATCGGCACCTGACGCACGCCGAGAAAGCTGCTCACCAGGATCGATAGCAGATGCGTCGAGCCGCCGACCTTTCCCGTGAAGATGCGGGTCAGGCCCTTCATCGCGTGGATCGAAGCGTCCTCGTCGACAAACAGCGCCGCGGTCCAGTTTCCGCGCGACATCAGGCCGGGGATTTCGATCATTACCCCGGCTTTCAGGCCGGAAAGGTCGGTGTCGTTATAGTGCCCCTGATCGATCCGCACGGCGGCCCAGGTCTGGCAGCGGTCTTCGGTCGGCGGATGCTCGCCCAGCGACAGCACGCACGGGCAGAACACCGTGCATGAGCAGGACAGCGTCAGTTCGCCTTTGAGGTTCCATTGATCCGGCACGGATGTGTCTCCCGACCCTAACTCACAAGACCCGATCCCCAGACTGCAACGATCGTGAGGCCCACGGCGATCAATGCTATGCCAATGGCGCGTCCGAAAATCGCAGACACGGACATTTTCTCGATCAGCATCACCAGCCCAAGCAGCGCCATCCAGACCACGTTCATCGCACCGGCGGCAAACATCAACAGCATCATCGCGATGCAGCAGCCGAGACAGTAAAGCCCCTGTCGCAGCCCGAGCCGGAATACGCCGCCGGGACGATCCGTCCAGTTCAGGAAGAAAAACGAGAACGGCTGCTGGCAGGCTCGCAGGCACGCCTGCTTCAGCGCCGAGAATTGATAGAGCCCGGCGGTGAGAAACAAGGCCGCGCTTGCCGGCATCGCGATGCTTGCCACGCCGGGCGATGCGGCAAGCGACATCGCCGCGGCCTGGGCCAATGTCGCAAAGGCCGAGAACCCGATCCAGATCGTCAGATATCCGGCGATCAGGAGCGACGGCGAGACGATCCGTTGTCCCTGCCGCTGCGCGGTCTCGGCGATCTCGCCATAGGTCAGGATCATCGGACCCGCGGTCGGCAGCATCATGGCCAGCGTCATCGCGACCCACATGGTGGCGATGATCGCAACGCCGCCGCCGGTCGCTCCGGCTGGCAAGGCCCGGCACATCGCGTCGAGGAACCCGGACGGCCCCGCGGGAGCCTGTTGCATCGCAACCGCCAGCAGATAACCCCAGCCGGACGCCGTCAGCACCGCCATACAAGCAAAGGCGATCCACCTCGGACGCGCCAACGCGGTGGCGAGACCGGCCATCCATGGCCCGGTCGACATTGGCCTCGTATCGGCGGAAAGCTGCGTCATGGCACTAGTGGTCTGATTCTAACGTTCGCATCCCTTTTCGGCGACCTCTTTGCGAACGTTAGAATCAAAGGACCACTAGCAAACTTCTGATTCTAGTGGAGCTTTGAATTTGACATTCGCTCTGCGAACTTGCGGCCAGGTGGGTAGCGAATGTCAAATTCGCTCCACTAGCCTAACTCCTAACCCAGTGCCGGCACATTGGGAAATGTCACACTGGCAGGATGGTTTCCGGACCCGTAGATAAGGGTCGCAAAGGATTGTCAGGCGAATGAAATCGTCATCTCGGGTAACGGCCACAGCGGTGGTTGGCGGAGGGCCGTCCGGCCTGACGGCGGCGCTTGCCCTGGCCTCGGTCGGGTTCGAGGTCGCGCTGGTCGCGCGCCAGGCTCCGGACGACAACCGGACCACCGCGCTGCTGGCCAGTTCGGTCGCCGCACTTGAAACGCTCGGGGTCTGGGACGCCTGCCGCGAGCATGCCGCTCCGCTTGCGGCCCTGCGGATCGTCGACGCCACCCAAAGGCTGTGGCGGGCGCCGGAAGCCCGTTTCGACGCTGGCGAGATCGGGCTCGAGGCCTTTGCCTGGAATATCGAAAATCGCCGTCTTATCGCCGCGCTGGAAGCCCGCGCCGCGGAGATGCCCAACCTGCAGCTGATCCGGGACGACGCGGCCGCAATCGACAGCCACATCGACGGCGTCACGATCGTCACGGCCGGCGGCGACACCATCGAGGCCAGGCTCGCCATCGGCGCCGACGGCAAAAACTCGCTGTGCCGGACCGCCGCCGGTATCGCCGTGCAGAGCCGGAGCTATCCGCAGGTCGCGCTGACCTACAGTGTCACGCATAGCCGTCCGCATCGCGATATTTCCACCGAATTCCATACCGAGCATGGCCCGTTCACGACCGTGCCTTTGCCGGGGGACCGATCCAGCATCGTCTGCGTGGTCGACGAGGCCACCGCACGCGACCTGCAATCGCTCGAGGGCGATCAACTCGATCGCGAGCTGGAGCGCCGCTCGCATTCGATCCTCGGCAAGATCAAGGCCGATCCCGGCCACGGCGCCTTCCCGCTGGTGATGGACACCGCGAGCCGGTTTGCGGCCGAGCGGATCGCGCTGATCGGAGAGGCTGCCCACCGCTTCCCGCCGATCGGAGCGCAGGGTCTCAATCTCGGCTTGCGCGATGCCGCGGCGATTGCCGAAATCGCGGCGGACCATAGAGACGATCCGGGGTCGGCGGAGGTCATCGATCGCTACGATCGCGAGCGGCGCGCCGATGTCATGAGCCGCACCATCGCGGTCGATCTGATGAACCGGTCGCTGCTCTCGGGCTTTCTTCCGGTGCAGGGCCTGCGCGGAATCGGGCTGCACATGCTCAACACCATCGGCCCGCTGCGGCGCGCGATGATGCGCGAAGGCGTGATGCCCCGTGCGGCACAGCCACGGCTGATGCGCGGCGAGGCGCTCCTATAACGGCGGCGGCGAGGCCTTCTCGCTGCCTTCCGGCTCGCGGAATTGCGGATCGATCGGCACCGGCAACGCCGTAATCGTCGCACCCTGCCCGCCCCGCACTTTATGAGCGAACAGGCCGCGGCCCACGAAATGCGGATCGCGCAACGCCTCTTCCAGCGTGCGCACGATGGTGACGCAGCAATCCGCTTCTGCGAAAACTGGCTCCCACTCTGCGGCGCTGCGGTTCGCAATGATGGCCGCCACCGCATTCATGGTTGCGTCGGGATCGCGCCGGTCGTCGGCAAGCGGAGCATCAAGTCCGATCAGAGAGGCGAAGCGCCGCCAGAAATGGTCCTCCAGCGCCGCGCAGGCGACGATCCCGCCGTCCTTGGCCGGATACAGGTGATAGCGCGGCGTGGCGCCGGTGAGTTCGCTTTGTCCGGACGTTGCAAGCGAACCGCTGGCCCAATAACCGGACAGCGCCCGCCAGGCGAAGGTGAACATCGCATCGGTCATGGCGATATCGAGATGGCAGCCCTCGCCGGTCAGGTCGCGCTGGCGCAGCGCCAGCAGGATGTTGATCACGGCAGGGAACGTGCCACCCGCGATATCGGCGACAAGCGCCGGCGGCACCACGGGCCGATCCGGCGGACCGGGCTGGAATGCCAGCAACCCGGTGCTGGCGATGTAGTTCAGGTCGTGTCCGGCCTCGGTCGCGCGTGGATCGGTCTGGCCGTAGCCTGTGATCGAGCAGTAGATCAGTTTGGGGTTGATCGCCCGCACGGCTTCGTAGGCGAAGCCCAGTTTGGCCAATACTCCAGGCCGAAACTGTTCAATCAGAATATCAGCATTTTCAAGCAGTGCGCGAAGCTCCGTCGCGCCGGCTGCGCTCTTCAAATCCAGTGTCAGGCTCTTCTTGCCGCGGTTGAGCAGGCTGAAGGCCGCGCCGGTTCCTTGCCATTGCGGCGCATACCCGCGCATGTCGTCGCCGCCCGGCCGCTCAATCTTGGTCACCTCGGCGCCGGCTTCCGCCAGCATCAGCGTCGCCAGCGGGCCCGGCAGCAGATTGGTAAGGTCGACGATCCTGATCCCCGACAGCGGCTGCGGCATCGCTTCGCTCCCCTCTGAACAGCGAGGATAGCAGAGGCGCGGTGGAAGCTAGAACGGCGTCGCGGGGAGCAGCCCGGTCTGCACCAGCCACATCACGCTCGTCAGCGTGAAGACCGACACCATGGTGCCGATCAGAATCGAGCCGGAGGCCTCCTCGACCCAGACGTCGTATTGCCGCGCCAGCACGAACACGTTCAGCGCCGGCGGCAGCGCCGCCATCAGCACGGCGGCATAGGTCCATGAGGCACTGAACGGCCCGAACCAGGCCAGCATGACGAATACGATCAGCGGGTGCAGTACGAGTTTCACCGGGACGATCGCCGGCACATCCCAGGCGAGCTTCGGCAGCGGCCGCAGCGCGACGGTCACGCCCAGCACGAACAGGGCGCAGGGGGCCGCCGCGTTCTGTAGGAACTGCATCAGCCGGTCGAGCGCCACCGGCGGCTCGAAATGCAAAGCAGCCGAGAGCACGCCGAGCAGCGTCGCGATGATGAACGGATGCAACGCGATGCGCTTGCCGACGAACAGGACCGAGCGCCAGAAGCCGCGCCGCTCTCCGCCGCCAATCTCCATCAGGAAGGGCACCAGCGAAAACAGGACGATGCTGTCGAAGCAGAAGATCAGCGCCACCGGCGCGGCCGCCTGCGGCCCCAGCGTCGAGAGCGCCAGCCCCGGGCCCATATAGCCGATATTGCCGTAGCCGCCGGCGAGGCCCGCGATGGTCGCCTCGGGCATGGTGCGGCGGCCAAGTTTCGCGATCGCGAACGCAATGAAGAAGGCGATGGTGGTGGACAGACTGGTCGCCACCACGAACGATACGTTCACCAGCTCCTCGAGCGGGGTCTTGGCCACGATCCGGTAGAACAGGCAGGGCAGCGCCACATAGACGATGAAGAAATTCATCCAGGCGAGCCCGGTATCCGGGATCTGCTTCAGGCGGCCGCAGGCGAGACCGAGAAAGATCAGCCCGAAATACGGAAGCGCGAGATTGAGAACGTCGATCATGAAAATCGCAGCGCTTCGATGAGACGGCTTGCGCGGACGCGTCAGCGCAACGACGGCGGGTGCTGCGTTATAGCGTCAAAAAATCCGGCCGGTCCATGGAGCGTCCATGGGACCGGCCGGTTCGTTACCACATCACCGACGCGACCAGACGCGGCGACAACTTACATCTTGCAATCCTTGGCGTAGATGTCGCCATGGTTCGACAGCACCTTGTTCCCGGTCTTGAGGATGAAGTCGCCGCTCGGTGACTTCTCGGCCGTCAGCGCATACCAGTCCTGGATTGGATGCTGGTTCTTGTCGAACTTGAAGTTCCCGCGCACCGACGCAAAGTCGGCCTTGCGCATCGCAGCGCGCAGCGCGTCCATGTTGTCGGTGCTGAAGTTCGTTGCCTTTAGTCCCGATCCGATCAGAAGGCCCGCATCGTAGCCCTGCGCGGCATAACTCGTGACCGGACGGTCGCCGTATTTGGCCTTCCAGGCAGCGACGAATGCCTTGCTCGCCGGATTGTCGAAATCGTCGTTCCATTGGCTGGCAACCTGGACGCCGACGCCAGCATCCTTGAGCGCTTTCACCATGGCCTGGTCCATCGATGCGGCATGCATCACCAGCGGGATTTTCAGACCGGCCTGGTGATACTGGCGCAAAAACGCGATGCCCATGCCGCCGGGCTGGAAGCCGTGGACGACCTCGGGGTTGGCGGCCCGGATTTCGGCGATTTCCACGGCAAAGTCGGTCTGCCCGAGGTTGGTATATTTCTCTGCGACGATTTCGCCGCCAAACTCCCGCTTGAAGGCCTGCAGCATGTCCTTGCCGGACGGATAGTTCGGCGCCAGGATAAATGCTTTCTTGTAACCGAGCGACTTTGCCAGCGCGCCGACGCTTTCGCCCTGCCCGTCATTCTGGAAGGACACGACGAAATAGTTCGGGTTGCAGTCCTTGCCGGCAAAGGCGGTCGCAGCGGAGTTCGGACTGACATAGATGGCGCCGGCTTCAAGCACGTCCGGCACCACAGCGGCCGCGACGTTTCCGAAAACAATGCCGGTGAAAATCTTGGCGTTGCTGGACTTGAGGAAGCGGTCGGCGATCGCCTTGGCCTGACCGGGCTTGACGCCGTCGTCTTCGATCATCACCTCCGGCTTGTTGCCCTCGAACGGGCCGCCCTTGGCCTCGACCGCGAGCATGAACCCGTCACGGATATCGGCACCAAGATAGCCGGCGGGACCCGACAGGGTCGTGATCAGACCGATCTTGACGGGGTCCTTCGCCAGGGCCGGGCCGCCGGCCAGAGCCAGCGCAACGATGGCGCAAACGCCTTTGAATACATGCATTTCCGGACCTTTCCTCGTAACACGCCAGAGCCACGTTCTGGCGCAAGCCGACAAGACCTGCGGGCAGCCGATCCTGCCGCATTTCGTGGCAGGCAGTCTCAATGGCGGGTCCGCATCGCGCAAGCACAAAAGTACGGCTTGGCGTCGCAGTTGCGGTGCACTAATCGTTGCTCATGAAGCTACCACGCAACTTCTTCAAGCCATTGGCTACGGGCGCCCCTGCCCCGATGCGCGAATTGCCGGTCCGGCTGGAGCGCATGATCCATTTCGTGCCGCCGCATATCGAAAAGGTCACGGCCAAGGTCCCGCAGCTCGCGCGCGAGGTCGACGTGGTGCTCGGCAATCTCGAGGACGCGATCCCGGCCGACGCCAAGAAGGCCGCGCGCGACGGCTTCATCGCCATGGCAAAAGCCACCGACTTCGGCGCGACCGGTCTGTGGACCCGCATCAACGCGCTCAATTCGCCCTGGGTGCTGGACGACATCACCGAACTGGTCGCCGCCATCGGCAACAAGCTCGATGTCATCATGCTGCCGAAGGTCGATGGCGTCTGGGATATCCATTATCTCGATCAGCTGCTGGCGCAGCTCGAGGCGCGGCATGAGGTGAAGAAGCCGATCCTCATTCACGCCATCCTCGAAACTGCCGAAGGCGTCATGAATGTCGAGGCGATTGCCGCCGCCTCCCCGCGCATGCAGGGCATCAGCCTCGGGCCCGCCGACCTTGCCGCGTCTCGCGCGATGAAGACCACCCGTGTCGGCGGCGGTCATCCCGAATACAAGGTACTGGCGGACCCGCTGCCCGGCGGCGGTTCGCGCGCGGTCTTCCAGCAGGACCTCTGGCACTACACCCTCGGCAAGATGGTCGATGCCTGCGCCGCTGCCGGCATCAAGCCGTTCTATGGGCCGTTCGGAGACTTTTCGGATCAGGAAGCGTGCGAGGTCCAGTTCCGCGACGCCTTCCTGATGGGATGCGCCGGAGCGTGGTCGCTGCACCCGACCCAGGTCGCGATTGCCAAGCGCGTGTTCTCGCCGGACCCGGACGAAGTGGCCTTCGCGAGGAAGATTCTGGACGCCATGCCGGACGGCACCGGCGCGGTCATGATCGACGGCAAGATGCAGGACGACGCGACCTGGAAACAGGCCAAGGTGGTGGTCGATCTGGCGAAACTGGTCGCGGCCAAGGACCCGGATCTGGCGGCGCGCTATGGCCTATAAGGCCGAGAGCCGCGCAGGCTCCGGACTTGCGAAAGCCTCTTATCTCGCCCCCGGAGGGATGACGCGCGCGGCTGCGCTACCTATTATTGTGTCATGAGCAGAACAGAGCCGCGCACGGCGAAATTCCATATCGGGCAGGTGGTGAAGCACCGCATTTTTTCATTCCGCGGTGTGATCTTCGATATCGATCCGACCTTCAGCAACACCGAGGAATGGTGGCTGTCGATCCCGGCCGAGGTGCGTCCTTCCAAGGACCAGCCCTTCTACCACCTGTTCGCCGAAAACGGTGAAACCGAATACGTCGCCTATGTGTCGGAGCAGAACCTGCAGGCCGACCATTCGGCCGAACCGATCCGTCATCCGCAGGTGCGGGAGATGTTCGTGAAGGACGGACGCGGCGCCTATCGGCCGCGCGATCTCATCGTGAACTAGGCCGGCACGACATCATCGGCCGGCGCATGAACACGGCGCTCTGGTTCAGCGTGAACCTGAGCGGCAGCCTATCACTTCTTTTGCTGCTGCATTTGCTCGCCGCGCTTGCGCAGTTGTTCCTGAAGCTTCTTGTTTTGCGCCTCGAGGTCCTTCGGATCGGTTGCCGGGCCATCATAGGCCTTGGCGAACCCCTCCAGCGGCAGCGCCAGCGTGAATACGGATTGCTGCATGTTGTAGGCCTGCACGTACAGATTCTGGCCCTTCTTGAGCTTGGTCACCAGGTCGGCGTTGGCTTCCGCCTGCGCCATGCAGCCGCCGCCCGAGCAGACAACGATCGGGAGCACCATCGCGCCCTGCTCGTCATTGTCGACCAGCACGCGGGTGCCGCGCGGCAGGAGAACGCCCATTGGCAGCATGATCTGCAAGATCTTGCGTGCATCGCCGTCGATTTCCATCAGCACCGCGCCGACCATCGGCGTTCCGGAATCCAGACGTCCGTCGTTGCCGATGCGGCACAGGGTCTTGCCGCCGGCCTGGGGATCCGTGCTGCAGAGCTTGGCCCAGTTCGAATAGACCAGCGGCGGGATCTCAGGCGCCGGCGGCGGCGCGGGCTCCGCCTGCTGGGCCTGACTTTTCGGGGCAGCCTTGGGTGCCTTTTGCTGCGCCGCGGTTTCCGCCAGCGAACTCAGCACGAGCACGCCAGCCAGTATGGAAGCCGGAGCGATCCGGGTGAACCGATGCGTCCATAACGATGAAAAGACATGGGTCATGGGTCGTTTTTCCTCGATCTGCGGGGCGCGGCCGGAGAATCATACCGGTAACGTGCCGCCTCCATCGCAGCGGAAGCGTGACTCCACTGCCCTTCGCCCTGGCCCGTCCATTCCAGACCGGGCGCCGAAATAAAAAGGGCGCGCCGTGCGACGCGCCCTACCATAGCAACCTGCGCCGGCGAAGCGGCGCATTGTCGCCTGCCCGACGCTATTTGGGCTTGCCGCCTTCCAGCTTCTGCCGCTGATCGTTGGCGCGCTTCTGCAATTCGTCCTGCAACTGCTTGTTTTTCTCTTCGAGCTGCTTCGGATCGGTCGGCGGCCCGTCATAGGCCTTGGCGAAATCGCCGAGCGGCAGCGCCAGCGTCATCACGCTTTGCGCCATGTTGTAGGCCTGAACGTATAGATTCTGGCCCTTCTTGAGCTTCTGCACGAGGTCGCCGGTGACTTCCAGATGCGCGATACAGCCGCCATTGGCGCAGGTGAGGAACGTCCCGATGATCGCCGACGGCTCGTCGCGATCGACAACGACCCGGGTGCCCTTGGGCAGATAAACGCCCGGCGGCAGCATGATCTGGAGGACCTTCTTTCCCTCGCCTTCCATCTCCATCAGAATCGCGGCCACCACCGGCATGCCCGATTCAAGCCGGCCGTCCTTGCCGGTCTGACAGATCTGCTTGGATCCCTGTTCAGGCCCCTTGCCGCAGATCTTGGTCCAGTTCGAATAAATCAGCGGCGGCATGGCCTGCTCTTGCTGGCCACCGGCTGCAGGCGCTGCCGGAGCGGCCGGCGCTGCGCCACCCTTTTGCTGGCCCTTGGGGGCGGCCTTTTGCGCGGGGGCCTGCGCCGAAGCTGGGGCGTAGCCGGCGGCCGAAAAAACCGCGATCGCAGCAACGAGTGTGAGCATCCGGGCGACCGGCCGGGCCGGTGCGGACGCAGACCAATACGTCATGATCCTACTTGTCCTCATTATTCGCCGCGTGCAGCAGCGGTGGGCCCTATGGCGGCCAAGCCGCTGTCTCAATGCCAAAAAAGGCGACAGCGTGACGCCGGGCATCGGCCTGATACCCGAAAACGCCCTCACAATAAAGCTTGAAGGCAAAAATGCCGATATGAGGCGCAACACCGCAGCGATCGCGGCCCCGTTCCATATATGACTGGGCAACGTTGAACGAATCGGATCGCCCGCTTTGAGACCGACGCTCCCGTCCCGTCCCCGCAGCGGCTTATGGCCGATCGCCGCTTTTGTTTTGATGCTCGCGGTCCGGCTGATGGACCCGGCCGCAGCGTCGGCCGCCGGCGCGCAGCATGCGATCGCCATGCATGGCGAACCGAAGATGCCGGCGGGATTCTCGGCAATGCCGTACGTCAATCCCGATGCGCCGAAGGGCGGTCGGCTGACACTCGGCGTGCAGGGCACCTTCGACACCGTCAACCCGCTGGTGGTCAGGGGGCTGCCGCTTCCCAATATCCGCGGTTACGTCATCGAGGGCCTGATGGCACGCGGCTATGACGAGCCGTTTACGCTTTACGGCCTGCTCGCCGAGAGCGTGGAGACCGACGACGAACGAAACTTCGTCACCTTCAATCTCAATCCCCGCGCCCGCTTTTCCGACGGCAAGCCGGTGACGCCGGAGGACGTGGTGTTCACGTGGCAATTGCTGCGCGACAAGGGCCGGCCCAATCACCGCACCTATTATGCGAAGGTCGCCAGGGCGGAGATCACCGGTCCGCATTCGGTGCGTTTCGACCTGGCTGGCAACAACGACCGCGAATTGCCACTGATCCTCGGCCTGATGCCGGTCCTGCCGAAACACGCAATCGACCCCGCGCATTTCGAAGAGACCACCTTCACGCCGCTTGTTTCCAGCGGTCCCTACATCGTCAAGTCGGTCGATCCCGGACGCAGCGCCACCTTCGTGCGCAACCCGGATTATTGGGGCGCGGACCTGCCGATCAATCGCGGCCTGTGGAATTTCGACGAGATCAAATTCGATTTCTATCGCGACGAGAACGCCTTGTTCGAGGCGTTCAAGAAAGGGCTTTATGACCTTCGCGTGGAGAGCGACGTCACCCGCTGGCAGACCGGCTACGACACGCCTGCCTTCAAGGCCGGCCGCTATGTGAAGGAAACCTTCCGCAACGGCACACCGGTCGGCATGAGCGGGCTCGTCTTCAACACCCGGCGTCCGATCTTTGCCGATATCCGGGTGCGGGAAGCGCTGGCCTCGCTGTTCGACTTCGAATGGGTCAACAAGAATTTCTTCTTCGGCCTGCAGAAGCGGACCGCGAGTTATTTCGAAGGGTCGAACCTGTCGTCGATCGGGCGGCCGGCGGATGAACGCGAACGCGCCTGGCTGGCGGCTTTTCCGGGCGCCGTCCGCGAGGACGTGCTCGATGGACGCTATCTGCCCTCCGTAACCGACGGCTCGGGCCGGGACCGCGAGGTGCTCAAGAAGGCGCTCGCGCTGCTTTCCGCGGCCGGATACGAACTGGAAGGGACGGTTCTGCGCCACCGCGAGACCCACGAGCCGCTGACTTTCGAAATCCTGGTGAGCACCCGCGACCATGAGCGAATCGCACTCGCCTATGCCCGCGACCTCAAGCGGATTGGGATCGCGGCAACCGTCAGGAGCGTGGACGCCGTACAATTCGACCGGCGCCGACTCACCTATGACTACGATATGATGCCGTATCGCTGGGATCAGTCGCTTTCGCCCGGCAACGAACAAAGCTTCTATTGGGGATCCGCGTCCGCCGACGTTGACGGGACGCGCAACTACATGGGCGCCAGGAGCAAGGCTATCGATGCCATGATCGCGCAACTCCTGATCGCGCGCGACCGCGACACCTTCGAATCCGCCGTCCGCGCGCTCGACCGGGTATTGATCTCCGGTTTCTATGTCGTGCCGCTGTTCCACCTGCCCGATCAATGGGTGGCACGCTGGACTCGTGTGGACCATCCCAAGGTGACGCCGCTGTTTGGCTTCCTGCCGGAATCCTGGTGGCACAAGCCTGGCCCGTAACCATGCCCATGACCGTTCCCGCGAATGCAGTCCCTTCGCTCGACGCGATCCTCAAGGCGCAGGCCGTCCGCAATCCCGACGGAATGGCGCTGGTCGATCCGCCGGACATCGCATCCGTGACCGGCGACGCCCCTCGCCGCTTCACCTACGCGCAGGCAGAGCGTGCGGTCGCCGCCATCGCCGCGCGACTGCACGAGATCGGGCTTGCACCCGGCACGGTCGTCGGCCTGCAGATGCCCAACACTGCGGCCAGCATCGTGACGCTGCTCGCGATCATGCGCGCCGGCATGATTGCCGCGCCGCTGCCGCTGTTGTGGCGGCGCAGCGATTGCGTCGCGGGTTTGTCGGAATCCGGTGCGCGCGCCATCGTCACCTGCGGCCATGTGGCAGGCTTCGATCACGGCGGGCTTGCACTCGAGGTTGCGGCCGAACTCTTTCCGATCCGCGCAGTGTGTGGATTTGGCTGCGCCGCCGCCGACGGCATCGTCCCGCTCGACGATCTGCTGGCGTCCGCCGACGAGCATCCAGACGCGGTGCTGTTTCAGGATAGCGCTGGCGCGCCGTTCGCGCTGATCACATTCGATACCACTTCCGGCGGCGTCGTTCCGGTTGCGCGCAATACGACGCAATTGCTGACCGCCGGGCGCCTCGTTCGTCAACGCGCGGAGATCGGACCTGATGCCGTAATCCTGTCGACATTGCCGGCGACATCCTGTGCCGGGATATCTGCCGCCCTCGTGCCGTGGCTTTTGAGCGGCGGTACACTCGTCCTGCATCATCCGATCGATCCGGTCACGCTGCGGCAACAGATCGAACGCGAGCATTGCAATGCGCTTGTTGTGCCGGATGCAATGCTGTCCGCGCTGTGCGCCTGCGACTGGCTCGAGCCCGCCGGAATCCATGGCGTGATCTCGGTCTGGCGCGCGCCCGAGCGGTTTGCCGCCGCGGCACAATGGACGAATCTCGATGTCACGCTCGTCGATGTTGCCGCGTTCGGCGAATCTGCCTTGCTTGCCGCACGCCGTTCTCCCGGCGGGCGGACTCTGCCCTGGCCGACCGGTCCATTGTCGATTGCACCCGGCGGGCCGGATTGCGCGGACGTCACGCTGCTGCCAAATGGCACCCTCGGCATTCAGGGCGCGCTCGCCGCAGCTCCGTTCGATCCATATGGTTCCGAGACGGTTACCGCGACCGCCGGAAACAGCGGTTACGTCGATACCGGTTATTCTTGCCGTTTGATTGCCGAGGAGCAGTCACTGGTCGTGACCGCAGCGCCCGCGGGGCTCGTTGCGGTCGGCGGCTACCGCTTCGCCATCAACGATTTGCAATTGATGGTGCGCGGAATCGACAGCAATAGCGTCGTCGCCGCACTTCCGCATGCCTTGTCCGGTCACCGGCTGGCCGGACATGCCGCCGATCCGGCGGCGATGCGCGACATGCTTCAAACGATGGGCATGAACCCGTTGCTGTCGGCAGCGTTCCGGGATCGCGCTGCATGACAATTTGCGGCCTTGCGTTGACCACGCATTAATGGCGGGCACGCTAGCGTCTGCGCCTCATCACAGGGACGCAGACATGTCGTTGCAAGGACCGGTCGTCGTTATCGCCGAACGCAGTTCGCCGGATCTGATCGCAGCCTTATCCGAGGCCGGCGCCTTTCCGGTGATCGAAGCGTCGTGCGCGCAGGCGCGCGCCGCGATCGAGGCCACCGATCCGTCCGCAATCGTTCTGGCTGACGGTCACGCCGCGAGCGATCCCGCGCTGGGCGAAAGCCTGACGCGCAGCATCACGCGCCGCACGCCAATCGTGCCGGTTGTCGCCTGCGCCGCCGGCGACAATGCGCTGCCCTATCGCGAAGCGCTTGCGATGCCGGCGGACGCAACACCGCAGGCAATTGCCGCGCGGCTGCTGTCGGTCCTGCGGGTGCGCGCGCTGCATGCGAGCGTGCTGCGCCGCGCCGAAGCCGCGCGGTCGGCAGGGCAACCGATACCGCGCACCGCCGTCAACGATCCGCTCGAGGACGCGACCGTCATTCTCGCCGGCCGGGGACGCTGCTATCCGCATCTGTCGGTCGCGCTCGGAGAGCGAACCGGGGTGATCGGCGTGCTGACCATCGAGGCTGCCGCGCGCTATCTGAAATCGCGCGATGCCGACGGACTCGTCATCGGCGACGGATTTTATCCGCACAATGTCGATGCGCTGCTGACCGTGATCGCCGAGGATTCGCGCTTCCGCGATCTTCCGGTCGGACTGATCGGGCGGCCGAGCAACATCGATACGCGGCGCCTGCCGCATCTCATTTCGGCGAACGAACCCGGCTGTCTGGTATCGCGGATCCTTCCGCTGGTCCGGCTGCATGCCTTCGAGGCCCGGCTCCGCCGCGCGCTCGATGCCTTCGTCAAGGACGGCGTCATCGATCCGCTGACCGGATTGATGAACGAGCCCGCCTTCATGGCCGAACTCGACCGCGTCATTCGCGATGCCAGCCGCCGCTCCAGCGGCTTGTCGGTGGCGCGCCTGACATTCGATCCGGATACCGACCCGCGCGCCCTGAACGACGCGGCGCGGCTGATTTCCAAGCTGGTGCGCGGTGCCGACTTCGCCTGCCGGGACCGCGACGGATCGATCCTGGTGACGTTCGCCGATACCGCGCCGCGACAGGCCCAGACCGTGGCCAAGCGTCTGGTCAGCGTGTTGCGCAACACGATGCTGCAGGCGGGACGACGGCGTCCGGTGGCGCCCGAGATTGCGCTGACGGCGTGGCAATCCACCGACACGCCGGAAACCCTGCTGGCGCGGATCACCGCCGCCGCGGTTGCGGCTTAGTCGCGGGCGGCCTACATCACCCGGACAGGCTTTTCGCAAAAAAGGCAGGTCCGCGCATGACCGATCCCGCAGCGACTGATCCCATCCGCGTCGATGTCGTCTCCGACGTCGTGTGCCCGTGGTGCTTCATCGGCAAGAAGCGGCTCGAACAGGCGATCGCGCTCAATCCGGATATTCCGGTCGAGGTTCACTACCATCCTTACTTCCTCAATGACTGGATTCCGGCCGAAGGCATTTCCCGCGAACAATATCTGACCACGAAATTCGGTTCGCCCGAGCGCTACAAGGAGATCGCCACCCGCGTCTCCGCCGCCGCAGCGCAGGATGGACTGGTCTATGCCATCGACAAGCTGAGCCGGCAGCCGAACACCACGGACAGTCACCGCCTCATTCACTGGGCCGAGCAGATCGGCAAGGCGCCACAGATGAAGCAGCGGCTGATGGAGTTGTATTTCTCTGAAGGCGCCGACCTGTCCGACAAGGCGGTGCTGGCGAAGGCCGCCGCCGATGTCGGGCTCGACGAGATCGAGACCGCGAAGAAGCTTGCGTCGGACGACGATCTCGCCATCGTCTCACAGCGCGTGGAGCAAGCGAAGTCGGCTGGCATCCAGGGCGTGCCGTTCTTCATCTTCGACAACGCCATGGCGGTTTCGGGCGCGCAGGCGCCGGAGCAGCTTGCCAGCGTGATCCGAAAGGCTGCGGACGAGCGGAAGCAGAAGGCGGCTGGCTAAGCCGCCTTCTTGCCCTCGGCGATCTTCACCAGGTTGCGCAGGATCTTCGTCGTGCCAAGCAGGCGCTGCACCGGCTTCGGCCAATCGTCGAGGAAAACGACCTTCTGGTCCGGCCGCACCTTCGCGATCGGCGCCTGACCCGCGATATAGCGCATCAGGCCCTCCGGATTGGCGAAGCTGTTGTCGCGGAATTGCAGCACCGCGCCCTTCTGGCCGGTATCGATGCGCTCGACATTGGCGCGCTTCGACAGAAGCTTGATCACCACGATCTGCAACAGATGCTTGACCTCTTCCGGCAGCGGGCCGAAGCGGTCGACCAGTTCGGCGGCGAAGCTTTCGATCTCCTGCTCGTTCTCGACCGTCGCGATGCGGCGATAAAGTCCGAGCCGCACCGACAGGTCAGCAACGTAATCTTCGGGAATGAGCACGGGCGTGCCGACCGTGATCTGCGGCGACCATTGATCCGCCATCGGCTCGGTGATGCCGGCCTTCAGCGCGGTGACGGCCTCTTCCAGCATCTGTTGATACAATTCGAACCCGACTTCCTTGATGTGACCGGATTGCTCTTCGCCCAGAAGATTCCCGGCGCCGCGGATGTCGAGATCGTGCGACGCAAGCTGGAAGCCGGCGCCGAGCGTATCCAGCGACTGCAGGACCTTCAGACGACGCTCGGCCTGCGCGGTGATGCGCTTCTCCGCCGGCAGCGTGAACAGCGAATAGGCGCGGATCTTCGAACGCCCTACCCGGCCGCGCAACTGATAGAGCTGCGCCAGCCCGAACCGATCGGCCCGGTGCACGATCAGCGTATTGGCGGTCGGGATGTCGAGGCCGGATTCGACGATGGTGGTGGAGATCAGCACGTCGAATTTGCCGTCATAGAAAGCCGACATGATGTCTTCCAACACCGTCGGCGGCATCTGGCCATGCGCCACCGCCACCTTCACCTCCGGCACGGTCTTGTCGAAGAATTCCTTGGCCCCGGCGAGATCCTCAATGCGCGGGCAGACATAGAACGATTGCCCGCCGCGATAGCGCTCACGCAGGATCGCCTCGCGCACAACAATTGGGTCAAACGGCGAGACGAAGGTGCGCACTGCCAGCCGATCCACCGGCGGCGATGCAATCAGGGAAAGGTCGCGCACGCCGGTCAGGGCAAGCTGCAACGTACGCGGGATCGGGGTCGCAGTCAGCGTCAGCATGTGGACTTCGGCGCGCAGCGTCTTCAGCTTCTCTTTGTGCGCGACGCCGAAATGCTGTTCCTCGTCGACGATCACCAACGCCAGATCGTTGAACTTCACGTTCTTGCCAAGCAGCGCATGGGTGCCGACGACGATGTCGAGCGTGCCGTCCGCCAGCGCCTTGCGGGTCGCCGACAGGTCGGCGGACGAGACCAGCCGTGACGCCTGCCCGATCTTGACCGGGAAACCGTGAAAGCGCTCGGTGAAGGTCTTGTAATGCTGCCGCGCGAGCAACGTGGTGGGCACCACGACGGCCACCTGCTTGCCGCTCATCGCCGCGACGAACGCGGCCCGCAAAGCCACTTCGGTCTTGCCGAAGCCGACATCGCCGCAGACCAGCCGGTCCATCGGCCGGCCGGACGCGAGATCCTCCAAAGCGGCATCGATCGCGGCCTGCTGATCCTCTGTTTCCTCGTACGGAAAGCCGGCGCAGAATTCGTCGTACATCCCCGGCGGCACGGTGAGCTTTTGCGCCTCGCGCAATTTGCGCTCGGCCGCGATCTTCATCAGTTCATGCGCAATCTCGCGGATCCGGTTCTTCATCCGCGCCTTGCGCGTCTGCCAGCCGGTACCGCCGAGGCGGTCGAGCTCGACCTCGAGGTCTTCCGACCCGTAGCGCGACAACAGTTCGATATTTTCGACCGGGAGATACAGCTTGTCGCCGCCCGCATAATGCAGTTCGAGGCAATCATGCGGCGCGCCCGCCGCCTCGATGGTCGAAAGGCCGATGAAGCGGCCGATGCCGTGATCGACATGGACCACCAGATCGCCGGCCGACAGGCTGGTCGCCTCGGCAATGAAGTTCTCGGCCTTCTTCGATGCACGGCGCGGCCGCACCAGCCGGTCGCCCAGAATATCCTGCTCGCCGATAATCGCGGCCTGCGTCGTCTCGAAGCCGGATTCGAGCCCGAGGACCGCAAGCGCGACCTCGGTCACCGGGCGCGCCAGCGCCTCCTGCCACGAGCCGACATTGACCAGATTGGCGAGACCGTGATCGCGCAGCACATGGCTCATGCGGTCGCGCGCGCCGTCACTCCAGAGCGCGATCACAACCTGCTTGCGGTCGCGCTGTAACGCGGCGACATGTTTGACCACGGCATCGAACACGTTCGCATCGGCTTCAGCGCGTTCGGCGCTGAAGTTATGTCCCTGTTTGGTGCCGATATCGACGACGGACGCGCCCTCGCTGTCCGGCACGGCGAACGGCGTCATCCGCGCAAGCCTCAGGCGCGCAAGCTGACCGCGCCATTCTTCCTCGCTGAAATACAGTCGCTCCGGCGGCAGCGGCTTGTACGGCACGCCGCCCGCGCCATCCGGAACGGTCTTGCGTGCGTCGTAATAGTCCACGATCTGGGTGATGCGCTCATGCGCGACATCATCGCCCAGCGGTTCGAGGACGACCGGCGTGCGGTCGAGATAGTCGAACAGCGTATCCATGTGATCGTGGAACAGCGGCAGCCAATGCTCCATGCCGGGATAGCGGCGGCCTTCGCTCACCGCCTCATAGAGCAGGTCGTCGCGGGTGGCGGCGCCGAACGCCGCCATATAGCCGAGCCGGAACTTGCGGATCGTCTCCGACGTGAGCTGGAATTCCGACACCGGCACGAGATCGAGCGCGCGCAGATCGTACTGCGTCCGCTGCGTCTCCGGATCGAAGGCGCGGATGGTTTCGATCTGGTCGCCGAAAAAGTCGAGCCGCACCGGCTCGCCCATGCCCGGCGCATACAGGTCGAGGATGCCGCCGCGGACCGCGTAGTCGCCCGGCTCGCGCACCGTCGAGGCGCGGGTATAGCCGTTCAGTTCCAGCCAGCTCGCAACCCGCTCCATCGGCAGCACGTTGCCGGGTGCAGCCGACAGCGACTGGCCCATCACCATCGTGCGCGGCGGAACGCGCTGCAGGATCGCGTTGACCGTGGTCAGCACCACCGCAGGCTTGTCGCGGGCCTCGACATTGGCGAGCCGCGACAGCGTGGTCATGCGCTGCGCCAGCACGCCGGCATGCGGCGACACCCGGTCGTAAGGCAGACAGTCCCAGGCAGGAAATTCCAGCCGCTCGATCTCCGGCGCGAAAAAAGCGAGCCCGCGGGCCAGTGCGGCGAGACGCTGTCCGTCGCGGCACACAACCAGCAGGCTGACGGCGGGAGCATCGCGACCGGCCGCGACCGCGCGGGCCAGGTCCGCGATCACCAGGCCTTCGGCGCCATCGGCGACGCCCGACAGGGTCACCGGCTTGCCGGATTTCATCAGTTCGGCAGGCGAATGGATCATCAGCGGTCGCCGGTATTGTGAAAACGAATGATCCGGTCGAGCAGATCGGAGCGCTGCTCGTCGGGAATGGTGGCCTCTCCGGTCACCCAGACGTAGAGATCGTGGTCGGGCACGTTGTCGAGCAGCCTTTCATAGGTATCCAGATCGGCATCGGACAGATCGGCGATATGGGCATCGGCGAAACGGCCAAGCACCAGATCGGTTTCCCGGATCCCGCGATGCCAGGACCGGAACAGCAGCCGCCGCTGCCGCTCGTTCAACCCTTCGCTCGATCGTGTCGATCCGGTCATGCCAAAACCTGAAAACGCCAAAAGCCCGGACGGGCCGGGCGGGCGTATATAAGCGCGATCCCGAAAAGTGGAAACCGGTTTCGGAACGATCGCGCGTCCGAAAAAAGCCGATGTAGCGGCTCTGTCCGCCCGGCTGTGATACTGCTCTGCCATGCGGCCGACCCTGCTCGATCCACTCTTCGCCGGCATCACGGCGCTTCCGGGCATCGGCCCGAAGCTGGAAAAGCTGTATCGGCGCCTGCTCGGCCGCGATGACGAACCGCGAATCGTCGACCTCCTGTTCCATCTGCCCGGCAGCGCGATCGACCGGCGTGCGCGCCCCAAGCTGCGAGAGGTCGAGCCCGGCGCGGTGGTGACCGTGAAGGTCACGGTCGACCGCCACCGTCCCGCTCCGCCAGGCCGCGACCGCGCTCCGCATCTGATCTATGCCAGCGACGAGACCGGCGACCTGGTCATCACCTATTTCCGCGCCCGCAAGGAATATCTGGAGAAGCTCTTTCCGGTAGGCGAAACCCGATACGTCTCCGGCACCACCGCGTTCTATGACGGCATGCTGCAGATGGTGCATCCGGATCGCGTGGTCGACGAGAAAGGTCTCGCCGCCTTGCCGATGATCGAGCCGGTCTATCCGCTCACCGAGGGCATTACCGCGAACATGATCGTGAAGGCCATGGATGCGGCACTTGCAAAGGTGCCGGAGCTGCCGGAATGGCAGGAGCCGGCCTTTCAGGACAAGAACGGTTTCCCGGCCTTCGGTCCCGCGCTCCGCACCCTGCACAGGCCGCACGAGCTGGACGACCTCGCGCCCGATGGTCCGGCGCGCATGCGGCTGGCCTATGACGAGCTTCTGGCAAGCCAGCTCGCACTCGGTCTGATGCGCGCGCATAACCGCAAGCGCGCGGGCCGCGCGCATGCCGGCGACGGCCACCTGCGCCGCGCGATCATCGCAGCCCTCCCCTACTCGCTGACACTGTCGCAAGCGCGCGCCCTCGATGCGATCGTCGCCGACCTCGGCAAGCCGGAACGGATGGTGCGGCTGCTGCAGGGCGATGTCGGCTCCGGCAAGACCGTGGTCGCATTGCTCGCCGCCGCCGCCGTGATCGAAACCGGACGGCAGGCGGCGCTGATGGCGCCGACCGAAATCCTGGCGCGCCAGCATTTCAACACCATCGCCCCGCTCGCCGAGGCGTTGGGCATCCGCGCCGCGATCCTGACCGGGCGCGAACGCGGCAAGGACCGGAGCGAACTCATCGCCAGACTTGCGGCGGGCGATATCCACGTCCTGGTCGGCACCCATGCTCTGTTCCAGGACGACGTGGCGTTCCGCGATCTGGCCTTGGCGATCGTCGACGAGCAGCACCGGTTCGGCGTGCATCAGCGGCTTGCGCTGGTGAACAAGGGCGAAGCGGTCGACATGCTGGTCACCACCGCAACACCGATCCCCCGCACGCTGGTGCTGACCTATTTCGGTGACATGGACATTTCGGAATTGCGCGAGAAGCCGGCCGGTCGCCAGCCGATCGATACCCGCACCATTCCGCTCGACCGGCTGGCGGAGGTGACCGATGCTGTCGGCCGCGCGCTCACGGAGGGGCAGCGGGTCTACTGGGTCTGTCCGCTGGTGGAGGAATCGGAGAGCAGCGATCTCGCCGCCGCCGAAGACCGCTTCAAGACGTTGGGCAAGCGCTTCGGCAAGGCGGTCGATCTCGTACACGGCCAGATGCGCGGCTCGGAGAAGGACGAGGCCATGCGGCGCTTCTCCATCGGCGAGACGCAATTGCTGGTCTCGACTACGGTGATCGAGGTTGGCGTCGACGTGCCGGAGGCGACCGTGATGGTGATCGAGCACGCCGAACGCTTCGGCCTCGCGCAGCTTCATCAATTACGTGGCCGCATCGGCCGCGGCCATGGCAAGTCGACCTGCCTGCTCCTGTATCGCGCGCCGCTCGGCGAGACCGCCAAGGCGCGTCTTGCGATCATGCGCGAAACCGAGGACGGCTTCCGCATCGCCGAGGAGGACCTGAAACTGCGCGGTGAAGGCGATGTCCTCGGCACCAGACAAAGCGGCATGCCGGCCTTTCGCATCGCCTCGGCCGAGGTGCACGGGCATCTGCTGCCGGTCGCACGCGACGATGCGCGGCTGATCCTCAATCGCGATGCCGCGCTCGCAAGCGAGCGCGGCAAGGCATTGCGGGTGCTGCTCTATCTGTTCGAGCGCGACGACGCGATCCGGCTCATCGACGCGGGATGATCACTCGCCCAGCGGATTGGGTCCGAACCGATTGGGTCCCGACGTCCCGCGCGAAGCGAACCACACGATCAGCACGATCGTACCGATCAGCACGATGAAATGCAGCAGCTGCCACCAGCCGGAGCGATCGATGTCGTGCAACCGGCGCGCGCCGACCGCAAGACTGGGAATAAGGGTCGCAAGACTGAACAGCGAATTGATCGGCGACCAGCCCTCGGCGCCTAAGATCGCCGTATCGATTCCAGCCGTGATCAATCCCCCAACAAACGTGAACAACACCCAGTACCAGAAAGCCGAACGCTGGGCGCGCCCGTTGAAGTTCGCGTAGTTTTGAAATCCGGATGTAATTGCTTCAGTGAAGTTCATCGCCCCGTCTCCCCGTTGATGAAAACACGCACGCCCTACACGCTAGGCTCCTTCGCCTTGTCGTCGCGCGCGGTCTGCGCGATTCGCGCAGCGGCGGCCATGGCCGCGACTCCGTTTCCAGTGGCGCTTGCCGCACCAGGCTGGATCATGCCGGCCGACATGATCAGGGTCGCCGCCTGTTCGACGGGAATCTCAAGTTCGATGATATCCTTCCGCGGGACGTAGAAGTAGAAGCCGGTTGTCGGGTTGGGTGTGCAGGGCAGGAATACCGAGATATGGTCGTCGCCTCCCGGCAGGCGGCCGGCGACCTCCTCGCTCGGTGGCTGAGAGATGAAAACCAGCGACCACATTCCGGGCGCGGGAAATTCCACCAGTCCCACTTTCCGGAAGCTCGTTCCCGATTTCGAGAACAGCATCTGGAAGACCTGCTTCACCGTCTTGTAGATCGGACGCACGATGGGCATACGGTCGATCAGGTGATCGCCGAGCTGAACCAGCGTGCGGCCGACCAGGTTCGCGGTCAGGAATCCGAGCAGCGTCAGGGCGATCAGCGCGATGACCAGCCCGGAGCCCGGGATTTTCCACGGCAGGTAGGTCTCGGGCCGATACAATTCCGGGATCAGCGGACGTACGGCGTCGTCGACCCAGGTGACGAAAGCCGAGATCAGCCAGGCGGTGATCGCAAGCGGTCCGGCGACCACGAGCCCGGTCAGAAAATAGTTGCGCAGCCGCGCGCCGATGCCCTGCGGCGGCAGGTCGGTTTCTACAATGTCCGGAGGGGGTGGGCTCTGTTCGGTCATGCGGCTTCGCGGCGGCTCCAGCGGACCGCTTTATAGCCTGTTCGCCGGGATTTGCGACGGAACCGAGGCGGATTATTCGACCGTCACCGATTTCGCAAGGTTGCGCGGCTGGTCGATGTCGGTCCCGAGCGCCACTGCCGCATAATAGGCCAGCAGTTGCACCGGCAGCGCGTAGACCAGCGGCGTGACCGAGTTCGGCATATCCGGCAGGGTGATCGTTGTCACCCCCGGCATGGCCGCCTCGGCCGCCCCCCTCGCGTCGGTCAACAGGATGATCCGTCCGCCGCGGGCCGCCACCTCCTGCATGTTGGAGACGGTCTTTTCGAACACGCTGTCATACGGCGCGGTCACGATCACCGGCATGGTCTCGTCGATCAGCGCAATCGGTCCATGCTTGAGTTCGCCGGCCGCATAGCCTTCGGCGTGGATATAGGAGATTTCCTTCAGCTTGAGCGCGCCTTCGAGCGCCAGCGGATAGCTGGTGCCGCGCCCGAGATAGAGTACATCGCGGCTCTTGCTGAGATCGCGCGCCAGCAATTCGATTTCACCTTCGAGCTTCAACGTCTCGTTCATCTGCCGCGGCACCTCGATCAGCGCCCGCACCAGCTTGCGCTCTTCGCTCTCGCTGAGCACACCGCGCGCGCGCCCCGCTGCAATGGCAAGACACGCCAGAACCGCGAGCTGGCAGGTGAAGGCCTTGGTGGAGGCGACGCCGATTTCCGGCCCCGCCAGCGTCGGCATGATGACGCTGCTTTCGCGCGCGATGGTCGACGTCTGGACGTTGACGACCGCCAGCACCGACTGCCCTTGCTCCTTGGCGTAGCGCAGCGACGCGAGCGTGTCGGCGGTCTCGCCCGACTGCGACACGACGATGGTGAGATCGCCCTTGCGCAGCGGCGCTTCCCGGTAGCGGAATTCTGACGCGACATCGATTTCGACCGGCAGGCGCGCATAGCGTTCGAACCAGTATTTTGCCACCAGCCCGGCATAATACGCGGTGCCGCAGGCCGAGATCGACACCCGGTCGAGGGTCTTGAAGTCGAACGGCAATTTACCCGGAAGCGTGACGCATTCCTTCGCCATGTCGAGATAATGCGCGAGCGTGTGCGCGACCACTTCGGGCTGTTCGTGAATCTCCTTCGCCATGAAATGGCGATGGTTGCCCTTGTCGACCAGAAACGCCGAGCCGGTGGTCTTGATGACCGGCCGCGTCACCGGTTCGCCGGCCTCGTTGAAGATCTGCACGCTGCCGCGCCGGATCACGGCCCAGTCGCCTTCCTCGAGATAGGAAATGGTGTCGGTGAAGGGGGCCAGCGCGAGCGCATCGGAGCCCAGATACATCTCCTCCGCGCCATGTCCGACCGCCAGCGGCGATCCCTTGCGCGCCCCGATCATCAGATCGTCTTCGCCCGCGAAGATGAAGGCCAGGGCAAAGGCGCCGCGCAGCCGCGGAAGCGCCGCCCGCACCGCATCGACCGGCGACTTGCCCTTCTTCATTTCTTCCGTGACGAGATGCGCCACCACTTCGGTGTCGGTCTCGGTGCCGAAACGCGCGCCCTCTTTTTCGAGTTGCTCGCGCAGCTCGCGGAAATTCTCGATGATGCCGTTATGGACCACCGCGAGGCGCTCGGTGGCATGGGGATGGGCGTTGTTTTCGGTCGGCTTGCCGTGGGTCGCCCAGCGGGTATGGCCGATGCCGGCCAGGCCTGAGAGCGGTTCGCGGCTGAGCCGGTCCTGCAGATTGCGGAGCTTGCCTTCGGCGCGCCGGCGTTCGAGATGCCCGTTCTCGACCGTGGCGATGCCGGCCGAATCGTAGCCGCGATATTCCAGCCGCTTCAGGGCGTCGACGAGCTGGCCCGCGACCGGCTCACGCCCGAGAATTCCGACAATGCCGCACATACCGTGCCGATCCCCCGCCGAGATTTGAGTCTCGATACCCCGCCGCCGTTAGAACCGCATCCGCCTGACCGCGGAAATCACAATGCGTTTCGGCCTGTAACCGGGATCGAGCGCGGCGGGAAGACGCTCAACTGCCGCCCTTCTTGCCCGCCGCCTTCAGGCTGCGCAAGCGTGACGCCCAGCCTTCCTTAATGACCTGCCGGACCCGTCCGAGCGCAAGCGAATCCCGCGGCACCGACTCGGTAATGACCGAACCCGAACCGATATAGGCGCCGTCGCCGATGCTGACCGGCGCGACAAGAGAGGAATTCGAGCCGACAAAAGCGCCCTTGCCGACGTCGGTCCGGTGCTTTCCGGCGCCGTCGTAGTTACAAAAGATGGTGCCCGCACCGATATTGGCGCCCTCGCCCACGCGCGCGTCGCCGATATAGGCGAGGTGGTTGGCCTTGGCGCCGTCTGCGAACTCCGCCTGCTTCACCTCGACGAAATTGCCGATCTTCGCGCCCTTGCCGATGCGCGCACCGGGACGAAGGCGCGCGAACGGACCGATCAGGGCGCCCTCGCCGATATGGGCCTCGGTCAAATGCGAGAACGAATGAATCACCGCGTTCGCCTCCACCGTCACGCCGGGACCGAACACGACATAGGGCTCGATCGTCACATCGCGTCCGAGCACGGTGTCGGCCGACAGAAAGACGGTCTCGGGCGCGATCATCGTCACGCCGGCATCGAGCGCCGCCTGTCGTAGCCGCTGCTGCAACACCGCTTCGGTCTCGGCGAGCTGCGCCTTCGTGTTAATGCCTCTCACATCGTCCTCCTCGACTTCGACGGCGACCGCCCGAAGGCCCGCCTCATTCGCGAGCGCGACCGCGTCGGTCAGGTAGAATTCCTTTTTGGCATTGGCATTGCCGATGCGATCGAGCAGACCGAGCGCCTGTCGGCCATCGAGCGCCATCAGGCCACCATTGCACAGGCCGATTGCGCGTTCGGCCTCGCTCGCATCGTTGTGCTCGCGGATCGCGACGAGCTTGCCGCCCTGAACGATGAGACGGCCGTAGCCGGTTGGATCGGCCGGCGTGAATCCCGCAACCGCAACCGCCGCGCCGGCGGAGAGCGCGGCGCGAAGCTTCATCAGCGTTTCCGGCCGCACCAGAGGCGTATCGGCAAACACCACGAGGATGTCATCGAAGCCACGCTCCAGCGCGACCCGCGCCGCCAGAACCGCATGCGCGGTGCCAAGCCGCTCCAATTGACGTGCAATCGATGCATTTGGAGAGACTCGCGCAGCTTCCTTTGCCACCGCGTCATGGTCCGGCCCGACCACCACGACGCAATCGGCGGCGCCGGCACGAGCGACCGCGCGCAGCACATGCGCCAGCAGCGGCTCGTTCCCGATCGGGTGCAACACCTTGGGCAGCGACGATCGCATGCGCGTGCCCTCGCCCGCCGCAAGCACCACCGCCAGACATGTTCGTTCCGCCATCGCGATCCCCGTTTCAGGTCCGCGTCATAGCCCGGCGGGGTCTCGCGGAAAAGCCGCCGTCCCGGCGCGGCGCTCGTTCCGGGACCGGCGTCCGGCAAGGTTCCCACTGGGCAGGCGCCGCATGTTCTCACACCTGGGCCGGATTGTGCCGGGCAGCCAGGAACACTGGCGGGCCAGCAACGGCCGCTCCTGCTACAGTTTCTCCAAATGATTCGCAGCGAACCAAGACTGTCCGGCACCGTCCGTACGCCTGCGGCCCCCCCGGAGGCACGCGATGACACCGGATTTGGGCCGCTGTTTCACCTCAGCCTTTGGGGTGGAGCGGCAGCGGCCTGCCTGCTGCTGGTGGCGTTCGCCACACGGACCGAGTCCGGTCATGTTCGCATGCTGTCGGCCTATACCGCGTTGACCGGAGCGTCGGCAGAGGAGAAGCGGCAGGCTGCAGCGCGCCAGCGGGAGCTGGACGATGCCCGGCGTATGACCGCAATGATCCGTAACCTCACCGAGGACCGGGATCGGCTGCTGGCGCGCATGACCGTTCTCGAGCGCAATTACGAAGACGTAACCGGCTCGATCGGCAAACTCGCCAATGCCGCCAGCACTGCCAGGCCGCCCGAAGCGGAAGCCGCAGCCGTGGCCGCAGTTCCGAACGAGCCGGGCGCGATGCCGGTCGCCAGCGCTCCGGCTACCACGCCGGCACCAGCCCCGGCCGCGGCGCCAGTCCCAGCGCCTGCGCCTGCCCCCGCCGCGCTGGAGCAGCCGGGCGCGGTCTCGACCAAATCGCAATTCGGAATCGATATCGGAGGCGCACCGACACTCGCCGGGCTGCGGAGCGCGTGGGACCGCGCCAGCCGCAACCACGCCGTGCTGCTGGACGGCTTGCGGCCGCTGATCGCCGTGCGTGACGGCCGCGCCGGACAGGTCGAGTTGCGGCTGGTGGTCGGACCGATCGGCAACGCCGCCGCAGCCGCCAGACTTTGCGCGGCATTGGCCGGCGCGGGGCTGTCGTGCCAGCCGACCATGTTCGAGGGGCAGCGTCTGGCGTTGCGCTAGCTGCTGCGCACCAGGTTGTCCGGCAGCGGCCGGTTGGGCATAGTCTGGACATGACCGCCCGCACGCTCTTCGCCCCGACCGCGCGCCAGACCAGCTGGCTGATCGCGCTTGGCCTGATCTCGCTCGGCTATGCGCTTTATCTACGTTATCTCGCCATCGAGACGTCAAGCGTCGGACTCGCCTGTCAGGCCGGGTCCCAGACCTGGCTGTGCGCCACCCGCCAATTGGTGATGACCCTGTTCAATCATTCGGTGTTCGGCTGGGTCGCGCTGGGCGCCGCGATCGTCAACCTGTTGCGGCCGACGCTGCCGGTTTTCGCGCTTGGCCTGGCCGCCGCCGCGTTCGGCGTCGTTCTTTATAATGTCGGTCTGGCAGCGTTGGCGGCCGCCTTGCTGATCCTCAGTTTCGCGCGGCCGCTGCGAAGCGAAACCGAACAAGACTGAGCGCCAGGAGCAGCAGCAGCAGGCACAGCCAGACCGACTGCCAGTTCGCGACACTCTCGTTGAAGAAGATATAGACCGCCGACAATGCCAGCGTGGTCGCGGCCAGACGCTCGGCAAGCCCCTGCCCCGAGGCGCCGGTGCGGGACCAGAGCGTCAGCACCGCGACCGGAACGATCGACGCGGTCAGCGGCGCGAACGGAAAGTCCTTGTAGCGCGGGTCGAACACCAGCCCCAACGCGACCTGCACCGCCATCACCGTGGTCGCGACCGCCAGCAGGCCCGCCATCCATTCGGCCCCGGACAGGGCCGGCCCCTCGCGTCTTGCCAGGACGTCGGCAAAGGATGGCAACCGTCCGTCCCGCACCAGCACGAAGGCCAGAGCCAGCGGCGTCAGAGCAGCCAAGGCGAGCAGAGCCGCGGATCGCAGCCAGCCGCCGATCCCGAGGCTCTCATAGATCGCCAGTTCGGCCGCCAAGCCGATCATGGCGCCGCCGGCCAGTGCGATGGCCGCGACCGCGACCCAGCGCGACACCGACACATCCCGGCGCCTGCCCCACAGCGCCACACCAAAGACCAGCGCCGCGAATGCGACTCCGGCCGCGGCCTGCTGTCGCCAGAGCGGATGATTGGAGACCGGCTGGCCCCATCCGAATTTCGCCTGCCGGGTGGCGTCGTCCAGCAAGCCCCAATAGCCGCCGACCGTGCCTTCGAGCCTTCGCTTCCAGGGCTGGTCGAAGGCCTCGATCACGTTGACCCGGTAGCCCTTGCGGTTGGCGACGGCGAGAACTTCCTGCAGGACCAGCGCCTGGTTGACCAGCGATGGCAACGCCCCTTCCCGCATCCGGCCCGCGCTCGGCCAGCCGGTCTCGCCGATCAGGATCTCTTTGCCGGGAAAGGCCGCCGCCATCCGCTCGCGGATCGATTCGACGTGAGCAGCCGCAGCCGTGGCCGGGATCGGGAAGTCCTCCCAGTACGGGAGGATGTGGATGGTCACGAAATCGACGGCGGAAGCGAGGTCGCGGTTGCGCAGCCAGAACTCCCAGACATCGGCATAGGTGACGGGGACGCCGGTCCGGCTCTTCACCTCGCGCAGGAAGGCGGCGACGTTGTCGGCCGACAATTCACCCCGCAGCAGCACCTCGTTGCCGACCACCACCGACTGGATCACGTCCGGGAATTCCTTGGTCAGCCGGACGATGGTCTCCACCTGCTGGCGGTTCTTGTCGGCATGGCTGGACAGCCACAGACCCTGGATGACCTTCAGACCGACTCGCCGTGCGATCTCCGGCACCTGCTCGAGCCCATGCTCGATCGAATAGGTGCGGATACAGTCAGTGAGCGACTTGAGCCGCACCAGGTCGTCCTCGATCTGCGCGGCGGCAATGTAGGTATCCGCCCGCAGCGGCGACTGATTGCCGCGGAAGGGAGCGTAGGAGAGACATTGGAGTTTGTCTCCGGCGCCGCTCGCGCTCGGCATCGCGACCGGCCGGCCGAGCCACCACCATACCAGGGCGATAAGGATCGCCACCACGACAAGGAAAATCGCCGGAAGCAGCGGCCGGGTTAACGTGCGTTCATTCATCAGGAGTCGTCGTCCGTGCTCGCCCAGATCTCGGCCCGCCCTTTCGCACGAACACCGGTGCGCGCCAAATGTCACCGCGATGCGATGTCACGTGCATGCTGGACAAAAGCTGTGAAAGGCGGAAATCTCCTTCCATCGGTGCAAGGCCGCATTGCGGACGGAATCCGATGTAAACTGCAGCTCTTAACACCCACATTGCGCTAAACGCGCCAGAGTATTCAGCCATCATGCCCCGCCCCTTGACCGTCGCGCCAGCTCTCTGCCTTGCCCTGCTCCTCGGCGCCACGCCGGCCCTCGCCCAGAACGAACAGGCCGACAAGGCGAAGCAGCAAGCCGCCGAACAGGCCAAGAAAGACGCGCAACGGCTGAACGATCTCTCGGAAGTCTCAAAACAGATGACTGGCCCGGCCGGAAATCCGGAATGCGTCTGGGTCGGCCGCCGCGTGGTTCACCGCCTGTTTCAGGACGATCTCGATACGGCCTTCCGCCACATGGACCTGTATGATCGGTTCGGCTGTCCCGGCGGACATATCCAGGCGGCCTTCCGTTGCGTGGTGATGCAGGGACCGATCGTCGATGCCAAGGCGCAGGAAAACATCCTGAACCGCGTCCATTCATGCTGGGTTAATCCTGCATCGCCTCCTGCTCCTTCCGCTGCGGCGACAACGCCTCAGACAGGAACCACAACGCAGTAGCGGCGTTTAAGGTTGGCGAAACGGCGTCTACACGTCATCAATTCGCCATGCCGCGATGCGATTGAAAATCTGGCTCACCTGAGCTATTTGACTGTCGTAGCAGGTCGCTGTTCCAGGGGACGGGACAGCATCCTTCACCCAGCCCCGTTTGGTTTCGCGTTCTATGCGCCTGGTCGCGGTGGTCGTCGCGCTCGTAACCTGCGTGCATGCGGGTTTGTGGGCTTTATCCGAAAAGCGAGTCTCAGCGCCGGACATCGATGGCCCGCTGGCCAGCGTGTCCTACGGCAAGCATCCCGAGAAGACCGTCGGGATTTCCGAGATCCGCTCCGACCTTCAAAAGCTCGCGCCACACACCCGCGCGATCCGTACCTATTCCTCGACCAAGGGCCTGGAAATGGTCCCGCAGATCGCCGCCTCGTCGGGGCTGCGCGTCACTGCGGGCGCCTGGCTTGGTGGCAGCCTCGACGCCGCCGAATGGCAGGGCAAAGGCCCGGATGCGACGAACGGTCGCCGCTACCGGGAACGGATGGCCGAACGCGCGCGGAATACCGCCGAGCTGAATGCAGTCATTGACATCGCCCGCCGGAATTCGAACCTCGACGGCCTCGTGCTCGCCAACGAAGCGATCTATCGCGGCGAGACCATCATGTTCGACAACGAGACGTTGTCGCCGGAGGAAGTCGAACTGGCGCGTGCCGCGGCCCAGGTCTCCAAGGCCGAAGAAACCCGCGTCAAGGAACGCATCAATGTCGGCCGCCTGATCAAGGCAATCCGGGACGTCAAGCGTCAGGTGTCGGTCCCGGTCACGACCGGTGAAATCTGGAGCGTATGGCGCGACCATCCCGAACTGGTCGCCGCGGTCGATTACATCGCCGTCCACATCCTGCCCTATTGGGAAGGCGCACCAGACCAGTCCGCGGTCGATGCCGCGATCGGCGGCTACCACCAGCTCCGCCAGATGTATCCCGGCAAGCGCATCGTGATCGCCGAATTCGGCTGGCCGAGCGCCGGCTACAATTTCAAGCTCGCCCAGCCGGGCTATTTCGAGCAGGCGCACATCATCCGCGATTTCGTGGCGCGGGCCAACGCCATCGGCATCGACTACAACATCATTGAGGCGCTGGATCAGCCGTGGAAGATCTCCGAAGGCAGCGTCGGCGCCTATTGGGGTCTGTTCAACAGTGCCGGCGAGCAGAAATTTGCGTGGAGCGGCACGATCACCGATCCCGAATTCCGCAAGCTCGCGCTGCTCGCCCTGCTGCTGGGCGTGCTGTTCTCGCTGCCGCTCCTGGCCATGAGCGTCACCCTGACCGAGGCCGGCGTTCTGGCGGTCGCCGCCAATGTCGTCGGCGCCTGGTTTGCCGGCGTGTTCGCGTTCTGGAACGGTCACTATTTCGTCTGGGGCGAAGTGGTGGCGCTTGGCATTGGCGTCGTGCTGCTGGTGCCGCTGGTGCTGATCGCGATGACGCGCATCGAGGAAATCGCCGCCATCGCCTTCGGCCGCAAGCCGCGCCGTCTGCTTCAGGTCATGTCGCCACCGCTGGCGCCTGAGGCGCAGGCCGATACGCCGAAGGTGTCGATCCATATCCCGGCCTACAAGGAAGAGCCGGAGATGCTGAAAGCTACGCTCGATGCCGTGGCGGGGCTGAACTATCCGAATTTCGAATGCATCGTCATCATCAACAATACGCCGGAGCCCTATTACTGGGAGCCGGTCGAAGAGCATTGCAAGACGCTGGGCGAGCGCTTCATCTTTTTGCGCGAAGACAAGGTCGAAGGCTTCAAGGCCGGTGCGCTGCGCATTGCGCTTGAGCGCACCGCGCCGGATGCGGAGATCATCGGCATCATCGACGCCGACTACGTGGTGGCGCCGGGCTGGCTCTCGGATCTCGTCCCTGCTTTCGCCGATCCGAAGGTCGGTCTGGTTCAGGCCCCGCAGGAGCATCGCGACGGCGACCGCTCCATTATGCATTACGCCATGGCCGGCGAATATTCCGGCTTCTTCGACATCGGCATGGTCGAACGCAACGAGAAGAACGCGATCGTGGTGCATGGCACGATGTGCCTGATGCGCCGCGCGGCGCTGCATGCGGCCGGCAACTGGTCGAGCGACACCATCTGCGAGGATACCGATCTCGGGCTGACCATGCTCGAACTCGGCTGGACCACGCATTACACCAACCGCCGCTACGGCTTCGGCCTGCTGCCGGACACCTTCGGCGCCTACAAGAAGCAGCGCCATCGCTGGGCGTATGGCGGCTGCCAGATCGTCAAGAAGCATTGGCGGCGTTTCCTGCCCGGCGTCTCGAGCCTGAACCGCGAGCAGAAGCACGCGTTCCTGTTCGGCTGGCTGAGCTGGATGGGCGCCGAAGCGCTCGGCGTCGTCGTCGCGCTGGCCAACCTGCTCTGGGTGCCGGTCGTGGCCTTTGCCGAAATCGGCATTCCGGCCAAGGTTCTCACCATCCCGATCCTGGCGTCCTTCGCCGTCACCATCCTGCATTTCGCCGTGCTGTACCGTCTGCGCGTCGCAATCCCGAAGAAGCAGATGCTGGGTGCGGTATTTGCCGCGATGTCGTTGCAGCTGACGGTCGCGCACGCTGTTGTCGACGGCCTGGTCAAGGATCACCTGCCGTTCAAGCGCACCGCCAAGGGCAACCGCGCCCGCAAGCCGGTTCAGTTCGACGGCTTCTGGGAGCTGGTGCTCGGCTCGCTGCTGATCATCGGCGCCATCGTGCTGGTTGCGAACAATCCGCTGCACATCACCGAAATCTACCTGTTCGCCTTCGTGCTGGTGGTGCAGAGCCTGCCGTTCTTGTCCGGCGCGATGCTGGCTGCGATCGAGGGCCGGCGGATCAACGAATTCGCGTTCTGGAACGAGCTGCAGCCGCAGATGCTGGCGGCTCTGCGCCGGCGTCCCGCGGCAATTGCGGCGCAGGCGCCGGCGATCGCCAGCGCCATCGCCGAGGTACAGGCCGCAGGTCAGGGCGAGAAGCAGCCGGAGACGGTGCAGTAAGTCAGCCTGTTGGTCCCCGCAAAGCGGGGACCAAGGATCACATCCGCGCTTTCTGGATTTCCGCTTGCGGGAATGAACCGCGTTCGTGGCTCCGGCGCGCGGCTCCGTTATGCCGGCATCGCCTTCTCGACCAGTCGCACCCAATAGCTCGACCCGAGCGGGATGACGTCGTCGTTGAAGTCGTAGGCCGGATGGTGAAGCCCGGCGCTGTTCTCCCCGTTGCCGACGAAGATGAAGGCGCCCGGCCGCGCATTCAGCATGTAGGAGAAATCCTCCGCGCCCATCATCGGCGGCAGATCGTCGTTGACCCGATCGCCGCCGGCGATCTCGGAGGCGACCTGCGCCGCGAACGCGGTCTGTTCGGCATGGTTCACCGTCACCGGATAGCCGCGGTGATAGCGGATGCGCGCGGTCGCGCCGTGCAGCTTGGCGACGCCCTCGCAGATCTCCTTCACCCTTGTCTCGAGCTGGTCGCGCACCGCGTCGGTCAGGCTGCGGATGGTGCCGGCGAGCTTCGCCGTCTGCGGGATCACGTTGTTCGTCGTGCCCGCCTGGAACACGCAGATCGAGACCACGCCGGCTTCGAGAGGGTCGACATTGCGCGACACGATCGACTGCAGTTGGTTGACCATCTGCGCGCCGACCAGGATCGGATCGATGCCCAGATGCGGCCGCGCCGCATGCGCGCCCTTGCCCTCGATCTCGATCGACACATAGTCGGCCGCCGCCATCATCGGCCCGACCCGCATGCCGAACTGGCCGACCGGCATCCCGGGATAATTGTGCATGCCGTAGACCTCCTCGATCCCGAAGCGGTCCATCATGCCGTCCTTGACCATTTCCTTGCCGCCGCCGCCGCCCTCCTCGGCCGGCTGGAAGATCACCACCGCGGTGCCGGCGAAGTTGCGGGTCTCGGCGAGATACTTGGCGGCCCCGAGCAGCATCGCGGTGTGTCCGTCATGGCCGCAGGCATGCATCTTCCCCGGCACCGTCGACTTGTAGGGCAGCCCGGTTGCCTCCTCGATCGGTAGCGCGTCCATGTCGGCGCGCAGACCGATCACCCTGGCGCGGCCGCCGGCGGCCTCCTTGCGCCCCGTGATCACGCCGACGACGCCGGTGCGGCCGATCCCGGGCACCACCTCGTCGCAGCCGAAGGCCTTGAGCTTTTCGGCCACCGAGCCAGCGGTCCGGTGGACGTCGAACAGAAGTTCCGGATTGGCATGCAGATCCCGCCGCCAGGCCGTGATTTCGGGATGGAACTCGGCAATACGGTTCACGATCGGCATGGCGGCGGGCTCCGGTCCGAATGGCGGGATTTGGCGGCCAGTTAATCCTGCCGCCGCCTCAGGGGCAACCGCGGGATGGGGCGCGCGCAGGGCCTGCGGTGCGGGCCTCGATCCGCGCGGGTAAAACTCGGTTTTCCCTAGCCTCACGCCACGCATGAAAGCGCCTCGTTTTCCGAAGCCGCGCTCGGTGACAGTATTTCGAGGCCGCCTTGTCCGGCACCGGTTTATCCACCCCCGATGTCCGGGGGCAGTTTTTGATTGTCCCGCAGGGCAACACGGCTTATGTCTCGGCCCGCCGTTCGCGGCAGGCGCGCGGCCTGAACCGAAATCGCCGTACCGCCTTTCCGGCCTCCCTGCAGGGTGGCTCTGGGAGCCTGTAGCTCAGTCGGTAGAGCAACTGACTTTTAATCAGTAGGTCATGGGTTCGAATCCCATCGGGCTCACCACAATTTCGAGTTTCGCCACATGCTCAAATCCCGGGAACCGACCGCCCGGTTGTCCCAGGCACCGATTTCCCCTAGATCGGTGGGAGCGATGTCCGCGAACGCCCCGGCCAAGAAGACACCACCATGACCGACCCGCTGTCCCTCGATGAACTCGACCGCCGCATCGCCATCGTCCGCGAGAATATCCGGCAGTTGATCGAGCAGGCCGCGGCGCGATCGGGCGCAGCCGACGAGGCGCTGGCCTCGGACCGGATCGCGCAGCAGAGCGAGGAGCTCGAGCGCCTGACCAAGGAGCGCGACGCACTGCTGGCGGCGCAGGGCAAGGCCTGACGCTGCTGGATTGCCCCTCGCCCGCTTGGCCTGACAGAAGCGATTTCGACGTCCAGAAGCGAGCAACCGCCGCTCGTCGCAATGCGAGGGTTGCATCCAGGGTGCGCACCTTGCCCGGATCAAGGCCGGATGAAGCCATCTGACCGGCGCCTGCTTGCGGTCCTTTGACTTTAACTTTCGCCAAACACGCGACCGGAAACGGATGCATCGGTAACGATCGAGTCCGTAGCGTCTCACCGGAGGCCATCGCCGTCCGGCCGGTCTCGTGGTAATCTCAGTGCGTGAAGTCCGTACCGGCCCTTAACACCATGGAGGGTGGAATGCTGGCGGATCGTTTCGAGCGGCTCAGCACGCCGACCAAGATCGTCATTTCGTCAGGCATCGTTGCGCTGTGCATCTGGACCGTGTGGTCCAGCGTGAACTTCGCCGCGATGTAGGATCAGGCGCGCTTCGCGCCGGACTGGGACGAGACGCGCGCTTCACCCCGCGTCAGCGCTGAAGATGTGCGCCGGCGATAATGCGGACAATGTTGCCCAGGCTCCGCATGAGATGCGCTCGGGACAGATACACTCAGCACAGATGCGCCCGGGACAGCGCGCGCAGCCTCACAGTTTCAGCCAATAGGCATTCGCGGCCATGTCGAAGCTGTCCTTTGAGACAAAGCCCGCCTGCGCGTCCTTCTCCGCTTTCGTCAGCGCGAACAGCGCGGAGCCGGCGGAGACGCAGCCATGCCGGGTCAGCGCCTGCTTCCTGCCGCTGACCGACTGAAGCTGCACCACCCAATGCGCGCGCTGGTCGCTGTCGGTGCGCTTCAGCTTGTGGATCTCGAAGATGACGATGGGAGCGTCCGGAACGCGGCCATCGATCTGCGAGAGGGTCACGATGCCCTCCCCGGCCTTGTCGATATCGCAACTGCCCTCAAGTCCGAGGGAGTTGTAGCGCTTCAGCGCCCGTTCGACGTGGCCCAGTTCGTTTGCGGTCCAAGGCAGATAATCCGGCACGTGCCCCTCTCATCCCGGCTTTTTATGTTCGGCCGACGCACCGACGTCCCGATGCTGCGGCGCAACCTGAATGGCGTGCACGTCTTTCTCCTGTCATCTCAGCGCCGGACCAATCGCAATCGATTCTGATTGTCGCGAAATCGCGCGATCATAATCCAATTCGCGTCGCGAAACCGCCACGAACGCACGATACACGCTAGCCTCTGGAGGAGGGGTAACACGAGAGGAGGACCGTCATGCTGCACACATCCGGCGATCCGGCCCGTATCGCATACCCTGTTTTTCGCCGGCCGGCCTGCCCATCTTGCGGCAATATGCTTTTTGCCGCCGCTGCTACGGAATTTCTGGGACAGGGCAGGATCGCCAATGTCTGGTCCTGCGATCGTTGCGAATATGAATTTCGCACCGCGCTTGCGGTCCCCAGTGAGAGCTGACAACGGGCCGACCCACCTTTAAAAGGATTTCGGGGCTCACCTCAGCGGTGAGCCCTTTTTCATTGCTGCGATGACAGCGCAGCGTCGCTTGAAGCCGGCATTCAAGCCCGAATTTCACGCTTTGGCGCCGACCGGCTCAATACCCGTAAAGTTTCGCCGGATTGTCCACGAGCAGTGCCTTCTGCTGCGCCGGATCGGGCGCGATCTTCGGCAGCAGGTCGACCAGGTCGGCCTCGTCGGCCTCGTGGGTGGAATTGGGATGCGGAAAATCCGTACCCCACAGCACGCGGCTGGGGCTCGCCTCCACGATCTTCCGCGCGATCGGGATCGCCTTGTCGTAAGGCGGCATGTCGATCCGCTCCGAGCCCGAGACCTTGATCCAGCAGCGATCGAGCTTAGCCAGATCGAGCAAGGCTTCGAGCGGCTTCTGGTCGACGCCATCCTTGGCCGGCACCCGGCCCATATGGTCGATCACGAACGGCAAGGTCAGGCCGCGCATCATGTCCGACAGCGGAATGATGTCGGGCGCATCGACATGCAGCACCACGTGCCAGCCGAGCGGCTTGATGCGGCGCAGGATGTTGGAAAACACCGTCATGTCCGGCGAGCCGCCGAGATGCTTGACGAAGTTGAAGCGCGCGCCGCGCACACCGGCGCGATGCATGACGGGGATGTCGGTGCCGGGCGTATTCCCGTCGAGAATGGCGACGCCGCGATAATGCTCCGGCCGCCATGCCAGCGCATCCAGCATGGCCCGGTTGTCGCTGCCGTGACAACTCGCCTGCACGATCACCGCACGGCTGATGCCGAGATGATCGTGCAGCGCTTTGAGCATTTCCTTCGGCGCGTCGTCCGGCGTGTAGCGGCGGTTCGGCGCATACGGAAACACATTGCCTGGTCCGAAGACATGGCAGTGCGCGTCGCACGCATCCGGCGGAAGCTGAAAGGACGGCTTCCGCCGTGTCGCAAAGTCGATCGCAGTCATCAACGCTTCTCGATCCCGGCCTTCTGAATCACGTCCGACCACTTCACGATGTCTTCCTTCAGGCGGTCCTGGATCTCCTGCGGGGTCGAGCCGCGCGCGTCAATGCCGAGCTCGAGCGCCCTCTTCTTGACCTCGGGATCGGCCAGCACTTCATTCAACGCCTTGTTCAGGGTGGCGATGACGTCTGGCGGCGTACCGGCCGGGGCAAAGATCGCGTTCCAGGACGTCACCTCCCATTTCGGCTCGCCCGCCTCCTTCGCGGTCGGGGCATCGGGCAGATACGCGCCGCGCTGCGTGCCCGAAATCGCGACCGGGATGAATTTCTTCGCGTCAAGGCTGCCGCGCAACGCGGCGTAAAACTCGGTCGCCATCTGGATGTCGTTGCGCTCAAGCCCCACCAGAACGTCGCCCGAGGTCTTGAACGGCACGATCACGGCATTGATGCCGGCCACCGACTTGAACAACTCGGCGCCGAGATTCTGGCTCGATCCGGCGGCGATGGTGCCGATATTGAGTTGGCCCGGCTTGTCCTTCGCGGCCTTCACGAAATCGCCGAGCGTCTTGTAGGGACCGTTGGCATTGGTCACGAGGATCAGGTCGAAATAGCCCATGGCCGAAACCGGCGCGAAATCCTTCACCGGATCGAAGGGCAGCGCCTTGAACAGGCCGACGCTGACCGCAGTGCCGTTGCTGAGCACCGCGAGCGTATAGCCGTCGGCTGGTGCGCTCAGTACAGCGCGGGCCGCGGTGATGCCGCCCGCGCCCGGATTGTTCTCGACCACGAAACGCTGGCCAAGCTTCTCGCCGAGCTTCTCGGCCACGAGCCGCGTGGTGATGTCGGCAACGCCGCCGGCGCCGAATGGCAGGACGATCTTGACCGGCTTGTCCGGATATTTGCTCTGGGCATAAGCAGGCAACGGGGCAAGCAGCATTGCAGCAAGCCCGGCGACAACAAGGCCCGCCGTGCGGATAGAGCGCGCGGGATTGTTTCTGTTACACATGGCATAGTCCTCCCAATCAGGCGCCAAGAAGCAGACTTTGCGCCGCGAGGGCAAGTCCGAAAAGCTGCCCCGGCATTCCCGGCGGTTCAGATTTCCCGGCCGAGCTTGCGGTCCAGCGAATAGGGACCGCCCCCCCGCAACAGCATCGCGAGAAAGATGAGGCCCCAGAACAACGGATATTCGTATCCGCGGTTGACCCACGAATAGCCGTTCGGCATCTGCACGAAAATGATGACGATGAATTCGACCACCAGAAGCGCGGCCACCGCGCGCGTAAAGAGGCCCAGCATGATAAGCACGGCTCCGACCGTTTCGAGCAGCACGACCACATAGGCCCAGAACAGCGCCGGCTCGATCCCCCGCTTGGCGAGACTATTGGCCGCGAAGACATGCACGCCCGCCATGACCTTGGGCCAACCATGCGTGAAAAGAATCGCACCAGCGGTGACGCGAATGAGCGGCCAGTACAATTCTGCAAAGCTTTCGTAGAACCCGCGCAATGCCGGAACCATAGGTTTCGGATCGCTGCCCTTGTCCGCGTAGGTCATGGTCTCCCCCCGTTGAATTTTCTGTCAGTGAAGCGTTTCAGGCCGATGCGCCACACGCGTCGCCCATCACCACGTCGCTATTTCCATTTCAACCGCGCAAGGATCGCACGTCCCATCACCCAATCCTTGTCGTCCTCGGAGAGGAATTTCAGCTCCTGCAGGAAATGTGCGATGCGTTCCTGATACGAGGCCTTGGCAAAGCCTTGGGTCACATCCGACCCCCAGTAACTGCGCTGCGGTCCATATGCGTCGAAGAGCCGCTGAATATGCCCGTGCATATCCTTGAACGGATAAGACTCCGTCGAATAGGCCGGCGCCGCTGAGAGCTTTACCGACACGTTCGGATATTTGGCCAGAGCCGCCGCCGCTTCGACCGCTTCCGGAACCTTCTTTTGCGCGACCACCTGCGACGAGATGCCCATATGATCGATGATCAGCGTCAGCTTGGGGTGCCGCTCGGCGATCGTTCCGAATAACGGTAGCGTGCCGGCGGTCAGAAACATGATCGGCACGCCCGCCCTCTCCGCGGCCGGCCAGAGCCAGTCCGTCGACCCGTCGGTCAGCATCCCGGCTGCCGGACCCAGAAATGTGAGCCTGATGCCGAGCATCCCCGGCTGCGCCCTCCAGCGCGCAAGATCGTCCGGCGACTGCGGTGTCTTGAGCGGCAGCCGGCCCATGACGCCAAGTCTTTGCGGATATCGCTTGGCGGCTTCCAGCGCATAGTCGAGGCGGTCTCCGACCCAGCTCGGCGGGACGATCACCGCACGGTCGACACCTGCCTCGTCCATCGCAGCGATCAGCTTTTCGATGGTGAATGGCTCCGGCATTTGCGCCGTCGAACCCGGAACCCACGGATGTTCGGGTGTATTGCCTTGCCAAATGTGAACCTGGGAATCGACGATCATTCGCTTCTGCTGCGGTCGTGCGACCTGCGCTGAAACTGCCGTCGTCTGCGCCGAAGCCAAGACAGCACCGGCGCCCAACGCGCCATTCAAAAACAAGCGCCTTGAAAGCATCACGTCCTCCCTTCGGGTCCGTTGAACCGGACTTCAGACTGCAGGATAGGGACGCTTCCCCATTTTAAAAATTTATAGTATCAATCACCTTCATTCATGGGGTGAATGTTTTTGAACCTCAACAACCTCGATTTCAACCTGTTACGGGTGCTCGATACGCTTATCACCGAGCGCAACGTCACACGCTCGGCGGACATCCTGCGCCGCTCGCAGCCCGCGATCAGCAATGCGTTGCGCAGGCTGCGGACCGTGCTTGGCGACGACCTTCTGGTCCGCGGTCCCAAGGGCGGCCTAGTGCTGACGCCTCGCGCCGAGGCAATTCGGCAGCCGCTGCGCGAGGCCATCGAAACCATCGGACGATGCCTCGGCGACGATCAAACCTTTGACCCTGCTTTCGCAACCGGAACATTCCGCCTGTCTGTGCCGGACCGGCTTAGTCTGGCCATCGTACCTGCATTGTTTGATCGGATGCGGCAGAATGCGCCGAGCATGTCGCTTCATGTCGTGACCGCCGACCGCAAAGCCGCACTGGCGCTGTTAGACGACGACCAGACCGACCTCGCGCTGGCGTGGTACGATGAAAAGCCGCCTCACCTGAAAACGGAGCGGTTGCACGAAGAGAGCCTGTTCTGCGTGTTCCGCCGCGAGCATCCGCTGGCAAGAGCGCGCAAACAGTTCAACATAGATTCAGTGTTGAGCTATCCACATCTGATTGTCAGCGCGACAGGCGCGCGTACCGCAATCTTCGACGAACTGCTATCGCGCTTCAACCTTCGTCGCGAGCCGCTGGTCTCTGTAACGAACTTCACGGCGGTGCCTGAACTCCTGTCCCGAAGCGACATGATCGGCGTCTTCACCGAGCTAGCGTCGAGTGCGTTCGAACGGTCGTTTGGATTGGTCAAGCGGCCGGTGCCGCTTGATGTCGGCGCGATCACCACGAGCATGGTTTGGCACATCAGAAACGAGCGCGACTCCAAGCATGCCTGGTTTCGACGGCAGATCGGGGAAATCTACCGCAAACTTTGAGCGGCTGAGAGCGAACGAACGGCGCGACCTCTTTAACGTGGCGGGATATCGCCTGCGGCCCAGCCGCGCTTCACCCGCTCCCGATACGCGCCGAAAGTCCTGGCCGCGATCGCCTCGCGCGCGCCACGCATCAGCGTCTGGTAATAAGCCAGATTGACCTGGGTCAGCAGCATCGCGCCGAGTGTCTCGTTGGCCTTGATCAGATGATGCAGATAGGCGCGCGAATAGGTCCGCGTCGCGATGTCGGAGCTCCGCTCGTCCAGCGGACGCGGATCGTCGGCATGCCGCGCATTCTTGAGATTGACCGGCCCGTGCCGGGTGAAGGCGAGCCCGTGGCGGCCGTTCCTGGTCGGCATCACGCAATCGAACATGTCGATGCCGCGCCAGACCGCCTCGATCAGATCGTCGGGGGTGCCGACACCCATGAGGTAGCGCGGCCGGTCGGCCGGCAATTCCGGTGCGACGATGTCGATCATCGACAGCATCACCGCCTGCGGCTCGCCGACCGCGAGCCCGCCGATGGCATAGCCCTGGAAATCCATGCCGACCAGTGCACGCGTGCTTTCGACCCGAAGGTCCGGATCGTCGCCGCCCTGCACGATCCCGAACAGCGCGTAACCCGGTTTCGCCCCTTCGAATGCGCGCTTCGATCGCTCTGCCCAGCGCAGCGACAATTGCATCGCGCGATCGATCTCCTCGCGCTTCGCCGGCAACCGCAGGCATTCGTCGAGCTGCATCGAGATATCGGAGCCGAGCAGCCGCTGGATCTCGACCGCGCGCTCGGGCGAGAGTTCGTACATCGACCCGTCGAGATGCGAACGGAAGGTCACCGCTTTCTCGTCGAGTTTGCGAAGCTGTGACAGCGACATCACCTGGAAGCCGCCGGAATCGGTGAGGATCGGCTTGTGCCAGTTCATGAACGAGTGCAGGCCGCCCAGGGCCGCCACCCGTTCCGCGCCCGGCCGCAGCATCAGATGGTAGGTATTCGCAAGCAGGATATCCGCGCCGGTTCGCGCGACATCGTCGGTCGTGACCGCTTTCACCGTCGCCTGGGTGCCGACCGGCATGAAGGCTGGCGTCGCGATCCGGCCATGCGCGGTCTCGACCTCGCCGGCGCGTGCTGCGCCGTCGGTGGCGATCAGGTGGAAGGAAAACGGCTTGGTCATTGGGCGCGGTGTAACAGGCAGGCGTCGCCATAGGAATAGAAGCGATAGCCTGTCGCAATGGCATGGGCATAGGCCCGCTGCATGGTGTCGAGACCCGAGAACGCGGAGACCAGCATGAACAGGGTCGAGCGCGGCAGGTGGAAATTGGTCATCAGCAGGTCTGTCGCGCGGAAACGATAGCCCGGCGTGATGAAGATATCGGTGTCGCCGCGAAACGTCCGCACCCTGCCCGCCTCGTCGGCGGCGCTTTCGAGAAGCCGCAAAGCCGTGGTCCCGACCGGCACCAGCCGGCCGCCCCGTGCCCGCGCCTCGTTCAGCGCCGCCGCCGTCGCCTCGTCGATCTCGCCCCATTCGGCATGCATTTTGTGCGTAGCGGTGTCCTCCGCCTTGACCGGCAGGAAGGTGCCGGCGCCGACATGCAGCGTCACCCGGTGCAGCGCGATGCCGGCCGCCTGCAGCCGCGTTACAAGATCCGGCGTGAAGTGCAGCGCCGCGGTCGGCGCCGCCACCGAGCCTTCTTCGTCCGCGAACATGGTCTGATAATCGGTCGCATCGCGCTCGTCGGCTGCGCGCTTGCCGGCGATATAGGGCGGCAACGGCAGCGCGCCGCGCTCGGCGATCGCCTGGTCCAGCACCGCGCCATGAAATACAAAGGCCAAAGTCACCTCGCCGCTCTCGCCCTTGTGCTCGACCGTGGCGTCGAGCTGGCCGAGAAAGCAGACCTTGCCCTCATCCCCAAAACGCACGGTGTCACCCGTTTGCAGCCGCTTGGCCGGTCTGACAAAGGCCAGCCAGCGCGAGCCGTCGAGCCGCTTGTGCAGCATTGCCTCGATCTTGGGTTCCTCGCCGCGGCCGATGCGGCGGCCGAACAGCCGTGCCGGGATAACCTTGGTGTCGTTAACGACCAGCGCATCGCCCGCGCGCAGAAGCTCCGGCAGGTCGCGCACGATCCGGTCTTGCGTCTCCGGCGTTTCGCCCGGACGTACCACCATCAGCCGCGCGGCATCGCGCGGTGACGCCGGCCGCAGCGCAATGCGGTCCGCCGGCAGCTCGAAATCGAAGAGCGAGGTGAGCATGGTTCTTCTCCCTCTCCCCGCTTGCGGGGAGAGGGTCGGGGTGAGGGGCATGTCAGGGATGCGGAGAAAAGCCCCTCACCCGGCTCGCTACCGCTCGCCACCCTCTCCCCGCTTAGCGGGGCGAGGGTTTAAGCATCCGCAGCGATGGTCGCCTTCACGATCTTGTCCGGGTTCTGGACCGGCTCGCCGCGCTTGATCTTGTCGACATTCTCCATGCCGGAGATCACCTTGCCCCAGGCGGTGTATTGCCGGTCGAGGAAAGTCGCGTCGTCGAAGACGATGAAGAACTGGCTGTCGCCGGAATCCGGATTCTGCGCGCGCGCCATCGACACCACGCCGCGGACATGCGGCTCGGCATTGAATTCCGCCTTAAGCTTCTTGCCGGAGCCGCCGGTGCCGGTGCCCTGCGGGCAGCCGGTCTGCGCCATGAAGCCGTCGATCACGCGATGAAAGACGATGCCGTCATAGAAGCCCTCGCGGACCAGCTCCTTGATGCGCGCCACATGGTTGGGCGCAAGGTCGGGACGCATCTCGATGACGACGTCGCCCTTGGTGGTCTCGAGCTTCAATGTGTTTTCCGGATCGGCCATATAGTCCTCCTGTTATTTCTTGTCCGCCTGCACAAAGGCGCGGGTGATGCGGTCGGGGTCGGCCACCGGCTCGCCCTTCTTGAGCTTGTCGACATTGTCCATGCCCGACACCACTTCGCCGATGACGGTGTATTGGCCGTTAAGATGTGGCGCATCGGCATAGGTGATGAAGAACTGGCAATTTGCGGAATTGGGATCGCTGGCGCGCGCCATGCCGACAATGCCGCGCCGGAACGGCACCTGCGAGAACTCGGCCTTGATGTTCGGATATTTCGACTTGCCGCGTCCGTCGCCGCGGTCGCCGTCGCCGGTCTGCGCCATGAAGCCAGGAATGACGCGGTGGAACGGCGCGTTGTTGTAGAAGCCGTCGCGTGCGAGCTGCTTGATCCGATCGGCGTGTCCCGGCGCGATGTCGTTGCGCAGCCGGATCACCACCGGGCCCTTGGTGGTTTCGAGCACCAGCGTGTTCTGCGGATCGGACTGGGCCAGCGCCGAAGTGACGTGCGCGGGCACGGCGACAACGAACGCAGCCAGCAGCATGGCAAGAATGCGGATCATGAAGGCTCCCTGAGCGTCAGGCGTTAGGACTTGAATTTGGCCTTGAGGCGGGTGGCGACCGAAACGGGCACGAAATGCGAAATATCGCCGCCCATTTTTCCGATCTGGCGCACGAGTGTGGCCGTGATCGGGCGCACCATCGGCGACGCCGGCAGGAACACGGTCTGCACCTCCGGCACCATGGCGCCGTTCATGCCGGCCATCTGCATTTCGTAGTCGAGGTCGGTGCCGTCGCGCAGGCCCCGGATCAGCAAAGTCGCGCCTTCGCGCTGCGCCGCACGGACCACGAGATCGTCAAAGGTGAGATAGCCGATTTCGCAGCCAGTCTCGCGCGCCACCGGGCGGCAGACCTCCTCCAGCATTTCCATGCGCTCCTGGGGAGTGAATACCGGGGTCTTGCCGGGGTGCACGCCGATCGCCAGCACCAGCCGGTCGGCAAGCCTGGCCGCCTGCCGGACGATGTCGAGATGGCCGTTGGTGACCGGGTCGAAAGAACCCGCATAGAGCGCAATTCGCGGCATGACGCCCGTCTAGCCCGGGGTCGGGCTTCCCGCAAGGGTTAGACAACGCCGCGGCGCCCCTGCCGTTCCGGGTTTGTCACTATTTCGCGAGCGCTGAACCAAAGGCCGGCTCAAGCGTCATAGGTCCACAGGGATGTTTGAGCGAACGGAGGGACCACAGGATGATCAAGGCCGTGTCTGCGATGGCGAGTGTCGCCGTATTTGCGGCGGCGGTGATGACCATCCCGGGGCTCGTGAATGCGAGTGCCCCGTTCGCCGGACAGAAGGGCGATATCGCCGATCTGACCGATTGCGAATTGCGAAGCTGGCCCTATTACGCCCGCGCCTGCGTGCGCGACGAGACCCTGAATGCCGGTGGCCGGGCCATCAAGGTTCGGATCGTGGCCCCGGACCGCATTCCGGACTGGGAATTGAAGGCCGCTTCCGGTCTGCAACGTACCTATCCGGCCGCGGAAAAGCCGGACGCTGCGACCCAGACCACGGCCGCACGCACGGCGATTGCCCCGTCAGGCTGGATGATGCCCTATACAGAGGCCAAGCTGCATCTGGACGCCGGCGATTTCATCCGCCGCACGGTCCGCTGATATTCATTGAGCTCAATAAACTCTGATAGTCTCCGGTCTGCCGGAGGTTGTCATGCGCCTGCTACTAGCCGTCATCGTCGCGGCGTCGATCTGTATGCCCGCAGCCGCGCAGGTCGCACCGTCGCCCGAGACCATCGCCGCCTATCGCGGCCTTCACGCCGCAGCAGCGAAGGGCGACGTTGCCGCCATCGAGCGCGCCGTCCGCGACGGTGCCGCGCTCGACGCCGTCGATCCGCAGCAGCGAACGCCGCTGCATGTGGCCATCTTCATGAAGCAACATGAGGCCGCGCGTGCCCTGCTCCGTCTCGGCGCCGATCCTAACCGGCTCGAATTCGGGCGTTACGACATCATCACCATCGCGGCGGTCGCAAACGATCTGCCCGGCCTCAAGATCGCGCTTGAAGGCGGCGGCAACCCGCGCGCCATCACCTCGGTCTATGACGGCACCGCGCTTATCGCCGCCGCCCATCTCGGTCATGCGGAGGTCGTGCGCATGCTGATCGCCGCCGGCGCGCCGCTCGACCATGTCAACAACCTGGGCTGGACGGCGCTGATGGAATCCGTCGTGCTCGGCGACGGCGGAAAGGCTCACAACGACACCCTCGCGGCACTGGTGAAGGCGGGCGCCAACCTCGACATTGCCGACCGCGACGGCGTCACGCCGCTTTCGCATGCGCGCCGCCGCGGGTTTACGGCAATGACCGAGATCCTGGGGCGGGCCGGAGCCCGCTAGTCAGGCTTCGCCTCAGCTCAGAAACGGCAGTTGGACGAACAGGAAGAAGCCGTTGAGCGTCAGCATCGCACCAATGATGCCCAGCGCACCGCCGACGAAGCTGAGCCACACCAAATCGGCGACGATCGCGACCGAGATCAGCACGATCGCGATCTGCAGCAGAGCCTCGGCGTAATCGAAATAGGGGTCCTGCTTCAGCGCGTGATCGCGCAGGGCTTCGTGTTCCTTGGCGCGGGCGATCAGCTCCTTCTTGCCCTCGCGGGTGTCCGGCTCTGAATCGTAGCGAGCGACAGTCTTGCGATAGGCATCGGCCTTGGCTTTCAGGGCCGCCTGTGCCTCCGGCGACAGCGCCGGATCGTTCTGTGCGAGCCGCAATTCAAGCTGATCCGCGGCAAGCGCGAACGAGGTCTGGCGCATGTTCTTGGCTTGGAAAAAATTCCAGTAATTGGACGCCAGCACGTTGTTGTTGACGGCTTCCTTGCCGGCATTCGACCCGCCCAGCCCGGTGATCGCGAGGATCATCGCCAGGATCGCGATCGTCACGGCGGCCCGCTGCTTGAAGCGGTCATGCGTTTTGTCCTGATCCATCATTTCGGCAGCTTCGTCGGCCTTCATGGCACCCACCCTCATTGCCGCGGCGCAGGATGCACCACGGACGTGACAGACTTTTTTCAATTGAGATTTCGGTCGGGCTCGCGCGCCCGGTTGCGACCCGCTGGACCGTTACGACCCGTTCGAGACGTCTTCGCCTTCTTCGGATAGCCGCTCAACCGACACGACGCGTTCGTCATCCGCGGTGTCGAATACGATCACACCCTGCGAGGAGCGGCTGACAATGCGGATGCCGGCAACGCGGGTGCGGATCAACTGACCGCGATCGGTGACCAGCATGAGCTGGTCGGATTCCTCGACCGGGAAGGATGCGACCAGCTTGCCGGTCTTCTTGCGGATGGTCTTCGCGCCCTTCTTGCCTTCCAGGATGCCCATCGCGACGATGCCTTTGCCGCCGCGATTGGTGATCCGGTATTCGTAGGACGACGTGCGTTTGCCCATGCCCTTCTCGGTCACGGTCAGCACGAACTGCTCCAGCGCCGACATCTCGACATAGCGCTTCTCGCCAAGCTCGATGGTATCGGCCGCCGTCTCCTCGGCCTCCGCATCCTCGTCGACCTCGCCGCCATCCAGGTCGTCGCCGCGCCGCACTGCATTGGCGCGCTTCAGATAGGCGGCACGCTCCTCGGCGCTGGCATCGACATGGCGCAGGATCGACATCGAGATGATGCGATCGCCCTCCTCCATCGAGATGCCGCGCACGCCCATCGACGAGCGGCCTGCAAACACGCGCACGTCCGGCACCGCGAAGCGGATGCACTGGCCGTTCGCAGCGGTGAGAAGCACGTCGTCGGCTTCGGTGCAGATCTGCACGTCGACGATACCCTCACCGTCGGTGAGCTTCATCGCGATGATGCCGGACGGCCGGACATCGGAGAAATCCGACAGCTTGTTGCGGCGCACCGAGCCCTTGGTGGTCGCGAACATCACATCGAGCTTGTCCCAGGTGGTCTCGTCCTCGGGCAGCGGCATGATGGTGGTGATGCGCTCGCCCTGCGCCAGCGGCAGGATGTTGATCATCGCCTTGCCGCGGGCCTGCGGCGCCGCCACCGGCAGCTTCCAGACCTTGAGCTTGTAGACCTTGCCGAGCGAGGAGAAATACAGGACCGGCGCATGGGTGGAGGCCACGAACAGGCGCGCGACAAAATCCTCGTCGCGGGTCTGCATGCCGGCACGGCCCTTGCCGCCGCGGCGCTGCGCCCGGTAGGTCGAAAGCGGCACGCGCTTGATGTAGCCCTGATGCGAGACCGTGACGACCATGTCCTCGCGATGGATCAGGTCTTCTTCGACCACCTCGTCCATCTGCTCGACGATTTCGGTGCGGCGCGGGGTGGCGAAATCCGCCTTCACCTTGGCGAGCTCGTCCTTGACGATCGCCTGGATGCGCGCGCGGGACCGCAGGATCTCGAGATAGTCGCTGATTTCGGCCGCGAGCTTGTCGAGTTCGGCCTGGATTTCCTCGACGCCGAGCGCCGTCAGCCGCTGCAGGCGCAGATCGAGGATCGCGCGCGCCTGGGTGTCGGACAGCTTGTAGGTGCCGTCTTCATTGATGCGATGACGCGGATCGTCGATCAGCAGGATCATCGCCTCGACCGCCTTGGCCGGCCAGTTGCGCGCGATCAGCGCCTCGCGCGCTTCGTTGGCGTCCTTGGAGGCGCGGATCAGCCGGATGATCTCGTCGATATTGGCGACTGCGATGGCGAGGCCGACCAACACATGGGCGCGGTCACGCGCCTTGTTGAGCAGGAACTTGGTGCGCCGCGACACCACTTCTTCGCGGAAGGCCAGGAAGGATGCGAGCAGGTCCTTCAGGTTCATCACCTGCGGACGGCCGCCTTCCAGAGCCACCATGTTGCAGCCGAACGAGGTCTGCAGCGGCGTGTAGCGGTAGATCTGGTTCAGCACGACTTCAGGGATGGCCTCGCGCTTCAGCTCGATCACCACGCGATAGCCTTCGCGGCTCGACTCGTCGCGCAGGTCGGCGACGCCCTCGATCTTCTTCTCGCGCACCAGTTCGGCGATGCGCTCGACCATGGTCGCCTTGTTCACCTGATACGGGATCTCGGTGACGACGATCGCCTCGCGCTCCTTGCGGATGGTTTCGATCTCGACCTTGCCGCGCATCATGATCGAGCCGCGGCCGGTATGGTAGGCGTTGCGGATGCCGCCGCGGCCGAGAATGACGCCGCCGGTCGGGAAATCCGGTCCCGGCACGATCGTGTTGAGATCGTCGATCGAGATCGCCGGATCGTCGATCATCGCCACGCAGGCGTCGATCAGTTCGCCGAGATTGTGCGGCGGAATGTTGGTCGCCATGCCGACGGCGATGCCGCCGGCGCCGTTGGCCAGCAAATTCGGGAAGCGTGCCGGAAGAACGACGGGCTCGCGCTCGTTGCCGTCATAGTTGGGCTGGAAGTCGACGGTGTCGCTGTCGATGTCAGCCAGGAGCGCCATCGCCGGCTTGGCGAGGCGCGATTCCGTGTAGCGCATCGCAGCGGGCGGATCGCCATCGACAGAGCCGAAATTGCCCTGCCCGTCGATCAACTGCAGGCGCATGGAGAAATCCTGCGCCATGCGGACCAGCGAGTCGTAGATCGCCTGGTCGCCATGCGGGTGATATTTACCCATCACGTCGCCGACGATGCGCGCTGATTTCACGTATTTCTTGTCGGGGGTGTGCCCCTGCTCGTGCATCGAATAGAGGATGCGCCGGTGCACCGGCTTCAGGCCGTCACGCGCGTCCGGCAGCGCCCGCGACACGATCACGCTCATGGCGTAATCGAGATACGAGCGCTTCATCTCCTCCGTGATCGACACGGGGCGAATGTCCGGCGGCAGCGCGCCTCCGGCGGCGGGGTTTTCGGGATCGGCCAAGAAGGGTTATCCGGGAAGCTTGAAAATCGGCCGGATCAATAGCCGATTCACAATCGCATTGCCAATCATTTCAGGCTGCAGATGGCCGAATTTTTGCAGTTATTTCAGTGTCTTATTCACCCCCTTCCGGACGTCATGAGGGCTGCCCCAGCATTGCCTTTTTTGCGCATGCGAGAACAAAAAAAATTCGCGGACCTTGTCGAATCCGGCCCCGACGGATCGTCGCGAGGCAGGACGGCCACCGGCCTCCGAAAACCGAAGGAGACAGAACGATGCGTGTGATGGTGTTGGTCAAGGCGACGAAGGATTCCGAAGCCGGCATGAAGCCGACCGCGGAAACCGCGGACATGTTCGAGGCCATGGGCAAATTCAACGAGGAACTGGTCAATGCCGGCGTGATGCTGGCCGGCGACGGCCTGAAGCCCTCCTCGCAGGGCAAGCGTGTGGCCTTTGACGGCCCGGGCCGCACGGTCATCGACGGCCCGTTCGCCGAGACCCGCGAGCTGGTGGCCGGCTACTGGCTGTGGGAGGTCAAGGATATGGCCGAGGCGGTCGAGTGGGTGAAGCGCTGCCCTAATCCGATGCCAGGGCCCAGCGAGATCGAAATCCGCCCCCTCTACGAGATGTCCGACTTTGCCGAAATGCTGAAACCGGAAACCGCCGAACGGATCGAGCGGAGCCGGGAGAAATTGGAAGACCGCTAAGGGTCCAGGTTGGCCAATTGCTTGCCATGCGCCCCGTCTTTTTCGTAAGCGGGGCGCGTGGCAACGCCCGATATCCATAAGTCGGTTGAAACCGTTTTCCGCATCGAACGAGCCCGCCTGATCGGAGGCTTGACGCGGATGGTACGGGACGTGGGGCTCGCCGAGGAACTGGCACAGGACGCGCTGGTGGTTGCGCTTGCCGACTGGCCAGTGAACGGCATTCCGGTCAAACCCGGCGCGTGGCTGATGGCGGTGGCGAAACGCCGGGGCATCGACAGACTGCGCCGCGAGAGGATGCTCGCAAGCAAACACGCCGAGATCGGGCGCGAGTTCGACGAGGCGCGAGACAACCTCGTCGAGGACATCGAAGCGGCACTGGACGACGACATCGGCGACGAATTGCTCGGCCTGATCTTCACAGCTTGCCACCCGATCCTGTCGCCGGAAGCGCGCGCCGCACTGACGATGCGTCTGATCGGCGGACTGACGACCGACGAGATCGCGCGCGCCTTCCTGTCGAGCGAGACCACGATCGCCCAGCGCATCGTTCGAGCCAAGAAGACGCTGCGAGAGACCGGCGTGACGTACGAAGTTCCGCGAGGCGCGGAGCGGCACGCGCGCCTCCCGTCGGTTCTTGAAGTGATCTATCTGATCTTCAACGAAGGCTATGCCGCCACTACCGGCCACGACTTGATCCGCCCGGCCCTGTGCGCCGAGGCGCAGCGTCTTGGGCGGATTCTCGCCGGCGCATTGCCGGACGAACCGGAGGTTTTGGGTCTTCTTGCATTGATGGAAATCCAAGCCTCGCGCCTGACCGCCCGGGTGAACTCTGACGGTTCGCTGCTTCCTTTGACCGGACAGAACCGCGCCCGTTGGGATCAGCTTCTGATCCGCCGCGGTCTCGCCGCGCTCGACCGCGCGGTGGCGCTTGGCGGCAGCAACGGGCCTTACGCCCTGCAAGCCGCACTCGCCGCCTGTCATGCAAGGGCTCGCACCTTGAGCGACACCGATTGGCCCAGGATCGCATCGCTCTATGACGCGCTGCGCGACGTCACGCCTTCACCCGTGGTCGAGCTGAATCGCGCGGTGGCTCACAGCATGGCCTTTGGCCCGGAGGTCGGGTTGAAGCTTCTGGCCGAAATCGAACACGCCGCTGCCTTGCGCAACTATGCACCACTGCCGGCAGCCAAAGGCGATTTTCTGTTTCGGGCGGCCCGTCTGACCGAGGCGAGGATCGAGTTCGAACGCGCGGCGAGTCTGACCCGCAATACGCGTGAGCGGGATTTTCTGCTGGGACGCGCCGCGGCCTGCATCGCGTGATGCAGGCCGCCCGCTATTTGCTTTTCACCATGCGCTCCCGTGCGGCCTTGAAGCCGGTCACGAAGCGATGCAGCGTTTGCGAGGTCTCGCCGCGCTTCAGCATCACCTCGACCAGCGAGAATTGTCCGCGGCGCGTGATCGCCGCCTCCAGGGCCTCGCGCAAGCCCTTGCGGGTGGTCACGCGTTCCCCGTGCCCGCCCAGCGACGGCGCGATGGCCGCAAAATTCCAGTCCGACAGATCGTTGAATGTCGATTCCGGCTGGAACACCCGCAGCATCTCCCATGAGCAGTTGTTGAACAGCACCACGATCGGATCGAGGCCGTAGCGGCGGCAATTGCCGAGTTCCCAGCCGGTCATCTGAAATGCGCCATCGCCGACCAGGATCACCGGGCGCTTGCCGGTCGCCACCGCTGCACCGATCCCGGCGGGCACGCCGAAGCCCATGCCGGCGTAATAGCCGGGCGCGGCGAGTTCGGTATTCTCGATCTCCATCGCCGTGAACAGGCAGTCGCCCATGTCCGCGGTCATCGGCATCGGACCGTGGCGGTCGAACAGATCATTGATCGCGCAGGCAATGTCGGATGGCGCCACCGCTTTGTCGTCGGCCTTCAAACCGCGCGGATAGAGCGTCCGCGGCCGCTTGATCTTCGACGGCTTCAGCTTCGCCGCGCCGGCCCGTTCGATCAGCGCGTCGACCAGCACATCGAGCGGCAGGCCGGCATAGGTGTGGTGGCCGATGCGAACCTGCCGGTCGCTGGCCAGCATGGTGCGCCGCGGATCGAGCGTGCGGCTCGACAGCGCGAAATTGGTGTCGCAAAGGATTACGCCGAGCAGGAGCGCCGCGTCGGACTCCTCCACCAGCGCAGTCACGGTCTTCTCACCCGCAAGACCGAGATAGGTCCCCGCGACGATGTCGGGCGCACCCGCGAGCAGCCCGCGCCCCATGAAAGTGGTGACCGCCGGCAGACCGAGCTTGCGCGCCAGTTCGGCGACCCGGCTTTCGATGCCGTAGCGGCGGATCTCGACATCGACCACGAGCACCGGGCGTTTCGCCGCGCGCAGGCGGGACATGATCTCGTCGACGCATTCGTCGAGAGCCGCAGCATCGACGCGCGGCCGCTTCAGCTCCCGCACCGGAGCGCATTCGACGTCCACCATGTCGCGCGGAATTTCGATATAGACCGGCAGCGCGCGCTCGCGCGCATTGTGCAGCACGCGCGCGATCTCGGCCGGCGCGGTTGCCGGATCGGTCAGCACCGCCTGGTCGCAGGTGATTTCGCGGAACACCGCAAGCTGGGTATCCACAGTCCGCGCCTGATGATGCAGCAGGAGCCCGCTCTGCCGCTCCAGCGCGCCGGGCGCGCCTGCGATCACCACCACTGGAGAGCGTTCGGCATAGGCGCCAGCAACCGCGTTGACGACATTGAAGGCTCCGGCGCCATATGTGACGACCGCGACGCCGATGCCGCCATGAACCGCGCCGCGGCGTCCGCCGCGAAACCGACCGCAGGTTCGTGGCTCAATTCGTAATGCGCAAGGATCCGTGACTGCTCGATCGCCTTGTAGAAGGGCAGCACGAAGTCGCCCGGGATGCCGAAGATTTCACGGGCGCCATGCGCCTTCAGCGCGCGCAGGAGAACGGTTGCAAGCGTGGCCATGAGAGAAAGTCTCGCATGCCGCCACCGACACCGCTAGCTCCCGAACACCACCCTGTGCATGATCCGGCCCGGCCACAGCGTGAAGATGCCCGCGATCACCAGCGCACCGAGGAACAGCGACGTCATCGCGCGCTTGTGGCTCGCGACCTGATGCCGATGCGCATGCCAGACCGCGACTGGCAGCATTACCAGCGTAAAGACAGCCAGCAAGTGGATCGGACTCCATTCGTGCCATACACGCAATTCATGAATGAAGAACGCGGTGACGCACACCGTCGCCATCAGCGCGACCCAGGCCCATCCGACCGTCCGATGCGGCAGCGTACCCTTCGGCGACGCGAACTGCACCAGGCCGATCGCGAAGGCCGACAGCGCTGCGGCCGTGTGAATCTGGATTGCGGGCGAAGCGCTCAGCAGCGGCTCGAGTGTCATGATGGCTTCACCACAGTTGCGGACGCGTGATCATCAGCCAGAAGATCGCGATCATGGCCCCGAAGGCCGGCCAGCCGAGAATGAACCAGTAACGGAAATAACGATCGTAATCCGCTGGCAGCGAGGTCCCGCTTGCCAGCGCCGTCAGCGCAAGATCGCGCATGCGCTTCTGGAACCGGAGCACCGGCAGCCAGCACAGTCCGACGAACAGATAGAGCGCGACCGCGGCGACCATCCACGAGTCGAGCAGCGAATAGCCGGCAACATACGCCAGCCAGATGCCGGTGACTGGCTGCACAACCGCCGCACTCGCCGTGAAGACCGCGTCCGCGATCACCACGATGGTGGCGGTCGCCGCAATCGCCGCGACATTGCGTGATCGATGCGCCATCAGCATGAAGAACGCGATGCCGATGCCCGTGCCGAACAGCACCGCCGCACCGAGAATGTGCGCCAGTTTCAGCAGATGGTAGAGCTCGGGCAACTTAATCCCCGCTCGTCCCCGCGAAAGCGGGAACCCAGAGCTCAACATGCTGGATTCCCGCCGAAGTTTAAACTCGGGCCGCCCGAAGCGTGGGCCCGGGCGGGGAAATGATCGGACGAAAAATCCGGTTCGCTACACGAAAACGATCAGAACGGAATCTCGTCGTCCATGTCGCGGCCGCCGCCGCCCGCCATCGCGGGTTTGCGCGATCCGCCGCCGCTGCTCGGTCCGCTCGAACCGAAATCGCTGCCGCCGCCGTAATCCGACACCCGGTCGCCGCCGCCACCCTTGCTGTCCAGCATCGTCAGCACCGAATTGAAGCCCTGCAGCACCACCTCGGTCGAGTATTTCTCGACGCCGTCCTTGTCGGTCCATTTGCGCGTCTGCAGCGCGCCCTCGATATAGAGCTTCGAGCCCTTTTTCACGTACTGCTCAACGACCTTGCACAGACCCTCGTTGAACACCACGACGCGGTGCCATTCGGTCTTTTCCTTACGCTCACCGGTATTCTTGTCACGCCAGGTTTCCGACGTCGCCAACGAAAAATTGGCGATCGGCCGGCCATCCTGGGTGCGCCGCATTTCCGGATCCTTGCCGAGATTACCCACAAGGATCACCTTGTTGACCGAACCCGCCATCACATTCTCCCGTTCCGAACACGGCGCAATCGCGCCTTCCAAAGTCTCTGCACCCTAGAGCGAAGCCCAGCCGCAAACCCGTGCAACTCGGCGCCATCGGGCCTTTTCCACAACTGGGCGCGTTGTCCAGAGGTTCAATCCCCGAAATATGGGCGAAACCCCAAAGTTCATGGTTTGTTCTTATCATGGCGCGCTCGCCCGCGCAACCTGACCGCGCGCGTTATTTGAGCTTCGGCAAGGCCTGCCGCAGTTTGAAATAGCCCGGCCAGGGGTCGCTACGGCCGATGAATTTCCGCGCCTCGCCGACCGCGACCGGATGCGCGTTATCGAGCCGCGCCAGCTTCTCCCATGATACCGGCACCGCCACCGGCGCACCCTTGCGAGCACGGGTCGAGAATGGCGAGATCGCGGTGGCGCCGCGCTGGTTGCGCAGATAATCGACGAAGATCTTTCCGCGGCGCTTGGCCTTGGACATGTTGGCGATGAAGCGCTCCGGCTCGCGCTCGGCCATCACCCGCGCCAGCGCTTCTGCGAACTCGCGGTGCACGTCCCAATCGTGCCCGGGCTTCAGCGGCACCACTACATGCACGCCCTTGCCGCCTGTCACCATCGGGAAGGATTGCAGCCCGATCTCTTTGAGCATCGCCCGCATGTCCTTGGCGGCGGCGCGCACATGACCGAAATCAAGATCCTCGTCGGGATCGAAATCGAACACCAGCCGGTCCGGTTTCTCGACCGCGTCGACATGGCAGCACCAGATATGCAGTTCGAGCACGCTCATCTGCGCCGCCGCCACCAGGCCGCGCTCGTCCTCGATATAGAGATAGCGGTCGCTGCCGGATTTCTCGCGGATCGAAATCGCCTTGAATTCGTCCGGCCAGCCGTCCGATGCGTGCTTCTGGTAGAACGTCTCGCCGCCGACGCCGCGCGGCGCCCGCACCAGGCTCAAGGGACGGTCGGCAACATGCGGCAGCATCAGGTCGGCGATCGAGAGATAATGCGCGATCACGTCGCGCTTGGTGATCCCGCAATCGGGATACATCACGCGGTCCGGATGGGTAACGCGGACGCCGGCAATCTCCTCGGCGCCGTCGCGCACCGACGAGACCACGCGCGGGCTGACCGCCTTGCGCACCTTGCTGACCCGTGTTTTCGCAGGGGCCTTGCGAACCGTGGTCTTCTTGCTCGCGGTTGTTTTCGCACCGGCCGCCTTCCTGGCCGCTGGCTTCTTCTTCGCGCTTTGCGTCGCCTCCTGCCGTGGCACCGGCGCCTCCTTCACCACCTCGGTGGCCGGCTTGTCGGAGCGCAGCCCCTTGAACGAGCCCTGACGAACCAGCCCCTCCCGCGTCCATCCCCGGAAGGCAATCTCCGCCACCAGCTTCGGTTCCAGAAACCGCGCATGGCGCGCGATATCGCGCGGCACATCGGGCACCGGCGGCGTCTTGCGCGCCAGCGTCTTGAACTGCTTTGAAAGACTGTCGAGCCCCTCGCCCGAATAGCCAGAGCCGACCCGGCCCGCATAGCGGAAGGTGTCGCCCTCGCGCAAAGCCAGCAACAGAGATGAGAAAGGGCGACCGGCCTTGTCGGAGGGCCGCCAGCCGATGATGACGAATTCCTGCTCGAAGCCGCATTTGCTTTTCAGCCAGCTTCGGGTGCGGCCGGAGCGATACGGCGCGTCGGCCTGTTTGGAGATCAGCCCTTCGAGCTTCATGGCGCAGGCCTGCGCGAACGCTTCGGCTCCGTTGCCCACGACGTGATCGGAATAGACCAGCGGCGCCGCGACGCCTTTCAGCAAAGCCCGCAGTTTCTGTTTGCGCTCGGTGAGCGGACGCCGCTGCAGATCCTCGCCGTCGAGCTCCAGCAGGTCGAACAGGTAATAGGTCAGGCTGCCCTGGCCGGTCGACAACGCATCCTGCAGCGCCCCGAAATCGGTATGACCTTTCGCGTCGGCGACCGCGATCTCCCCGTCCAGTAGCGCTGTTTGACAGGGAAGGCTTTGCAGCGCCGGCACGATGCGCGCGAACCGGTCGCTCCAGTCGAGGCCGTTGCGGGTATAGATCGCGACCTTGCCGCCGGCGATAGCGGCGACGCCGCGATAGCCGTCATACTTGATCTCGTGCAGCCACTCATTTCCGTCTGGCGGGCCGTCGACCAGCGTTGCCAGTTGCGGTTCGACGAAGGCCGGCAGTTTTGCCGACGCTTGTTTTGACCGCTTTGCTACGGACTTTTTTTTTGAGCCGCTGGCTTTGGCGCTCGATGATCTGGCGCTGGATGTTTTGGCGCTTGTTGCCTTGCGCGTCCTGCCGACGATCTCGGGATCGTCCTTGCCCGCACTGCCACCCTTCCGGTTCGAGTGCCAGACCGCCTTGCCCCCGCGCTTTCCTTGCGCGATCTCGTCCATGCTGCGGCCGGATTTCACGCTGGTGAGTTCGGTCTCGGCCGACGGCGTTCCGCCGCGCCGCATGTAATCGTCCAGCTCCTTGATCAGCAGCCAGTTGTCCTTGTCCTTCGGAGAGCGCTTGCGGAGTTTCACCAGCGCCCATTTGCCATGCAGCCGTTCGCCATGAAGGATGAAGGCGAGCTTGCCTTTCCTGAGCTGCTCCTCGACGTCGGGCTCCTGCTCCTGCGGCTCCCATGTGCCGGTGTCCCACAGCATGACCGTGCCGCCGCCATATTCGCCCTTCGGAATCGTGCCTTCGAAATCGCCGTAATCGAGCGGGTGATCTTCGGTGCGGACCGCCAGACGCTTGTCGTCGGGATCCTCGCTGGGGCCTTTCGGCACCGCCCAGCTCATCAGCACGCCGTTCCACTCGAGGCGGAAGTCGTAATGCAGCGCGCGCGCGGCATGCTTCTGGATCAGATAGCGAAGTTTGGATGCCTTCTTCTGCCTGCCGACGACGCCTTTCGGCTCGGCGGTGCGCGCGAAGTCCCGCCTGGCGTTGTACTCGCGCAGCGATCCGCGGGGCATCGGTCAGGTATCCGTCACGCCGCCTTGCGGCGGCTGGTCTTCTTGGCGGTCTTGCTCGCAGTCTTGGCGCTTTTGCTCTTGGCGGTTTTGGTCTTGCTTGCCGGCGTCTTGGCTTTTCCGGTCGATGCGGACGACTTGGAATCGCTGCCCTTGCCGGCGGGTTTGCCCTCGCCGCCCTTGTCGCCACCGCCCTTGCCGACGCTGCGTTTCAGCGCGTCCATCAGGTTGATGACGTTGGAGACCGGCTGCGCTTCCTCGATCTCGCGCGGCGGACGCTTCTCTTCCTTGGCCTTGATCAGCTCGCGCAACGCGGCCGTATAGGTGTCCTTGAATTTCTCCGGCTGGAAGTCGCCTGCCTTTTTCTGGATCAGCTCTTCGGCCAGCGACACCAGATCGGCATCGACCTTTTTCGACGGCAATTCGTCGAATACGTCGGCTTTCTTGATCTCGTCGGCATAGCGCAGCGTCTCCATCAGAAGACCCTTGCCGTAGGGCTTGATCGCCACGATCGATCCCTGGCCGCGCACCACCAGCTGTCCGAGCCCGATCTTCTTCGTCTTCTTCAAGGCGTCGCGCAAAACGATATAGGCCTCGGCCGCGTCTTCATCCTCGTCCGACGGCACGATGTAGAATGGCCGGTCGAAATACACTTCGTCGATCGCATCCTCGTCCACGAATTGCGACAGGTCGATCGACTTCTTGGCCTCGAGCTTGACGTCGTTGATTTCCTCGTCGGTCAGGAGAACGTATTTGTTCTTCTCGACCTCGTAGCCCTTCACGATCTCCGACGCTTCCACCGGACCGACGCCCGGCACCACCTTCTCATAGCGGATGCGCTTGCCGGTCGGCTCGTGGATCTGGTTGAACGAAATCCGGCTGGTGGACTTTGTGGCCGGCAGGACTTCAACCGGGATCGAGACCAGTGCCAGCCTGATCCGGCCCGACCAATACGCACGCGTCGGCATGGAAAACCCCTCTCGCGGGACTGCAGCGGCATTCAAGGTCATAAAACGACCGCCGCCAAGTCCGGTTCCCTGCCCTTATGCACCGTAAGGGTTGCGAAATCGCGTATGCGCAGCTCCTTATTTGCGTACCTATACTGTGAATAGAATACGATTGTTGCAGGCGGGTGACAGCGCGCGCGGCGAACGGCGGATATAGTCCCCGGGACGATTCCAGAAAGCCTGGGGAGGCTCTCATGCGTGCCTTGAAAATTGGATACACGATCGCTGCAACGGTCCTGATGACCGCGGCCGCTCACGCTGCTGACATCGCGCGCCCGGTCTACAAGGCCGCGCCGGTCGTCGCGCCGATGTACAACTGGTCCGGTTTCTATGTCGGCGGCCATGCCGGCTGGGCTTGGGCCGATTCCACGGTCGATGGCACCACAGGAACCTTCGACAATGGCGGGCCGCAGAGCCAGAAGCTGAAGCCGGACGACTGGATGTGGGGCGGCCAGATTGGCTACAACTGGCAAGCCGGCAACTGGGTCGTCGGCATTGAAGCAGACCTTGGGGAACTCAATCCCAGCGCCAATGTGACGTTCTTCGGCCCCGGCAGCGCCGGAAACGACGACATCTTCTCCGTCAGCTATGGCCGTTACTACACCGTGACCGGCCGCCTTGGCTGGGCAATGGACCGCGCCCTCTGGTACGTCAAGGGCGGTTATGTGAATGCGAAGATCTCGCAGCTAGCCGGTGACACCGACGGCGGCGCCATTGATCCGACCGATTTCGTGTCGGTGTCGAAGAACCGCGGCGGCTGGACGCTTGGCGGCGGTCTCGAATACGGACTGACACCGAACTGGTCGGTCAAGGTCGAGTATCTCTACATGGACTTCAGCAACGTCTCGATCGCCAATCTTGATCCTGGCAGCGAGACTTATACCTTCAGCGACAGCGTGCAGACTGTGAAGGTTGGCGTGAACTATCGGTTCGACTGGGGCAAGGCTCCGGTGATGGCGAAATACTGAGCCATCCGCGCTCGGATCTCTCAAAGGGCCGGCCTCGCGCCGGCCCTTTTGCTTTGGATGGGCCCGTAGCCGCGCAGCTTCCGGCGCGGCCCGTGAGTTCCGGCCGGTGTCTGTTGACAGATAACGCCCATGCGGCCGCCGGGGGTGGAAAACCGCAGGTGTTCTCACTACGTTCGCCTGACCATCCGCCTGCGTCGAAACGCGTGCCGGACGTCCGCCGTAACTTTGCAGAGCCCCGGTACCCCGGCATGAACGACCTGTTCGACAAGAGCGCCAAATCGTCCCGTCGCGCCGATAGCCGCGTGATCTCCATTCGCGGCGCCCGCGAGCACAATCTCAAGAACGTGGACGTCGACCTGCCGCGCGATTCGCTGGTGGTGTTCACCGGCCTGTCCGGGTCGGGCAAATCCTCGCTCGCCTTCGACACCATCTATGCCGAGGGCCAACGCCGCTACGTCGAGAGCCTGTCGGCCTATGCCCGGCAATTCCTCGAGATGATGCAGAAGCCGGATGTCGACCAGATCGACGGCCTGTCGCCGGCCATCTCCATCGAGCAGAAGACCACCTCGAAGAACCCGCGCTCGACCGTCGGCACCGTCACCGAGATCTACGATTACATGCGGCTGCTGTGGGCGCGGGTCGGCATCCCCTACTCGCCCGCGACCGGCCTGCCGATCGAGAGCCAGACCGTGTCGCAGATGGTCGACCGGGTGCTGGCGTTGCCCGAGGGCACCCGCCTCTACATCCTGGCGCCGGTCGTGCGCGACCGGAAAGGCGAATACAAGAAGGAGGTTGCCGACTGGATGAAGCGCGGCTTTCAGCGGCTGAAGATCGACGGGCAATATTACGAGATCGCCAACGCGCCGGTGCTGGACAAGAAGTTCAAGCACAATATCGACGTGGTGGTGGACCGCATTGTGGTCCGTGCCGACATCAAGCAGCGGCTGGCGGAAAGTTTCGAGACCGCGCTGGCGCTGGCCGAAGGCATGGCGGTGGCGGAATTCGCCGATGGCGGCGTCGCAGCCGAAGGCAAGCGCCTCAAGGGCAGCCATGCCGAAGAGCGCATGCTGTTCTCCGAGAAATTCGCCTGCCCGGTCTCCGGCTTCACCATTGCCGAGATCGAGCCGCGCCTATTCTCGTTCAACAATCCGTTCGGCGCCTGCCCGAAATGCGGCGGCCTCGGCGTCGAGCAGCATATCGACGCCGAACTGGTCATCACCGACAAGGACATGACGCTGCGCAAGGGCGCGATCGCGCCATGGGCGAAATCGTCATCGCCCTATTACGTGCAGACGCTGGAAGCGCTGGCCAAGCATTACAAATTCACCCTCGACACCAAGTGGAAGGCGCTGCCGAAAAAGACCCAGGACGCGATCCTGTATGGCTCCGGCGACGACGACATCAAGTTCACCTATGACGACGGGCTGCGCTCCTACACCACCAAGAAGCCGTTCGAAGGCGTGGTCACCAATCTGGAGCGCCGCTTCCGCGAGACAGAAAGCGAATGGGCGCGCGAGGAACTGGGCAAGTATTTTACCGACGTGCCGTGCGACGCCTGCAATGGCTATCGCCTGAAGCCGGAAGCGATGTGCGTGAAGATCGGCGGCCTGCATATCGGCCAGGTCTCCGAGATGAGCATCCGCAAGGCCGCGCAATGGTTCGAGGGCATCCCGTCGCAGCTCAACAAGCAGCAGAACGAGATCGCGGTCCGCATCCTGAAGGAGATCCGCGACCGCCTGCGCTTCCTCGTGGACGTCGGCCTCGAATATCTCACCCTCGCCCGCGCCTCCGGCACGCTGTCGGGCGGCGAGAGCCAGCGCATCCGCCTCGCCTCGCAGATCGGATCAGGCCTGACCGGTGTGCTCTACGTGCTGGACGAGCCCTCCATCGGCCTGCACCAGCGCGACAATGCGCGGCTTCTTGAAACGCTGAAGCGGCTGCGCGACCTCGGCAACACCGTGATCGTGGTCGAGCATGACGAGGACGCGATCCGGCTCGCCGATTACGTGCTCGATATCGGCCCCGGCGCCGGCGTGCATGGCGGGCGCATCGTGGCGCAGGGCACGCCCGACGAGGTGATGCACGACAAGCATTCGCTCACCGGCAAATATCTCACCGGCGAATACGGCATTCCGGTTCCCGAGCGCCGCGCGCCGTCGAAGCATCGCGCCATCAAGGTGGTCAACGCGCGCGGCAACAATCTGAAGAACGTCACCGCCGAAATCCCGCTGGGTCTGTTCACCGCGGTCACCGGCGTCTCCGGCGGCGGCAAGTCGACCTTCCTCGTCGACACGCTGTACAAGTCGATCGCCCGCAAGCTGAACGGCGCCTCCGACGCCCCCGCCCCGCATGACCGCATCGAGGGGCTGGAGCATATCGACAAGATCATCGACATCGACCAGTCGCCGATCGGCCGCACCCCGCGCTCCAATCCCGCGACCTATACCGGCGCCTTCACCCCGATCCGCGAATGGTTCGCCGGCCTGCCGGAGTCGAAGGCGCGCGGCTACGAGCCCGGCCGCTTCTCCTTCAACGTCAAGGGCGGCCGCTGCGAGGCCTGCCAGGGCGACGGCGTCATCAAGATCGAGATGCACTTCCTGCCCGACGTGTATGTCACCTGCGAGACCTGCAAGGGCAAACGTTACAATCGCGAGACCCTCGACGTCACCTTCAAGAACAAGTCGATCGCCGACATTCTCGACATGACGGTCGACGAGGGCGCGGACTTCTTCAAGGCGGTGCCGAAGATCCGCGATATCCTGACCACGCTGCAGCGCGTGGGGCTGGGCTACATCCATATCGGCCAGCAGGCCACCACGCTGTCGGGGGGCGAGGCGCAGCGCATCAAGCTCGCCAAGGAATTGTCGAAGCGCGCCACTGGCCGCACGCTCTACATCTTGGATGAACCCACCACCGGGCTGCATTTCCACGATGTCGCCAAGCTGCTCGACGTGCTGCACGAGCTGGTCGAGACCGGCAATTCGGTGGTGGTGATCGAGCACAATCTCGAGGTGATCAAGACCGCCGACTGGATCATCGATCTCGGCCCCGAAGGCGGCGACGGCGGCGGCGAGATCGTGGCGGCCGGCACGCCGGAAGACGTGGTCAAGGAGAAGCGCAGCTACACCGGGCAATATCTCAAGCCGGTGCTGGCCAAGGGCGGCCCGAAGCGGCGGAAGGTGGAAGCGGCGGAGTGAGTTGACGGAAGCCCGGCCACAACGCATGATTGCATTGGTGGTGGGGGATAATGAAATGGACGCCAGCTCTGTTGATAGTTTTGCCAATACTGCAAAGTCACTGTCAGGCAGCCCACTTGGAATTATAGCGCTCTTTATTGTTCTGCTTTACGCTTTCGCATCGCTTGTTACCGCTTTCAGTGGCTCATTTGCGACCAATGAAAGAACGCCGCTGATATACTTTATGGTGGTGTTTCCTTTTGTCGTGCTCGGAGTATTTGCTTGGCTCGTAAGCCAACATCCAACAAAGCTTTACGCGCCGAGAGATTTCCAGAATGAAGACAACTACGTCAGAACGATCGCTTTGCTGGCTGCAGCACAAGCAAAGTCTTCGACATCCGATGGTCTGCCGAGTCCAATTGACGTCAGTGCGATTATAGCAACCGTTGAGAAAACCTCGCGCAGATCTGACGTCCGTATCAGCAATGAACGCAAAGCTCTGCTTTGGGTTGACGATCATCCTGAAAACAATGTCCTGGAGCGAAGGGCTTTTGAAAGCGCTGGCTACTCGATAACACTTGCACTCTCAACCCAGCAGGCGATTGAACAACTCGGCGCAAAGCGTTTCACCGCGATTATTTCCGACATGGGACGAAAAGAAGGACCACAGGAGGGCTACGCTCTCCTTGAGAAAATTAGATCGTCAGGAAATCAAACGCCGTTCTTCATTTACGCAGGATCGAACTCACAAGAACACAGAAACGAAGCTATCAGGCGAGGCGCCCAAGGCTCCACTAATGATCCGAATGTTCTATTCCAATTGGTAACAAGCGCAAATTAGCCGATGCCAAGTGCGCGCCGAGGTAGAATGGAAGCGGCGGACTGATCTCGCTGGGAGTATTGTTCAGATGTCGCTTAAGGACTGGCTTCCCGCGATCGCCGTAATTGGCCCCATTATTGCGGCGGTAATTACCCTCATCGCGACAAGGCGTCTTCGTGAGCGGAAGCGACTAAGATTCGAAATTACAGCGCCGGAAGATTTGACGGCACCGATGAGGCGACAAAACGTCAAGTTCAGTATTAGGTATGAAGAGCAGGATGTCGACCACTTCAATCGAACAGTTGTGCGTGTCCAAAACAGCGGGAACGCTCCTATAAAGGATGTGCGTTTTATTATCCGGACGCCCGGACATCACAAAATGCGAACCTTTAATTGGAGACCGTACAACGACGATAAGGTGATCGAATCACTGGATGCCAATTGGCTTGCCGACCCAAACGACGATGCACTTCAAGTATCAGCACCCTTCTTGAATCCGAAAGAAATGTTTGGATTAGCGCTATTTTTCGATGGAAAGCCTATTGCCTCCTCAATCAATTGTCGAATGGAGGGAGTCGAAGTCTCTACGACCTTAAACACAACTATTTCTGCATATGCCGCCGAAGCGCAATTTGCGCTTATCGAGGCCATACTGAAAAGCCAACCACTCGGCATTCTTTTCCAAACGACGGACCGGTTGATGGGTGGTAGCGTGTTGGAGAGACATCAAAAACTCAAGAAAATACTTAACAAAAACTAGAAAACGTGGCCCGGAAGAAGCGAAATCGGTGACAAGATTTTCTCGCATTGCTGTTCGTTAGATGCGCGCTATCACATCACCACCAACCACACCACCAACACAACCGCCGCCCACAGATCCGACCACAGCGCCCAGTTCTCCGACACTGTGCGCTCCGCATTCATCACATGTTTGCCGCCCGCTAGCGCGTAGAAGATCGCCATCGTGATTGCGGCCGGCACGATCCAGTTCGCATTGACAATCGTCAGCACGCCCAGCGCGCCGATCGCGATGTTGCCGAAGCCTAATTCGCTCACGATCTTCATCGCGTTCGGATCGGTGATGCGGAAGATGGTCTTCGCGGTGAAGTCCGGCTTCGCGAGCTGGTAGAGCCCGGCGATCAAGAGCCGCAATCCGAAGAAGAACACGAACCATTTGCCGGCGAGCGCGATCAGGCTGCCGCCGCTCGTCATGGCTTCAATGGCAATGGCCGCAAGCGGCGCGGCCAGCATGAGAATCAGGATGGTGACGATCTGGAGCATGCGGTGATGTTACCCGCTTGCCAGTGAGTGGGCGCAAGCGTGCGCAACAAACTCCGCTCATTCCCGCGAAAGCGGGAATCCAGGAAGCCGCATCGGCAGCGAATGTCGCCCTGGGTCCCCGCTTTCGCGGGGACGAGCGGATCGGGGGAGTTGCGAAACCGTCACGCGCCGCGCCCAGCCCGCTTTGCTTCATCCGCCTCAATACGGATGGCGATCCTTCTTGTTCATCCAGGCCTGATAGGCCTTGAGGCCGGTGTCGCGCTCGAAATTCTCGGTCACCGCGATGCGCCGGTCCGCCCACGGCTTGGCGAAGTCCTCGTACTGGAAGGCATCGTCGAAGCCGATCGCGCTGGTGTCCTTCAGGCTGGCGGCGAAATAGACGTGGTCGATGCGCGACCAGTAGATCGCGCTCATGCACATCGGGCACGGCGCGCCGTTGATATAGATCTCGCAGCCGCTCAGCATCTTCGCGCGCTCAGGCACGGGGTCGGGCGAGCCGGCCGGGCGCGGGATCATCTCGAGGATGGTGCCGGGGCCATATTCGCTGCCGAGCAGCGCCTTCGGGTTCAGCCGCGCCGAGGCATCCATGATCGCGGTGATCTCGGCGTGATAGACGGGAATGCCGGTGAGCAGAACGCGGTTCTGGCCGCGGCCGATGATCTCGCCGTCCTTCACGATCACGGCGCCGAACGGGCCTCCCCATCCCTTCTCCACCGACTCGATCGCCAGTTTGGTCGCCTCCTCCATGAACACGCGCTTGTCCGCCGGCATCTCCTTGACGCCGACGCCGGATGTCGCGGCCTGCAGCCCGGAGGTCGCGGCCACGCTTAGCGCCGCAGCGCCCACGGCCTTGCCGAAAAAGGCGCGCCGTCCGGCATTGGGGAGATGATGATCGCACTCGCACTCGGTCATGGACGTGGCCTCTCCGTTCGCGACTGATCCGCGCGCGAACGGGTCTAGAGCCCACTTGTGAAAATCGCCCGCCGGGAATGATTCAAAGTTGAGCGATCCCGCATAGAAAAAAACTTATCCCCCTCGCCTCGCGCGACCTTATCTTGCCTCTCGCCGCTCCCGCGTAAGGGACGCAAAACCGGTTGCTCCGGATTGCGTGGGGGTGGTGTGGCGCCCGCGTCCGTGCCTCGCAAGCACGGCCCCGGGCGGCGCCGGGGCTCCGCCCGGGGTCACTACGGACCCCTGCCGGGAGCCGGCTGACGCCATGCGCAGTTTCAGGCGCATGGAGGCAAAGCGCGGCCCGGCGCCGCATAGACGTCACGACGGAGCGCCGGAAGGCGCCCGCATGTGCGCGCTCAAGCTTGCGCAGTTCGCGCGAGCATAGAGCGAGGACATGCGGCTCACTGAAGGACAGGTGCGCCCTCCGGTGCTCCGTCCCCGTCCCTTTCGCGTTGCGCGAAGGGACAGAGCGTCAAAGGCGCACCCCGCGCCTCAAACAACAGGGGCGATGGCGCACATCAGCATTTCAACGATGGAGGCCCAGCCTGGCCATGCAACCCACCCCGCTCACCGAACGACACTATCGCGACGGCACCCACGCCACGCCGCACTGGATCGCCGAGCTCTATTGCCTGTGGCGGCTGTGTCCGCGCACCGCCTGCCGGCGCGCGAAAGCCTGCCGCAGCGGCGGATGCGCCTGCCAGACCGGCCTCGCGCTGGTGCCGCCGGACGCGCTCGACTTCCTCGCCGCGTTCGAACAGGCGCGCGACGACGGCCTGAACTATGACGAGATGATCGATGTCTGCGCCGAGGAGCTTGCGGCGCTGGAGCATTGGCGTGAGCAGGTCGCGCGCAGCATCGCGTGATCGCGCGCGCATCGCGGTGGCGGTTCCCGCATCGTCTTGCGGCATTTTGTCAGTCGCACGCGCAACGCGTCATCCCCATTTGCGCCCGGCAACAAACAGGAGACGACCCTTGAGCACCGCAGCCCCGAAGAAACGCGACCGCGACATCGAAAAGGATTATCCGCTGCCGCAATTCATCGACAAGCTGCGCCGCCTCGCCGACGCGCTGGAAAAAGGCGAACGCTTCGAGATCCAGATCGCGAATGAACGCATCTCGGTGCCGGTGCGCGCACAATACAATATCGAGCACGAACGCGGCGACGGCGAGGAGGAGATCGAATTCCAGATCAAGTGGCAGCGCGTCTGACGCTTGGTGACCCTTGGGTGCGCGGTCACGCCCCGCGCGGCCGCTCCTGGTGCTGCGCCGAGTCAACCGCACGCTGGCGCCGCCGCGCCATCACCTGCCAGTAGACGAAGGCGCCCACGGCTGCGATGCCGAAAATCAGCGCGGTGCTGAGGCGCCCGGAATAGCCCCACATCACCGCCATGATTGCGGCCACGGCGAGCCAGTATTTGACTTTATCGGTCAGCATGGGCGTTTCTTTCGGCGGCGGAATGCGGTCGCGGCGCCCCCTTCATGTCGCGCTGCGGCGACCGGCCTTCAATCCGTAGAACTACGGGCCGGCGTGCGCGGCCCGGTTGCAGCGAAAAAGCCCACCACCGGGCGCCGGGCCTGTGCTAAGGCGCCCTCCGGAACCAATAACAAAGCGCGGGCGGCGCATCGCCGGTGCCAGCCACCGGCCAAAAGGATCAGTTTTGACTCTTCTCGATCGACAAACCGCGACCGGCAGCCCCGCCGGCGCGATCGATGCCGAACCCATATCCGCCGATACCGGGCCCGCCCGGAACTGGACCCGCATCCTCAACCGCTATCGCGAACCGAGCAGCAGCCGCAGCGCGGTCGAACTGGCCATTACGTTGGTGCCGCTGGTGCTGTTATGGGCCGCGATATGGGCGGCCGTGCACTTCGTCGGCTTCTGGCTGGCGCTGCTGATCGCCATTCCGGCCGCCGGCTTCCTGGTGCGGCTGTTCATGATCCAGCACGATTGCGGGCACGGCGCGTTCTTTGCGCACAAGCAGGTCAACGACTGGACCGGACGTATCATCGGCGTGCTCACCATGACGCCCTACGATTTCTGGCGCCGCACCCATTCGATGCATCACGCCACTTCCGGCAATCTGGATCGCCGCGGCATGGGCGACATCGACACCCTCACGGTGCGCGAATATCACGCCCGTTCGCGGCTCGGCCGCCTGCAATACCGGCTGTACCGCCACCCGCTGGTGATGTTCGGCATCGGCCCGGCCTATCTGTTCCTGCTGCGGCATCGTCTGCCTTTCGGACTGATGCGCAGCGGTTGGCTGCCCTGGATCAGCACCATGGCGACCAATGCCGCGATCGCAGCGATCGCAGGCACGCTGATCTGGTTCATCGGGCTGCAGGAATTCCTGCTGGTGCATCTGCCGATCATGCTGATCGCCGCCTCGCTCGGGGTCTGGCTGTTTTATGTGCAGCACCAGTTCGAGCAGACCTCCTGGCATGACAACACCAACTGGGATCTGCACGACGCCGCCCTGCACGGCTCCTCACATTACGACCTGCCGCCGGTGTTGCGCTGGTTCACCGCCAATATCGGCATCCATCACGTGCATCACCTGTGCAGCCGCATTCCCTATTACCGGCTGCCGCGCGTGCTGCGCGACCATCCGGAATTGGCCGAGATCAGCCGCGTGACCCTGCTGGACAGCCTGGCCTGCGTCCGGCTGACGTTATGGGACGAAGAGCGCCGGCAGCTGGTGTCCTTCCGCGACGCCCGCCGCCGCAGCGCACCGGTGCCCGCCTGAGGCGCAAGAGCAAACCGGCGACCGGCCCGGAGGAGCGTGGTAAATTAGGCGGCGTCTGAGTCGCGTGCGTCCCACCCCCCTCTCAGGATCGAAGCCGCATGCACCCGCTGAAGCTTGTTTCTGCCGACTGGCAGAAGGCCCTCCCCGTCCTCATCGTCATCGGTATCGTCATCTGGCTCATGCTGTTCAGGGCCACCCCCACCACCGAGCAGGCGTTGTTCGCCGCGCTCCTCATCATCTACATGATCCATCAGATCGAGGAGCATCTCTGGCCCGGCGGCTTCCGGCAGTTCGCCAATGCCCGTGTCTTCAAGAGCGGCGACGATGACTGGCCGGTGTCCGAAGGCGGCGTTGCACTGGTCAATGTCGGATATGTGTGGCTGCCGATCCTGCTGGCCGCTCTGTTCCCGGGACCGTTGCGCTGGCTCGGGCTCGGCTGGGTGGGCCTGACGCTGATCAACGGGATTTCTCACATCGCAACGTCGATCCGCTTCCGGATCTATAATCCCGGGCTGATCACCTCGATCGTGCTGTTCCTGCCGTTCACGATCTGGATGCTGGCGCGCGAAGTATCTGCGGGCCTGCTGACCGGCTGGCAGGTGGCCGCACTCCTGATCGCGGGCATCCTGCTGCATGTTCCGGTCGCGGCACTGTTCGTGGTCCCGTACCGCCGCGGCGAAGCGCGCGCCTGAAGCCCCGCCTAAAGAAAAGGCCGAACCGCGATGCCTCGCGGTCCGGCCGTTTCTGTCATCGAATTACGCAACAATCAGTGCGGACGGTCGCGCTCGTCATATCGGCGCGCATTGTCCGCGATATCGTCTGCCGCATCCTTGGCTTCGCGCTTCAGACGCAACGCCCTCTCGGCGATGTCTTGCTGCGTTTCCTCGACGGCGCCCATCAGGGAACGCGCTGCCGAACCGATCGCATCGGTAGCGCCATTTGCGATCACGTCGCGCGCCGCTGCTGCGGCGCTCACCGCGGCCTCCTTCATGAGGACACCGCCGTCCGCCAGTGCCTTGCCGGCGCGCTGCCCGCTCTCGGTGCGAGACGCAGCGAGGACAGCAGCCGCTGCCCCAGCAGCGGCGACCAGGGCTTCGGCCATGATCACGCGGCTGGTTTGCGACGCCAGGATATCCTTCATCAGGTTGGAGGGCATGAAATCGAACAGGCCAGCCATCATGCCGGTCTTCTTCGACGAAGCCGTTCGGGGCGATGCCGCGCGTGTGTTGGAGGACGCGCTGCGGGCGGAGCCGGCCGATGCGCGACGTTTAGCCGGTGCCCTCTTGGCGGTGCTTTTGGTCGTACGTGCCGCCGTCCGCTTTGCCTTTTTCGCTTTTGCCATATGCGGTCGTCCCTTGCTTCTGGGGGTGAAAGTTTCGCACAACAACAATCGAACCGGGAACGAGTTCCATGCCGTTCAGGCAGGACCGAAAACTTATCCTCGCTGACAGATCCGGCCTTATGTTCGCGTCGAGGCATAAGGCGAGCAGCACACGCGTCCACCGCACCCCTGCCCGCTTTGCTATAGATTCAGCGACGAGTGAGAACGAACGGACCCGGCATGGCTAACCGCAGAACGGTGACGGACCTCAGGATACGCCTCAAGATGCTCTATGAGGGACGGTCCGAGGAGGCGCATCGCTTCCGCTACGGCCTCCTGATTTTCGACGTCATAACCCTCGTCTTCATCGTCGCGACCTCCTTCATTCCCCGTGAAAACTGGATCGAGGTCATGGATGTCGGATTCGGGCTCATTATCCTTGCCGACTTCATCGCCCGCCTGATCATCAGCGATCGTCCGCTGCGCGACCTGCTCCACCCCGTCACCTGGGCCGACGCGGCAGCCATCGTATCGTTTCTGGCGCCGCTGGTGGGCGAGCCGGCCGGCTTCCTGCGTATCCTGCGCACGCTACGCTTTCTCCGGAGCTATCAGCTGCTCGCGCGCCTGCGTGCGGATTTCCCCTACTTCCGCGAGCATGAGGAAGTGATCATAGCGGTCGCGAACTTCCTGGTGTTCCTGTTTGTGATGACCGGCTTCGTCTACGAAACCCAGTACGCCACCAATCCCGGAATCAAGAACTATGTCGACGCGCTCTACTTCACCGTCACGGCGCTGACCACGACCGGCTTCGGCGATATCACCTTGCAGGGCACAACCGGTCGTCTGATTTCGGTCGCGATCATGATCTTTGGCGTAACCTTGTTCTTCAATCTTGCGCGCGCGGTATTGCGTCCCAACAAGGTGCGATTCGAATGTTCCGATTGCGGACTGATGACACATGACCCCGATGCAGTGCACTGCAAGGCGTGCGGCAAGATGCTGAAGATTCCGAACGAGGATCTCAATTGACGATCCGCCCGCCTGCCGATCCGGTCAGAACGGTCCGCGCGCGCGGACCTGCTCCATCACGCTCTGCAACTGGCCGATCCTCGTTTCATAAATCCGCCGCAGACATGCGACATCCGCCCCGCATTGCTCACGCCGCTTCAGGAAATCGCGCTGCGCATCCTGCATGTCCCCGCGTTGCCCCATGCCGACAAAGGCCGTGCTCCACTGATACAGTGTCGCCATCCGTGCCTCGGACTGGCCCAGACCATAATGACTGCAGATCGCCTTCTCGGCGGGGGACGCGGCATCGGCGCAGTTCAAAGGCGCGTAATCTGCCGCCGTCACAGGTTCGGCCTTCGCAGCGACACATCCGATGACCACAAATGCGAGCAGAATTGAACGAGACGTCATCACATGCCCTCGCAAATCTTCCGCGCTGAATATCGCCTCCTGCCCCGACAAAATCCATGATCCTTTGAGAAGCCAAGCGGATGCAACATCAGGCAGGCCCGTATGCGCTCGTCATCTTCGACCTCGACGGCACGCTGGTCGACAGCTTTCCGTGGTTTCTGCGGGTCGTGAACGATGTCGCGCGCGAGTTCAATTTCAGACCGATCGTACAGGACGAGATCGCGGGGCTCCGGCGCGCCGGCACGCGTGCCATTCTGAACCACCTGGAAGTGCCGTTATGGAAAGTGCCGCGCATCGCGGCGCATATGCGGCGGATGAAGCGCGCGCATCTCGGTGAGCTGCCGCTGTTTCCCGGCATTCCCCAAATGCTGGACACGCTCCGAAGCAACGGCATCAGGATGGCGCTGGTCAGTTCCGACAGCGAGGCCAATGCACGGCTGCAGCTGGGCGAAAACGCCGCCTACTTCTCTGATTTCGCCTGCGGCGCCTCGCTGTTCGGCAAGGCCGCGAAATTCCGGCGGATATTGAAGCGCGCCACGCTTTCACCATCGGCGGCCATTGCCATCGGCGACGAGATGCGGGACATGGATGCCGCTGACGCCGCCTGCATCGCATTTGGCGGCGTGGCCTGGGGCTACGCCGACCCAGACGCGCTGCTTGCGCGCCATCCGCACGCCTGGTTCGACACCGTGACCGACATTCCCCGCGTGCTGACAGCAGGACATACGATAGCGAGGGACGAGACTGCACCTATGACTGCACGGGAAGCAGCGACGTGAACCCAAGTGCATATGTTTGATCCAGAGCAACGCAACTGCAATACTCCGGTGCAAACATCATTACGCCTAAAACTCCGGCATGCCTTGCCGTCGGGATGGACTGGCCGAGTTCCGCGTCTTGACTAGACAGGGCCATGCAATGCTCGGAGAAGCCATGTCCGCCGCCGTCCCCGCCCACACTGCCGAGCGCCGCTTCGAACCGAAGGCCGGCGATCGTCTGGTCGCGCGCGATCCCGCGCGCGCACGCGAATTGGACGTGGTGCAGCACTGTCCTTTCACATCCGCATTCATCGCGACGAATGCCGAATTCAGCGACCCGGTGGCTTGAACCATGCCTGCGCCTGACCGTACCTCTCCCATCCTGATCACCGGCTGCTCCAGCGGCCTCGGCCAGGCAACCGCGATGCTGCTGCGGGAGGCCGGTTATCTCACCGTCGCGACCGCGCGAGACCCCTCAAGCCTCGAACCGCTCGCGGCCATCGGATGCGAAACATTGCGACTCGACGTCGCCGACGAGGCCTCGCGGACCGCCACGATTGCCGATATCGAGCGTCGCCATGGACCGGTGGGTGTGCTCATCAACAATGCCGGCTATGGTCAGTACGGCCCTCTGGAGGAAGTCAGCCCCGAGGATGTTCGCCGCTCGTTCGAAACCAATGTGTTCGGCTTGCTGCGCATGTCGCAACTGGTCATGCCCGGCATGCGCAAAGCCGGGCGCGGCCGCATCATCAATATTTCGTCGCTCGCCGGCCGTGTCACAGCACAGGGCGGCGGGGTCTACCACATGACCAAATACGCGGTGGAAGCACTCGCCGACGCGATGCGCGCGGAGATCAAGCCGTTCGGGGTCGACCTTGTCAGCGTTTTGCCGGGGCCGTTCGCATCGCCCTACCGCGACAAGGTGATCGCCAAGATCCCGGAGACCGGCGCGGATTCTCCGTACGATCTCTACAAGCGCAATGTCGGCGCCTACATGCTGGATTTCCTCGACCCAAAGACCTTCGGCACCATGCCCTTGGACAAGGTTGCCCGGGTGGTGTTCAAGGCGGCAACCGTGGCTCGCCCGCGGACCCGCTACAATGTGGGCTTCTGGGCGAATTTCGGGCCCGTTGGGCGCTACCTTGCGGGCGATCGTGTGGTCGATTGGTGGATGTCCCGTGAGATTCCGCACGACCGTCCGCGAAAGTCCAAATCCAGAACCGAGCGATAGCTGGGCGGCAAAGGTTCGTTCCGCTATTCGGCGCGTTCCCCCATGGTCTCGGTCTGCTTGAGCCAGCGATCGCGCTTTTCGTTGGTCGATTCCGCCATCATGCCCAGCAGCGTCTCGCGCACCGGCTTGATGCCGATGAAATTCAGGATGTTGTATTTCAAGAGCTTCAGTGCGTGCGGCCCATACCAGAAGCGATAGATCGACACCGGCATGCCCATGGTCATGATGATGCGTGCGGATTTCTTCTCGAAGATGCGCCAGTTCATGGCGTTCTCGGTGCCCTGCCGCTTGATCAGATCGGGCTGGAGAATGCGTTCGAAAAACCCCTTGAAAATGGCCGGCATGTCGCCGCACCAGAGCGGAAATATCAGCACCCAGTGATCGCTTGCCGCGAGCGCGTCATAGGCCGCGCGCAGATCGGGTTCGAGCGGTTGTTCCTTGCGATACCCTTCCCTGAGGATCGGCTCGAAATTCAGCTCCGCAAGTTTGAACAGATGCACCCGATGGCCGGCCTTCTCCGCGCCGCGCCGGTAGGCTTCCGCCAGCGCCTCGCAAAAGGTGGTCCGTTGCGGATGACCGACAATGATTGTGACAATTGCCATGACGCATGCCCGCTGCTGAAAAAGCCAACTTGGCGTCTTATGACGAAACACCTCCGACTACGCTTTGCGATGGCGCAACGCCGCTGCCGGCTGCTCGAAATAAGGGCAGCACCCTCGTTGCGCTCTATCAGCTGCCGTCGCGCTGCAGCCACCAGCCTTCGGCGATCGGTCGCTGGAGCAAGACCTTTTTCCGGCCAGCCGCCGCTTTGTCGAGATCCCCGTCAACGATTTCCGCGTGCCGCGACGCCTCGCCCCTGACAAAGCCTTTGCCGAAGCCGTTGGCCGGCAGACCGCTCGAATAGAACAAAAACTGCACCGACCGATGTCCGCGGCTGACGCTGATGATCGCAGCCTCGCGCATCAGATCGCGGTAATCCGCGATACGGGCTGCAGGCACATGCGCGCGCTCGGGGTCGTCGGGATCGCTCCAGGTTAGGCCCAGCCGGTTCAAAGCCGGGTCGCGCCGGAGCATGTCGGTGATTTCATCGAGCGTGGCGCGATGCTTCTCCCAATGCGCGATCATCGCAGTGTCCGACGGCGCTGCCGGACCAGCGCTGGGCACCGACGCGGTCAACGCCAAAGGCAGTACGATCGCTGCGACGCCCACGAGCGCGGCAAGCCCGATCAGTGCGATTGCGACGGTACGAAGCTTCATTCCATTTCCCGGTTTCGGGTCTCGAGTTCCCTAGGGCGACTTTGCGGCACTCGCAGGGCGTCAGGCGCCGGCGATGCACGAAAGCGTGAATTTGCCGGCGCGCATTCTATTCTAGCATGGCGCGACAGGCTGAGACCGACGTGACCGGCTTGTTCACCGCGCCACATCGTTCCCGGCTGGCAAAATACCGCAGAACAGGGAGAGTTGCCCATGGCGCAGTTCCACGTTCTTACGCCTGCCGACGACCGGAAAGCGGACCTGCCCGTCGTTCGCCGCATCGGCTTTTCCGATCTCGGAGACGCTCTGCGTCAAGGTTGGGAAGACTTCAAGCTGTGGCCGACCCACGCCATTTTTCTCTGTATCATCTACCCCCTTGTCGGTCTCGTACTCGCCGGCATGGCACTCGGCTACAGCGTGCTGCCACTGGTATTCCCGCTGATCGCTGGTTTCGCGTTGCTGGGACCGGTGGCTGCATTGATGATGTACGAACTGAGCCGCCGCCGCGAACGGGGCGAGCCACCGTCGTTTGAGGCTGCCGTTGGAGTCACCCGGGCGCCCGGGTTTCCGGCCATCGTCGCCATCGGCCTGCTGCTGATGGGCCTGTTCCTGCTGTGGATCGGGGTCGCGCGCTCGCTGTATCAATCGCTGTTCGGTGTCTACGCGGCGCCCGACGCGATCGGACCGTTCGTCCGTCAGGTCTTCACCACCAAAGCCGGCTGGGAATTGATGATCTATGGAAACGCCATCGGTTTCGTGTTTGCGCTGGTCGCGTTCTGCCTCACGGTGATCTCCTTTCCGCTTCTGCTCGACCGCGACGTCGGCGCCGCTACGGCGCTGTTGACCTCGGTGCGGGCGGTTGTTCTCAATCCGGTCGTGATGGCGGCCTGGGGCTTGATCGTTGCGGGATTGCTGGTTCTCGGCTCGCTGCCGGCTTTCATCGGGTTGGCGGTAGTGATGCCGGTCCTCGGCCATGCGACATGGCACCTGTACCGCAAGCTTGTCGCGTAGCTCCGAACAGTAAGGCGCCGCCGCCCGCTCCATCGCAACGCGTGCCGGATTTGTGGTGCCTTTAGCTTGAATTGGATTCAAGTTGATCGCGCAACTTTCATGCGATCGACAGCTGACCTGTTGCATTGGTGGCAGCCATGGCTGCCAACCACCCATTGCGTCCTCATGTCGGAAAGTATCGCGCTCCGCCGCCGCGCGTTGCCGCGCCTGTCGTCGCGCGCGCAGCCGTTGCCCCGGCCCACCGCCGAAAGACCCGGCACCGCGAGTGGCAGCACGCGTTCATCGCTGCCGTCGCAGTTGCATTGGTCCTTGGCGGATCGATCAGCGTCTACGCGCTCCATGCCAGAATGACCCATGCGGCGGCAAACGCCCGCGCACTCGCGCAGCACACAGCTGCGGTCGAGACCGGCGAAGCGTTGAGCAGCGGCGCGGTCGTGTTCGTCCCGGAATATGGCCACAATTGCCGGCGCCGCTGGCTCGATAACAAGACCGGCGTGCTGCGCGAAGGCGGCGAACTTCACTGCGACGACGCGGTCGGCCTTGAGTCGGCGGGTCCGACACGCGCTCAGAAATTCGAGCGACGCATCGATGCGATCCGCAATGGATTTCAGACCAGGAACGGCGCCGGACCGGACTAACGTCCGGTCACGGCCTCGCCGCGGTTAGCGTTCCGAGCCTGCCAGCGTCAGCGATGTGAGCCACAAGGCCCGCGCGCCGCGGACCTGCCTTCCAAAGGACAATTCACCGGCGATCAGTTGCCGACCGCATCCGTCATGCATTTCTTGACGTGGCTGGTTTTGGCGGCGCCGGCAAGTTTCTTGTCGGCTGCGGATTGGTCGCACAGCGCCTGGGCGTCCTTCTCGCATTTCGTCATGAAGCTGTTCAGCGCCGCGCCGGCGAGTTTCTTGTTCGACGCTTCGACCTTGCAGGCGGCGGCATGAGCGTTGCCGGCAACGAGCGCCAAAGTCGCGGCAAGTATCAGAACTCTCATTGTGTCCTCCCTGAGAGAATCGGCGGCCGACGAATCGGCCGCCATTCGTTACTGTTCATCCCGTCATGTCGCGACGATGGCAGCGAATGACGTCTTCCGGATCAGGCCGCAAGTGAGGGTAACGCCGCCACCTCCCTGATCGCGGTTACCGGCGTTGCGGTCATCTCCTCCCCGATACGTTCGAGTCCCATCACGCGCAGCACGCCGCGCGCCGGGCACATTTCGACGGCAAGGCGCGTAAACCGATTGTTGATCGGCGCCGTCAGCCAGCCGAACGGCTCGCGCATCAGCGAACCGGAAAAGCTCTGCATTGTTTCGCGGCGGCAGCGGCTGTTCTCGCCGGCCTCCTCATAGCGGCAGGTCAGGATCAGGTCGCCGCCGATCCGCGCTTCCCACGGATCGCGGCAGGTATGCCAGTCGTTGGCTGCCACGGTCGCGGTCGATCGGGTTTCGAAATCCGTTTCGGTCCGCTCGATCACGCAGCGCTCGCCCGGAAGCGTTCCCGCCAGCGAATAGATCACCGGGCGCGCGACCGGCGTCCCTTCGAGCATGGCGCGGGCGGTTGCGAAATCGGGGCAGGTTTCGAAGACCTGACGCAGCAGCTGATCCGGCGGGATGTTTCGGACGCGCCATGTCTTGATCGCATTGGCGGCCAGATCGTAGGGCCGCAACCAGGGGTGACGAGTTCGCCGCCACAACGGGGCCTGGTTGATCGCCGCACCGAACCGTCCCGGCGCCAAAGCGGTCAGCGTGCCCACATAGCCCGGCCAGGTGACGCTGTAGAAATCGCCCGCCTCGCCCCATTTGTGAGCGATCTCGGCGTGGCGGCCGAGGCCTGGAAACGGCCAGTCGAGTGTCCGCACGAGCCAGGGTTCTCCGTCCTCGTCCCGGCTCATGGTGGTGCAGCCCCACGAATAGGAGCCGTTCAGGAACCAGACGCCGCTGAAGCCAAGCGTCGCGGCGATGCCTTCGATCTCGCCGACATAGGGTGATTGCGACCGCGACAGCCAGCGCCGCGCCAGCCCGTCGAGCAGCGGCAAGGCCGCCGCGACCGGACGCGGAAAAAACGACAGGCAATCGTCGCGCAAGGCGCGCGCGCGTACCGCGCCCGCCTCGGCCTGGCGCAGCGGACCGCCCTCGCGGACATCGATGATGGGAATCTCGGACAATGTGGTCATGGGCCAATTCTACCAGCGAATCGCGATCGGTTACATCTGGTTCCAACGGCACGGGGCGGCAAACGGATCGAGACGGAGCCGTAAGGGCATTGATGAAGCTAGGTTTTTCGCTCGCATACCATTCGTCAACCCTGATCACCGTAATGTGGTCGGTAGTTCAGGCAGGGTGACACGCATGATCAAGCGCATCATGGCAAGCATCGGCGGGCCGGATCAGCCTCGGTGGATTGAGCGCGACGGTCCGCGCCTCGTGTTGGCCGCCATCATGCTGGTCTTTGTCATTGCCACCAGTCTGTCCGACGGCAAGCTCCTTCCGGATTTTTCTGCTCGGCAGGCGCCGGCAGTTTCGAGCGGCACCTCCGCCGACAGCATCCGCACCGGCTCGATCCTGGTCACGTCCGCGGACGGAAATACCTGCGAGTACCGCGAGATCGATAACGGCACCTGGCGCATCCGATCCGTTGGGCGCGTCGCATGCGATGACGCCGTCAAAAGGCAGGCCGAACGCAATGGCAACTATACGCCGCAGACCCGCCTCGAAGCCATTCGTGACGGCTTCTATTCGAAGCGCTGATGCTCCGCGCTACCCTGCCCGCTCGACCAGAAAGGCGACCTGCACCAGCGCGACCGCATTGACGATCGCGTGCAGGATCACCGTGAGCAGCGTCGAACCGCTCCGCCAGCGCAGCCAGCCGAACGCACAACCAAGCACGAAAATGTGCACGAGATAGAATGCCTCGTACTGGACATGCATCACCGACCAGCCGGCCGAGGTGAGCACGATCGCGCCCCACGGCCCTAGCCGCGATGCCGCATATCCCGGAAACAGAAATCCGCGGAACAGCAATTCTTCCATCAGCGGCGCCGCGACGACCAGAGCGATCGCCAGCAGCACCAGCGTCCCCGAACTGCGCGCCGTCTTGTAGGCGTCGACCACCGCCAGCGGGACCAGATCGCGGCCGGTCAGCCACGAACTGAGATCGCCGAGCGGCAGCAGAACCGCAATCATCAGCATTCCGACGATCAGGTCGGCACGCTTCGGCCGATACAATGCAAGATAATCGACGGCGGCGCAGCCTGCCCTCCGCGCGGCAATCGCGATCACGGCGATCGGTGCCGGCATCGACACGATGGTGGCAACCGCGATCGTCACGGCATGCGATGCCAATGTCTGGAGCCCGGCATCCGCAGCATCCCGGCCGGCGGCAAGAAACGACAGCACAACGAATGCCGACAGCAATTGTGCGGCAAACCAGGCAACGATCGCGATCAATCCATAGGCCGTTGTGGTCCATACCCCCAGCGGCTGGCAGGGCGGACGGGCCTCGGTCCGGCGCGGGCCGGTGGCGCTTTCTGTCATCATGGTCTCAGGTTCGGTGTCCGGCCGCCGGTCCACATGATTCAAGCCCTCATCATTCAAGCCCTCATCCCGGCTCGGTCGAAGGCCGGTTCAGAGTCGTTATTCCTGGTCCGGGCCATAGCACAGCCTGCCGCCGCCTGCCGCTTGCATGCTATGGACGATGGATGCCAGCGATCGTCAGCCCCCTCGCCGAAGCCCGGTCCGTCCTGCCTGTACGCGGTGCGCTGATCGGCCTCGACCTCGGAACCAAGACCATTGGGGTTGCGGCCTCAGACCCGGACCGCGTCCTTGCGGCCGGCGTCGAGACCATCGCGCGAAAGGCGTTCCAAGCCGATGCCGCGCGTGTCCTGAGCCTCGCTGCGGAACGGCGGGCCGTCGGGCTCGTGATCGGCTTGCCGCTCAACATGGATGGAAGCGAAGGCCCGCGCGCACAATCAACCCGCGCCTTTGCGCGCAATCTCGCACGACTGACCGAATTGCCGATCGCATTCTGGGACGAGAGGCTGTCGACCGCCGCAGTCGAGCGCGACCTGCTCGCGGCGGATGTGAGCCGCGCCAAACGCGCCGCGGTGATCGACCAGCATGCGGCGGCGTTCATCCTGCAGGGCGCACTGGACTTTCTGCGCCTCGCGGGAAACAGGACGGAACCCTGGTAGAGCCGGGTTGGCCTGCCCCGCCCCGGCGCGACCGCCGCGCTCATCCGGTGCCTGATCAAGCGAACGTCAAGGGTTCTCCGACAATTCACCATGCGCTGGGGATGGCCTGAAGCGGTGCCTTGCGGCCTGCCCGCGATGAGCCTATAGACCCGGCTTTAATGAACATCGCAGCCACATCGTCATTCGTCCTCAACCGGCGGCATCTGTTGGGGATCGAAGGCCTTTCGCGCGAGGAGATCCTCGGCCTTCTCGATCTGGCCGAGGAATTCGTCGATCTCAACCGTCAGATCGAAAAGAAGCGCACGTCGCTGCGTGGCCGCACCCAGATCAACCTGTTCTTCGAATCCTCGACCCGGACACAGTCCTCCTTCGAGCTCGCCGGCAAGCGGCTCGGCGCCGACGTCATGAACATGGCGGTCAATTCCTCGGCGATGAAAAAGGGCGAGACGTTGATCGATACCGCGATCACGCTGAACGCCATGCATCCCGATATCCTGGTGGTCCGGCATCACGCCTCCGGCGCGGTCGAACTGCTGGCGCAGAAGGTCGACGGCTCGGTGATCAATGCCGGCGATGGCGCGCATGAGCATCCGACGCAAGCGTTGCTCGACGCGCTGACCATTCGCCGCAACAAAGGTTCGATCGAGGGCCTGGTCGTTGCGATCTGCGGCGACATCCTGCATTCGCGCGTCGCACGATCCAACATCTATCTCCTGAACGCGCTTGGCGCCCGCGTGCGCGTTGTTGCACCATCCACGCTGCTGCCCCCAAATGTCGAACGCCTCGGCGTCGAGGTGACGGGCGACATGCGCGAGGGTCTTCAGAACGCCGACATCGTTATGATGCTGCGGCTGCAACGTGAGCGCATGAACGGCTCGTTCGTCCCCTCGACGCAGGAATATTTCGCCTATTTCGGCCTGGATCAGAAGAAGCTCGCATACGCCAAGCCGGACGCACTGGTGATGCATCCAGGCCCGATGAATCGTGGCGTCGAGATCGATTCCGCCGTCGCCGACGGCGCTCAATCGCTGATCCGCGAACAGGTCGAGATGGGCGTCGCCGTTCGCATGGCGGTGCTCGAAGCCCTGTCTCGCAACCTGCCGAACGCTTAAAGACATGCTGTCCGACCGCCGTCCGATCCTGCTCGCCAATGCCCGGATCCTCGATCCGTCGCGCGACCTCGACTTTCCCGGCGATCTGCTGATCGCCGACGGTGTGATCCGCGAAACCAAGCGTGGCATTGGCGCCGCCGGCGTGCCCGAGGGCACCGAAGTCGTCGATTGCAAGGGTCGCATCGTTGCCCCGGGGCTGATCGACATGCGCGCCTTTGTCGGCGAGCCGGGTGCCGAATATCGCGAAACACTGGCGACCGCGAGCCAGGCGGCGGCGGCGGGCGGCGTGACCACCATCATCTGCCAACCCGACACCTCGCCCGCGATCGACGATCCCGCGATCGTCGACTTCATCCTTCGGCGCGCCCGCGATACCGCGATCGTGCATGTGCAGACGATGGCGGCGCTCACCAAGGGCCTGCACGGCAAGGAGATGACCGAGATCGGCCTGCTCAAGGCCGCTGGCGCCGTTGCCTTTACCGATGGCGCCAGGAGCGTGACCAACGCTTTGGTGATGCGCCGCACCCTCACCTATGCGCGCGACTTCGATGCTCTTGTCGTGCATCACACCGAAGACCCCGATCTCGTGGGCGAAGGCGTCATGAATGAGGGTGAGCTTGCGGCCAGACTCGGTCTGCACGGCATCCCGGCCGCCGCCGAAGCGATCATGCTGGAACGCGACATGCGGCTCGTCGCGCTGACCGGCTGCCGCTACCATGCCGCCTCGATCACCTGCCGCGCCTCGCTCGACATCCTGCAGCGCGCGAAGGAGGCTGGCCTCCCCGTCACCGCCTCCGCATCGATCAATCATCTGACCCTGAACGAGATTGATATCGGTCCATACCGCACCTTCTTCAAACTGGCCCCGCCGCTTCGCGCCGAGGACGATCGGGCAGCCCTGGTCGAGGCGGTCGCCTCCGGGCTGATCGATATCGTGATGTCGGACCACAATCCGCAGGACGTCGAGACCAAGCGGCTGCCGTTTGCGGAAGCGGCACCCGGCGCGATCGGCCTCGAGACCATGCTCACCGCCGGCCTTCGGCTGGTGCATGGCGAACACCTTTCGCTGCTGCAATTGCTTGCGGCGATGTCGACGCGGCCGGCGGAATTGCTTGGACTTCCCGGCGGCACGCTGCGCAATGGCTCGCCCGCGGACGTGATCGTGATCGACCCCGACACGTCGTGGATACTCGACCCATCCGATCTCAAGTCGAAGTGCAAGAACACGCCGTTCGACGAAGCGCGGCTCGAAGGCCGCGTGGTGCGTACCATCGTTGCCGGGCGCACGGCCTACGAGTACGCTTCCGCCTGACGCAGATCGCGGGCTGGCGAGGCGCTGGGGCATGATGGACGGGTCTGGTATTCTCGCGATGTGGCCTGTGCTTTTGGGGGCGTTGGCCGTCGGCTATCTGTTCGGGTCGATCCCGTTCGGACTGTTGCTGACACGCTTCTCGGGCGGCCCCGACATTCGCGGCATCGGTTCCGGCAATATCGGCGCGACCAATGTGCTGCGCACCGGACGAAAAGGCCTCGCCGCCGCGACCTTGATCGCCGACATGCTGAAGGGCACCGCAGCGGTTCTGCTGATCCGTCAACTTTTCGGGGCGGAGGCAGCAATCGCCGCCGGACTCGGCGCCTTTCTCGGCCATCTGTTTCCAGTCTGGCTCGGCTTCAAAGGCGGCAAGGGCGTCGCGACCTTCATCGGCGTCCTGCTCGGCTTTTCCTGGATCGCGGTGCTGATTTACGCCGCGATCTGGATCGGCATCGCCGCGCTCACCCGCTATTCCTCGCTGTCGGGCCTTGTCGCCTGCGCGGTCACGCCGGCCATCTTGTGGGCGTTCAACCAACCGTCCGCGGCGGCCTTGTTCTCCGTGTTGGCTGTCCTCGTCTTCATCATGCACCGCGCCAACATCGCGCGCCTGATCGCCGGAACGGAAACGAAAATCGGACAATCCGCGGTGAAACCGTGACCGGCGCCACCGCCGGCGTGAAGCTGAGCGATAGCCAGCGGCTCGACTGGTTGCGTCTGATCCGAAGCGAAAATGTCGGACCGCGGACGTTTCGCGCTCTGGTCAACCACTATGGCGGCGCACGGGCCGCAATCGAGATGCTGCCGGCGCTGGCAAGACGCGGTGGCGCACAAGCGCCCGGCCGCATCTGTTCGGTTGCGGAAGCCGAGCGGGAAATCGAAATTGCGACGCGCAGTGGAGCCGTGTTTGTCGGGCTGGGCGAGCCGGATTATCCGGCAAGGCTGCGGATGATCGACGATGCGCCGCCGCTGATCTCGGTGCGGGGCCAGATCGATGCTCTCAAAGTGCCGATGGTGGCGATCGTCGGATCGCGCAATGCGTCCGCGGCCGGTGCCAAATTCGCAAGCCAGATCGCGCGCGAATTGGGCGAGCACGAGTTCATTACCGTGTCGGGGCTGGCGCGCGGCGTCGACGCGGCGGCTCACCGCGCCAGTCTTGGTACCGGGACGGTCGCTGCGCTCGCAGGCGGTCAGGACTGCATCTATCCGCCCGAGCACGTGCCATTGCTCGAACAGATCCTGGAACGTGGAGCAGCGGTGTCGGAGATGCCGTTCGGATGGGAGCCGCGCGCCCGCGACTTTCCCCGCCGCAACCGGCTGATTGCAGGCTTGTCGCTTGGTGTCGTTGTGATCGAGGCCGCGCGCCGGTCCGGCTCGCTGATCACCGCCCGTCTGGCGCTCGAACAGGGCCGCGAAGTGTTTGCGGTGCCGGGATCGCCCCTCGACCCGCGTTGCGAGGGAACCAACGGTCTTCTGAAACAGGGCGCCACGCTGGTGACCGAGACCAATGACGTGCTCGATGTGCTCGGGCCGATACTCGGGCGGAGCCTGAACCATCCGGCCGAGGAACCGGAACCCGACCCTCAGGGGTCTGCGGCGGAGCCCGCCACCGACGAACGGCGGCGGATCATCGCCCTGCTTGGCCCGACTCCCGTGGAGATCGACGACCTCATCCGCCAGTCCGGCGCGCGCGCCGCAGTCGTCAGGACAGTGCTGCTGGAACTCGAACTGGCCGGCCGGCTGGAACGGCAGACGGGCGGACGGGTGGCCCTGACCTGATTTACGGGGCCGGGCTGTTCTTTGCGTTCTCAGCTTCCAGCTTCGCCATATCGAGCAGATACCCGAGCGTATTGAGACCATGGCCGCGCGCGATCAGGGCAAGGCTTCCCGTCAGATCGGCAATATAGACGGCGGCCGCCGTGCGAGCTTCGGCTGGACTGGGCGCTTTTTCGTTCATCGCAAGACGCCGGCTCCGGCCTCGTATCAATGATTGAATCATCTAAAGATATATATCTTAGGTTGCAACAATCGCGCTGGAAAATGCCTCGATCCCGGTTGCCAGCGCGGGGCCCCTATTTGACTTAAGGGGTCGATTTACCCATGGTCCGGCCCCACCTAAGCGGCAGACTCGCCGCCCAAGGTCTGAGTATTGGGCCTAACCCACTGGAATTGCATGAATATCGTGGTCGTCGAATCCCCGGCCAAGGCCAAGACTATCAATAAATACCTTGGCCCCGGCTACGAGGTGCTGGCTTCTTTCGGTCATATCCGCGACCTGCCGGCAAAGGACGGGTCTGTGGATCCCGATCACAATTTCAAGATGATCTGGGAGGTCGACGAGCGCGCCCAGAAGCGGATCAACGACATCGCCCGCGCCGTCAAAGGCGCCGACAAACTGATTCTGGCGACCGACCCCGACCGCGAGGGCGAGGCGATTTCCTGGCACGTGCTGGAGGTGCTGAAGGAGAAGAAGGCGCTCAAGGATCAGACCATCGAGCGCGTGGTTTTCAACGCCATCACCAAGCAGGCGGTCAGCGAGGCGATGAAGAATCCGCGCCAGCTCGACCATGCTTTGGTCGATGCCTATCTCGCGCGCCGCGCCCTCGATTACCTCGTCGGCTTCACGCTCTCGCCGGTGCTCTGGCGCAAATTGCCGGGCGCGCGCTCGGCCGGCCGCGTTCAATCGGTCGCACTGCGGCTGGTCTGCGATCGCGAACTCGAGATCGAAAAATTCGTCGCACGCGAATACTGGTCGCTGGTCGCGACGCTGGCGACGCCGCGCAACGACAGTTTCGAGGCCCGTCTGGTCGGCGCCGACGGACGTAAGATCACGCGGCTCGATATCGGCACCGGCCAGGAGGCCGAAGACTTCAAGCAGGCGCTGGAGACCGCAAGCTTCACCGTGTCCTCGGTCGAAGCGAAGCCGGCGCGCCGCAACCCGCCTCCCCCGTTCACCACTTCGACCCTGCAGCAGGAGGCCAGCCGCAAGCTCGGCTTTGCCCCGGCTCATACGATGCGCATCGCGCAGCGCCTGTATGAAGGCATCGATATCGGCGGCGAGACCGTCGGCCTCATTACCTATATGCGAACCGACGGCATCGACATGGCGCCGGAAGCGATCACCGGCATTCGTACGATGATCGGCAAGAATTACGGCCGCGACTATGTCCCCGATGCGCCGCGCCGCTATCAGAACAAGTCGAAGAACGCCCAGGAGGCGCATGAAGCGGTCCGGCCGACCGACGCCGCCCGCACGCCGCGTGACGTCGCGCGCAGCCTCGATTCCGAACAGGCCAAGCTTTACGAACTGATCTGGAACCGCGCCGTCGCCAGCCAGATGCAGTCGGCCGAGCTCGAGCGCACCACCGTCGACATCGCCGCCAAGGTGGCCGGCCGCAATCTCGAACTGCGCGCCACCGGTCAGGTGGTCAAGTTCGATGGCTTCCTGACGCTTTATCAGGAAAGCCACGACGACGATTCCGAGGACGAGGATTCCAAGCGCCTGCCTGCGATGTCTCAGGGCGAAACGCTGCGCAAGGAAAGCATCAGCTCGACCCAGCATTTCACCGAGCCGCCGCCGCGCTTCACCGAAGCCTCGCTGGTCAAGCGCATGGAAGAACTCGGCATCGGCCGTCCGTCGACCTATGCCTCGATCCTCGCCGTGCTGAAGGACCGCGGCTATACCCGCATCGACAAGAAGCGGCTCGTGCCGGAAGACAAGGGCCGCCTGGTGGTCGGCTTCCTGGAGAGCTTCTTCCAGAGATATGTCGAATACGATTTCACCGCCTCGCTGGAAGAGCAGCTCGACAAGGTCTCCAACAACGAACTCGAATGGCACCAGCTGCTGCGCGACTTCTGGGGCGATTTCATCGCCACGGTCGGCGAGATCAAGGATCTGCGGATCACCCAGGTGCTCGATGCGCTCAATGAGTTGCTCGGCCCGCATGTCTTTCCCAAGAAGGAAGACGGTGGCGATCCGCGGCTTTGCCCGACCTGCAACGAAGGCCAGTTGTCGCTGAAGGTCGGCCGGTTCGGCGCCTTTGTCGGCTGCTCGCGCTATCCGGAATGCCGCTATACCCGTCAGCTCACGCCCGGTGCCAACGGCGCCGACAGCGCGACCCGCGTGCTCGGCCAGGATCCGGAAACCGGCCTCGACGTCACCGTGCGCGGTGGCCGATTCGGTCCCTATGTGCAGCTCGGCGAAGGCAATCCGGAAATCAAGGAAAAGCCCAAGCGCTCCGGCCTGCCGAAAGGCATGGCGCCGGACGATGTGGATCTCACGATCGCTCTCGGTCTGCTGTCGCTGCCGCGCGATGTCGGCAAGGACCCCGAAACCGGCGAGATGATCATCGCCGGCATCGGCCGCTTTGGCTCCTATGTGAAGCTCGGCAAGACCTACGCCAATCTCGAACAGGGCGATGAGGTCCTGAATATCGGCCTCAATCGCGCCGTCACGCTGATCGCCGAGAAGAAGGCCAATCCCGGCAAGGGCCGGCGTTTCGGCGCCGATCCCGGCCGCTCGCTCGGCGACCATCCCGACAAGGGCGGTCCGATCGTGGTCAAGAATGGCCGCTACGGCGCCTATGTCTCCCATGACGGCGTCAATGCCACGCTGCCCGGGGAAAAGACGCCGGACTCCATCACCCTGGAAGAAGCGATTTCGTTGCTCGATGCGCGCATCGCCGCCGGCGGCGGCAAGAAGCGCAAGCCCGCGAGCAAGGCGGCTCCGAAATCAGCGGCAAAGGACGGCGCGTCCGCCAAGCCCGCTAAACCGAAAGCCAAGTCGGCGGCCAAGAAAGTCAAACCGGTGAAGGCGGACGACGCCGAGAGCAAGCCTTCGAAGGCCTCGACCGCCCGAAAGGCACCCTCTAAATCGGCGGCATCGAAGTCGCGCGGCAAGACGGCGGCTTCGAGCGCGGCGGAAAAGGCCCCCGGCGACGCCGCCCCCACGGGACGAAAACGCAAGGTTGCGCATTAGCCCTCACGGGCCCTCTCGAGACCCCCTTGCCGGATCGGCCGGCAAGGGCCACATCACAGGTCATCTTGGCCAAAACGAAACAACACGCCGCGTTTCCCTCCCGCGAGCAGTTGCTTGCCTTCATCAAGGATCACACCGGAGAAGCAGGCACGCGCGAGATCGCGCGCGCCTTCGGCCTGAAGAATGCCGATCGCGCGCAGCTCAAACGCGTGCTGCGCGACCTCGCCGACGAGGGCGCCGTCGAAAAGCGCCGCAAGACGCTGCACAAGCCCGGCACCCTGCCCTCGATCACACTCGCCGACATCGTCGAACGCGACCGCGACGGCGAAATCATCGCGGTGCCGACCGAGTGGGATGAAGAGGCGCATGGCGAGGTGCCGCGCATCCGGGTCCTGACGCCACGCAAGCTTAAAGTCGGCGAAGCCGCAGGGATCGGTGATCGCGCGCTGCTGCGCATCGAAAAGCTTTCCGAACGCGACGGCACGGCTACCTATTCCGGCCGCGTCATCAAGGTTCTCGACCGCGCCAAAAAGCGGACGATCGGAATCTTCCGCAGCCTTCCCGGCGGCGGTGGCCGCCTCGTCCCGGTCGACAAGAAAGCGCTCGGCCGCGAACTCGCGATTGCGCCCAATGCCACACTGGATGCGGAGGATGGCGAACTGGTCGCCGCCGACGTGGCCAAGGAAGGCCGCTTCGGTCTCCCGTCCGCACGCATCAAGGAGCGGCTCGGATCGCTGAAGGGCGAAAAGGCGGTCAGCCTGATTGCCATCCATGCGCACAACATCCCGCAGGTGTTTTCGCGCGAGGCGCTGGCCGAAGCCGATGCCGCGAAACCTGCCGACCTGTCCGGCGGCCGCGAGGACTGGCGGAAGCTGCCGCTGGTCACCATCGATCCGGCCGACGCCAAGGACCACGACGACGCGGTTTACGCAGAGCCCGACACCAGCCCCGATAATCGTGGCGGCCATATCGTTACGGTCGCGATTGCCGATGTGGCTCATTACGTGCGCCCCGGCTCGGCGCTCGATCGCGAGGCGCTGGATCGCGGCAACTCGGTCTATTTCCCGGACCGTGTGGTGCCGATGCTGCCGGAGCGCATCTCCAACGATCTGTGTTCTCTGAAGCCGCAGGTCGACCGCGCCGCCATCGCGGTGCGGATGGTGATCGCGCCGGACGGCCGCAAGCGCTCGCATAGCTTTCACCGCATTCTGATGCGCTCCGCTGCCAAGCTGCATTACGCGCAGGCGCAGGACGCGATCGACGGCCGGACCGACGACACCACCGGGCCGATCAAGGAAACCGTGCTCGATCCGCTCTACGCCGCCTATCGCGCCGTGAAGAAGGCGCGCGACGTCCGTGGACCGCTCGATCTCGATCTGCCGGAGCGCAAGATTCTCTTGAATGCCGATGGCACCCTCGACCGGGTCATCATGCCGGAGCGCCTCGACGCGCACCGGTTGATCGAGGAATTCATGATCCTCGCCAATGTCGCGGCGGCCGAAACGCTCGAGCGTGCCAGTGTCCCGCAGATTTATCGCGTCCACGACGAGCCCTCGCTGGAAAAGGTCGAGGGACTGCGCGATCTGCTGCGCACCCTCGACATGTCGTTCCCGAAGGGCGCGGTGCTGCGGCCGGCCTTGTTCAATTCGGTGCTGCAGCAGGTCAAGGACACCGAGACCGAAACGCTGGTGAACGAAGTGGTGCTGCGCAGCCAGGCGCAGGCCGAATATTCGGCGGAGAATTACGGGCATTTCGGACTGGCGTTGCGGCGCTATGCGCATTTCACATCGCCGATCCGCCGGTATGCAGACCTTATCGTACACCGCGCCCTGATCCGTGCGCTCAAGTCCGGTGACGGCGCGCTGCCGGAGGGCATGGACCTCAAGAGCCTGAACGAGATTTCCGCCCGTATTTCCGCGGCCGAACGGCGTGCCATGGCGGCCGAGCGCGACACCAATGACCGGCTGATCGCGCATCACATGGCCGACCGGGTCGGCGCCACTTTCGAGGGCCGCATCGGGGGCGTCACCGGCGCCGGACTGTTCGTGAAGCTTGACGAAACCGGCGCCGACGGATTCATTCCGGCGCGGACCATCGGCGATGACTATTTCCAGTATCACGAGGACCGTCACGCCATGATCGGGCGATCCAGCGGCGAAACCTACCGGCTGGGCGATAACGTCACGGTCAAGCTGGTCGAAGCGATCCCGGTTGCCGGCGCGCTTCGTTTCGAGTTGGTATCGGCCGGTCGTGCCGGCAAACGCGTGGCCCTTCGTTCGACCCGCTCCCGCCCGGGCGCCCGGCGGGATGACAAGTTGCCGCGAAAGCGGCGAGGATGACGATGATGACGGATGCAATCTCGACCAACCCGCGCGACCAATGGCTTGCCATCAGGCGCGGCCTCGCCTCGACGTGCCCGGCTTGCGGCCAGGGCCGGATGTTCCGCGGGCTTCTGAAGGTCAACGACAATTGCCCGGCCTGCGACGAACCGCTGCATCACCACCGCGCGGACGACTTTCCGGCGTATCTGAATATCGTGCTCGTCGGTCACATCGTGGTGCCGCTGGTGCTCGCGGTCGAGACAGCATTCGCACCGGCTTACTGGGTGCATGCGGTGATCTGGCTGCCGCTGCTGCTCATTCTCGCATTCGCGCTGATGCACCCGATCAAGGGCGCCGTGGTCGCCTGGCAATGGGCGATGCGCATGCACGGCTTCGACCCCAATGGCAGCATCGACGACCCGCTCCCGGTGACGACCTCGACCAAATGCGCGAACTGACCGATCTCGAACAACGGCTCACCGCGGCGGAGCGGGAGCGCGCGTCTCCGAACGTGCGGCCGAAGGATGCGGCGACGCTGATGATCGTCGACCGCTCCGGCTCGACGCCGAAGGTGCTGCTCGGCAAGCGCCATCACGGCCACAAATTCATGCCTGGAAAATTCGTGTTTCCCGGCGGCCGGCTCGAACCCAGCGACCGGCTGATGCCAGCGGCGACGCCGCTCAATCCTTATACCGAACAATATCTGATGCGGAGCATGAGACGGCCGAGCATCGCGCGGGCCAAGGGGCTTGCGCTCGCGGCGATCCGCGAGACCTTCGAAGAAACCGGTCTGATCCTCGGCGCGAAACGGGACGGCGAAATGCCGGTGCCGGAGGGCCCATGGGCCGATTTTGCCAAGGCCGGCTTCTATCCGGACCTGTCGTCCCTGCATTTCGTCGCCCGCGCAATCACGCCGTCGCGGCGGCCGCGCCGCTTCGACACCCGCTTTTTCGCCGTCGACGCCTCAACCATCGCGCACAAGGTGGACAACGTGGTCCATCCGGACGCGGAACTGGTCGAACTGGTGTGGATGCCGATCTCGGAGGCGCGCAGCCTGGACTTGCCGACGATCACGGGAGTCGTGCTGCAGGAACTAGAGGCGCGGGTTTCGGCCGGTTTCGGGCATGACCTGCCGGTCCCGTTCTACCGGATGCCGCGGAAAGTATTCTTCCGCGATTTGATCTCGTGATCCGCAGTTTCCTTGACATTGGCGGCTTTGCCGCTAGTTTCCGCGCAAATCCCCGTCATTTTTGAGGTCGATTATGGCCAAGGCCGTCACCATCAAGGTCAAGCTCGTGTCCACTGCCGACACCGGCTACTACTATGTCAGCAAGAAAAATTCCCGGACGATGACCGACAAGCTGGCGAAGAAGAAATACGATCCGATCGCGAAGAAGCACGTCGAGTTCCGCGAAGCCAAGATCAAGTAAGGGCGCCGGGCTTCCGCCGCCTGCGCCTCTCATTTTTCACAACTTTTAATTGCAAAATTTTTGCGGACCAGCCACAGTAAAGGTGGCCGGCCGGAAGCGATGTTATGAGGAGGCCACTCGTCCACCGCTCCCGGGCCGGCCGAACCCCACGGACCCAGGAGATGCGGCGGACCTGAGCACTCCGTAGGGTTTTCAAAGAGCTGGAACGTCGGGGCCGCCGCCGCGGCTGGCCCGTCCAGCGCTCAAGCTGCCTTCGCTTGATCCGCCTTTCGTCCCGGATTGGAACCTAATCCCTCACCCCTCGGAAATCAAAGGCGAACTCCCGGCCGCACGGGTAAGCTTCCGTCAACGTAAAGGATTAAGGTTTCCGCCCGTGGCGGCGTGTGCCGGGGAACGCATGCGCATCCGCGTTCCCGTACCCCGTCAGGCCGCGTCCGCGACCACCCGGTTGCGGCCATCGCGCTTGGCACGGTAGAGCGCCTGGTCCGCCCGCTTGAGCAGCTGCGCGGCGGTGTCGTGCGAGGATTCGAGCGAGGCAATCCCGATCGAGATCGTCACGTCGATGTTGCGGCGGCCCTGTTCGATCGGAAACGGCTCGGCCGCGATCTTGCGGCGCAGGCGCTCTGCAACCGTGGCAGCCACGGCCATGTCGGTCTCCGGCATCACCACGACGAATTCCTCGCCGCCGATGCGGCAGGCCAGATCGATGCCGCGGATCGACTTGCGGACGCGGATGGCGAATTCGCGCAGCACGTCGTCGCCGCAATCGTGGCCGTAGGTGTCGTTGATCGACTTGAAATAATCGATGTCGAGCACGAGCACGGCCAGCGGCTTGCCACGCGAGCCGGCCAGTTCGACCAGTTTGCCGAGATGGCTTTCCATGTAGCGGCGGTTATGCAGGCCGGTCAGGGCATCGGTGATCGCCGCCTCGATCGACATCTGCACATTGTCGCGCAGGCGCTCGGTATAGCGCTTGCGCCGGATCTGGGTGCGCACGCGCGCCTGCAATTCGTGACCGTCGACCGGCCGCAGCAGATAGTCGTTGACGCCGATCTCGAGCCCGCGCATCAGCCGCGCGGTGTCGTCCGGCTCGCAGATCGCGAGGATCGGCAGATTGCGGGTGCGTTCGAGCGAGCGGAGCTGGCTGCACAGGCGCAGCCCGTCGAAATTCTCCAGGCTGAGCGAGACGATGAGGAGTTCGTAATTGCCCTCCGCAGACCGGAATAAAGCGGCGCTCGGATCGGGCTCGATCTCGACGATGTGCTCTTCTTCGAGCATTGCGGCGAGCCTTTCATAGGAGGAACGGCGGTCGTCCACCAGCAGAATGCGGCCCTGGCGCCCCTGCTCCGTGATCGCCTCCCGCTCCGCGCTCTCGATGCCGATCTCGCGCGACGTCGCCGCGCGCATCCGCAATTCGTCGGTCATCATCTTCAGGCGCGTCAGCGAACGCACGCGCGCAATCAGTGCGATGTCCGAGACCGGCTTGGTGAGAAAGTCATCGGCACCGGCCTGCAACCCCGCAATCCTGTCCGACGGCTGATCGAGCGCCGTCACCATCACGACGGGAATGTGGTGCGTCGCCGGATTGCTCTTGAGCTTGCGGCACACTTCGAAACCGTCAAGACCCGGCATCATCACGTCGAGCAGCACGATGTCGCATTCGGCGCGCTCGCAGGCCGCCAAAGCCTCGGCGCCGCTATTGGCGGTCGTCACGTCGAAATACTCGGCGGACAGCCGCGCCTCGAGCAGCTTCACGTTCGCGGGAACATCGTCAACGACAAGGACTCTTGCGGTCATGAGAATTTCAGCTTCTAAGCGTTGCCAAGAAAGTGGCGGATCGTTTCGATGAATTTGCCGACCGAAATTGGCTTTGAAAGATATGCTTCGCAGCCGCCGGCGCGGATGCGCTCCTCGTCGCCCTTCATTGCAAATGCGGTTACGGCCACGACCGGAATGGCTTTCAGCTCAGCATCGTCCTTCAGCCATTTGGTGACTTCGAGACCGGACACCTCGGGCAATTGGATGTCCATCAGGATGAGGTCGGGCCGATGCCGGCGCGCGAGATCCAGCGCGTCGATCCCGTTGCGGGTGCCGACGGTATGGTAGCCGTGCGCTTCCAGCAGATCGTGGAAGAGCTTCATATTGAGCTCATTGTCCTCCACGATCAGGACCGTCTTGGCCATTCCCCGCCCCTCCTGGGCACTTTTTTAACCCGCCCAGCGTCCCAAGGCATGTACTGCACGCCCGCAAAAATGCGAGGTCGGGCACGGTTCTTCACGGTAGTTTCCATTCCTTACGGAAAGGCAAACGCAACGCTATGGATCACAAGGCAAAAGGCAGCGTAGACGCGAAAAATGTGGCAATTCGGGCGCTCTTCTTCCTGGCGGCCGATGAAGCCCGGCTGGGCCGATTTCTGGCGGCAACCGGTATTGGCCCGGCGGAGATCAGAGCAGCCGCGCGCGAGCCACGCTTCCTCGCCGGCGTGCTCGACCACATGACGGAGGACGAATCGGCCATGCTGGCGTTTTCGCAGGAGACCGGTATCCCGCCGGAGCACATTGCGCGTGCCCGGGACATGTTGTCCGGGCCGCCTGTCGAGCGCGACACCCCATGACCGCACACGACCGCACATTCTGAACGGACCCGGGCAACCTGACATGCAGGGATTCTGCCGCGACTGCCTCGCCGATGCCGGTTCCGGCCTGCGCTGCGGCACGTGCGGTTCGCCTCGCCTCGCCCGTCATCCGGAACTTCACGACCTGTCGGTCGCGCATGTCGACTGCGACGCGTTCTATGCGACCATCGAGAAGCGCGACGACCCCTCGCTTGCAGACAAGCCGCTGATCATCGGCGGCGGTACCCGGGGTGTCGTATCGACCGCCTGCTACATTGCCCGCACCTACGGTGTTCATTCTGCCATGCCGATGTTCAAGGCGCGGCGGCTCTGCCCGGATGCGGTGGTGGTCCGACCCAACATGCAAAAATACGTCGCCGTCGCCCGTCAGGTGCGCGCATTGATGCGGGATCTGACCCCGCTGGTCGAACCGGTCTCGATCGACGAAGCATTTCTTGACCTGTCGGGAACGCAGCGCCTGCACGGCCGGAGTGCTGCGCAATCGCTTGCGCGCTTTGCCGCGACGGTCGAGAAGGACATCGGCATCACGGTATCGATCGGCCTCTCCTATAACAAGTTTCTCGCCAAGATCGCGTCCGACCTCGACAAGCCCCGCGGCTTCGCCATGCTCGGGCGCGCCGAAGCGATGTCGTTCCTCGCACCGAAACCGATCTCGATCATCTTCGGTGTCGGCAAGGTGACGCAGGAGCGGCTTGCCCGCGACGGCTTTCGCACAATTGCCGATGTGCAGAGGCACGACGAACGCGAACTGATGCGGCGGCTCGGCGCCGAAGGCCAGCGGTTGAGCCGGCTCGCCCGCGGCATCGACATCCGCAAGGTGGTTCCGGATCGGGATGCGAAGAGCGTCTCGGCCGAAACCACCTTCGATACCGACATCGCCGCGCTTCGACCTCTGGAACGGATCTTGTGGGATCTCAGCGAACGCGTGTCGGCGCGACTCAAGGCGAGCGATATCAGCGGCTCGACCGTCACCCTGAAGCTCAAGTCGGCGGATTTTCAGACGCGCACCCGCGCCCGCTCGCTCAGCGACCCGACGCAACTCGCACAGCGCATTTTCGATTGCGGGCGAGAATTGCTTGGCAAGGAAGTCGACGGCACCAAATTCCGGCTGATAGGAATCGGCGTGTCGAACCTTCAAACTGCGCAGGCGGCAGACCCCGACGACCTGCTGGACCCGCGCGCGCGCAAAGCCGCGACCAGCGAGCGGGCCGTCGATACGCTGCGGGCGAAGTTCGGCCGCAGCGCCATCAAGCGCGGCCTCGCGCTGGACGATGGCGGCTAAACTTCAGGCCGTCACTTGCAGGGCGTCGTGGGGCGGGTTTCAAGCGACGTCATCGTGCCGGATACGACGAAATCGTTATAGTCGAGTGCCAGCGAGCGGGAGATCCCGTTTTCGTAAAGCTCGAACTTGATGCCATAGACCGGCAGCTGGTCTCCATCTGCCTTCGACTTGTCGAAATAGCTGATGCTCACAGGCCATCTGCGCAGCTTCGACAACTGTTCGTCCTTGCCCGCGGCATCATCGGGCTTGTTTGTTTCCGGCTCGATCGGCTGTCCGATGACCGTGAGGGTGTCGTAGATTTTCTCGCCGGTGTCGGACCCATCGAACACCAGCCCCTGCAACAGCGTCTTTCCCTCGCGCGCGGCGGCGATGATCCGGCGCATATGGTCGGTCGGAAACATGACATCGGCGTCGACACCGAAATTCTTACCCGATGGCTTGCTCAGATTGACGACGGCTTTGGCGGCCTCGCGCTCGGCACGGCCATCGACCGAGGATTTCAGCTTCTGATCGACGAAGTTCTGCGAGTTGAACCGGAACATTTTCGCGGCGGCATCTTCCCATGTCGTGGCCCGCATGTCGGTCATGAGCCTGACGCCCTCGCCCGCATCGATCTCGGACACCTGACGAAACTGCAGCGCGTAGCCTTCGCACTGGCTGCCGGAAAAGTCGTAGAGGATGCGGCCACGCACCGCTTCGACCGGCCGGTTGCCGCGCGACGATGCCAGCTTGAGATCGTAGACGGCCCGATGCGAGGCAAATTCGGTGGCCCCGGCATTCTGCACAGGGGCCGCGAGGCCGATGCCGGACGACATCGCCAGGGCCGCAATTGTGCTCAGGAACAAGGCATCTCTCATGGAATTCGAATCCTGTGATCCGGAGATAAACTCGGCGACGGCCCGTTGCAACTGGACCACTTGCGGAGCCATCATCAATCGGCGAAGAGAATACGTCCATTCTGAGGCGCATTGGCGCAGGAGAGATTAAAATGGCAGGTGCCGTCGAGAAGAAGCTGGCCGACCTTGGAATCGTACTGCCGACGCCGGCCGCCCCGCTCGCGAACTATGTCGGCTTCGTGCGGACCGGCAGCCTGCTCGTGGTGTCCGGACAGCTCTGCCTCGATATCGAAGGCAAGCTCGTGGCCAAGGGCAAGCTCGGCGCCGAGGTCTCGGTAGAAGACGGCCAGAAGGCCGCGCGCGCCTGCGCCGTCAATGTGCTGGCCCAGGTGAAGGCTGCACTCGGCGATCTCGACAAAGTCGTCCGCGTGGTGCGGCTTGGCGGATTCATCAGCTCCGTCCCGGCCTTCCTCGATGGACCCAAAGTCATGAACGGGGCCTCCGACATGATGGTGACGGCGTTCGCCGAAAAGGGTCGTCATGCCCGCACGACGATTGGCGTTTCGGTGCTGCCGCTGGATGCTGCCGTCGAAGTCGAAGGCATGTTCGAGGTGGCCTGACGGCAAGAACTCATGCCCGGCCTCGACTGGCTGACCGCGCGGCCGGTGGCGCATCGCGGCTTGCACGACGCAGCACAGGGCGTCGTCGAGAACACGGAATCGGCATTTTCAGCCGCGATTGCTGGGCAGTATGCGATCGAATGCGATCTTCAACTCGCGGCCGATGGCGAAGCCATGGTTTTCCATGACGACACGCTCGACCGTCTGACCGAAGCGCATGGCGCGCTTGCCTCCTTCGCCTCGTCTGAATTGAAGACCATCGCCTTCCGGGCGACGCGCGATCGAATGATGTCGCTGGGAGATCTGTGCGATCTCGTGGCCGGGCGCGTCCCCCTGATCCTTGAAGTGAAAAGCGGTTTCGATGGCAATCCGACGCTATCGAACCGCCTCGCCGCGGTCGTGCAAGGTTATGCCGGTCCGGTTGCCGCCATGTCGTTCGATCCCGATATGGTGCAGGCATTGCGAGCCGCTGCGCCATGGTTGCCGCGCGGTCTGGTTGCGCAGGGCGCCAAGGATAACGGCCATGCGGGCATCGACGAGCGCCGCTATGCAGCGACAGCATTCCGCGCGAGACCGCATTTTCTGGCCTGGTCGGTGCGCGACCTCCCCGCCTTCTGGCCGCTGCTTGGCCGCTGGGCCTTCGGCTTGCCGCTCCTGACCTGGACGGTCCGCACCGAGGCAGAGGCGACCCGCGCGCGGCGCTGGGCCGACCAGATGATTTTCGAAGGATTTCGGCCATAAAACTGGGCTAGGAACTGCCAGAATGTCCGAAACCGACGTCCCGCAAAGCCCGATCGAACTTCAACTCCGGATCGTATCCGATCTCGGCGAGGTCCCCGCCGGGGACTGGAATGCGTGCGCCGGCAATGAGACGACCGACGCCGCTCAGACCTCGGATGAACCGGATCATCCGAAAACTGATCTGCTTCAGGCCGACGCCCGCTGGGCCGCCAATCCGTTTGTCTCTCACGCGTTTCTGTCGGCGCTCGAGCGATCCGGTTCGGCGACGCCGCGCACCGGCTGGGCGCCGCAACACCTGGTTGCCGAGACCAAGGAGGGCGAGGTCCTCGGCGCGGTTCCCTGCTATCTCAAGTCGCATTCGCGCGGCGAATACGTGTTCGACCAGGGCTGGGCCGACGCCTATGAGCGCGCGGGCGGGAGTTATTATCCCAAGCTCCAGGTCTCGGTGCCGTTCACGCCGGCGACCGGACCGCGACTCCTGGTCAAGCCATCGCCCTATGCTGACGCAGTGAAGGACGCACTCGCGACCGGCCTCGTGACCCTGTGCGAACGCCGGCAGGCCTCGTCCGTCCACGCAACCTTCTTGCCGCAGGCGGATTGGGACCGGCTGCGCACCAAGGGCTTTCTGAAACGGACCGACCAGCAATTCCACTGGCGCAACGAGGGTTACGGCAGCTTCGATGACTTTCTGTCGGCGCTCGCGTCCCGCAAGCGCAAGGCGATCCGCCGCGAGCGCCGAGAGGCCGTCGACAGCGGCATCACCATCCATCCGCTCACCGGCAGCGACCTGACCGAGGCCGTGTGGGACGATTTCTTCGCCTTCTATATCGACACCGGATCGCGCAAATGGGGTCGGCCTTATCTCACCCGCACGTTCTTCTCACTGATCGGCCAGGAGATGGCGGACCGGATCCTGCTGGTCATGGCCAAACGCGACGGACGCTATATCGCCGGCGCGATCAACTTCATCGGCGCCGGCGCGCTGTTTGGCCGGCATTGGGGTGCGATCGAGCATCACCCGTTCCTGCATTTCGAGCTTTGCTATTACCAGGCCATCGACTTCGCGATCGCCCACAAGCTCGCGACCGTGGAAGCCGGCGCGCAGGGCGAACACAAGCTGGCGCGCGGATATGCGCCGGTCACGACCTACTCGTCCCACTACATTGCCGATCCGGGGCTGCGCCGCGCCATTGCGGATTATCTCAAGCGCGAGCGCGCCTATGTGGATGCGGCGGGGCGCGAGCTTGAACAATTGACCCCCTTCCGCAAGATGGCGGAACAGGAGTAGCGACCATGCCGGCTTACGACCCGAACAATATTTTCGCCAAGATCATTCGCGGCGAACTGCCCTGCCACAAGGTCTATGAGGACGACCGCGTGCTGGTGTTCCTCGACATCATGCCGCGTGCGCCCGGGCATGCGCTGGTGATCCCGAAAAGCGCCGCCCGCAACATCCTCGACGTCGACCCTGACGATCTCGCGCATGTGGCGAAGATCGCCCAGAAGGTGGCGCGTGCCGGCATGCAGGTGTTTTCGGCCGACGGCGTCACCGTGCAGCAATTCAACGAGAATGCCGGCGGCCAGGTGGTGTTTCACCTGCATGTGCATGTAATCCCGCGCAAGGAAGGCATCGCGATGAAACCGCCTGCGAGCGAAAAGGAGAAGCCGGAGGTGCTGGGCGATCAGGCGAAAAAGCTGTCCGACGCGATGGCGTCCGCGTAGCTGTAGCTAAAGCAGCGGCCACAGCAGCGCGCCGCAGATCAGCACCGCCTCGCCGGTGGCGACGCCGAGGAAGATCGAGCGCCGGAACGCCACAAAAGCAGCAAAACCGGCGACGATCGCGGCCAAGCGTATCGACAGCGGCACGGTCGCGAGCGCACCCGGCGCGAAAAAGATCAGCTTGGCAATGACGGCGGCAAGCACCGCGGTCGCGACCGCCCGCACCCAGACCAGAATTTCGGAGCCTTCATCGATCCCACGCGCCAACGCGAAACCGAGCAAGCGCCAGATTTCGTTGGGCAGAAAGCCGACCAGGATCAGGACGACATAGGGCCACAATGCCGATGTGGTGAGGCTCATCGCATGCTCTCCCGCACGCGATGGGCGATGTAGGCGATGGTGCCGCCGGCAATCCCCGCCCACAACACGTCGAGTTCGACGGCGGCAAATGCGAGCGCCGGGCCGATGATCAGCCCGAGGATCAGCGCAAGCCGGTCGACCAGAAGGCTCGAATTGCGCGCGATCGAAACCAGAAACGACATCGGCGTCAGGAATAGCAGCGCCGCGGTCAGCAAGACCGGCAGCCGCGCAGCCAGGTAATAGCCCGCCACCGTCGCGATCATCGCGGACGCCATGTAGCCGCAGGCGAGCCCGTTGCAGAACGGGATGCGACGCTCGACCGGCATTTGCGGCGCGAGGCGCATCGATTCCACCCACATGCTGACAGCGGTGAAATGCGCCGGCAGCAGAAGCTGCCAGGTGCGCGTTTTCGGGCCGCGCAGGATCGGCATCAACGACACCACCATCGGCAGCAGCCGGACGCCGCTTAAACCCACGGCTACCGCGACCTCGATCAGCTTTGCACCGCCGCCGAGGGTGGAGATCAGGATCACCTGGGCCGGCCCGGCCCAGACCAGCAGCGTCGACAACGTCACCCACAGCAGGCTGAAGTCGAGATCATAGGCGAGCGCACCGACGCCGATATAGGTGCCGAACAGCACATAGGCGAACACCGACAGCCATGCCGAGCGAACGCCGCCGATCCATGCGGCGGTGTTGCTGGGAAAATCGATTCTGTGAGGCTCCGGCATCCGCCGCACAATGCTGAACCGCACGCACAAGAACAACGTCCAACCGCTTCATGGCGCGGACTTAATGCTGCATGGGTGACGCGGAGCGTTTCACATGAACATAGTCCTATGCTGCACAGAGCTACCTTTAGAACAGCCGTCGAGCATCGCTCCTCGCCCATGCTCATGCGAAAGCTCGGCGGATTTTTGCACTGTTTCAGTCAGGTGACATCGCCGGTCCGCTGCATCTGCGATCTGTGCCGGACGGACATGAACGGCCGTGCGTTCTCCGAGGCCGCCCCACCGCCCGCCTCGCTCACCCTCGAACCGGAGCAGGTCTTGAACATGAAAAATGTTATGTTATAACATAACCTAATTGGAGCGCCATGATGAGCTTGCTGCAGGACCAAAGCGCCGCGTCCCAGGACGACGACACCCACGACATCATCCCGCCCGGATTCCTGCAGGCTCGCGACTGTCTCCGAAGCGGCATCGGGCAGGCTAACGCATCCGGAACTCCGGAGACCTCCCTGCTCGCGGCATTGCTGGCGGAAACGCTGCCGCGGCTGGTCAACACCTACGGTCCCGCGCAGGCCGCAGTGATCCTGTCGCGGCTTGCGCATGACATCGGCAGCGGCGTCGCGCCGAATTGCAAACCGCAATAGCGCGCCCTGCTCCACCTCGCATGAAACCATTCGCAAACATTTTCGGATCCCCCCGCAATGCAACGACTTCCCGTCACCGTGCTCTCGGGCTTCCTGGGCGCGGGCAAGACCACGCTGATGAATCACATCCTGAACAACCGGCAGGGCAAGCGGGTTGCGGTCATTGTGAACGACATGAGCGAGGTGAACATCGACGCGGACCTGATCCGCGATGGCGGTGCGAACCTCTCGCGGACGAATGAGACACTGGTCGAAATGACCAATGGCTGCATCTGCTGCACCCTGCGCGACGATCTGCTGAAAGAGGTGCGCACACTGGCCGAAGACGGCCGCTTCGACTATCTGCTGATCGAGTCGACCGGAATTTCCGAACCGTTGCCGGTAGCCGCGACCTTCGATTTCCGCGATGAAGACGGCGAGAGCCTGTCGGATGTCGCGCGCCTCGACACCATGGTGACCGTGGTCGATGCCGCCAATCTTTTGAACGAATATGCCTCGACCGACTTCCTGCGCGAGCGCGGTGAATCGCTTGGCGACGATGACAACCGCACCATCGTCGATCTCTTGGTCGAACAGATCGAGTTTGCCGACGTGATCGTGCTCAACAAGATCGACGATGCCGCGCCCGAAAAGGCCGAGGCCGCACGCAAGATCGTGCGCGCGCTCAATCCGGAGGCTGACATCATCGAGTCCAGTTTCTCTCAGGTGCCGATGTCGCGCGTTCTCGGAACCGGCCGCTTCGACTTCGAGCGCGCCCAGCGGCATCCGATCTGGTTCAAGGAACTCTATGAGTTTGCCGACCACAAGCCGGAGACCGAGGAATACGGTATCCAGAGTTTCGTCTATCGCGCCCGCCGCCCGTTCCAGCCGGAGGCATTCCATCGCTTCATCAATTCGACCTGGCCGGGCGTCATCCGGTGCAAGGGACATTTCTGGATCGCGACACGTCCGGACTGGGTCGGCGAGATCAGCCAGGCCGGCGCGATCGTGCGCAGCGAAGGCCGCGGCATGTGGTGGTGCGCGATCCCGCTGGAGCGCTGGCCGCGCCAGCCGGAATGGCGCACCATGCTGAAGTCCTACTGGGACGACACCTGGGGCGACCGCCGGCAGGAGATCGTCTTCATTGGCACCGGCATGGACCAGCGCGAACTGACGCGGAGGCTGGATGCCTGCCTGGTGACGACGCCGGAAACGGACGGGCTCGCTGTCGACGCGTGGAAAGCCCTGCCCGATCCGTTCCCGGTCTGGAAACGCTGACCTCCACAACCCATCGGTCACCGGCGCGCCTTGTGCGCTCACTAATGTCGGCTGGACAAGCCAAATTTGTTCTTGTTATGTTCTAACACTGTATGAGTGGACTGTGTGAGTGAAGGAATGCCGATGGCCGACGAACTCGTGCTCTACACCAACCCGATGTCGCGGGGTCGCGTTGCCCGCTGGATGCTCGAGGAGGTCGGCGCACCATATCGCGTCGAGATTCTCGATTACGCGACCAGCATGAAGGCGCCGGCCTATCTTGCGATCAATCCGATGGGCAAGGTTCCCGCCATCGTTCACAACGGCAAGATCATCACCGAGAATGCCGCGATCTGTGCCTATCTGGCCGATGCGTTTCCCGATGCGGGCCTCGCGCCGGCACCGGCGGAGCGCGCGGATTATTATCGCTGGCTGTTCTTTGCTGCCGGCCCGCTGGAATATGCGGTGACCAACAATGCGTTCGGCATGACGCCACCGGCCGAGCGCGCGGCGGCCGTCGGCTATGGCAGCTACAAACAGGCGCTCGACACGATCGAATACGCGGTGACGCGCATGCCCTTTATCGCCGGCGATCGTTTCACCGCCGCCGACCTCCATGTCGGTGCCCTTCTCGGCTACAGCATGCAATTCGGCACGATCGAAAAGCGGCTGGCCTTTGAGGCTTATTGCGCGAAGGTCGCCGATCGGCCCGCAGCGAAGCGCGCGGCGGCGCTGGACGATGCCGCGATGCCGACAACGCCCTCCTGACCGGCCTGACGTCAACGATACACATTACGACAACGCGATATGAATGGTGAGGCAGCTTGTCGCTCAGAATGACGCAAAAGCTTGTCGTTCGAGCTTGATATTTTGCGTTGGACGCCCATGATATTATGATCACTGAGTTTTTTCATTCAGTTTTATGGCGAATCCACCCGACCCGACACTGATCGGTGCCGACCTGGCTGGGGAGCTTTTCGCTTCCATCGTGGAGCATTCGTTCGACGCGATCGTCTCGAAGGATCTGCAAGGCATCGTTCGAACCTGGAATCGCGGCGCCGAGACGCTGCTCGGATGGTCGTCGGCGGAAATCGTCGGAAAATCCATTCGAGTGATCATACCCGCAGACCTTCTCGGTGAGGAAGATGTCGTACTGAAGCGGATCGTTGCGGGAGAAGTCGTTCCGAAATTCGAAACCACCCGTCAGCACAAAAACGGAAAGCCGGTGCCGCTCGCGATCACGGTCTCTCCGTTGCGCAATTCGTCAGGCCGCATTATCGGCGCTTCGAAAATCGCACACGACATCAGCGAAACGTTGCAGATCCGCGCGAAGCTCGAAGAGAGCGAGAAGCAATTTCGTATGCTGGCCAACAGCATTCCCCAACTTGCATGGATGGCGGACGCAAACGGGTCGATCTTCTGGTACAATGATCGTTGGTACGAATACACTGGCACCACCATCGACCAGGTGCAGGGCTGGGGATGGACCGCTGTCCACCACCCCGATCACGTCGCCCGCGTGAAGGCGCGCATCCAGCAGAGCTGGGACAGCGGCCAGGAGTGGGAGGATACGTTTCCACTGAGAGCCAGCAACGGCGAATATCGCTGGTTTCTCTCACGGGGAAATCCGATCCTCGACCATCAAGGGAACATTTGGCGATGGTTCGGTACGAACACCGACATCACGTTACAGCGCGAACATGAAAATCAAATTCAACTGCTGATGGGAGAAGTCAGCCACCGCGCAAAGAACATGATTTCGATCATCCAGGCTCTGGTTTCGCGGACGGCTGACAAGCGGTACGCCGAAAGCCTGTCGCAGCGGCTGCTCGCACTCGGCCACAATCAGGATATGCTGGCGCAGCGCCGCTGGAAGGGTGTGCCGGTCGGAGAGTTGATAACATCCCAACTCGCAATGGTGTCGGACCTTCTGGGCATGCGGATCCGTTTGACAGGACATCTGGACCTGATGCTCGCACCCGCCGCCGCAGAAGCGATCGGCCTCGCGATTCATGAATTGACCACAAACGCCGTGAAATACGGAGCATTGTCGAAAGCAGGCGGCTCCGTGCATATTGCCTGTTCGGTCATCGACGGAATCGAGCCCGGCAAGTTCGCACTGACATGGCAAGAAAGATGCGACATTCCGATCTCGAAACCCGCTCGCAAAGGCTTCGGAACGGTCATGGTCGAACGCAATCCGCGCTTCGCCCTCGGTGCTGAAATCGATCTCGACTATCCTGCGACCGGGCTCGTCTGGCGGCTGACGGCGCCGCTGGATCGCGTACAGGCCAAACTCTAACGTTGTAAATCGCCTGATCCCAAAAACCGGTGATATCCGGGAAACGGGACTACAGACCCTGCGCCATCCGCGCCTGCCCTGCCCAATAGTAGTAGGTCTGCATCTCAAACCCGATCCGGTCGTAGCGAACGCGGAGATAGCCGTCGCGTCCCCGCGTCACTGCATCGGGCCGCACCATTTGCGCGTCCTGCGCCATGACGCCGACATAAGTTTGCGGATTGCCGCGATACCGGAAGCGATACAAGCCAAGGCCGTTGTCGAGCCGGCCGACCAGCGCAACATCCGTCTTCAACCGGATGTCGGACCGGTGGCCACCCCCACCGCCGCCGCGGAAGCCGCCACCTCCACCGCCACGGAAGCCGCCACCACCGCCGCCGCGAAAGGCTGCGCCACCGCCGCCACGGAAACCGCCGCCACCGAACGCCGCTCCTCCGCCGCGATAGCCACCACCGCCGCGGAACGCCAACCCGCCGCCGCCATAGCCTCTACCACCCCGGAACGCAGCCCTGCCACCGCCGGGATAGCCACCGCGAGATCCAGCGGCACGAAAATCGCCGCCGCCACGTCCGGCAAAGCCGCGGCCGGCATAACCGCGGCGTCCGTCCCTGACATTCATGCCTGCACGGCCCGGATAGCGGCCGGCCATGCGGCCGTTCTGACCCCGCTGGCGATAGGCTGCCCGATTGCCGTCAAAACGTTGCCCCGCGCGCTGGCCCGATCGGGCGCGGTTAGCCTGTCGCGTCCCGGCATTGGCGGCACGATCTCCGCGCGCGGCCCGTGTCCCCGCCGCATCGCGGCGATTTGAGTCTGCGCCGCGATTGGCGCGGTCGCCGCTCGGCCTGACCACCTGACGGCCGTCACGGCCGCGGAAGTTCAGTTGGTCGCGGCCGCCCTGCCTGTTTCCGAACTGCCGTTGCAGGCGATCATTGGCGTATCCGACACCGCGCCGGTGTTCGGGGCGATGCGTCCAGCGATTGCCGTTGCGATAATAGAGGTTGTTGTTCGCCCAGTTGCAGCGCCCGCCCCAGTAATAGCCGCCGCCCCAATAGCCGAGGCCGTAGCCGACACCGAACCAGATGCCGCTGGCGAGGACGTCACTGGCGAAGTATCCGGCGTAAGGAAAGAAGTACGGCGGGTAGTCCACATAGGGCCAGTCGCCATACACGATCGCAGGCTCGTAATACGGTACATAGATCAGATCCGGATCGACCGGTTCGATAGCGATGACCTGCCGGGGCCCGGCATTTCGCACCGTGACCTTCTGTTGCTTGTTGCTGACCAGCTTGTCCCGGCCGCGGGCTTTCGCACGCAGCCGCTGGATCGCGTCCATGACGTCGGCTTGCTGGGCTAGCACGGCGTCGCCGAGCTTTCGGGTCCATGCCAGTTGCGTGCTCATCATCTCCAGCACGGTCGGCGTGGCGACCAGAGATTTCACGCTCTGATCCCAGCTCAGCTTTTCGAGCGCCGCCTTGCGCTGTTCGTCGCTCAGCTTCTTGTTGGCGTCGAGCCAGCGCTGGGCCTCGACCACCTCGAGTGGATAGGTCGACGCCATCAGGACGAGCGACAGCAGATCATCGGGGTAAAGCGCGATCGGCGCGACCAGCGCCTCGAGTTCGGCGGGCTTCAGGAGTTCGGTCGCCACCGCGGGCTCGATCAGAGCCTCAGTCTTCGGTGCGGCAGGCGACACAGTGGTGGGTGCCGCCGGCACTGGCACATCCTGAGCCCTCGCCGAATGTGACGATACCAGGATGAGTGCCGCCATCGACACGACCACGCGAACCACGGACTTCATTGACGCCTCCGGCAGACAGTCGCCCACACTCGACATGGCACCGTCCTAGTCAGCCAAGATGGCTTATAGGAGGCCAGTTTCAATGGCAGCGATGTGCATCAATCCAACACCTGCCTTTTAAAACCTGCATGCAGGACGCCGTGATCAGCGTCGCGAAAGCCGCAAGCATGACGTGACGGGTGCCCCGCACCGCATTCCAAACGTCATCCGCCGCAACGGTTGGCCTAATACGGCCGTCCGTGCTTCTCGAGCTTGTCGGCCATGTCGTCGAATTGGTGGGCGGCATCCTCGAACATCCGCCTGGCAACCGTCTCGGAGGTCGCCGCCGCCTTGAGTTTGGCTTTCACAGCACGCTCGCGGAATTCATGAACCTTGTTCTTAATTGCCCGCGTGTCCGATACCGTCATGCTTTATCGTCCAGTACACCACGTTATCGTTTTCGACGAAAACCCGATGGCTGGATATAAATTAAGACACAGCGCTGACGTTCCTCCCCAGGAAAAAGCCGGAGTGAATGCGCGGCCGGTATCGGGATGGCGTGCGCGCCGGATTTCACGGCGCGCGGATGCACGAAGCGTCGGCCGTTCGCGATGCACAAGAAAATGCCGCGCCGGCTCATCCGCGTGGCATCGACAAGACCGAAAGAGCGCGCCCTGAGTCGCGGACGCTGATCCCGTTTTGCGTTAAGCGTCCGCCTTCGCCCTGTCTCGGGCGTCCTTGTCCCAGGCGAAGCTTTTCGCATCCTTGCCCGCGACCGAATAAAGCGCACCCGGAGCGTTGCGGGTTTTCATGAAGTCGTCGAGCGACTCGCCGCGCATCCCGGCATAGATGTGCAAATTGGATGAGCCGGTGACCGCGGCAAGCTTCTCCAGCATGAAGAAGTTCGCGCCGTAACGGATCAGGGCGCGCCAGTCCTGCTGCCGGATCATGTCGCGCTCTTCCGGGCTGAGGCGCGCTTCGGCAAAGGCCGCTTCGGGCTCAGCGAGAAACCGCGCGCGATGCGCTGGCTCGACCAGCCGGTGCAGGAACTTGTTGATCCGGTAGCCCTTCAGCGAGCGCGCATGCGTGAACGGATAGGTTCCGGTGAGCGTCTCGGCACCCTCCAACTGCCGGCCGATATGCGCCCGATGGCGTTCGGCGGTGGCAGCCGGAACAGCGATCGCTTCGTTCTCGTAGATCGCCGTCGCGATGCCGGTGACCGATGGCAGGTAATAGCTCTGATGCACCTTGCGGACATTCGCCGACATCGCGCCGCGCATCACCAGCCACATGATTACCTCCGCGCCTTCCAGGCCGCCGAGCCGCGCAAACTCGGCATGCGTCATCTCGGTGAGCTTGACCGGGTCGCGCTCGATCAGGTCGAGGAATTGCTCGTCCCATGCGGTGTTGTTGAAGCCGGCGCGTTCGCCATGCACCTGATGCGACAGGCCGCCGGTCGCGACCAGCGCGACCTTCAGGTCTTCCGGGTAGCTTTCGATCGCGCTGCGCAGCGACTGACCGAGCTTCCAGCAGCGCAGCGCCGACGGAATCGGAAACTGCAGCACGCCGACCTGCAAGGGCACGATCGATACCGGCCAGTCCGGCTCGTGCGGACACATCATCGACAGCGGCGAAAAGCAGCCGTGGTCGAGCGCATGATCCTGGAAGAAGGACATGTCGAATTCGTCGGCCATCAGCGCCGCGCCGATATGATGCGACAGCGGCGCATGTCCCCTGACCGGCGGCAGCGCGCGGGCACCGCCGCCCTCGTCCGCGACCTCGTAACGATCGTCGATGCCCAGGGTGAAGGCGGAATAATGATCGAAGAAGAACGAGGTGACGTGGTCGTTATAGACCATGAACAGCACGTCCGGCTTCTTCTCCGCGAGCCAGGTCTGGATCGGCTTGTAGGCTTCGAAAATCGGCGCCCAGACCGGATCGTTGCCCTTGTTGCGGTCGTAGGCGAAGCCGATGGTGGGCGTGTGCGACGTCGCGATAGCGCCGATGATGCGGGCCATGGTGCAGTCTCCGGGAAATGTCCCGGACACGCTGCGGGGCGGCTCTGCCCACAACATTGATCTGGCGCAAAACAACGGACAGCCGGACAACAGCCGTCCGGGCTGTCCCTAATCGACGCGGCCGCCGACCGATTTGCCGGTGTTTAACTTGCCGCCCTGCTCACCGCGCAGGATGGTCTGGGCGCTTCGGGACAATTCGAAACCCGCGCCGAGCGAGTTCAGGCAAGACACGCCGGTGCGCTCGGAATGACAAACGAAGTCGCCGCGCTGCCAGCGTTCGCCATAACCGAGAACCGGCAGCCGGTCGTCCATCACCGTGTCGCCGTAACAGATCGGCCCGGACTCATTCTTTCGCCCGAACACCTCGAACGCCTGGCCCCATTCGTTCTCGCAGTCGCGGGGCCTCGGCAGCGGCCGATTGGCGATCTGCTTCAGGTCGCAGCGCAGAACGGAGTCCGTGTCGAAATACTGGCAATGGATATTTCCGGACGGAGACCGGAACCCGTTGTCCAGCGTCATCCGCTGTGCGGCGGCCGGGCCGGCACCGACACCAATCACGGCAAGCATCGCGACGATCATGCCGGATCGCAACAGGTCAACGCGACACGCCCCGATCAACAATCTCTCCTGCCGCTTCAGATGGAGTTCGCAGATGCGGAAACGCCCGGCTTTGACCGGGCGTTTCGATGCAATCAGGCCTTAACCAGCGGCACCTTCGGCACCGAGCCGCGGCCCGAGGGGTCGGAACCGCCCGGCCCGCCCTTTCCGCCGCTGCCGCCAGATGGCGGCTTCGGCTTGCGCTGCGGCGGCTTGCGCTTGGCCTTGGCGCGCTCCGGCGGCAGCTTCTCAGGCTTCGGGGTGACCGGGCCCTCAAGATATTCGAAGCCCAGCGCATCGCGGCCGGTCTCGTCTTTCTGCACGACCACCTTCACGTGGCCGCCATCCTTGAGCCTGCCGAACAGCACCTCGTCGGCCAGCGGCTTCTTGATGTTCTCCTGGATCACCCGCGCCATCGGGCGGGCACCCATCAGTTCGTCATAGCCGTTGGCGATCAGCCAGCGCGACGCCTCGTCGGACAACGCGATCGTGACATTGCGGTCGGCCAGCTGGGCCTCGAGTTGCATCACGAACTTCTCGACCACCTTGGAGATCACGTCCTCCGACAGGTGCGCGAAGGTGATGACCGCGTCGAGACGGTTGCGGAATTCCGGCGCGAACAAACGGTTGATCGCCTCGATGTCGTCGCCTTCCCGCTTGTTGCGGGTGAAGCCATAGGTGCCCTTGGCGAGATCGGCGGCGCCCGCATTCGTGGTCATGATCAGGATTACGTTGCGGAACGACACCTGCTTGCCGTTGTGGTCGGTCAGCCGGCCGTGATCCATGATCTGCAGCAGCACGTTGAACAGATCCGGATGCGCCTTCTCGATCTCGTCGAGCAGCAGCACGCAATGCGGATGCTGGTCGACACTGTCAGTGAGCAGGCCGCCCTGATCGAAGCCGACATAGCCCGGAGGCGCACCGATCAACCGCGAGACGGTGTGACGCTCCATATATTCCGACATGTCGAAGCGGATCAGCTCGACGCCGAGCGAGGACGCAAGCTGCTTGGCGACTTCGGTCTTGCCGACGCCGGTCGGACCCGAGAACAGGTAACAGCCGATCGGCTTTTCCGGTTCGCGCAACCCGGCCCGCGCCAGCTTGATCGAGGCCGACAGCGATTCCACCGCCTTGTCCTGGCCGTAGACCACGGTCTTCAACGTGTTCTCGAGATGCTGCAGCACCTCGGCATCGTCCTTCGACACGGTCTTTGGCGGGATCCGCGCCATGGTGGCGATCGTGGTCTCGACTTCCTTGATGCCGATGGTCTTCTTGCGCTTGGAATCGGGCAGCAGCATCTGCGCCGCGCCGGATTCGTCGATCACGTCGATGGCCTTGTCCGGCAGTTTGCGATCGTGGATATAGCGCGCCGACAATTCCACCGCCGCCTTGATCGCGTCGTTGGTGTATTTCAGCTTGTGGTATTCCTCGAAATACGGCTTCAGCCCTTTCAGAATCTCGATTGCGTCCGGCACCGAGGGCTCGTTGACATCGATCTTCTGGAAGCGACGGACCAGAGCCCGGTCCTTCTCGAAATACTGCCGGTATTCCTTGTAGGTGGTCGAACCGATGCAGCGCAGCGAGCCCGAGGCGAGCGCCGGCTTCAGCAGGTTCGAGGCATCCATCGCCCCGCCCGAGGTGGCGCCCGCACCGATCACGGTGTGGATCTCGTCGATGAACATGATCGCGTCAGGAGTAGCCTCGATCTCCTTGATCACCTGCTTGAGCCGCTCTTCGAAATCGCCGCGATAGCGGGTACCGGCGAGCAGCGTTCCCATGTCGAGCGAGAACACGGTGGCGTTCTTGAGCACGTCCGGAACTTCGCCATGCACGATGCGGCGGGCCAGCCCCTCCGCGATCGCGGTCTTGCCGACACCAGCATCGCCCACGAACAGCGGGTTGTTCTTCTGGCGCCGGCACAGCACCTGGATGGTCCGGTTGATCTCGGAATCGCGTCCGATCAGCGGATCGATCTTGCCGTCCTTGGCCTTCTTGTTGAGATTGACGCAATAGGCGTCGAGCGCGTCGCCCTTCTTCTTCGGCTCGTCGCTGCCGCCCTTGGCATCGGTGTCCTCGTCGGCGCCACGAACCGGACGCGACTCGGTCAGGCCCGGCCGCTTGGCGATGCCGTGGCTGATATAGTTCACCGCGTCGTAGCGCGTCATGTCCTGTTCCTGCAGGAAATACGCGGCATGGCTCTCGCGCTCGGCAAAGATCGCGACCAGGACATTGGCGCCGGTCACCTCTTCGCGGCCGGACGATTGCACATGGATCACCGCGCGCTGGATCACGCGCTGGAACCCGGCGGTCGGCTTTGAATCTTCGCCGCCATCGGTGACGAGATTTTCCAGTTCCGCTTCGAGATAGGCGGTCAGCGAACGGCGCAGCTTGTCGAGATCGACATTGCAGGCGCGCATCACCGCGGCTGCGTCGGAGTCATCGAGAAGCGCAAGGAGCAGATGCTCAAGCGTTGCGTATTCGTGATGGCGTTCGTTGGCGAGCGCGAGCGCCCGATGGAGTGATTGTTCGAGGCTGCGCGAGAAACTTGGCATTCGATGTCCCTAAAGGTCCCCAGGACGACTTGTTACAGGACAAATAGCGTCAACAGATCCTGTTCCAAGAAATCCTGATATGTGGCCGCCCCCGGCCGTGCGTCCCCTCATCGACGACGTAATCCCCAAGACGCGATTCAACTTGGTCTTCTTGGTCTTCATCCAGCGTAGTCTTCATTTCAAACCGATCAGCATCCCGAACCGATCAGTCCCGCAGTCTGCATCCGGTTGAGGTCTTCGTCCAACCAAGACTTGGTCCAACCAGGACTTCACCCAACTTAAGTCTTCAGCACCCGCACGCCAGATCTACTTCTTCTCCATGACGCATTGCAGAGGATGGTGATGTTTGCGGGCAAAGTCCATCACCTGCGTCACTTTTGTTTCGGCGACCTCGTAGGTGAAGATGCCGCATTCCCCGATGCCATGATGATGGACGTGCAGCATGATCTGGGTTGCAGCCTCGCGATCCTTGTTGAAAAATCGCTCCAGCACATGAACCACGAATTCCATCGGCGTGTAGTCGTCGTTCAGCAATAGCACCCGGTACATGCTCGGGCGCTTGGTCTGCGGCCGCGTCTTGGTGATGACGGCGGTGCCCGGCGCGTTGGAATCCTGCCGCTTCTTGCGGTCGTCGTCGGCCATCCGCGGCGCGTGTTGCGGCTCGCGACCCGACCAACGCAGGCGGAACGAGACGGGATCGGAAAAAGGCATGGCAGTTTCGGGCATTCGCACAGCTTCGCGCGTCGTGATCGGGTTCTGGCCAGGTCGCAGCCACACTCATAGTAATGCGGGAGCAAGCGCTGTGCCAGACCGGCGGAAATAGGCGACGCCTGCAAAAACGCAAGGCCGGCGAACGACTTGGGGATAGTGGTGCGCGATGGCACCAGCATCCCTGAAAGCACCCATGATCCTCCGAAATACGGATAAATCGCGGCAAAAGCTCCGAAAACCGTTCCAAATCGCGGCATCGTTCCTCAACGTCTGAGATCAGATAGTGACGCCGGTGAGAATGATCCGAGTGTCGGAGCCGGCGGCATGTTGCCTTTAGGTTTGCGTGGACGATTCGCTGTGCGGCTTGCCGGGCGGTTTTTCAGGTGCATCGACGGTGGCGCCGCCCCGTTCCTGGCCCTCTCGCTGATCCCCTTGATGGGTTTCACCGGCGCCGCGATCGACTACGCCCGCGCCAATGCAACCAAGGCCGCACTGCAGGCCGCCCTGGATTCAACCGGACTGATGCTCTCCAAGCGCGCGGAAACGATGCCGGCCGGCGATCTCGCAGCCGCAGCGACCGCGCTATTCAACGCGCAATTCAATCGTCCCGATGCACAGAATGTCACGATCACCCAGCAATTCAGCACCGCCCAGCAAGGGAGCTTTACCCTGAAGCTGATCGGGACGGCGACGGTTCCCACCCGTTTCGCCACCCTGGTCGGGACCTCGGAGCTTACGGTGTCCGCGACCTCCGAGATCGTCTGGGGGATCAAAAGGCTGAACCTCGCCCTCGCGCTGGACAACACCGGATCTATGTTATCCAGCGGCAAGATGGCCGCACTGAAAACCGCCGCGCATAACCTGCTCGATACTCTCCAGGCCGCCGCCAAGCAGCCCGACGACGTCAAGGTGTCGATTATCCCCTTCGCCACCGACGTGAATATCGGCGTCAACTATAAGGATGCGTCCTGGGTCGACTGGGAACAATGGGAGAATGTGAACGGCACGTGTTCGTACTCCTCCTACAAGACGAAGACGTCGTGCCAGAATGCTGGCCGGACATGGACCGTCGCCTCCAGGAATACCTGGAACGGGTGCGTCTGGGATCGCGACCAGAATTTCGACGTGCAGAACACCGCCCCGGGCGCCGCGCAGGCGACCAAGTTCCGCGCCCACCAGGCGAGCAATTGCCCGACGGCGCTGATCCCGCTCACCAGCGACTGGAGCGCGCTTCACACCAAGGTGGATGCGATGACGCCGGCCGGCAACACCAATGTCGCAATCGGCATGGCCTGGGCCTGGCAAACGATCTCGGCGGTTGAACCGATGAATGCGCCGGGCCCCGCCCCCGACCTCGATCGGGTGATCGTGCTGCTCACCGACGGGCAGAACACCGAAAGCCGCTTCTCCACCTCGCAATCGTCGATCGATTCCCGGACCGAGAAAGTCTGCGCCAACGCCAAGGCGGACAACGTCAAGATCTATACCGTGCGCGTGATCAACGGCAACGCTACGCTGCTGCGCAATTGCGCCACCAAGCCGGAATGGTTCTATGACGTCGACGAGGCTCAGCAACTCAATGCCGTGTTCTCCTCGATCGCGCAGAACCTCGCCAATCTGCGGATTGCGAAATAGGGGTTGCGGCGACCGGGGGCGAGCAGCGCTCAATCGGCCAGTGCCGCCTATCCATGCGGGCCGCTTGCCAAGGTCGGTTGCATCGTCCGGTTGGGGTTACCGCTCCGCGCACCATTCGATTTTGAGCGTATCCGTTTACGAATTTTAACGACTTTTCCCGGTCGCATTTTACAGATGTTTCAGGCGGGTGGCTTACAGGTCAGGCTGACCAACAGCCACCGGTACGCCCATGAACATGATGTCCCGCCTGCGTTCCGCCCTTTCCCGGTTCGGCCTGTTTCGTCGGGATGACCGCGGCAACGTGATGATCACGTTTGCGCTGGCGATCATTCCGGTGATCGGCGCGGTTGGCGCGGCGGTCGACTACAGCCGAGGCAACTCGGCCCGCACGTCGCTTCAGAGCGCGATCGACGCCGCGGCACTGTCGCTCGCGCGCGAGGTCACGAAGTTGACCCCGGCCCAGTTGAACCAGAAGGCGCTCGATTACGTTCAGGCCAACCTGAACAATGCCCAAATCAAAGACCTGAAGGTGACGCCTACATTCACCAGCGACCCCGGCGGTGAGTTGAAGCTCAAGGCCGAAGGCAAGATCAACACCACGATCGCGGGTGTACTCGGCATCACGCAAATGGACATCGGGACCGACGTCACGATCAAATGGGGCAACACGCGGCTGCGGGTCTCGCTTGTTCTCGACACCACCGGCTCGATGAACAGCGCCGGCAAGATGCCGGCGCTGAAGACCGCGGCCAAGGACCTGCTGTCCGAATTGCAGACCGCCGTCACCAATCCCGGTGACGTCTATGTGTCGATCATACCGTTCAGCAAGAACATCAATGTCGGCAAAAGCAACTGGAATGCCAACTGGCTCGACTGGACCGATTGGGAGGCCGAGCCGATCATTCTCGACACGGACGAAGGAGGCTCGAAGCCGAATTCATGGTACACTACCGATAAGGGAGGTTCCTGTCCGTTCGGAACCAGTACCAGCAACTACGGCTTCCGCTGTGTATCGCAGCCCCAGGGCACGTCGAACGTCAACAATGTGCCATCGAGCGGCAATTACAGCGGCCTGATCTGTCCCGGGACCGACAGCGGCGGGAAGAAATCCAACAAGATCGGGATCGTCTATAACGGCTGCTACAATACATGGACGAAATGTGTCGGCAGCAATTGCGCCTGCACCAGCACGAACACCTCCATCTGCAACTGTACCGGCAGCGGTTCGAGCAAGACCTGCCAGACCAAGGGCAGCTACGTCGAGCACACCTGGCGCCCGACCAACACTAACGCGACCTACACACCGGCTCTCGCCATGAACGGCAGCGTCCCCTACGCAACGCCGGCGCGCAGCACCTGGACCGGATGCATCACCGATCGCGGTACCACCTCGGGACCGAGCAACGATTACGACCGCAAGGTGACGACGCCGAGCACCAGCGTTGCCGCGTCGCTGTTCCCGGCCGAGCAAAACGAGAATTGCTCGCCGGAGGTGACAGCGCTCAGCTACAACTGGACCAGCATGAATGCCGCGATCGACGGGCTCTTCCCGAAGGGCGCCACCAACCAGCCGATCGGACTCGTCTGGGGTTGGCAGTCGCTCGTCGGTGGCGGCCCGTTCCCTGCCCCGCCTGCCAAGGACCCGAACTTTCAGTACAAGGAAGTGATCGTGCTGATGTCCGACGGCTTGAACACCCTCGACCGGTGGTACGGCAACGGCTCCAGCACCAACACCTCGGTCGATCAGCGCATGTATCAGTCCTCGAGCGTCGGCACCTGCGCCAATGTGAAGGCCGCGGACATCACGATCTATGCCGTGCAGGTCAACACGGGCGGCGACCCGACGTCGACGCTTCTGAAAAACTGCTCGGGCGACAAGAAAACGTCCGGCGACAAATTCTGGATGGTCACGAGCGGCGCGGGCCTGATCGACGTCTTCCAGCAGATCGGCAAGGAATTGTCGCAGCTCAGAATCGCGATGTGATCGTCTCGATCCCGACGTGACGTTCCAGAATACAAAAGCCCGGCCAAACGGCCGGGCTTTTTCATTTCTGCGGATGAACGCGGGTGATTACTTGGCCGGGGTCATCTTGGCCAGATAGCCCTCGTAGGGCTTGTAGGCTTCCTTGGCGAGATCGACATAAAGCTCGCCGATCTTGGTCGCCTGCGCGACGAAGCCTTCATAGGCGCTCTTCACGTAGTCCTGCTGGATCTCGACCGCCTTCTCGACGGACTTGGTGCCGAACAGCTTTTCGAGTGCGGCAGTGCCGTCTTCGAACGCCTTCTTGGAATAGTCGGCGCTCTCGACCGCGATCGCCTGTACGCCCTTGGACAGCGTGCTGAACGCATTCATGCTGGCGTCCACGCTTTCCTTGCTGAATTTCTGGAAGTCGTCGATCGACTTGGTATCGAAGTTGTTCATGTGATTTGCCCTTTGCGCCGGCCCGCAAGGCCGCATTGTCCGCGACTCCGGCCAGTTACTGGCCGTCACGGAACTAATTATGTTGCACCGCACAATAATTCAAGGCTTTTTTTTTGCAACGCAAACGAATTCATTAACCATCGGATTTTATTAACTTTTTAGAAATGCCACGCTCCTACCTTGATTGACAGTGGATTATCGGCCGCGCCCGGCACGCGGCCGGGATCGTTCGACCGCCCTAGGGGGACATCAATCGGGCGCTCATGCGCCCCAGTGAGCGGGAAGACGGGTTGACCATGTTTCGCGTATCGACCGAGGCCTCGTTCGGGCTGCGTTGTGGTGTTGCCGTGCTGGCCATCGCCTTTGCAGCCCTATCCTTGTCGGCGACAGACGCTGACGCGCGCAGCAAGCGCAAATCCGTCAAACGCAGTGTCGCGGCGACCTCGACCTCCGACGCGCGCTATGCCGATATCGTGGTCGACGCCAACACGGGCGACGTGCTGCATTCGACCAATGCCGATGCGATCCGCCACCCGGCTTCGCTGACCAAGATCATGACACTGTATCTGCTGTTCGAGCAGCTCGAGGCAGGCCGGGTCAAACTCGATACCCAGATGGAAGTTTCGGCCAACGCGGCGAGCCAGGCGCCGACCAAACTCGGCGTTCGCGCAGGCCAGACGCTGATGGTCGAGGATGCGATCAAGGCATTGGTGACGAAATCCGCCAACGACGCATCCGTGGTCATCGCCGAGCATCTCGCCGGATCCGAAGAAGACTTCGCCAGGTTGATGACGCGCAAGGCCCGCGCGCTGCGCATGACACGGACCGTCTACAGGAACCCTAATGGGTTGCCCAATCCCGCACAGGTCACGACCGCGCGCGACCAGGCGCTGCTTGGACTTGCGATCCAGGAACGCTTCCCGCGCTATTACCGGTATTTCGCGACCCGGAGCTTCGTCTATCGCGGCGTGCGGATGTCAAACCATAACCGGCTCCTGGGAAGTGTCCCGGGGGTGCACGGCATCAAGACCGGCTACATCCGCGCATCCGGCTTCAATCTCGTCAGCGCCGTCGACCGCGGCGACCGACGGATCGTCGCAGTGGTTCTCGGCGGCACCTCCGCCGGATCGCGCGATGCAAGAATGCGCAGCCTGATCGAGCAGAAAGTCATGCTCGCCTCGGTCAAGCGCACCGCGCCCAAGATCGTCGAGGTGGCCGAAGCCTCGCCGCCGCTGCCGCAAGCCTCGCCGTTCCCGAAGCCGTTGCCTGCCCAGGCCGCGCCTGCGGAAAAGCCGACCAGGGTGGCCTCTGCCACACCGGCCCGGGGCGAACCGCTCTCGCTCACGCCCACCGCGGTCGAGACCCGCGCTGCGCCCGCGCAGGTCGAGCATCCGGTTCCCGGTTCGACCGAGCCGATCAAACCGCATCTCGTCCGGACCTTCTCGGTTCAGGCCGGCATGTCCAAAACCGTCGCCGCCATGTCGATGCTGTCGCCTGAACCGATCACCGGACGCAACGCGCTTGTTGCTGGTGCGCCGGCCTCTCCGCAGCGGGAAACCGATGGCCGCAACGCGGATGCTCTCCCGCCCCCGCCGCCGGGCTCTCGCCCGGGCGTATTGGGCGTGTTGTCCTCGAAAGATGTGTCGCAGCCGCCGGCCCAGCGAACCGTGACCGCATCGGTAGCACCGATGGCACCTGCCGCTGCGTCGTCCCGCGAGCCCACCGGGACCATCTCGGCCGGTTCGACGCCGGCCGAGAGCAAGCCGCGGGTGAGCGGTTGGGTGATCCAGGTTGGCGCGTTCGGGGATCGCGACGAGGCCCGCGAGAAGCTTGCCATGGCGCAGAGCAAGGCCGGCAACCTGCTGCGCGGCGCCGCCCCCTACACCGAAATCTTCACGAAGAAAGACAAGCGCTATTACCGCGCCCGGTTCGCCGGACTGAAAGAAAGCGCCGCCGACCAGGCCTGTAAAGAATTGCAAAAGAATAACATGGCATGCTTCGCCACGAGGAACTGATTGGACTGAGCGTAACCGTAAGCGTGCGTTGTGTGGGGTGACTAGCGATGGCGTTTGAGAAGAAGATCCTTGGCCTGATTGACCCGCGCCGCGAGATACGTCGAGCCCCCCTGATCGGGATGGAGTTTCTTCATCAGCGCACGATGCGCACGGCCGATATCGGCGGCGCTCGCTCCCGGCTCAACGCCAAGGATCTGATAGGCCTCCTCTTCCGTCATTTTTCCGCTGTTGACATGTCCCGGCCCCGCTGCCGAACCCGCATCCGCGTGTTCACGCCAGGCGGGCTCCCGGCGGTCAAGATACGCCATCAATAGCGCGCGGCTCTCCTCGTCGATCTCCGGCAGCAGCGACATCAGCGCCGGAACGTCGAGTGCATCGAGCGTGACGCCCTCCATACGGCCTTTCAGGATGCGTCCGCGCATCGCGCCAGTGTCGTGATCGAGCTCCATCTCGACGAAGTCGGAGCGGACCTGCGAGGTCTGACCGGTGCTCTTGTTCATGCGCTTGCCGAGGCTTGCCATGCCCGGGATCCAGCCAAGCAGCGACATCCCGGCAAAGCCGAGCGGCACGGCCAGACCGATCTGGCCGCGCGCGGTCAGGAAGGCCGCGCCCGCCAGCGCCGCAATGCCACCGCTCTTGCGCACCACCTGCGCCGCGATTTTCGGATCGACGCGCTGAAAGCCATACATCGCCCATACCGCGACGAGCAGCACGATAACGCCGAGGATAATGGGACCCATGTGTCGCTTCGCCCGGAATCAGCTCATCTGCCGTAGCAGCTTTTGCGCGCCGCCGCTGCGCCGCGACGACAGATCCGTCAGCGCCTTCATGCCGCCTGCGGCATAGGCCGCCGCCGCACGCAGCAATTCGGCCAGTTCCTGCGCCGCACCGGGTGCGAAACGCGCATAGGCGCCGCGGCTCAGCCGCGCCATCTCACGGAAGGCATTCTCGGCGATCGCATCGCCGCCCTCCTGGAACATGAACGCGGGAACGCCGAGTAGCCCGAGTTCGCCGGCGGCCGCGCACAGATCGTCGATCGGCTCTTCCATGGCGTCGCCGACATAGACCAGCGCCTGGACCCGACGCTTCTCGGATTCCTTGCGCACATGCTTCAGCACCCGGCCGATCTGGGTATGGCCGCCGCGGCAATCGATCTTTTCCATCAGCGAACCAAGCCGCTCCGGCTGCGCCACCCAGTCGGACGACCGGCATTCGTTCAGACCGCGGAAATAGACGAGCTGCACATCCAGTCCGCCAATCGAACCGGCTTCCTGAAACATCTGGGCCTGCAACTGGCAGGCCGCGTCCCAGGTTGGCTGGCGGCTCATGGTGGCGTCGAGCGCAAAGACCAGCCGCCCGCGTTGCCCCGACGACACCGTCGGTGCCATCTCGCGCACCCTGGACAGGAATGCATCGATTTCGGCCCGCGATGCCACCGGACGGTCGGTATCGGTCTTGGCAACCTTGGTATCGGGTCGATCCTTGTTCATCCGGCCTCTGGCGATCTCGGAGCCGTCCGACTCCGCCACTGCAATATATATGTGTTCGCCGGCGGAGCCGCGCGCAAGCTGGCGCGACACAGCGCAGCACCGATTTTCTCAACGGATTCAGGGATCAAGGCGCGGTCTTGGTCGCCGGGCCGACGGCCGCAGCAGCCGGGGCGACCGGAACGGCGCAGGTCAGTCCAGAAGGTCGTGGGTTTCGAGAGGCTTGCCGCCGGAACTGAACCATTCCGCCCGCGCGGCGGCCCGGCGGCGGCCCTTCTCGTCGATCGGCAGCATCAGGGCCCGGAGCAGCGCCTGCACCTCTTCCCGGGCCGTGACATGCGACATGTTCGGGCGGGTGCCGAGGGTGGTCTCGTTGATGTCGTCGAGCGCGGTCAACCCGCGCGGGAAGAACTCTCGATAGACCACACGTTCGGAGAAGCCGTCGGTGGCGCGGAAGCCGAGTTGCAGGCCGAGCGCCTGCAGCCCCTCCGACAACAGACGCTTGTTGCGCGAACCCAAAGTCGAAAGTCGGTTTCGCACCACAACCCAGTCCGCCGCCTCCTGATCAACCTTGCGCCGCTGGCGTCGCGCATCGCGCACCATCTCCGAATAATGGCTGGTGCCGGTCAGCGCGTAGGTTTCGGGGTCGACGGTGCCGAGCACATCGAAATCGACGAAGCTGTCGTTGAGCGGCGTGATCAGGGTATCGGCCATCGCATGCGCCAGCCGCATCAGGTAGCTGTCGGAGCCCGGCGTATCGACGACCACGAAGTCATGGGTGTGCTCGACCGAACCGATGGTCTCGGCGAAGGCGGTAAATTCGTTGTTTTCGTTTTCATCATTGCGCAGCCCTTCGGAGCGCGCGATGCAAAAATGCAGTGGAGTCTCGAGCGGAAGTTTCTCGCGACGCGCCCAGAGCTTCCGGTTCTGAACGTAATGCGTCAGACTTTTCTGGCGCGAATCCAGATCGATGGTCGCAACCTTCTGACCCGCCTTCAGCAACGCAATAGCGACGTGAATGGCGGTCGTGGATTTACCCGACCCGCCCTTTTCGTTTCCGACCACGACGACATGCGCTGACTTGCGGGGCCCAATGCTCGCCTGGACCAACATGACGCAACACCCTTGCCGCCGCTATCATCTTCTTTTGCGTCAAGTCCGGTCAAGCATTCGTTGCAGCCGGGCGCGTTCATCATTAATCCGTGGCCGTCCGGCAACGGCATTCACCGGACGGTGCACTGGTTCATGTGTGTCGCGGCAAAGCGCGGAGGGTTCATGGCTCGAAAGCCGATCATCGTCAGAACGCTTTCGCCTCTGCGCAAAGCCATCGCGGCATTGCGACAGAAGCACGAGCATATCGCGCTGATCCCCACCATGGGCGCGTTGCATGACGGACATTTTTCACTGGTCCGCCATGCCCGGAAGCGTGCCGGCGCGGTGGTGGCGTCGATCTTCGTCAATCCCAGGCAATTCGCGCCGACCGAGGATTTCGGCGCCTATCCGCGCAATTTCGAAAGCGACGTCGCGGCGCTCGCCAAACTCGGCGTCGAGTTGGTCTGGGCGCCAACCGATACCGCCATGTATCCGGACGGTTTTTGCACCGCGATCCTGCCTGGCGGCCCCGCGACGGCCGGGCTTGAGGATGCGTTCCGTCCGCACTTTTTCGGCGGCGTCGCCACCGTGGTCGCCAAGCTGTTCCTGCAGGTCACGCCGGACTTCGCGATGTTCGGCCAGAAGGACTATCAGCAATTGAAGGTGGTGACCCGGATGGCTGCGGATCTCGACCTTCAGGTCAAGGTCGTCGGCTGTCCGACCATGCGGGAGAAGGACGGCCTCGCCCGCTCCTCTCGCAACGTCTACCTGTCGCCCGACGAGCGGCATACCGCACCGGTGCTTTATCGCGTGCTGAAGGACAGCGCATCGCGGATCAAGGCCGGTGAGACGCCGGCAAAGGTGCTGGCGGACGGTCGCAACACGATCGAAAGCGCGGGATTTCAAGTCGACTATCTCGAAGCGCGCCATGCCGAAACGCTGGCCCAGATCGGCGCACTCTCCGAGGGGCCCATTCGCCTGCTTGTGGCCGCACGGCTCGGCAGGACCCGGCTGATCGACAATCTCGGCGTCTAAGCGAGCGAATAGCGAATTAGCGAGTAGCGAATAGTCGCCTATTCGCCACTCCATATTCGCTCTCCGTTACCGCGGGAAGCCCGGGATCGACGGCAGGCCCGGTATCGACGGCAGTTGCGGCGCACCCGGTATATTGCGCGGCAGGTCACGCAGGTTCAGCCGCTGGTTAATGATGTCGCGGCCGAGATTCTTGAAGTTGAAGACATTGCGAACGATGTTGCGGTCACGCACCAGTTGCTGCGGCGAGATGGTCAGCGCGTTGGCGACGACCTGCTGCGCCACGATCTGGATGGCGTAGCCGGTTGCGGCCTGGGTCAGTTCGGCGAGGCGCTGTCCCTGACGATTGAAAATCTCGATGCGGCCGACGGTCCCGTTTTCATCCTCGTAGAGCTTGACGTTGGTGACGCCGCCCGCCCCCACTTCGACAACGCCGGTGGTGCCGCGCACACCGACGATCGCGGTCGGCGTGGTAATCCGCATCTCCCCGGTCTTGGCGACCTGTTCGGCGACAAAGCCGACCGTGCCGCGCGTGACGCTGACGACGGCATTGCCGCGCGCGCCCTTGCGATAAATGAATTCGTCGACCGTGATCGACGCATTGGCGGACAAACTGAACGTTGTCTCGTCGTCAAAGGTCACGCCGAGCGCCCCGCTGGTATTGGTCGAAAGCCGGTCACCCTTGCGAACGTCGTCGCCCTTGTTCAGCCCGGCTGCACCGGCGCCACCGCGGGCGACGCTGGCGGCAGGCTTCACGGTTGCCACGCTGCCGACCACGGTTCCAGTGCCGGCCGATGGCTTGCTGCCGCCCGGCGTGGCCGGTGGCTTGCCGATCGGTGTTGGAAAAGGATTACCAGATCCGGACTGTGCAAAAGCAAGCGACGGAGCGACGGACAGCGCAGAGGCAAGCGCCAGTGTCGCGAGCCGTCGAAAAGCGTTCATGCAGGTTGCAGCAGTTATTGCGGGGGCCGCTTGCTAGCTCAGCACACGCGCAGGTGCAAGAGAGCGTGCCCCGCTTTCAATCACTTGTGAAACGGCACGGGTATTCCATGCCGGACGAGCGGCCGTCAGGTCGCCAGCGCCGGCGAAGGCGTCTCCTTGACCGCCTTTCCGGAGATCGGCGGACGCGGCAGCTTCGCTTCGCCCGCCTCCATCGCAAAGGTGTAGTCGAACGAATACCACGGCCCGGTCACGTCGGGCGCGGGCGGCACCTCATGCTCGTGGCGCACATAATTTCCGATCAGCGCCTTGGTCACGCCGAACTGCACGTCGGTCTCGAGCAGTGGATCGTCGTTGACGTAGATCTGCGAGATCAGCGTCTTGAAGCCCGGCTTGTAGATCAGGAAGTGGATATGCGCAGGCCGGTAATTGTGCGGCCGCTTGACCGCGCGAATGAAATCGCCAACCGGCCCGTCGACCGGTATCGGATATCCGGCCGGCAGGATGCTACGGAACGAGAACTTGCCCTGCGCATCGGTACGGAATTGCCCGCGCAGGTTCATGTCGGCCTGGTTCGGGTCCTGGTTCTCGTAGAGCCCTTCGGTCGAGGATTGCCAGACATCGACCACGGCGTCCGCGATCGGAGCACCCGCGCCATCCACGACGGTGCCTTCGGCAAACAACACCGGACCGGGCGTCGGCGAGCGTACGATCGAGCCGCCATTTTCGGTCTTCGGAGAATCCAGCCGCCAGAACGGCCCAAGCATCGAAGCCGATGTTTCGGTCTGCCCCTTGTTGCCGTTGTTGAGCAGGCAGACCAGCGCCGAGACACCGAGCGAACCCGCCATCAGCACCACTTCATTGTGCGAGGGATCGGATTTCTGCCCGAGCCGGACGATGAAATTGCAAGCCTGATGAAACTCTTCCTCGCTCAGCTTTGCTTCGCGGATGAAACCGTGCAGATGCTTGATCATCAGGGTGACGAGTTCGCGCAGCCGCGGGTCCGGCGTCTTTTCCATCGCCCGGAGGACCGCCGTGGTGACTTCGTTCTGGTCGCCGATGATCATGCCATTCCTCCACACACGGCCGGCCCGAAGCTGGAACGGCTGCGCCACCATCCAGACTGAGCGCGGATCGGAATTATTGGTTTGCGTTATAGCAAAGCCGGCGCGGAAAGCTCAAAGCAATCCCAGCTCGCTGAGCTCGCGGCGCAAGTGTTCGGGCATGGCGGCGGCCCCGCGCGCCGCCCGGTCGAGCGCACCGGGCGCGTCCTCGTCGGAGAGATAGCGCCAACCCTGGAACGCCCGATAGGGCCGTGGAACAACCAGCTTGATCTTGCCGTCCAGGACGATGCGGCAGCGCCCAATGCCGTCCTTGTCCACAAATGGGCGAAGGTCGAGAATGCGCTCGCGGCACATCACCTGGCCCTTGATCACCCAGTGCAGCGAGCCGCCATCCAGCAGTTCGTCGGCCCGTTTCGGCACCATACGGGTGGTGTGGATGTGTTCCGGCTTCTGCCCACGCTTCTTCTTTTCCTTCAGGCGGGCGGCCACCCACGATTTCAACTCGTCGACGGAATCGCAGCCCACGCACAATTTGATCAGATGAAGCGGCATACCCTTCCATACTGGCCGCGATGCGCCGCCGTCAAAGGTCTCGTCCCGCGCTCTCCACAGGTCAGCTCCGCTCTCCGATCGCCATAATGCGGGCACCTTCCGCAATCTGGGCGCCCACCGCCACCGCGATCTCGGTCACAACGCCGTCGCGCGGCGCCACCAAGGCATGCTCCATCTTCATCGCTTCGATGATGGCCAGGCGGTGCCCCTTCGACACGACCTCGCCCGCTGCAACCAATAGCGCGAGCAACTTGCCATGCATCGGCGCGCGCACGGTTCCGTCGCCAGCAGCATGGTCGGAATCGATCGCCTCGAAATCCGCTATGCTCACGAGCGTCTGCCGGCCACCCCTCAAGACGTAAACCGCGTTCGGAACCTCGATCAACGTGGCGGCCGGATCCGGTTCCGCATCCTGAACCGAAATGCGCCATGGCCGGGTCGAGACATCCAGCACCGCTTGCGCCGGATCGCCGTTGACCACAATCGGCAACCTCGTGGCTCGCACGCCAGAGAGTTGAAAACCGTCGGCGATGTCCCATGGCGACACCGGCGCATCCGGAACGGCTGTTTCGGCACGCGCGCCGGCGATCAGATGCGCGGCACCGCTTGCCGCCGCGGGCGCATCGATGCCCTGCGCATCAAGTCCAAGTTCGCCATGATGGCGCGCGATGTAACCGGTGTCGAAATTGCCCTCGCGGAAATCCGGCGAGCGGCACAGGGCGGAAAGGAACGCGAGATTGGTGCGCGGACCGGCGACAATCGTGCTGTCGAGTGCTGCACCAAGACGGTCGAGCGCGGCTTCGCGGGTGTCTGCGTGTGCGATCAGCTTGGCGATCATCGGATCGTAATAAGGCGATATCTCCCCGCCCTGCTCCACGCCGCTGTCGACCCGAAGCCCGTCCGCGTCCGGAAAAGATAAAGCCACCAATGGCCCGGTCGACGGCAGAAAGCCGCGCTCGGGATCTTCGGCATAGAGCCGCGCTTCGACCGCGTGACCACGCAGCGGGATCTCGGTCTGGTTGGTCACCGGAAGCCGCTCTCCGGCGGCAATGCGGAATTGCCATTCGACCAGATCGAAACCGGTGATCGCCTCGGTGACCGGATGCTCGACCTGCAATCGCGTGTTCATCTCCATGAACCAGAAGCCGTCCCGCTTCAGTCCGCCTGCACCGTCGGCAATGAACTCCACCGTGCCGGCTCCGGCATAGCCAACCGCCTTCGCCGCCGCGACCGCCGCCGCTCCCATGCGTGCACGCAGGTCGTCGGTCATGCCCGGCGCCGGAGCTTCCTCGATCACCTTCTGATGCCGGCGCTGCAGCGAGCAATCGCGCTCGTAGAGATGAATCGCGTTGCCGCGCTTGTCCGCGAATATCTGGATCTCGATATGGCGGGGCGCGGTGATGTATTTTTCGATCAGCACGCGGTCGTCGCCGAAGGCGGACGCCGCTTCGCGCCGCGCGGCCGCGATCGATGCGTCAAAATCGGCGTGACGCTCGACCAGCCGCATGCCCTTGCCGCCGCCGCCTGCAATCGCCTTGATCAGCACCGGATAGCCGAGTTCATAGGCTTTGCGTTTCAGAAAGGTGTCGTCCTGCTGGTCGCCGTGATAGCCGGGCACCACCGGCACGCCCGCCTCGCTCATCAAGGCCTTGGCGCGGTCCTTCAGACCCATCGCGCGGATCGCCGCGGGCGACGGACCGACGAAAACGATACCGGCCTGCGCGCAGGCCTCGGCAAAGTCGGCATTCTCCGACAGGAAGCCGTAGCCGGGATGGATGCAGGCGGCTCCGCTCTCCCGCGCCACGGCCAGCAATTTTTCCACGTCGAGATAGCTTTCACGCGCCGGTGCGGCTCCGATGAGATACGCCGCGTCACATTGCCGGACATGCGGCGCATCGGCGTCGACGTCCGAATAGACCGCGATGGTGCGAAGGCCCATCCGGCGCGCCGTAAGTGCGATCCGGCAGGCGATCTCGCCGCGATTGGCGATCAGAACCGAAGCAAACATGAATCACCCGCGCGCGTCATGGCACGCAGGATGCCTGTGCCAACACGGCAAAGGAAGGCCGCAGATCGGCGAGCCGCTCAGATTTCGGACGCCTATTGCTGCTGCGTTCCGGTGGTCTGCGCTGAACCCACCGGCACCGGGAACGGGTCAGCGGCGGCCGGCGGCGGGGTCGGCGCAGATGGTGGAGGCGCCGCGCGCGGTGCTTGGGCTTTCTGAGCCGGACGGCGTGCCGGCGGTGCGGGTGGCGGCGCCTGAGCGGCCTGCGGCGGCGGAGCGGTAGAGGGCTGCGGCTGCGACGGACGAGATTCCGGTCGCGGCGCCGCGCCAACCCCGTTCTGTCCGGTCCGCCCCGGCTCGTTCGACATGATACTGACCGCCGGAATCGAGTCCGCTGTGGGGAAGTCGATATTCAACGGCGTGTGAGGCGGCGATGGCGGCTGCGGCGACGGTGCGCCCTGCGAAGCCAGCACGGCGCCTGGCTGCGCGCCAACCTTCTCGTTCCAGGTCGCGGCGAACTGGGTCACCCGCGCGTCGTAAGCACGCGCCTTCATGTTGTCCACGATCCGGTCACGGCGCGGCAGGATATCGAACGCGTAACAGGCCGCAGGCTGGCAATCGTCACGCGCCACCAGAACCTGAGCGACCAGCCCGAAGCGATCGGCCTCGAGGCTGCGAACGATCGGCGCGCGCAGGCTTTCATAGGCTGTCTCGTCGCGATCCTGCAGCGCTGCGATTTCCCGCAGAACGTCCAGCCGCGCACCGACATAATTCAGCGCCGCCGTGACCTGCTCCGGTCCGGCGAAGATCGATTTTTCGCACGCTTCGTGCACCAGATCCCCGCCTGCGGCGTCAAGACAGGAGAGATTGGAGTTCGGCAGCAGCGCCTGGGCGTTGAGCGCCATGACGCGTGCCTCGATGGCACGGCGCTGATCCGCCTTGTCCTGCGCGTCCAGCCGGTCGAGCGCGACCACACCCAGTCCAAGGATGAGGACGGCCGTTACCCCTGCAGCGACGACCGCGCGCCCGCCAAACCGGACGATGGCGACCACTGCAACACTTGCCAACACGGCGGCCAGAGCCACCGTGGCCCAAAGCGGAAAGGACGTCATCTCACCCATGCTGAATTAAGTCCGGCATCAAGTCCGCCCCAGCTGCCGTTGCGGTAAATTGGACGCCCGAAAGCCGGCCAAAGCAAGACACTTCGCACATGAAATGCCCGGTCAGACGCCTCCCGGCGAACGGACAATATGCGTCAGATCGCTGGCCGCGGCGAACGCTCCCTTGGCCTCGACCGAATTCATGGCGAGTGTGGTCTTGAGGTCGCTCACGCCCCCGCCGCTCGCAGCCGCCAACAGCACGGCTGCCATCTGGGTGGCTCCGGGCGCTTCGGCAATCACCAGAAAATCGTATTCGCCGAATGTCAGATAATAGCCGATCAGTTTCCCGCCGGCTTTTGCCAGCAGGCGGCCGACGGCGTCCGCCCGGTCTTCCGGGCTGACCACCATACCTTTGAGGGCATCGCGCGTGTATCGGCCCTGCGTGATGAAAATCGGCATCCCGAACCTCACTTCGCCGCTGTCGTGATGGAACTTCCGCTGATCCACCACGTTTGATCCGGCAACTTGCCGACAGTGCGGCGAACGTCACAGGATCGCCAGTCCCAAGCCGCACGCGATTCGTTTGTTTTTCTGATGCCAAACCGACCCGGAGGTGTCGACCGGATCGGCACCGTTTCCGGATTTACCACCAACGGAGACAACGTCGATGCGACTGATCCTCGGAATGGTTCTCGGCGCCCTGCTGTTGATCGCGGGCGCCTATTATCATGACAGCATGCACACATCGACGGTCGCGGCAGGGCCCGGCGCAACCCAGAATCGCCCGATGGTAAATTGGGACGTGGTAGAAACGAACTGGAACAGCCTCAAGGTTCGTCTGCAGGACGGCTTTGCCGACCTGCGTGCACGCATCAACCGCGCCTGATCGCTTCGATCAAGCCTGCTCGGCTACCGATATCGGTCGAGCTGGCTTTCTTTCGCCACGCGCTCGAACGCTTCTTCGGTATTCTTGATCCGATATTGATGCTCGTCGCCATCCAGCGGGAGTAGCTTGATGATCTTGTAGGTGCCGCTTGCGGTCGCCCGGTTCATCGGCCCAGCGATATAGCGGACCGTTTGCCCCAACGTGTACCTGTGAGATTTTAGCACGCTGAACTCCATCCTGCGCGACAGGTTCGCCCTACCCGCGTCAAGGCCGGCCCAGCGGCCCTGAATTTTCATTATCGTGTTGCACTATAGCACCGTTCGGGGCTTCCGGGGAAAAATTCCGCAGCTCCAAGCCGGAGCTTTTTACCATCCATTTCATATAGTTAGCGCCGCTTCCGGAACCCGCGAATGGGGTTGCAGCGAGCCGTAGCAATCGGCCGATGTGTCGTCTGCGGTGACCTTTCCTGTGCGGATCGGACATCCTGTCCCCTAGCTATCCCCAGCTTGTCCCCAGGCTGTCCCGAGCACGGCGCGGCCGTTCATGTTTGCCGGGCAGGGTTTCGCCGCTAAGTTCCAAGATGACTCGATGCGGTTACAATCCGCAGCTTCTGCACCGCACATGCTGAATCTGATCATCGCCTGCATCCTGGCCGCCGTCCTAGGATTCGCTGCCCATCGCGCGAGCATCTGCACGGTGCGTGCGGTCGCCGAATTCACGCATTCCGGCACCGGCTACATGTTCGCGAGCATCGTCAAATCCGCGTTGTGGGTCTTTGCGATTACGGTCCCGGTGTTTCTCCTGCTCCCGCAGACGGCAACCGGGCTTGCCGGATGGCAACTCACCCTTACGGCGATGTTCGGCGGGCTCCTGTTCGGCATCGGCGCCGGCGTCAACGGCGCGTGCGCCTATGCAACAATGGCCCGCATGGTCGATGGCGAAATCGGGATGCTGCTCACGGTCTTCGGCTTCGTGCTGGGCGTTCTGATATTTGTCGCACTGCTCGGGACCGGCACGATTGTGCGACCCGCGCCGGCGCCGAGCCAGATCCCCGGCGTAGTGGCTACCGCACCATATATCGTCGTCGTTCTGCTGATGCTCGTTGTCTACGAGTTCGTCAGGATATGGCGCAGCCGTGAGGCCGGCTCCAAGCTCAGCGCGCTGGTTTGCGCGCCCGCCTATCGCCTGTCGACTGCGGCCCTGCTGATGGGGGTCGCCGGCGGCCTGATCTTTCTCATCTTCGGCTCGGCCGGATATACCACGACCTTCCAACAGGTGATCGAGGCTCATGCCGGGACACGGCCGATGCCGGCCTACGGCCGCTGGTTCGTGGTTGGCGCGGTGCTGTTCGGCATGTTCGCTTCGACCTGGCAACGCGGCAGCTTCCGGATCGACTGGCGGCCGCGCTGGTCATGGCTTCGCAATATTTTCGGCGGCATCCTGATGGGGCTCGGCTGCGCGCTGCTGCCGGGCGGCAACGATGCGCTGATCCTGTACGGGATTCCGGGCCTGTCGCCGCACGCGCTGCCAGCTTACGCCGCGCTCCTGCTCGGCATTTTTGTCGCGCTGCTGACCATGCGCGCGGTCTTCAGCGTCGAAATGCGCGTCGCCTGCCGCAATGACATGTATATCGCCGACGCGAGTGCCGATCTGACCAAGCGAGAGAAACCGTGAGCGACATTGCATCCGAACCAAAAGTGTCCGGCGCGACTGCGCTTTACCTCGCTTTGCTGCAATTCCTGTTCAACCTGTGCTGGGTCGTCTATGCGATCTACCTGCCCTCGCTCGCCGGCAATATCGGGATTGCCGCCGGCACGGTGATCCTGATCCTGATGATGGACCAGGCGATCTTCACCGTCTTCGACGTCGCGACCGGTGTCGGCGCCGACCGCATGTCGCGCATGATCGGCAAGGTCGGGCGCATCGTTGCGACGGTGACGCTGGTGTCATGTGTCGCCTTCGTGATCCTGCCATTCATCAATGGCGCGAGCTCCACCAACCAGTGGATGTTCTTTGCCGCCACCATCGTCTGGACCGCGACGTCATCGGCGCTCCGGGCGCCGCCGATCATGCTGCTCGGCAAATATGCGGCGAAACCGTCCCTGCCAATTCTCACGGCCATCGTGACCGTCGGATATGGCGTCGCGAGTGCACTCGCGCCCTATCTGGCGCTGACCCTGCGCGGGATCGACCCGCGCATCCCGTTCGTGCTGTCGAGCGTCGCGCTTGTGCTGGCGACATTCGCTTTGGCTCATGTCGAGCGCAGGATCGCGAGCCAGCGCCTCGCCGCACCGGCCGCTGTTCCCGCGGCGTCACAGGTCTCCACCGCCCGCGTCATCTTCGCAATTGCCATGATAGTGCTGGCACTCGGCTATCAATTGCATTTTGCGGTCAACACCACGCCGCTGTTCCGCCAGTTCACCGACTCCACCGAGCAGATTGCCTGGCTGACGCCGGTCTTCTGGGTCGGCTTCAACGTCGCGATGTTTCCGGCGAGTCTTCTTGTCCGGCGCTGGGGGTCGTTCGGCGTGATGGGCGTATCCGGCCTCGCCGGCGCCGTCGCCATCGGCGCGGCCGAGCTCGCGACCGCGCTGAATTTCCTTGTGATCGCCCAGTTCGCAGCCGGCGCCGCCTGGGGCTGCATTCTGATGAGCGCTTTCACCGCGGCGTTTGCAACCGGCGAAGGCGGGAACGAAGGCAAGATGGTTGGGCTCCTGTTCTCCGCCCTCGCCTTCGCCACGTTCCTGCGGATGGGACTGGTCTGGACCGGATGGCACCACAGCGCCGAATGGGCCGTGGCGCTGAGCTGGATCCCGATCCTGTGCTGGGCCATTGCCGGGGCCGCCCTGATTGGGCTCGCGCTGAACTGGGCCCGCCAGCGCGCTATCGTCGCGGCGGCGGCTTGAGGAACGTGACATGAAAGTGCAGCTCGCCGGCTGCGGCGACGCATTCGGGTCGGGTGGCCGGTTCAATACCTGCATCCATGTCGAGGACGGCGGGAGCTCCATCCTTCTCGACTGCGGCGCAAGCTCGCTGGTGGCGCTGAAGAAAGCCGGGATCGACCGCGGCGCGATCGACGCCATCCTCCTGACCCATTTCCACGCCGACCACTTCGGCGGGATTCCGTTTTTCATTCTGGACCAGCAGCTCAATGTGAAGCGAACGCGGCCGCTGCTGATCGCCGGGCCTCCGGGCCTGCGCGACTGGTACGCACGCGCCATGGCACTGGCTTTTCCGGGCGAGCGGACGCTGGCATTCGAGCTTGACCTGCGCGAGGTCGACATCGGTGTGGCGCAGCCGCTCGCCGGAATGCAGGTCACTCCGATTCACGTGAAGCATAATGACCGCGCCGGTCCCTGCCTCGCCTATCGGATCGAGAGCGAAGCCAAGACGCTATGCTATTCCGGTGATACCGAATGGACCAACGCGCTCATCGACGCCGCGCGCGGCGCCGACCTCTTCATCTGCGAATGCTACATGTACGAAAAGCTGCGGAAGTCGCACATGACGCTGACCGTGCTACGGCAACACCTGCCGGCGATCGGCGCAAAGCGCGTCATCCTCACGCATCTGAGCGAGGACATGCTGGCACATCTGGCCGATGTGGAGCTCGAATGCGCGGTGGATGGACTGGTGGTGGAGGTGTAGCCACAATCTCCTTCCGTTCGTCCCCGCGAAAGCGGGGACCCAGAGTCGAGAGCTGGATTCCCGCTTCCGCGGGAATGAGCTGAGTATAGAGCACGACCCTCCCTCAAAAATTTTCCACCCAAGGCCGCAATTCGACCTCCGAGGTCCAGGCGTTACGCCGCTGGCGCAGCACATCGAGATAGGTCTGCGCGATCGCATCGGGATCGAGCAACGAATCAGGTTTGTCGTCCGGCACCAGCCGGCGCTCCGAGCGGATGCCGCCATCGATCACGAAATGCGCAACATGGATACCCTGTGGCTGCAGTTCGCGCGCAAGGCTTTGCGACAGCCCGCGCAAGGCGAACTTGCCCATCGCGAACGGCGCCGACTTCGCGTAGCCCTTCACGCTGGCCGACGCGCCGGTGAAGAAGATGGCGCCATGCCGGTTGGGCAGCATGCGTTTTGCGGCCTGTTGCGCGACGAGGAAAGCGCCGAAGGCGGACACCGCAATGGCTTTTTCGACCTCCGCCGGCACCAGATCGACCAACGCGCCGCGCGTTCGGAAGCTCGCATTGTAGATCGCGACATCCGGTGCGCCGAGCGCGGCCTCGACGTCGGTGAATAGGCGCTCGACCTGCCCTTGATTTGACGCATCGCATTTGAAAACCTTCGCGCCAGTCTCGCCGGCAAGCGCGGCGAGGTCGTCCGGCGAGCGCGCGGCCAGCGCGATCTTGAGCCCGGCCTTCGCAAGCATCCGCGCGAGGGATGCGCTCAGGCCGGATCCTGCGCCCACGATCAGGGCAGTGCGGTATACCGCTGCGGACATCTAAAGAATTCCTGTTTTCTGAAACTACGCCTAGCGCACCAAAATCCCGAATGTACCACGACGATAAATTCCGTTCGGAAAGATCACTTCCAACGCGGCTGCGTCCGGGCCGGTATAGCCGCGTCGCGAGACGTAGATCGCCTTCACACCTGTCACCCCTCGGGCGTTGCAACGAGAGCGCGGGTTGTGAGCCGGAAAATTCGGAAACACCTTACCGCGTACGATGTTAACGCGGCCATGCGTTGGGGAAGAGACGACCCGCATCGTAATCGCTCCAGTGGGCGTACAATCCGGATTTGCCGCCCATGCCTGAGTGAGCAACATCGGCATTCCCGACGCTGCAACTTTTTGAGCATGCTGCGCTTGGGCTGAGCCTAGGCCGCAAACCAGTATGCATGCTACGGACAGAACTCGCATCGGACGTCCCCCTATTTCGCGGGCGGCATCCTATGCAAGTTAAGATTGCGCAGTCCAGTGCGACGCGGACGGGCGAACGCGCAGGCCGTATCGGTTGGCTACACGGCGCCGTGCACCTGCTCGCTGCCGCGATGATGCAGCGTTTTCGCAAGTGCCGACCGGGCAAGATGGGTGCCGTCGTCGCCTTCTATCAAAAGCGCAACCCGCCCGGTCGCCTTCAGGTGCTGGGCAAAGCTGACGGCCTCGTCCATCGAGGCGCATTCCTTGAACAGATGGCGGCCCTTGTCGAGCGGGCTGAGTGTTTCGGAACCTGCGGGCCCGGAATAGACGCGATACATGGCGGTCCTCCGTGTTGTCGTTGCCTGAGAAAGTCAACGCAAAGCCGACATCCCGGTTCCTCTCACATCCGAAACACTCCGAACCTCGTCTCTTCCACCGGCGCGTTCAGTGCTGCGGACAGCGCAAGCGACAACACGCGGCGCGTCTCGCCGGGCAGGATGATTCCGTCGTCCCAAAGCCGCGCCGTGGCATAATACGGGCTGCCCTCCCGCTCGTATTGTTCGCGAATGGGTTGCTTGAATTCCTCCTCCTCCACCTCGCTCCATGCGCCGCCGCCAGCCTCGATATTGTCGCGCCGCACGGTGGCAAGCACAGAGGCGGCCTGCTCGCCGCCCATCACCGAGATGCGGGCATTCGGCCACGTAAAGAGAAAGCGCGGGCCATAGGCGCGCCCGCACATGCCGTAATTACCGGCGCCGAACGAGCCGCCGACGATGAGGGTGATCTTGGGCACTCGCGCGTTGGCCACTGCCATCACCATCTTGGCGCCGTCCTTGGCGATGCCACCGGCCTCGTAATCGCGCCCGACCATGAAGCCCACGATATTCTGCAGGAACAACAGAGGGATCCGGCGCTGGCAGCACAGCTCGATGAAATGCGCCGCCTTCAGCGCGCTTTCCGAATAGAGAATGCCGTTATTGCCAATGATCCCGACCGGCATGCCGGACAGATGCGCGAAGCCGGTGACGAGCGTGGTGCCGTAGAGCTTCTTGAACTCGTCGAATTCCGACGCGTCGACGATGCGGGCGATGATCTCGCGCACGTCATATTGCTTCTTCAAGTCGGTCGGAACCAGACCCTGCAGCTCGGCTGCGTCATATAGCGGCTCGCGCGAAGCGATCAACGGAATGTCGACCCGCTTGACCGTGTTGAGATTGCCTGCGATGCGGCGCGCAATCGCCAGCGCGTGCTCGTCATTGTTTGCAAGATGATCGGCAACGCCGGATTTTCGCGTATGCACGTCGGCGCCGCCAAGGTCCTCCGCCGACACCACCTCCCCGGTCGCCGCCTTCACCAGCGGCGGGCCGCCGAGAAAGATCGTGCCCTGATTTTTTACGATCACCGACTCGTCCGACATGGCCGGCACATAGGCGCCGCCCGCGGTGCAGGACCCCATCACCACCGCGATCTGCGGAAGCCCGGCGGCGGACATCTGCGCCTGATTGTAGAAGATCCGGCCGAAATGATCGCGGTCGGGAAACACGTCCGTCTGGTTCGGCAGATTGGCGCCGCCGGAATCGACCAGATAGATGCAAGGCAGCCGGTTCTCGCGCGCGATCTCCTGCGCGCGGATATGCTTCTTTACCGTCATCGGATAATAGGTGCCGCCCTTGATGGTAGCGTCGTTGCACACGATCATGCATTCGCGGCCAGACACCCGGCCGATCCCGGTAATGATGCCGGCGGCCTGGATGTCGTCGTCATACATGCCGTAGGCGGCAAGCGGCGACAGTTCCAGAAACGGCGAGCCCGGATCGATCAGGCGCATCACGCGCTCGCGCGGCAGCAGCTTGCCGCGTGACACATGGCGTTCGCGCGATTTCTCATTGCCGCCGAGTGCTGCGGCCGCGCGCGCCGCCCTCACTTCGTCGATCAGCAGCTGCCATTGCCCGGCATTGATCAGAAACTCGCGCGAGCGGGTGTCGACCACAGATTCGATGCGCGCCACGCCACCCTCCCCGATTCTCAAGGAACGGAACTATGCCGCGATGCGAAGCGATTGGCCACAAGCGGGAGCAATGAAACACAATGTTGCCGGAAGTGATCGCGCAGCCGCAATTCGCCGCACGCATGGGGAACGGTGCCTTCCGCAGCACGTTGAAAGCGCGACCGGTGCGTGCCGGAGCACGGGGTTCATGAACAAAAGCAACGACAGGAGTCACCCCATGAGGTCTCGATTACTCGTTTCAGTTTCCGCCGCAGCACTGATCGCGGGCGCAGGGCTCGCGCATGCGCAGGACAAGGGCCCGGCCGCAGCGCCGCAGACCACTTCGCCGGCGCAGCAATCCACCACACCTTCGCAGCCGGGTGGCAGCGGGGCCCCGGGCGGACAGATGCAGCAGCGCCAGGAAGCGCCTCCGGCCCGCGCCCAGCAGGACATGAATCGCGGCGAGCAGAAGCAGCAACGCACGCAGGAACAGCGTGAACAGCGTCAGGATCGCGCACAGGACAAATCCTCGCCGAAGGCTGACCGTAACACCACTGACACCAAGTCGGATCGCAAGGGCGACGCGACGACCGGACAGGGTGCCGCCGGTTCTGGCAGCGCCTCGCTGACCAGCGAACAGCGCAGCAAGATTTCCACGAACATTCGCCAGACGAACGTGAAGCGCGAAACTAACGTGAACTTCAACATCTCGGTCGGGACGACGGTCCCGCGTACGGTCACGCTCCATGCGCTGCCGCCTACAGTCGTCGAGGTCTATCCGCAGTGGCGCGGTTATCGCTTCGTGCTGGTCGAGGATGAAATCATCATCATCGAGCCGAGCAGCTACCGGATTGTCGCGGTCATCGACGCCTAGCCTGCTGAGCTGGGTAATCCGCCGGGGCGAATTCAAGGCTCCGGCGGAACCCTGTACCGACTCGGGCGTTGCCCTCGTGGACGGTCACAAATTGTTAATGATTGCTTGCGATAGTCTGTAAAGTTTCGATGCGCGCGGGACGGATGTACTCCCGGTGTCGCGCGTCGGATGGGAAGCCCGGCCAGCGGCCGGGTTTTCTGTTTCAGGGGACTGCCATCGGGGGTGCGATGCTCGGGGCGAGCATCATGTCTTCGCCCTCCTCCGCAATCAGCAGATCGCCGATGCATGGCAGATGGTCTGAGATGCTCTGCGCCTCCGGGTCACTCCAGGTCTGGACCAGGATGCCGCGCGGTCGGCAATAGATACGATCGAGCCGCAGCAGCGGCCAGCCCGATGGAAAGGTGCGATGCCGGGATCGGTCCGGCAGGACGCGCGCGAGAACCCGGCGCACCGAACCCGGCCAGAACCAGTCGTTGAAATCGCCCAGCAGGACAAACGGCGTGTGCTCCCCGATGATATCGAGCAGCACCCGCACCTGACGCTGGCGTTCGCGCATGCTGAGGCCAAGATGGGTGGCTGCGACGTGCAAGGCCCCCTGCGGCGTGTCGATACAGGCGCGGATGGCGCGCCGCGGCTCGAATTCGCCATAGGAGATATCGCGCACCTCGCTGTCGCGCAGCGGCCAGCGGCTCATCAGCATCTGGCCATAGGCGCCGTCCGCGGTGACGATCGACTTCGCGCCGATCCCGTAATGGCCAAGCGCCTCCTGCAGCATCACGAACGGGTCGATCCCCGCCTGCCGTCGCGAATCCACCTCCTGCAGCGCAACGATATCGGGATCGGCGCGCAGGATCAGCGCCACGACCTTCTGCAGGTCGAAGCGCGGATTGCGGCCGAGCGCACCGTGGATATTCCAGGTCATCACGCGGATGGCGCGCCGCCGTTCGACACTCAAGAAGCGCTTCCATATTTCGAAACGGCGGCCTGGAGGCCGAAAACCATCGCAATCCAGACGGCGAATAGCAGCGCTGCGATAGCGATCTCCGTTGGGTTCGGCGACGTGAACAGGCGCATGATCTGGCTGCCGAGAAGCGACATCACGACCAGACCGGGAAGCAGCCCGAGCGCGGTACCGACAATGTAATGCCAGAGCCTGATACCGCTCGCGCCGGCAACAAGATTGACCAGCGTGAACGGAGCGATCGGCACCAGCCGTATCGCAACAACCGCGATCAGTCCCTGCCGTGCGATCTTGTTGCGAATTTCGTTCAGGCGTTTGCCGAGCACGCTTTTCAGGGCGTCGCGGCCGACGGCGGCCCCGATCCCATAGGTGAGGATCGCGCTCGCCAGCGCACCCGCGAGCGCGTAGCCGAAGCCGGTCCAAGGCCCGAAACTTGCGGCCGTTGCCGCGATCAGGATCGTCACGGGGAAGGCGACGAGCCCGCCGGCGACAAAAGCCGCGATCACTGCGAACGGGGCCCACGACGTCTCCGCCACATCGGCGGCCAGATCCTGCAACTGATCCACGTCAGCCAATTCGGCCAGTGGCGTCGTATTCCAGGCCAGCGTCAGCGCCACCACAACGAGACCGGCGAGCGCAAACTTCCACGCATGACTGGAAAACATCCCGGCCGCGGAACTCCGGCGCCATCCCGTCAGCCATCGCCATGACAGCGGCTTTGGCGGATCGGCAATAGCCTCGATATAGGCCGGTTCGGTGCTATCCGGTTCGCCGTCGTCGATCGGGCGCAGCGCGTGGCCGTTCCGCGACAGAATATCGGCGACCTGTGTGATCGATCCGCCGTCGTCCAGCAGTTCGGCAACATCATGCGCGCTCGCGCCGCAATGCTCGCCGAGCAGTCTGTTCCTGAGTTCGCCGATCGCGGTGCGCTGTGTCTCGTTGCCTGCCTCGATCACAATGTCGCATTCGGTGTCCGTCCCCATCGAGCGATTGTTGAGGTTGGCGGACCCGATGCGAAGCAACCGGTCGTCGATCGCCATCACCTTCGAATGCACCATCGTGTCGACGCTCGCGCCGTCCTGCTGGACTTGCGGATGCACGAACCGCACGCGGTCGAACACGCCTGCGTCCTCCAGAATGCGACGGAAGCGGATGCGCCCGTTGCGCATGGTGTGGGACTCAATCCAGGACTCCGGCGTGTTCGGCGCCACCAATACGGCCTCGAGGTCGCGGCGCTGGCGCATGCGCTGCGCCAGACGCCGGGCGATGGCATCGCACGTCATGAACTGGTTTTCGACATAGATGGTGCGCTCTGCAGCGTCGATCATGTCGAGGAAAAGGCGTTCGACCTCACGGATCTCCGGCGCCCCCTCGCGCTGCGGATAGGTACGCGCGATGCCGATATCGACATCGGTGAAATCGGGGACGACGCTGTCCGGCCAGCAATCCGTGGCAACGGCCGGCACCTCCGGTTCCAGGCATCGCGCCCGGCGCCAGCGGTCGCGAAAGAGATCGCCCAGGGCCTTCGCCGCCGCGCCATCCATCACGGCCTGTACGTCATGGAAGGGCCGATAGGGATGGCCCGACGGATCGTGCCGCAAGTCGTTGTTGATGTCGTGATCCGGCGTATCCCAACGGCGGATCGTCAGATCGAGCCCGCCCGAATAGGCGACAGCGTCGTCCACCACCACGATCTTCTGATGCTGCGAGCAGCCAAGCGGCAGGTCGTCATCGAGACAAAAGCGGATCTGGTCCGGCGTTCTCCAGTTCAGCGACAGGGTCGGAAAAACCTCGCGCTCCAGGGAATAGAGAACCGAGAAGTCCCACAGAAGCAGATGGATCGTCAGGTCTGGCCGGCGTTGCGCGATGGCGGAGAGAAATTCCGCCAGGGTGTCCGGCAGGCCATCATCGGGTTTGCCGGACGCACCGACCAAGCGCATGCGGCTGTCGATGTCCCAACCGGCGATATAGATGCAGTGTTTCGCTTTGAGCAGACTCTCGCGCAGCGCCGCGAAATAGGCAGCGCCATCGACCAGCATGGCTGCCCGACCGGCGCGCTCCACGCGCCAGACATTCCTGTTCTTGCGCAGCAGACTGGTCGGCATTGCACGCGTTCACGTTCGTATGGAACAGGAAAACGCCGCGATGCAGCAGAGGTTCCGTCCGCGTCACCTCAATCCATTTCGTTCCCGGGCATGACCCAGGGTTCGGCGATCCCTGCGGCTCGCCATTCCTGCCACGCGGGAAGAGCAATCATGGCCGCCATATAGGCTTCGCAGGCCGCCCCGACGCCAATCTCGTAGCTCGCAAAGCGAGAAACGACCGGTGCATACATGGCGTCGGCAGCACTGAAGCGTCCGAACAGGAAAGGCCCGCCCTCCCCGAAGCGCGCCCGGCAGTCCGTCCAGATCTCCGAAATCCGCGTCACGTCGGCATCGACCTCGGCGGTAAGGTCGCGCTTTCTGGTGCGGCGCATGTTCATCGGACAATGTCGCCGGAGCGGTCCGAAGCCCGCATGCATTTCGGCCGAGATGGCGCGGGCGTGCGCGCGCGCTTGCGGATCGTCGGGCCAAAGCTGCGTCTTGGGGAAACGCTCGGCGAGATGGTCAAGAATCGCGAGCGATTCCCAGACCGTCATGTCGCCGTCGATCAGGACCGGCACCTTGCCGGTGGGCGAATAGCGGAGGATCCGCTCGCGGCTCCCGGGCTCATAGAGCGGGATCACTTCCTCCTCGAAGTCGAGCCCTGCATGGCGCATCGCGATCCACGGCCGTAGCGACCAGGATGAATAATTCTTGTTACCGAGAATGAGCTTCAGCGCCATCGGTGCCTCTCGATGCAAGCGAACGATCCTGCATGGGTGCCTCTCCGTTCCCGCGCAAGCGAAAAGAAATGATTGCGTCGATCAGGCGCGTGAATGGAGCCAGTCACTTACGCCTTGGCAGGCGGTTCCTCGATCGGGCCGCCAGCCTTCTTCCACGCCCCGAAACCGCCGCGGATATGTGCGACCGGCTTCAGCCCCATCGTCTGCGCGGTATGAGCGGCGAGCGCGGAGCGCATCCCGCCTGCGCAAAAGAACACGTATTTCCTGTCCTGCGCGAAAACCGGCTTGTGATACGGACTTTCCGGATCGATCCAGAATTCCAGCATGCCGCGCGGACAGTGAAAGGCGCCCGGCACCTTGCCGTCGCGCTGCAATTCGCGGATGTCGCGGATATCGACCAGCAGCACGTCCTCCTTGCCATGCAGACCGATGGCCTGCTCAACCGAAAGATTTTCGATGTCCTTTTCGGCTTCTTCGACAAGCGACTTGACGCTCTTGGTGATGCTTTGAGTCATGGCGCAACCTTTTCCGGTCACGTCGTAACTCCCAAAATCAGGGTCGGCGTTCAAGTCAAAACAAAAGCGGCGCGGAAACGCCGCGCCGCCATGATCCGGATTGACGCTTGCGAACGTTACATCGCGGCGTAAACCGCGACCACCAGGACGACAAGAAGCGCCCCGCCCGTCCACAGAGCCGTGGACAGCATGGATCCCTGAGGTGCTGCGGTTGTTGGGTCTGGTCGTGTGCCATAGGCCGTCTCCTCGTTTGCTGCGGAGGGCCACTGCAAGGAGCTCGTGGCTCCACCGTAGTCCATACTACGACTTTAGTCTAACATAGGCAGGTCAGTTTAATTACAATTACAGGTTGCATTTGCACAGGTGCGACAATTCGCGAGGATGCTGACCGAGCTGCATATCGAGTCGCCCATGCCCCTGTTCACGATCCCCGATCTTCTCGCGCTCTCCTTCTTCGTCGTCTGCTGGCTCGGCTACGCGCTGGTTCTCGAATGGACCAAGCATGGAGAAACCGGCCTCAACGCCCGCATGCACGTCTATCGCGAGAACTGGATGCAGGAGATGTTGCGGCGCGACATGCGCATGGTCGACGCCCAGATCATGGCGTCGCTGCAGAACGGCACCGCGTTCTTTGCGTCGACCTCCCTGATCGCGGTCGGCGGCACCCTCACCATCCTGCGCTCGACCGACGATCTCATCACTATCGTGTCGACCTTGCCATTCGGCGTTCAGACGACGCGCATGCTGTGGGAGATCAAGGCGATCGGACTGGCCGTAATCTTCGTCTATGCCTTCTTCAAATTCGCCTGGTCGTACCGGCTCTACAACTATGTTGCGATCATGATCGGCGCGATGCCGCCGTCTGCGGAAAAGGACCAGCCGGAAGCGAAACAGCACGCGCTCAGGACCAGCCGGCTGTGCGAGTCGGCAGGCCGGCACTTCAACCGCGGCCAGCGCGCGTTCTTCTTCGCGCTCGGCTATCTCGGGTGGTTCGTGTCCCCCTGGCTGCTATTCGCGAGCACCGCAGCGATCGTCGTGGTGATGTGGGGCCGGCAATTCACGTCCGACGCCAGCAAATCGGTGGCTGCGGAATGATCAGTCGAGCGCGATCGCAATCCACGCGCAGGACACCAGTGCCACGGACAACCCGGTCGCGATATTCAGAAGCAGCAATTCGCGCTTCTGCCGCCGCGCCTCGGCATCCTCCATCTCCTGGTCGATGCCCTGGCTGACACCGGGTACCGCCGAAATTCCGTCGACCGGTATAACGCGTGCCTCGATCCGCATTCCGAGCCCTCCGCCCTGACGAATCGGAGTCTCGGCAAAAATGTTTTCGAATTGGTAACCGTAACGCGGCGTTAAGGCCGGCAGCCGTCCGCAGCCTTGTCGCAGCCAGCCGACGCGTGCGGGCCCGGGAATAGTTCGCTGGTCCGCCCGGTGAGCCAGTAGACGATCAGGCCGGCCCACTCATGCATCGCCGCGTCAGTGCGGGCGAGCCCGGCGGCGAGCGAGCCGAAGGGCCCGGTGAGATCGGCCACGCCTCTTGTCCGAAAATCCACTGGGTGAGCCTCGACCGGAAAGCCGGCCTTGCGGAAGATGCCGACCGAGCGCGGCATGTGATGGGCCGAGGTTACCAGCAACCAGCGCTCGGCCGGCTTGGGTTGCACCAGCTCCTTGGTGAAGACGGCATTTTCGACCGTATTGCGGGCACGGTTCTCCAGGGTGATGCGATCGCGGGGAATGCCGAAGCTTTCGAACAGATCAGTGACGAAATCGGCCTCGGTCGCGCCCCCGAATAGCCGGCCGCTGCCGCCGGTGAAGACGATCCGCGCGTTCGGGTGTTCACGCGCAAGCTTCGCCGTTGCCGTCATTCGCTCCGCCGCCTCGTTGAGCGCAATCTCGTTACGGGCGGCCGAGACGTCGGGAGACACGGCGCCGCCGAGGACCACAATGCCGTGCGGCGGGCCCCTCTTCGCATCCCATTTCGGGAAGCGCTCTTCCAGCGGCAGCATCAGCGCATTGCCAACCGGCGCGATGCCGACAACCACGAGCAGGAGAATCGCGCCGATCACGAGCCCCTGCCCGAACCTGCGAAAGCGCGTGCGCATGAGCAGGATGCCAGCGAGCGCCAATACGATGAGAAGATTGGATGGCAGCGCGAAGAAGCCGAGGATTTTCGACAGCCCGAACATCGCTATCTCTTCGTGGCTCCGGCCATCGCACAGCTATTTTTTCGCCCGCTCGGCTTCGTAGCGCTTCCGCGTTTCGTCATTCATCGGATAGAGGCCGGGCAGCGCCACGCCCTTTTCCACCTCGCGGACCACCCACTCCTCATAGATCTCGTGTTCCGCGCCCTCCTTGGCGACGGTCTCGACCATCGCCTGCGGAATCACCACCGCGCCATCGTCGTCGGCGACAATCACGTCATCTGGAAAAATCGCGCAGCCGCCGCAACCGATCGGTTCGTTCCAGCCGACGAAGGTCAGGCCGTTGACCGATGCGGGCGCGGCAATGCCGGCGCACCAGAGTGGCAATCCGGTCTTGAGGACGCCAGTCTTGTCGCGCATCACGCCGTCGGTGATCAGCGCCTGCACGCCGCGCTTGACCATGCGCATGACGAGAATGTCACCGAAAATTCCGGCGCTCTGCACCCCCATCGCGTCGGCGATCGCGATACACCCCTCCGGCATGGCCTCGATCGCGGCACGCGTAGAAATCGGCTTGCCCCAGCTTTCCGGCGTCGCGAGATCCTCGCGCACCGGGACGAAGCGGAGCGTGAAGGCGGGCCCCACGACGCGCTTGCCGCCGGGCACGAGCGGCATCGGTCCGCTCATCCAGCTGTGACGGATACCGCGCTTGAGCAGGATCGTCGTGATAGTCCCGGTGGTGATGTGACGCAGGTCGTCGAGCGCACTCATTTGTCTATCCCTCGATCACGCCGGGCTGAGGCCGATCTGTTCGTCGCGGCGCCGCAGATAAAGAATGAACGGCACGGCCAGCAGCACCATCCAGGCCTTGCCCACCACCTGTCCGGCCAGGAAATCAAGCGAGCCGAAAGCAAGCCACAGGAACACGATCGAATCCACAATGAGACCGACAATGCTCGATGCGACGACCGCCGCCAGAAACCGGCGCTCCTGCAACGGCGTGTAGACGGCAAGGTCTGCAAATTCGGAGATCAGATACGCGGCGGCCGACGCCGTGACCAGCGCGAGCGGCGCGACCAGTCCGGAGATCCCGGCACCGATCAGGATGGCGGCGACCGCCGCGATCAGACCGAGACGCCTCTGCACGAGATCCCGCAGCACCAGCGCCACACCGACCATCAGCACGCCGGACGGCGCCATCAATCCGGGCGCGACGGGAATGAGACAGGGACCGTCACGGGTGCAGACGGTGCCGACATTATAAATCATCCAGTTCGCCACCGGAATGGTCAGACAGAACAGCAGAAAAAATACCGAGCCCTCGACCCAGCGGCGCGTCTCGTTCGTCATTGACGTTTGCATTCCTCTTTCCATTTGGCGTAACCCGCCGCGCGCAATTCGCAGGCCGGACACTCGCCGCAACCATAGCCCCAATCATGGCGGAGCGAGCGGTCACCGAGATAGCAGCTATGCGTCAGTTCGACGACCGCCTGCACCAGCCGCTCGCCGCCGATCTCCTCAGCCAGCGCGAAGGTGGCCGCCTTGTCGATCCACATCAGCGGCGTATGCACCACGAATCGGCGGTCCATGCCAAGCGTCAACGCCACCTGCATCGCCTTGATGGTGTCGTCGCGGCAATCCGGATAGCCGGAATAGTCGGTTTCGCACATCCCGGCGACCAGATGCCGGGCGCCGCGGCGATAGGCCAGCGCGGCCGCAAAGGTGAGGAAAACCAGGTTGCGGCCGGGCACGAATGTCGTCGGCAGACCGCTATCCGCCATTTCGATCGCGACATCGCGGGTCAGTGCGGTATCCGAAATCTGACCGAGCGACGCGAGATCGATCATATGGTCGTTGCCCAGACGCTGCGCCCAGTTTGCGTCGAGCCCGCGCAGGGTTTCGCGCAAGGCCGGCCTGACATCCAGCTCGACGGCATGCCTCTGACCATAATGGAAGCCGACGGTTTCGACCGTTTCGAACCGTTGCAAAGCCCAGGCTAGACAGACTGTCGAATCCTGTCCTCCGGAAAACAGCACCAAAGCGGTTTCGCCGCTCAGTCCCATTTCGGCGACCAGGCCCAGTCGACCAGCCGCCCGCCGGCATGCGCGAGCCTTCCGATCTCTGCCATTTCCGCCTCGGTCAGACTGAAATCGAAGATCGCGATATTCTCGGCCAGCCGTTCGACCTTGCTCGTGCGCGGGATCGCGCCGACCCCCTGCTGGACCAGCCAGCGCAGAGAGACCTGTGCCCCGGTCTTGCCATAGGACTGGCCGATGCGGGTGAGCACGGAATCGCTTTTCGTGCTGCCCTTCGCGATCGGAGAATAAGCCACCGCCGCCATGCCATGCGCGCGGCATGCGGCAAGAACCTTGGACTGGTCGAGATAGGGGTGAAACTCGAACTGGTTGCAGACCAGGCGATCGCCCGACAGCCGGCTCGCCTCCTCGATCAGCGCCACCGTGTAATTGGAGACACCGATATTGCGCACCAGGCCGTCGCGCTTCATTTCAACCAGCGCATCGATGGTCTCGGCGAGCGGAATACCCTTGTTGGGCCAATGCAGCAGAAGCAGGTCTATCTCGCCGAGCCGCAATGCGCCGACGGATTCCTTCACCGATCGTGCCAGCAGCATCGGCGCGAGATTGTCGGGTGAAACCTTGGTGGTAACGAACACCTCGTCGCGCTTGATGCCGGAGGCGCGGATACCCTCGCCCACCTCGCGTTCGTTGCCGTACATCTGCGCGGTGTCGAAATGCCGGTAGCCCAGCCGTACCGCCTGCTCGACGATCCGCGCGCAATCGCGGCCGCGCAGTTCCCAGGTTCCAAGGCCGATGGCCGGAATATGCGCGCCCTTGGCGTCGAGATACATCATCGCGGTCAGCTATCCCATTTTGGAGATTGCGCGGGCTTCACGATGCGACCGTCCGGCTCGGCGAGATTGCGGATCGCCGTCATCTCCGACTCCGCCAGCATGAAATCGAAAATGTCGACATTGGCCTTGAGCTTGTCCGGCGTCGCGGTGCGCGGGATCGGAATCACACCTTCCTGCACCAGGAAGCGGAGCGCGATCTGCGCCTCGCTTTTGTTGTGCGTCTTGGCGATACGTTCGAGCACCGCATTGCCGGGAATGCGTCCGCGCCCCAGCGGACAATAGCCGGTCACCGAAATACCGCGGCCCTTGCAATAGGCCAGGATGGTGCGGTGATCGAGAAACGGATGCGTCTCGATCTGATTGTTGACGATCGGCTCGTCGGCGAGTTTTTCGGCTTCTTCCAGAAGCGCCATCGTGAAGTTGGCGACGCCGATATGGCGCGTCTGTCCGTTGCGCTTGGCCTTGCACAAGGCAGGGATATAGATCTCCGGCGGAATATCGGGATTGGGCCAGTGGATCAGCAGCAGGTCCACATGCGGAAGGTCGAGCCGTTTCAGGCTGGCCTCGACCGACGCCTCGAAGTCGCCCGGGGCAAGGTCAATGTGACGGACCTTGGTTGTCAGGAAGATCTCGTCGCGCGGCACCCCGGACTTGCGGATGCCCTCCCCGACCTCGGCCTCGTTGTCATAGAAGGCGGCGGTGTCGATATGGCGATAGCCCATTTTCAGGGCAGCGGCGACGGCCTCGACACAGATGTCGCCCTTCAGCGTCATCGTGCCGAGCCCAATGGCCGGAATCCGCGCCCCCTTGACTTCGACCACTGGAACCATTCGCACGCCCCCTATTTCAATCGCGCGGGAGAATGCCGTGCCGGACGGCCGCTGCCAAGCGTGGCCGCGATGCGCCCGGGAAAACTCGATCAACCGGCGAGAGCAGCGGCCACGGATCGCGCCATTGGGGTGGTCGGACGCCCGATCAGGAAGCTCAACTGCCGTCCGCCGTTGAACAGCGAATCGTTCGCGGACTTTGCGGAGCTTTCGGCAATCAACCCGGCAAACGCTTCCGGCAAACCGGCATTCTGCAGTGCAGCCTTGTATTCAGGCTCCGGCATATCCCTGTAGATGACCGGCTTGCCGGATTGCCGCGCGATCTCGGCCGCGTAGTCCGAAAGTGTAAAGCTCGTATCGCCCGCAAGCTCGTAGATTTTGCCGGCCTGACTTTCGCGACTTGACAGCACCGCCGCTGCGGCGGCCGCATAATCGGTGCGCGCGGCGGATGAGATGCGTCCATTCTGCGCCGAACCCAGTACGGCACCGTACTGAATGGCCGCAGCGATATTGCCGGTATAGTTTTCCGTATACCAACCGTTGCGCAACAACACGAATGGAAGACCGGATGCGCGGATCAGCGCTTCGGTCTCGCGATGTTCCACCGCCAATGCAAGCGGGCTGACATCCGCATGCAATATGCTCGTATAGGCCAGGAGCCTGACGTGAGCCGCCCTCGCGGCATCGATGACATTGCGATGCTGGGGTACGCGGCGCCCCACCTCGCTCAAAGAAATCAGGAGCAACTTGTCGACGCTTTGGAGCGCCGTTCTCAGGCTCGCAGGGTCGTCATAATTGGCAACACGCAGTTCGACGCCGCGATCAGCCAGATCCTGTGCCGCCGCCGCGTTCCGCACCAGGCCGATCACGCGAACGGCAGGCGCCAGCGTGAGCAGATTGGCAATGACGAGCCGCCCCAAGTGGCCGGTCGCTCCGGTGATGGCAATTGTTTCGGTCGTTGTCATGGTTGGACTCCAGGTCTATATTTGAGACCTTGTCCACTTATGAGACCTAATCGAATTAGGGAAGGAGGCAGAATTTCGTGACCGGGTTACGCACCAATAACCTCCGCCGGGCTCATGAGAGCCTTGCCAAGCGGTTCGATGCCTGGAGCGGCATGAAATTCGACCCGGTGCGGTGTCCGGTGCGGAGTATCTTGGACCACCTCGGCGACAAATGGACGACGCTGATCGTGATCGTGCTGGCGCTCAAGCCCCATCGCTTTAGCGAAATCCAACGTGCAATCCCGGACATCTCGAAGCGCATGCTGACGCAGACGCTGCGCGACCTCGAGCGCGATGGGCTGATTGCGCGCCGCGTCTTCCCGACCAAGCCGCCGAGCGTCGACTATCGTTTGACCGAACTCGGAGAGTCGCTGCTTGAACCTCTGGTCGCATTGATCACCTGGGCCGAGAAAACCCAGACCAAAATCGCAGCGGCTCGCACAGTCTACGATGCGGCAGACGCGGCGCGAGACTGAATCACGTCAGACTAATGCTTCTTGCCGAGAACTTCGAACGCGACCGCGGGCGCGCCTTCGATAACGCGCAGCAAAGCGCGTGCGGGACCGCGCGGCGAGCGCTTGCCCTGCTCCCAGTTTCGCACGGTCTCGACCGGCACGCCGATGCGGGCGGCAAACTCGGCCTGCGTCATGCGCGCCGCCGCACGGATGGCGCGTGCATAAGCGGCGTCGCCTCCAGCAGGACCGGGTGAAGCGGTCGCGGTGAATTGCGGGAAATGGCTGGACTCGGACACCGTCCGTTCGCTGCCATCGGGAAGAACTTCGACGATGCGGCCGTCGGCCTTGAGGCGCAATCGCAGATCGGGCTTTCCAGTCATGCCCGCATGATCCACGCAATCGTTCAATGAACCATTAACGCTGTGGCCCGGTGGCTGCGCTCGGCGCGCGTCGTGCTTTTCATCGCAACGATCACCGCGTCTTCTCAAAAATCTCCCGTCCGATCAGCATGCGGCGGATCTCGCTGGTCCCCGCGCCGATCTCGTAAAGCTTGGCGTCACGCAGAAGCCGGCCGGCCGGGAATTCGTTGATATAGCCGTTGCCACCGAGCGCCTGTATCGCTTCCAGCGCCATCTGGGTTGCGCGCTCCGATGCGAACAGGATCGCACCGGCCGCATCTTCGCGGGTTGTGCGGCCCTCATCGCAGGCTTTGGCCACAGCATAGACATAAGACTTTGCCGCGTTCATGCCGACATACATATCCGCGATCTTGGCCTGCATGAGCTGGAAGCGGCCGATCGACTGGCCGAATTGCTTGCGGTCGTGGATATACGGGATCACCAGATCGATTGCGGCCTGCATCAGTCCGAGCGGACCCGCGGCGAGCACGACGCGCTCGTAGTCCAGGCCGGACATCAGGATGTTGACGCCGTTGCCGACAGCGCCGAGCACATTTTCCTGCGGCACCTCGCAATCTTGAAACACGATCTCACTGGTGTCGGAGCCGCGCATCCCGAGCTTGTCGAGCTTCTGGGCGGTGGAGAAGCCCTTGAACTTCTTCTCGACCAGAAAGGCGGTGATGCCGCGTGCGCCGGCGGTCGCATCGGTCTTGGCATAGACCACGATGGTGTCGGCGAGCGGACCGTTGGTGATCCACATCTTGGAGCCGTTCAGGATGTACTTCGTGCCCTTCCTGTCGGCGCGGGTGCGCATCGACACCACGTCCGAGCCCGATCCCGGCTCCGACATCGCCAGCGCGCCGACATGGGCGCCGGATATCAGCTTCGGCAGATAGCGCTTCTTCTGGTCGGCGGTCCCGTTCCGGCGGATCTGGTTCACGCAGAGATTGGAATGCGCTCCATAAGACAGACCGACCGAGCCCGAGGCGCGTGAAATCTCCTCCATCGCCACGCAATGTTCGAGATAGCCGAGCCCAGCCCCGCCTAGCTTCTCCTCGACCGTGATGCCGAGAAGGCCAAGCTCCCCGAGCTTCGGCCACAGGTCGCGTGGGAATTCGTTCTGGCGGTCGATCTCGTCGGCACGCGGCGCAATCTTCGCCTGCGAGAACCGGCGGACGCTATCGCGCAGCATGTCGACGTCTTCGCCAAGTCCGAAATCGAACCCGGTCCAGCTGTTGGAAATCATGGGCCGCTCCTGCACCTTAGCCGCGCGCGTCTTCTTGAGGCTCTTGCGGCGCGTCGGGCGTATTCTCCAGACAGATCATGGTCGCGAGCATGCGCGCGATCAACTTGGTTTCCGCCCCCTGCTCGGCATCGACATCAACTTCGACGATGGTCAGGGTCCGGCCCGGGCGCAAGACCCTGCCCCGCGCGACGAACCGCTCGCCAACCGCAGGCGACATCAGGTTGATTTTCAGTTCGACCGTGAGCGGCGCCGATCCCTCGGGCATCAGCGAATAAGCGGAAAATCCAGCCGCCGTATCGGCCAGCGCCGTGGTGACCCCGCCATGCAGAAATCCGCGCTGCTGGCACAGATCAGGCCGCGCCTTCAGCGCCACTGCGCAGGCGCCGGGCGACAGCGACGCGATCTCGCCGCCGACCAGCGTCATGAAGGGCTGCCGTGCAAAACTCTCGCGCACGCGCTGCTCCCAAAGCGGATTGCGGGGCTCGAACGCGCTCATGCCAATGGCTTCCTGCTTGACCCATACGGTAGCGTATGTTTCAATACGGCACCGTATGGTTGGAGTCAAGCCGAGTGGCGCGCACCAAAGATGTTTCGGCCAAGGCCGTTTCCCGGTCCGGTCCGCTGGACGCGGCAGCTTGGGTGGCAGCCGCACTCGACGTATTGGCCAGCGACGGGATCGACGCCGTCCGGGTCGAACCGATCGCCAAGGCGCTGTCCGTCACAAAGGGGAGCTTCTACTGGCACTTCGCCGACCGGCGCGCGCTGATCGATGCCATGCTGGCGCAATGGGCGGACGGACGCATCCTCGCGATCCGCGAGCAGGCACCGCGTGATGGTGACCCTGCCCTCTCGCTCCGCCGGCTTGCCGATCTCTATACTAAACGCGGCAATGCCAAGGGGCTTGCCATCGAGCTCGCCATCCGCGCGCTCGCCCATAACGACGACGACGCCGCACGCGCCATACGCATTGTGGATGCCGAACGATTACAGCTCGTCGCTGCCCTGTTCGAACGGCTTGGCTGGCCGGCGCGCGACGCCTCTGCCCGGGCCATGACGGTCTACGCTTTCCTGTTCGGACAGAGCCTGCTCGATCCGAAATCGGTCAGCGCGGCCGACACAGCGCTCGCGCTGGACGCTCTGCTCGCGCCGCCGACTTCAGCTAGCCGAGCCTGAACCAGAGCGTTGCGATCCCGAGAAACGCGAAAAAACCGACGACGTCGGTTATCGTGGTCACGAACGGTCCTGACGACACGGCCGGGTCGACGCCGAGCTTTGTGAGGATCAGCGGGATCACGATGCCGCCAAGCGCCGCCGCTGCAAGCACCGTCAGCATCGCCAGTCCCATCACCAGGAACAGATCGGTGACGCCGAACCACGCCGCCGCCACAGCGCCGATGATGATCGCGAAACCAATGCCGTTGAAAATGCCGACCAGAAGTTCGCGCCGCACCACGCGCCAGGCATTGGTATCCGACAATTCGCGGGTCGCGAGTGCGCGCACCGCGACCGTCATGGTCTGGGTTCCGGCATTGCCGCCCATCGACGCCACGATCGGCATCAGCACCGCGAGCGCCACCATTTTCTCAATCGACGACGAGAATTGTCCGATGACCCAGGCCGCAACCAGCGCGCAGCCGAGATTGGCGAGCAGCCAGGGAAAGCGCGCCTTGACGATGTCCCAGACCGAGTCGGACAGCTCTTCATAGGCGCTGACGCCACCGAGCGCCTTGATGTCCTCTTCGGCCTCCTGCTCGATCACGTCGACGATGTCGTCGAAAGTCAGCACGCCGACCAGCCGGTCGTCCTCGTCCACCACCGGCGCGGCGACAAGATTGTAGCGCTCGAATTGCCGCGCCACTTCTTCCTGGTCCTCAACGGCACGGACTTTTCGGCGATCCGGATCCATCAGGTCGATTACAGGAACCGGCCGCTTTGCCCGGAGCAGTCGGTCGAGCGCGACCGCTCCGAGAAATTTGCCGGCCGGATCGACGATGTAGAGCTCATAGAAGCGATCCGGCAGATCGACCGTCTCCCGCATGTAGTCGATCGCCTGGCCGACATTCCAGTCCGGAGGGACCGCGATGAACTCGGTCTGCATCCGCCGTCCGGCGGATTCTTCCGGATAGAGCAGACTGCGTTCCAGCGCGATACGCTCGATCGGCGGCAGTTGGTTCAGGATGTCGACCTGGTCCTGACGGTCGAGATCCTCCAGGATGTAGACGGCATCGTCGGAATCGAGTTCGCGAACGCCCTCGGCGACGGTTTCGGGCTCAAGCTCTTCGAGAATCTCGCTGCGGACGGTGTGGTCGACCTCAGTCAGCGCCGAAAAGTCAAAGTCCTTGCCCATCAGCTCGATCAGCTGGGGCCGCAATTCGGTATCCAGCGCCTCGAGCAGATCGCCGGTATCGGCCTCATGCAGGTCGCCGACCAGTTCGTTCAGCGCCGCGCTGTCATGCTGACGGATGGCATCCGTCACCCGCTCCAGAATTTCAGGACGGATCGCGCCGGTGTCGTCGCGGAAGGAATCGGCGTCCGGGCTCGGATCGGGACGATCCACGTCCGCCTCGTGCGCGTCCTGCCCGACCATGATTTCCCCACAACGCGCCGTCCCAGCACCGATACCGTGACGCAATCGGCCGCTTGTAGGCGTGGCAAGTGTTGGTGACAACAGGAAGAATCGCGCCGATCACCGCAAACCGATGCGGTTCCGCCGCAATCTCGCTTCTCTCCCGCTAAAGCCGACAGTTGCCGAGTGCTTACCGCATCATTGTCAATTCCCGGGCAAAAGCATGCGGAGTGTTCACCGTTCGGTTTAGCCGAAACGCAACGCGGATATGGAACACTCGGGGCTCCGGGATCGCGAGCCGACATCATGCCAAACAGCGAGCACGTCCAGTCCATCCTGTCGCGCGGCGTCATTACCGCCGACGACATCCTCACGCTGCGCCATCGCGTGTTCTGGAAAGGCGTGGTCACGGAGGCTGACGCAGAGCTCGCCTTCGCATTGAACGATCGCCTGCATCAGCAGGCGGATTCTGCCTGGCCAGGCTTTTTCGTCGAGGCCCTGACCGATTATGTCGTCAACCAGGCGCACCCCTCCGGTTATGTCTCCGAGCAGAACGCGGCCTGGCTGATGCAGCGGATCGGACGCTTGGGCCATGTCGATACCGCCTGCGAGCTCGAATTGCTGATCAAGGTGCTCGAACGCTCGCAGCAAAGCCCAGTGGAACTGGTTCGCTTCGCGCTCGAGCAGGTCAAGATCGGCGTGATCACCCGCGCAGGCACGGTCGGCGCGCGCCGGACATGCAATGTCGGGACGGTCGAGGATCACGAGACCGAACTGGTGCGGCGTATTCTCTACGCCTTCGGCGGCGACGGAAATGTCGCGATCACGCGGCCCGAGGCCGAGATCCTTTTCGACATCAATGACGCGACGCATCACCCGCTCAACGATCCCGCGTGGTCGGATCTGTTCGTCAAGGCCGCAGCCAATTTCCTGATGGCGGCGTCTGGCTATCAGGTTCCCTCACGGCAGGAGGCGCTCCGGCGCGAAGCGTGGCTCGACGAACCGCCGCCCGGTGTCGCCTCATTCATGCAGCGCATGGTATCGGGCGGCGTCGGTGCAGTCCGCGACGCCTATCGCGAGCCCACGACGGACGACGCCGGCGCCGAGTATCGCTGGCAAACCCCACGCGCAACCGATGAAGACGTGTTGTGGGCAGCCAGCCGGATCGGCAGGACCGGCCGTTTGCACGACAACGAACTGGCGCTGATCAATTTCCTCAAGAGCCTTCAGGCGCACCTGCACCCGCGGCTTTTACCGGTGCTCGATCGCGTGGCAGCCTGACGTCGGATCCGTGAGCCCACTTCGATCCGGTGCAGTCCGAAGCGGTCTCCCGACAGTGTGATCGGGTGCCGGCGGAAATCATCGGGAAATTCCGGTTCCGTTAAAATCGTCCAGGCCTGGGTGAGCAGTTCTTAGAATTTAGCGCGCAAGTTGCTTTTCGAACCGCACCAACCTGTCGGCCTTACTGCCAGTCAGATGCGGGGGTCTCCGCGAGCGAGCGTCAGCGCCATCGCGGGCATGATCCGATCGCTGCAGAACGCAGTCGTTAGCAGACAGACCGCGAATGCCAGACGTGCTGTACCAGACGGCACGGACCAGACAGTCTCGGGGGGCCGCTTTCCGTTGGGCGGCCCCTTTGATTCGGTGCGGTTGGAGCCGATGGGACTCGCCAAATTTTGGTGCGGCCGAGAGGACTCGAACCTCCACGGTGTTACCCGCTGCCACCTCAAGGCAGTGCGTCTACCAATTCCGCCACGGCCGCGTTTTGGGGTCTAGCGCCGGTCATCCCGGCGTGAGGTCGGCAGCATGTAACAAATGCGATCCGCAGCGACAAGGGCTTGCCGCGCGGCTTTCCCAAGGCGCCCGGATCCAGGCCCTCAGCGCATGTCGGGCGATTTCTGCAGCAACCGCTTGACCTCGACCGCAATCCTGTTGCCGTTGACGACCACCGTCCCCTCCGCCACCGGAAGGTTGTTGGCCAGGATTTTGACGTCGTCGTCCTCCCCCGCATCCAGCTCGATGATGGCGCCACGGCCGAGCCGCAGCACCTGATGCACCGGCATGATGCAGGTGCCGAGAACAACCGAGATATCGAGCGAGACCTTGTCGAGCGTGGGCACGTGGCTATGTCCTTTCCGGCCGTCCGGATGCCGGATCGGACGGCCAGTGTCACCATGCTATGGTGAATCGATGGTTAACACGCGCGACGCCATTCCGCTTGGGCTCCAAGCCCGCCCCGGCAGTCCGCCCGCCGCATGGCGGATTGAACCGGGCCTGACCGGCTATGACACGGCCCTTGCGGACATGGACGCCCGGGTTGCCGACATCGCGGCCGGCCGGGCCGATGAGCTGGTTTGGCTGGTCGAACATCCCCCGCTTTATACCGCGGGAACCAGTGCCGCCGACGCGGAACTGCTCGATGCGCGCTTCCCGGTCCACCGGAGCGGCCGCGGCGGCCAGATGACCTATCACGGGCCCGGCCAGCGGGTGGTCTACCTGATGCTCGACCTGAAGCGGCGGCGGCAGGACGTGCGCGCCTATGTGGCGACGTTGGAGGAATGGATCATCCGGGCGCTGGCGCATTTCAACGTGGTCGGCGAGCGGCGCGACGACCGGGTCGGCGTCTGGGTACGCCGCCCCGACAAGGGTGACGGCTATGAGGACAAGATCGCCGCGATCGGCATTCGGCTGAAGAGCTGGGTGTCGCTGCACGGGATCGCCATCAATGTCGAGCCGGACCTGTCGCATTTCGGAGGCATCGTGCCCTGCGGCGTCCGCGAGCAAAAGTTCGGCGTGACCAGCCTGATCGATCTCGGCCTGCCGGTGACGATGGACGACCTCGACGCCGCGCTGAAAGCCGAGTTCGATGGCCTGTTCGGCGTGTCGAACCGGATTGAAGACCACGCTATGTCTGCACCCATCGCAACGCAGACTGGCCGCTTCGCATAACGCCCTTTGAGCAGGATCAATCGTCGTCCGGGCTGCCGTGCGATACGGTCGCGGTCCGTTTCCAGGACGTACCAACCATGCTGCAGCTCTGGCTTTTGCGCTTCCATCGCTGGATCACGCTGACATTGTCGATTCCGCTTGCCGTGCTGATCGTCACCGGACTGATGCTATCGTTCGAGCCGATCGTCCAACACAATGCACGCGGGTCCTTGACGGCTGAGACGGTCGATGCGGTCCTTGCGAAACACGATCCGACCGGCGCCGCGCGCTCGCTTGTCGTCCGAGGCTATTCAGGCATCGTTTCAATCGGTGGTGCCCGCCGGGGTGACGCAACTCATGTCGTTCTGTCGACCAACGAGCGCGTTGATTCGCCGGGCGCCATGGCCGAGACATTTGCGATTTCGCGACGCCTGCACGAGACCCTGCTGCTCGATCTCGGATGGCTGGTCACCGCGTCTACGATCGCGCTGCTGATGCTGATCGCCATCGGGATCGCGATGGGATGGCCGCGGCTCCGAAACACCGTATCCGGCTGGCACAAGGGTATCGGCTGGTTCCTGCTGCCGCTCCTGATCCTTAGTCCGCTCACCGGCCTGTTTTTGGCATTCGGCATGTCGTTTGCGGGGCCCGCCCCTTCCGCTCCGGAGGGCAGACCCTTGCCGCTGCGCGAGGCGGTGCAACGCGTCGCGAAGGATTACGATCTCGGCCAAGTGATATGGATCCGGTCGATCGGACCGAGGTTGCTGGTGCGGCTGAATGACGGCGGCGAAATGCGCGTGTTCGCCATCACCGGCCAGGGGCTGACCCCGACACCCCGCAATTGGCCGCGGCTTCTGCATGAGGGGAACTGGCTCGGGATCACATCGGCGCTCGTCAATGTCCTGATCTCGATTGCCTTCGTGGGGCTTCTAGCCACCGGGCTGATTGTCTGGGGGCGCCGAAAGCTGCGTCGACGGTCGCCGCGGGCAGCGACCGCGTAACGTTTCTACACGGTCCCGAGGACGCTGAAGCTTTCGCCCGGCCGGCGGAGATCGAGGTCCGACGGCGCCGCATCCTGCTCGTCGATCCGCTCCACCCGGGCACTTGGCGGCCCCGTCCGGCAGGCTTCGATCATGCCGGCGACGGCCTCGGCCGGACCCGCAAACAAGGCCTCGACACTGCCATACGTGCGGTTGCGCACCCAGCCTTCGATCGAGCGCCCGCGCGCGACATGCCGTGTCCAGTCGCGGTAACCCACGCCCTGAACCCGGCCATGAATGACGACGCGGCGGATCGCACGCTCACCCATCACCCGGCTCCCGGTGCAAGCCGCGCGAGCTTCTCGACATAATCCGCGGGCAGGCCGCATTCGCGCGCGGCCTCGACCACCAGTGCCATGTAGGCCGCGCTCGGGCGGCCCTCGCGCGCTTCGCAGCCGAGATAAACCAGCGCATCGGTCGGCCGGCCGTCCTGAAGGACCGGGAGCGTCGCATGGCGGTAAAGCCCGCCGGCGACATCTTCATAGTCGTCGAGCGCTGCGAGATCCTGCGGGCCGATCCGCCAGACGAGCCCGTGCACGTCCTGTCCCGCCGCCGGCACCACCGACGCATATCCATTTGCCATGATGACAAAGCGATAGTCTCGCAGGATCGCCACACCGGCCTCCTTCGCCGTCGGACAGCGTACGCGCATCGGCCCGCGGCTCATGTTTGAGCCATAGGCGAAATAGAGCCTCACGCGTCGGGCTCGCTCGCGTGCAATTCGGACGGTTGCAGCGCGGCCCAGGCCGAATACCACGTCATCAGCAGCAACGGTGCCACCGTAAAGGTCGCGAGCACGGCGATCGTCAGGTCCTGCGCATTGGCCGACGGTCCGGTGGCGAGATTGAAAAGGAAGACGAACGGATAGATCAGCGTGCCGATCGATGCCGGTATGAATGGGGCTGCCGTGCCAGCTTCGAGGTCGCTCGCCTGCAACGCCAGCATCACCGCCAGCAGCACCACCGCGATCAGCGCGATCATGGCGACCGCAGTCACGCCGAGCACGCTGCGCTCCGCATTACGCAGCCGCTTTGCGGTAAGCGCGAACCAGAACCAGAGCAGAGCGAATTGCGTGACAACAAACGGCCAGATTCCGAACGACGCGGTCACCACCGGTGCGCTCAGCATGTTCGACAGCACGGCACCGATCAGGAGGCCGACCAGTGCCCGCGTGTAAGGCCCCTGTTCCAGATCACCGGACGGGACGAGCGATTCGAAAATATTCATGCGCGCATGGTCGCATGGCGGCCCGCGAACGCCAATCTGCGCGCGTTGTGACGCATACCGTCTATTTCGGCATCACCTTGTCGACCGGACGGGGTTCGCCCTTGTCGATCATCTCCTCGAAATCCTCAGGGCCGAGATCCTCGATGTCCTCGTCGTGAATCGGGTGCTCGGGATTGCCGCCGTCCGGCGGCGGGCTGATGCCGGCATGGGCCGTGTCGTCCGCAATCTCCGGAAGGGAATCCGGCCGATCGGGACGAGCATCGTGCCGGCGCAGATCGTCCGGGAGGTCGCTCTTGCCCAGAGCTTTTTCGTTGTCCGCCATGATAGTCCCTCCGGCTTGTTGCGCGGAGGAAACGGCATGAAGGGTCTGGAAGTTCCGCGCAACAAATCCGGTCAGGCGAATTCCATGATCACGGCATCGACCGCGAGGCTGTCGCCCTTTTTCGCGTGGATCTTTTTTACGGTTCCATCCCGCTCGGCGCGCAGAACGTTTTCCATCTTCATCGCCTCGACGACCGCGAGGGTTTCGCCGACCTTGATCTCCTGCCCTTCCTTCACATCAATCGAGACCACAAGTCCGGGCATCGGACACAGCAGCGACTTGCCGGTATCGGCCGCCTTCTTCACCGGCATCAGGCGCGCATAGGCGGCTTCGCTCGCGGTATAGACAAAGGCCCTGGCCTGCACGCCACGGTACGCCAGATCGAAGCCGTTCGGCACCGGATTGATCTGCACGGTCACCGGCTTGCCATCGACCCTCCCCGACCAGACCGGATCACCGGGCTTCCAGTCCGATTCCAGCTTGTGCACATGCTCCGCACCGGTCCTGAACGCGATCTCGATGCTGCCGTTCGCGCGGGTCACCTCGAGCTTGTATTCGGTTTCGTTCAGCCACACCGCGCGTTCGCGCTCGCGCGTCACCAGCCGGTGCGTCATCTGACCCGAAATCCGGCGCTTTCGTTCGCCCAGCACATGATCGACCGCGGTTGCGACCGCCGCCAGCACATGCGCGGTTTCGCCCTCCGGTGCCACGCCGTGAAAGCCATCCGGAAATTCCTCGGCGATAAAACCGGTCGACAGCGTTCCCGCGCGCCAGCGCGGATGCGCCATAAGCGCCGACAGGAACGGAATATTGTGGCGGATGCCGCCGACATAGAAGGCATCCAGCGCATCGGCCTGCGCGTCGATCGCCGATAACCGGTCCGGACCATGGGTCACGAGCTTTGCGATCATCGGATCGTAATAGAGGGAAATCTCGCCGCCCTCGTAGACGCCGGTGTCGTTGCGGACGGTGATGCCGTCCCTTTGCGACTCCGCCGGTGGACGGTAACGCACCAGCCGGCCTGTCGACGGCAGGAAGCCGCGATAGGGATCCTCGGCATAAACACGGCTCTCGACCGCCCAGCCGGTGAGCGTCACATCGGATTGCTTGATCGAGAGAACCTCGCCCGCGGCGACGCGGATCATCTGCTCGACCAGGTCGATGCCTGTGATCAGCTCGGTCACCGGATGCTCGACCTGCAGCCGGGTATTCATTTCTAGGAAAAAGAACGAGCGGTCCTGGCCCGCGACAAACTCGACGGTGCCGGCCGAGTCGTAGCCGACCGCCTTGGCCAGTGCGACCGCCTGCTCGCCCATCTTTTTGCGCGTCGTCTCATCCAGCAACGGCGACGGTGCCTCCTCGATCACCTTCTGATTGCGGCGCTGGATCGAGCATTCACGTTCGCCGAGATAGATGACGTTGCCGTGCTTGTCGCCCAGCAACTGGATTTCGATGTGGCGCGGATCGACGATGAATTTCTCGATGAACATGCGGTCGTCACCAAAGGACGACCTGGCTTCCGACTTAGACCGCGCAAAGCCTTCGGCGACTTCGCTTTCCGACCACGCGATCCGCATGCCCTTGCCGCCGCCGCCCGCGGAGGCCTTGATCATCACGGGATAGCCGATCTGGTTAGCGATCTTCACCGCCTCCGCCTCGTCGGCGATCTCGCCGAGATAACCGGGGACGGTGGAGACGCCTGCGGCGGCGGCCGCCTTCTTGGATTCGATCTTGTCGCCCATGGCGGCGATCGCCTTGGCGTTCGGCCCGATGAAGACGATGCCGTTGGCTTCCAGCGCTTTCGGAAAGGCTTCGCGCTCGGACAGGAAGCCGTAGCCGGGATGGACGGCTTCCGCGCCCGTCGCCTTGCAGGCGGCGATGATCTTGTCGATCAGCAGATAGCTTTCGGCCGCCGGCGGAGGGCCGATGTGAACGGCTTCATCCGCCATCTCAACATGCAGCGCGTCGCGGTCGGCGTCGGAATAGACCGCCACCGTGGAAATACCCATACGCCGCGCGGTCTTTATGATCCGGCAAGCAATCTCGCCGCGATTTGCAATCAGGATACGCTTGAACATACGGCGCCCGCCCCCTCAACAGACAGACTTTTCGGCGCTGCAACAAAAATGTCAATTCGGATTCAGGCGGGGGTCATGAGGGTGGCGAGCCAGTACGCGACACCCCCGGCCGTGAAGCATAATGCGGTCATGGCCGCGATCTGAATTGCAAAGGCCCCTCGCCCGGCTGCGGCTCCGATCATGGTTTTGCTGACATTGTTGGAGACCACGGCAGCCAGAATGGCCAGCCCTGCTGCATTCAGCGACAACGTGTCGGGGACAAGCCGCGACATGGACACGGTCACCGCGTCGACATCGGCCAGGCCCAGTGCCAGCGCCCCGATAATGGCGCCCGTGGCGCCGAGATTTTCCCCGAGCACCCGACCGAGCATGACAATGGCCGCCAGCAAGATGGCGAAGCCGATGACCGACCAGAATCCGAACGGGTTCTTGAATTCGACGGTCTGCTCCTCCCTGTCGTCTGCCTTGCGCCCATAGACGGAAATAAAGGCCCAACCCACCGCCACCGCGATCGCCGCAATGAGAGGCGGCGCGAGCAGCTTCAGAAGTTCCGGCTTCAGAAATCCGGCGATGACAAGCACCCGCGCAAACGACACCGCGGTCGCGAGCGCCACACCGGCCGCGAGCAGATGCGGCGCACCCTCACCGGCCGCTGCGCGTTTGGCGTTTGAAGCCGTCACTGCAGTCGACGAAACCAGACCGCCCGCGGCCGCGGCCAGCATGATGCCGTGTCGGGAGCCCAGCACCTTCACGGCGACGTAGCCTGCGAACGACACGCCCGCGAGAACAATCGCGATCAACCAGATTTCGCGCGGATTGACCCCGCCGAACGGACCGATCGGCTCATCGGGTATGAGCGGCAGTGCAATGAAGGTCATGGCGAGAAGGATCAGAGAAGAGCGGATCTCGCGCTCCTCGATTTTCGTCAGCCAAGCATGCAAGGGCGCTCGCAGGGCGAGTACACCGACCGTCGCCACCGCAGCGGCGGCTGCGGCCCGAATGTCGCCGATCATGGCGTAGGCCGACAGCGCGAAGGTCAGCATGCCGGCAATCGCGGTGGTCGCAGAGTAACTGTTGTCCGCCCGATTTTCTTCGCGGCACATCAAGGCGAAGGTCACGGCAAAGCCAACGAAGCCCAATCCGAGAATGAGGGATCCAGCGATCGTCAACGGGGTGCCGGCCGCCTCCGCAAGCACGCCCGTGGTGCCGCCCAGAATGCCGATGATGGTAAAGGTGCGGACCCCCGCCGTACGGCTGCCGGGCTTCTCCTCGCGGGTGCGCCAGCCACGCTCGATGCCAATCAGCAGCCCGATTCCGAGCGCCACAGCAAAATGCGAGAGCAGGTCTGTAATATCCATTTCAATCGGGCCCGATCTCGCGTGCAGCCAGAAAGGTTTTGCTGCGAACCAGGAACGGCCGGAAAAATCATCTCTCGATCAATCGAAATCCGAAACATCCGGCGTCTTATATTTGTTCCTCGAAGGCTGTATATACCCGCCGGACGCGATCCGGCGCCCGCTCATTCTCTGACCCCAGCAATGCCGCGTCCCGTCCCGGAGGCGCGACCCATGGAGGACCAACATGGCTCTCGCGATCAACGACACCGCCCCCGATTTTGAAGCCGTAACCACGCAGGGCAAGATCCGCTTTCACGACTGGCTTGGCGATTCCTGGGGCGTGCTGTTCTCCCATCCGAAGGACTTCACCCCGGTCTGCACCACCGAACTCGGCTACATGGCCCGCATCAAGCCGGAATTCGACAAGCGCGGCGTGAAGATCATCGGCCTCTCGGTCGATCCTGTCGACCGCCATGCCGACTGGGCGAAGGACATCGGCGAGACACAGGGCTTCGAGCCCAATTATCCGATGATCGCCGATACCGATTTCAACGTATCGAAGCTCTACGGCATGCTGCCGGCGGCGATCTCGGGCGATCCGACCAAGCGCAGCGCGGCCGACAACCAGACGGTCCGCAACGTCTTCATCATCGGCCCGGACAAGAAGATCAAGTTGATCCTGGTCTATCCGATGACGGTCGGCCGCAACTTCGATGAAGTGCTCCGGGTTATCGATTCCCTCCAGCTGGGCGCCAAGCACAAGATCGCGACGCCCGCCCAGTGGAAACAGGGCGACGACGTGATCATCGCAGGCTCGGTATCGGACGACGACGCCAAGACGTTGTTTCCGCAGGGCTGGAAGTCGCCCAAGCCCTACATCCGGATCGTGCCCCAGCCGAAGTAGCACCTTTCGCGAAGCGGCGAGCCTGTGCCATCATGAACCGTGGCACAGGCACCCGATCTCGGCTTCATCCATCGTTACATCCCCGCGACGGACGCCACCCGCCCGCCGCTGCTTTTGCTACACGGCACCGGTGCCGACGAAAATGATCTCATCCCGCTCGGGGAGATGCTGTCGCCCGGATCTGCCTTGCTGTCGCCGCGCGGCAAGGTGCTCGAGGAAGGTTCGGTCCTGCGCTTCTTCCGCCGTGACGAAGATGGCGCCTGGGACCTCGACGATTTCAACGCGCGCACTGTGGAACTGGCAGACTTCGTCATGCGCGCCCGCGCGGCCTACGGCCTGCCGCCCCCGGTCGTGCTCGGCTTCTCCAACGGCGCCAATATCGGCTGGAACCTGATGCGCCAGGATCCGTCGCTGATCGCCGGCGCGCTGCTGATGCGGGCGACGCTGCCTTTCGATCCGCGACCGCTGCCAGACCTGACCGGTTTCCCGGTGCTGCTGCTATCCGGCAAGGACGATCCGCTGGTGCCCGCCGACCGGCCGCCGTATTTCGCGGCCTTGCTCGGCGAGGCCGGCGCCGAAGTCACGCTTGAACTGCTGCCGGCGGGACATGCCCTGACGCAACAGGACCTGGTCTTCGCCCACGCCTGGCTGAAGCGGATGTCCGGATCAGTCGGGACGTAGGACCAGATTGGCGAGCAGCAGACCAAGCGTCGCCGAGGTCGCGGTCACCACGGTGCCCCAGGTGATATCGACCAATGTCACCGGCCAGGTCCATCCCTTGATCAGAGCCAACGCGGTAAGATCGAAGGTTGCGTAGCAGAACATCCCGAACAGCGCGCCGTAGAGCAGCGCGTGCTGCCAGTTCTGCCCGGCGGCGTAGCTCGCGAAAATCACGATGCCGATCGGATAGGCCAGATAGAAAATCGCAGCCGGCACGATCCGTACGTCACCGAGCAGCGGACCGACCTGCGACTGGAAGAAATTCTTGGCAATCACGCCGAGAAACAGGAAATCGAGCGGCAGCATCACGACCAGTGTCGTGAAATAGAGAATGACGGCGCGTTTCATGGCAATTCCCGATGAATGACAGTCGTTAGTTACGCCTGACAGCCCCCAATGGTTTCACCGGCCGTCCCGGCTTTTGGTCCGCTTCTCACCGGCACCGGTTTATGGCAAGCGGACTTTTCCCGCGATCTTGCAGGACTTTTAGAATGCGCCAGGACACCCAGCCGCCGTTCGCCGATATGCTCGGGATCAAGGTGATCAGCAACACGCCGGACCGGATCGAGGCCGAGCTCAGCGTTCGGCCCGACCTCGGAAACCGCAACGGAAACATGCATGGCGGGGCCGTCATGGCCTTCGCCGACGACCTCGGAGGCGCCGCCACCATCGTCAATCTGCCGGACGGTGCGACCACCGCAACCATCGAAAGCAAAACGAATTTCTTCGCCGCCATCCATGTCGGCGACACCGCCCGCGCCGAATGCATTGCGCTGCACAAGGGCCGCACCACCATGGTCTGGCAGACCCGCATCACCCGCGCCAGCGACGGCAAGCTCGCCGCGATCGTGACCCAGACCCAGCTCGTGATTGCCGGCAAGTTCGGCAAATAGCACCGTCAAAACAGGAATGTCGGCATCTGTTATGGCAGACCATCTGCAATCGTCGGCGGAGTTCTCCGCACTCGTCTGGCTTCGCGACGATCTGCGGCTCGCCGATCACGCGGCCCTGACCGCCGGCGCCAAGGCCGCCAAACTGACCTGCATCTATGTCCTCGACGAGGACAGTTCCGGCCTGCGTCCGCATGGCGGCGCGTCGCGCTGGTGGCTGGCGCAGTCGCTGCGGGCGCTCGACCGCGATCTGCGAAAACTTGGGCAGCGACTGGTGCTGCGCCGCGGCAAGGCGGCGGACGTGATCCCGCGTCTGGCGCGCGAAGCGAAGGCCACGCAAGTCTACTTCAACCGGCGCAGCGACCGAGCCGGGATCGCGATCGACGACGCGGTGATCGCGGCGCTGAAAGCGCAGGGCGTGACCGGCGGCACCTTCCCCGCCAATCTCTTGGTCGAGCCGGGCAAGGTGCTCACCGCGGATGGCGGACCGCTGCGGGTCTTCACGCCGTTCTGGAAGCGCGTGCTGGCGCTCGGCGATCCCCGCCAGCCGGTGCCGGCGCCGACGCGATTGCCGCCGCCGGCCGACGTGGCCTCCGAGACGCTTGAAGACTGGCACCTCGAGCCGACGAAACCCGACTGGGCCGGCGGCATGCGCGAGACCTGGGTTGCTGGCGAAGCGGCGGCGCGTGAGCGGCTGGCCGACTTCCTCGATACCATCCGCGGCTATGCCGACGAGCGCGACCGCCCGGACAAGCCGGCAACCTCGCGTCTGTCGCCCTATCTGCGTTTCGGCGAAATCAGCGCCACGCAAATCTATCACGCCGCGCGCTTCGCCGCGGATCAGGGCGCCCCATCACGCGACGTCGACAAATTCCTGAGCGAACTCGGCTGGCGCGAATTCTCCTATCACCTGCTGCATCATTTTCCCGATCTCGCGACCGTGAACCTGCAATCGCGCTTCGATGCGTTTCCGTGGCGGACCGACGACGACGCGCTGAGAGCGTGGCAACGCGGACAGACCGGCTATCCGATCGTCGATGCCGGCATGCGCGAACTCTGGCACACCGGCTGGATGCATAACCGCGTACGCATGGTGGTGGCGTCGTTCCTGATCAAGCATCTGCTGATCGACTGGCGGCTCGGCGAGCAATGGTTCTGGGACACGCTGGTCGATGCCGACCCGGCCAACAACACCGCAAGCTGGCAATGGGTCGCGGGCTCCGGCGCCGATGCGGCGCCCTACTTCCGCATCTTCAATCCGATATTGCAGGGCGAACGCTTCGATCCGCACGGCGACTATGTGCGGCGCTGGGTGCCGGAAATCGCTGCCCTGCCCGACCGCTTCATCCACAAGCCGTGGATGGCGACGCCCCTCGAACTGACAGAATCCAAGGTCGCGCTCGGCAAGACCTATCCGGACCCGATGGTCGATCACGACATGGCGCGCAAGCGCGCGCTCGCCGCGTTCGACAGGATCAAGGGTTAGGACTCGATCAGGGGTTGGGATTTCATCAGGGACTAGGACTTGGCGCGAGCTTGTAGTTCACAATGAACACCCCGGCCGCGCACAGCACCATGCCGGCAATGGCGAAAGCGTTCAGCGTCTCGCCGAACATCAGCCAGGCAATCACAGCCGTCGTTGCCGGCACGAGATAGAACAGGCTCGCCACCCGCGACGCCGGGATGCGCCGGATCAGCCAATACATCAGCGCGACGGTCAGCACCGACAGCACGATGACCGACCAGCCGAGCGCGAGGATGAATTGCGGGGTCCAGTCGATCGGGCGGGTCTCGATCGCCCACGAGCCGATCGCGAACAACAATGTCGCGCCGGCGAATTGCACGAGATTGCCCGAGCGCCAGTCGATCGCGCCGCAATAGCGCTTCTGATAGAGCGTGCCGAGAGTGATGCCCAGGAGCGAGATCACGCTCGCGGTCCAGCCGATCGGCGTCCCGGTCATGCTGACATTGCGGTCGTTGAGCACGAGCAGCACGCCGACCAGCCCCAGCGCGAAACCACCCCACTGCACCGGCGTGACTCGTTCGCCGAGAAACCGCCCGGCGAGTGTCGCGGTCAGGATCGGCTGCAGGCCGGGAATCAGCGCCGATATGCCGGCCGGCACGCCCTGCGACAGCGCCACGAACACCCCGCCGAGATAGAGTGACTGCAACAGAAAGCCCGCCACCAGGCTGTGCCAGGCATCGACCGGACCAGGCAGCGGCACCCGCATCACCGCCACGATGGCGGCGAGCACCAGCACCACCAGCCCCATCCGCGCGAACAGGAAGGTCAGCGGCTCCGCATAGGGCATGCCGTATTTGGCCGAGATGAATCCCGTGCACCACAGCAGCACGAAAGTCATCGGCGCAGCGCGAATGGCGATGTCGGTGACGGAGGTTTTCACAAGTACAATCCCGGCGGCCGGTCTCTAACGCACAAGATGCGGGCGGCACAAATTCATCCGGCGCAGGCGTCTCATGTTCACAGCGCCTGCACGCTCGCAGCGTCTCCTGCAGCACAAAAAAAACCCCGCCGAAGCGGGGCACACTCAGGTTAGAAGCAACGCCGCAGCGTCACTTCATCTTGAGGTTTCCAGCGGATTCTTTGCCGCGGTCGGACACGATTTCGTATTCGACCTTCGCGCCTTCCGGAACAGAGCTCAAACCCGCGCGCTCAACAGCCGAGATGTGCAGAAACACATCCTTCCCGCCGCCGTCCGGTTGAATGAAGCCGTATCCCTTGGTTGCGTTGAACCATTTAACAGTGCCTGTAGCCACTTAAAGTCTCCGGTGCCGTGTGGGTAGAACCCCCTTTGTAAAGCACTTCGCGCCTCAGGGATATGCCGCGTTTCAAGAAAAAGCTGCCTCCGGAGGCGCCCGCCCCGGTGCCCGGGAAGCCATGGCGCAGTGCGGCATTGCGCGATTCGCGCCATCCGGTGCATGAGTGGGAGGTTAAAAATGCTGCGGACCGGTCCGCGGCGGATCTGGAGACCGAAACATGGATGTGCGTGCGGCAGTGGCGGTGGCGGCGGGTAAGCCCCTTGAAATCATGACAGTTCAGCTCGAAGGCCCGAAGGCCGGCGAGGTCCTGGTCGAGATCAAGGCGACCGGGATCTGCCATACCGACGACTTCACGCTGTCCGGCGACGACCCGGAAGGCATCTTCCCCGCGATCCTGGGTCACGAAGGTGCGGGTGTAGTGGTCGATGTCGGTCCGGGCGTAACCTCGGTGAAAAAGGGCGACCACGTCATCCCGCTCTATACGCCGGAATGCCGGCAATGCCCGTCCTGCCTGTCGCGCAAGACGAATCTGTGCACCGCCATCCGCGCCACTCAAGGGAAAGGCCTGATGCCCGACGGGACCTCGCGCTTCTCGCTCGATGGCAAGCCGCTCTATCACTATATGGGCTGCTCGACCTTCGCCAATTACACCGTGCTGCCGGAGATCGCAGTGGCCAAGGTGCGCGAGGACGCTCCGTTCGACAAGATCTGCTACATCGGCTGCGGCGTCACCACCGGCATCGGCGCCGTGTTCAACACCGCGAAGGTCGAGATCGGCGCGAAGACGATCGTGTTCGGGCTTGGCGGCATCGGCCTGAATGTGATCCAGGGCCTCAAGCTCGCAGGCGCCGACATGATCATTGGCGTCGATCTCAACAACGACCGCAAGGCCTGGGGCGAGCGGTTCGGCATGACCCACTTCGTCAATCCGAAGGAGATCGGCAAGGACCTCGTGCCGTATCTGGTCGACATGACCAAGACGCCGGCCGACCAGATCGGCGGCGCGGACTACACCTTCGACTGCACCGGCAATGTCACGGTGATGCGGCAGGCGCTGGAAGCCTGCCATCGCGGCTGGGGCGTCTCGGTGGTGATCGGCGTTGCGCCCGCCGGCGCGGAGATTTCGACGCGCCCGTTCCAGCTGGTGACCGGGCGGGTCTGGAAGGGCTCGGCCTTCGGCGGCGCCAGGGGCCGCACGGACGTGCCGAAGATCGTCGACTGGTACATGGACAAGAAGATTCAAATCGATCCGATGATCACCCACATCCTGCCCCTGTCGGACATCAACAAGGGCTTCGACATGATGCACAAGGGCGAAAGCATCCGCAGCGTGGTGGTCTATTAGCGCGGTCGGTGTCGCGCTTCGAAGGCATCCTCAGGCAGCAGCGGTGACGCTGCTGCCGCTGTCGGTTTCGAGATGCTGGATCTGCCGGGTGAATTCGTGGACCCGCGCACGGATCGTACCGGCCTGACGCGTCACCTCGGCTGCCGCTTCGCTGAATTGCGCGATGGCGATTGCGCCTTCGGCCGTGACCCGTTCGATTTCGGAGACCGACGCCGCCAGACGCCCGACGCCGGAGGTTGCCGAATTGACGTTGCCTGCGATCTCGCGCGTCGCCACCGCCTGCTGCTGCACGGCGCTTGCGATCCGCGCATGCGAGGCGTCGAGCGCGAGTACGCTCTCGCTGATTGACCCGATCGCCTCGACCGAACGGCCGGTCGTCTGCTGGATGGCGGCGATCCGGCGCGAAATCTCCTGGGTCGCATTTGCGGTCTGAGCCGCCAGTGCCTTTACTTCCTGCGCCACCACTGCGAAGCCGCGGCCGGCATCGCCGGCCCGCGCCGCTTCGATGGTGGCATTGAGCGCCAGCAGATTGGTCTGGCTGGCGATGGCGCTGATGAGGTCGGTCACCTTGCCGATCTCGGCCGCAACTTCGGCAAGATCGTCGATCGTGATGCTGGCGCGCCGCGCCTGCTCCACCGCGGTGCTGGCAAGCTGCAGCGATTGGGTGGCGTTGCTTTCGACTTCGGTGATCGTCGCGGCCAGTTCGTCGCCGGCATGCGCGGCCAGTTTCACCCGGGCGGTGGTGTCCTCGGCGACGAGGATTGCGGTGGAGGTCTGCGCGTTCGACTGGGCGGAAGCGGCATTGAGCTTGTCGGCATTGGTGTGAAGCGCCGTCGCGGTCTGGTGCAGCACACTCACCGCCTGCGCCATTTCAAGCTTGAAGGCCTGCAAGGTCTGCTCGACGAGTTGCACGCGATCGTTGGTCGCGCTCAGCTCATGGCTGCGCTCGTCGAGCACGATGCCAAGTTTCGCCGCCACCTTTTCCGCGGTCTCGCGCTGGGTCTGGGCCTGCTGGAATGCGTTGCGGATCGTCCATCCGATGCCGGCGAGCATCGTGGTCTCGATCACCACCACGAAGGCATGCAACGCAACGCGCCCGTAATCGGTGCCGCCGGGATAGATCGCGGCCGGCAGCATCTGATTGAAGCCGAGATGCTGCACGGCGATCAACCCCGCAGCGAGAATCAGAATCCGCAGATCGCAAAATCCGGACAGCATCGCCAGGATGGCGAAGTAGTAGAAATGGGTTTCGACCTGCCAGGGATGGCCTTCCATCAGATAGACCATCAGCGAGGTCTGCGCGACCAGCGCCACCGCTAGCGCCGCTCCGACGATGACAACCGGACGCCCTGCCATCAGCAGCAAGGCCGGCGCTGCGGCCAGCACGAGCGAGAGACCCGCCACGCCCGCAATGCCGTAGCCGCGCAGGCTGGCCAGTCCGATGAGGACGGGGACATGCACGAAGGCAAGGATCGTGAGCGCGATGGCAACCGTGCGCTGCAGGCTCGCAAGGCTGTTGATTGGCGTGATCATGGGCGCCCCAGGGTGAAGCAGGCAGCGAGCGCGCGCAGATCGAGGAGCAGGACGGCGCCGTGCGCCGCGGCGCGGGCGGCAAAATCCGGCCGGTCGGGTTCGACCACGACGATGAACGGGAATGCGCCCTGCCCGACAATGCGTGCTCCCGCGTCGCCCACGCGCTGCAACGCGCTGCCGGCATCGACCCACGGCGCGAACAGCACCGCGACCGCCCGGCTACCGTCGGGCGCCGAAGGTTTCGCAACCGCACCGGTTTGTACGAGGATCCCTGCGGCCAGCAGCAGAGCGATGATTCCGCCGTCCAGCCAGCGGCCATTTGCGGCCAATTGCATTCCACACCCGATTTCCCAGTCTCTTCGAGTAAATTGGAGAGGTTGCCGGGATGTTAATCGCGCAAATGCGCATGTGTCGCAGGCGTCGGCATCGCGGGAACCGGTTTGCGAAGTGTCGCTTGCAGAGCGTCCCTGCAGAACGTCCTTCGCAAAACATCACCGGTTTGACTGACGTCAAATTGCCCGCGCGCGGCCACAGCTAGGCTTGCACCCGAAAAACCGGGAGAAGCCAAATGAACGCTAGCGATGTGATGACGGTCCGCGTGGTCACGATCGAACCGGACGCGACCGTGCAGGCGGCCGCAAAACTAATGCTGGAGCGCGGCGTCAGCGCGCTGCCGGTGGTCGACAAGCGCGGCGCTCTGATCGGCATCATTTCCGAGGGCGACCTCGTGCGGCGCGCCGAGACCGGAACCGAACGCAAGTCGTCGTGGTGGCTCAATTTCATCTCCGGCGCCGACCAGCAGGCCTATGATTTCATCAAGGCGCACGGCACCAAGGTGTCGGATGTGATGTCGAAGGACGTGGTGGTTGCGAAGCCCGATACCCCGCTGCGAGAGGTCGCGCGCCTGCTCGAGGACAACCGCATCAAGCGGGTTCCCGTGGTCGAGGGCGATCTGGTGATCGGCGTGGTCAGCCGCGCCAACCTGCTGCAGGCGCTGGCCAGTGCGAAGCCGCAGGCCGTCGCGGCGCAGCCGTCGGATGCCGAATTGCGCGACACCATCACCGATCGCCTGACGGCGCAGTCATGGGCGCATCCGAGCCTGATCAATCCGATCGTCACCGATGGCGTCGTCGAGCTGTGGGGAATGGTGCTGTCCCCGACCGAACGCAATGCCGTCCGGGTGCTGGTCGAGGAGACGCCGGGCGTGCGGGGCGTGAACGATCATCTCGCGGTGCGGCGGATCGCCAGCGGCGTGTGACCAGTGGAACTGCCGGTCGCGGTTCCACTTGCACATGGTTAAAACCGCCGCATCCTTAACCAATTGAAAACCGGATTTCGCCAAAGTCTTGCCTAGCTGAGGCCCTTCCCGGCCTCCAGTTTGTCACGCGTCTGGATTGAAATCGGGGTGGGTATGCGGCGGCTGGGGGTAGCTGTTGCGATCTTGTGTGTTTCGACCCTGTCGGCTTTCGCCGATTTGCGCATCACGCGCGATCACGGCGGCGAAGTCGAGAAATACAAGGCGAAATACAAGCGGATCGCAGAACGCGGCGAACGCGTCATCATCGACGGAATCTGCAATTCGGCCTGCACGCTGGTGATCGGGATCGTGCCGCGCAACAAGATTTGCGTGACGCCGCGCGCCAGCCTGGGCTTCCACCAGGCCTATACGATGGTGGAATGGCCGATCCGCAAGAAGGTCGCCCACGCGGCCGGGACCCGTGACCTGCTCACGTATTATTCCGAACCGGTGCTCGACTGGATCGACCGCAATGGCGGTCTCACCCCGGAGATGAAGGTGGTCAAGAACGGCCCCGATCTCTGGTCGATGCTGCTGCCCTGCCCGGAAGAATGGTAGTCATCGCCTACTCGAACATCTTGTCGATCGGCACCCGATAGCCATTCGCCAGCCGGTTGGTTTCGTTCGCCATGCCGGTGACCGCCATCACCTCGCCGAACATCGCGTCAGTCATGCCGGCCTTGCGCGCCGCGGCGGTGTGGCTTGCGATGCAATAGCCGCAGCCATTGGTAACGCTGACCGCGAGATAGATCATCTCCTTGGTCAGCGGATCGAGGCTGCCTGGCGCCATCACCTCTTTCACGCTTTCCCAGGTGCGCTTGAGCACAGCCGGATCGCGGGCGAGATATTTCCAGAAATTGTTGACGTCCGGCACATTGCGCGACGCCTTGATGTCGTCGAACACCGCGCGGACTTCGGCTGATGCGTCTTCGTATTGAATCGGAGATGTCGGCATAGGGCTTCCGGATCAGGTGTGCGCAGCACAATGCCGGGCACGCACATGGTTAACGAGTGTGCGACATTGTGGCCCGTCGTCACAAGGGCGCAATGCGCGTTTCGCGCTGACAATTCAGCATCTTAAGCGGCTTCGGGGCCGCCGCGCCATGAAGCAGGCTGTGAAAACAGCGGTGTCTGTTAACCTTTTGCCCTTCGACCGCCACATTTTCAAAGCGAACTCTCACGCATGCGACGGGGGTCCTGCGTTTTGTAGCGTCGCAATTTGCGTATCGATTTTTGCGGCAAGTTATTTTGGGGGGACTTATGCGGGGCATCATCGCATCGCTCTACCTTGCATGCGCAACTATCGCAGCAACCGTCATCGGCACACCGGCCATCGCGTATCAGGCGCCGGTCGAGGAAATCAAAGTCGCGCTCGGTGACCCGATCAACCGCAGCCGCGACATCGCCTACGAAACCGATCTCTATTGTCTCGCGCTTGCGGTGTATTTCGAAGGCGGATCGACCGACGAAACCGAAGAAGGCCAGCGCCACATCGCCCATGTCGTGGTCGAACGCGCAAAGGCCAACCGGCAGATCTGGGGCGGCAACAGGATCTGCGACGTCGTATTCTACAAGCGCGGCAAGGTCTGCCAGTTTTCCTTTGCCTGCCTCGCGATCGAAAAGCGCACGGTGCGCGGCGGCAAGGCCTGGCGCTATTCCATGGAGATCGCGCGCGACGAGATCGAGGGCCGCAGCGGGCTCGAGGACCGGTTGCTGCGCTATTACATGAATGCGTCGCTGACGCCGCCGAAGAATGCCTGCCGCTTCCGCAAGGAATTCGTGCCGGTGGTGCAGGTCGGGCGGCATGAATTCTTCCGCGAGGCCACACGCGCCGAACGCCGCGCGCTCGAACAGTCCGAGCACGAGGAGTGCAAGACATACGAAGCGTCGCTGAAGAAGAAAAAGACCGCCAAGAACAAGAAGGGCGGAAAGGACGTGAAGACCGCAAAGGCAACGAATAAGACCAACAACGTCAGCGCCGCCGCCAAGAAGCAGCCGCCGAAAAAGGTCAACGTGGCGAAGCGGTAGGTTCGTCTCCGTTCAGTCCCGCGCAAGCGGATCAGTCGACGGCGGCTCTTACGCCCCGCCGTCGCGGGACCGGCGCCATCGGATCGGTATGCGGGTCGAAATAGCTCAGAACGAATAGCGCTTGCCGACGGCGGTCGGCGCCAGCACCCGGTCGCCGAACGCATTGGCGAGCGCGGTCATCGCGCGCCAGCCGGTGCAATGCCCGGCCGCGATCGTGCTCAGGCCAAACTGTTTCAGATCGCCGACGGTCTGCGGGATGACCGCTTCATTGGCGCCGGACAGATGCAGCCCGCCCATGATCGCGTGCAGCGGCACGTCGGGGAAGCTCGCGCGCGCGTGGTGAAGCACATTGACGATGCCGGCATGCGAACAGGCCGACAGCACCACGAGCCCCTTCCCTTTCACATGGATGCCGAGCCAGCGCTCGTCGATCAGCAGTTCGTCCGGCTCCCAGTCTTGCCCGTCGGCGGTGCGGCGCACCTGGCCGGGATAGCCGCGTTCGTAGGCGGTGACCCGCGGAATTTCGCCGCTGACGTGGATCATGCCGTCGAGCAGCGCATGCGGTTCGCGGCTCTCCATCACCTTCGCACCGAAGGCGGTGAGGTCGTCGATACCCGGGACATCCTCCATCTGGCGAAAGCCGCCATTCGGCATCCGGACGGCACGGGTGTGGAACATGTCGGGATGCGCGTCGAAGGCAATCTCCTTGCCGCCGTTCCGGGCTCGGATCATGGTCAGCGCCAGCAGCATGGCGCCGGCATGATCCCAGTGACCATGCGACAGCATGATCGCCTCGACCGGCGCGAGATCGGCGCCGAGCCGCGTGACATTGCGCTCGAAGGCGTATTCTTCCGGGCCGGTATCGAACAGCATGGTCCGCCGCATGCCGGCGCGTTCGATGGTGATGAGGCACGACAGTCCGTGCGCGGCGCAGCACAGGCATTTGCCGCCCATCATGCGCACGCCGCGCCGCATCAGGCCGGCGCCCTCGCTTTCCACATGCGAAGGCGTCGAGGACAGCGTGTCGGTCGCGTTATCGACGAGGACCTGTATCTCGACTGAATCGACCTCGCCAATCATCACCGCTCCTACCATCCCATCAGCGTCTTGGTGCTGACTTCATTGTCCTTCAGGAATTTCTTGTAGTCGTCGCCCTTGATAACACGCGGCTCGAGCGACAATGCCCTGGCCTTCTGCTGGTGCTCCGGCGAGGTCAGCGTCTTTTCCAGCGCCGCCGTCAAGGCATCCTGCACGTTCTTCGGCAGCCCTGCAGGCGCCGCGATCCCCCGTGACACCGACCACACCTGATTGAAGCCCAGTTCCTTGAAGGTCGGCGCATCGGGCAGGAACGGCGAGCGCTCCGGCGCCATCACGCCCAGGATGCGGATAGTGCCCGCGCGCGCTTCTTCGGCGACTTCGGAAATATTGGCACCCAGCACCTGGATATGTCCGCCGAGCGCGCCGGTCTTCGCATCGGCGGTCGACTTGTGATGCACGGTGATCAACTTGATGCCGTTCTCCTTCTGCATCGAGAGGATGGCGAGATGATCGTCCGAGCCGGCGCCGAATGCGGATACGCTGATCGTCTCGGGCGCCTTCTTCGCGGCCTCAACGATGTCCTTCACCGACTTGAACGGCGAATCCGCCTTCACCGCCCAGACATTGTAATCCAGCACGTGGTTCATCAGCGGCGTGAAGCTGTCGAGCGATTCCGACCGGTTGTATTGCCGGTCGAGATAGCCGGCATACATCGACGGCACGTTGAGATAGCCGATGGTGTAGCCGTCGGGAGCCGCCTTCGCGAGGCCGCCCCAGCCGACCCAGCCGCCGCCGCCGGCCCGGTTCTCGACTGTCACCGGCTTGCCGAGCACGGCTTCAAGATCTTTCGCGAGCATGCGCGCGGTGATGTCGGTGCCGCCGCCGGCACCATACGGCACGATGAGCGTGACATTGCGTTCGGGATATTGCGCCAATGCGGGCGACGCGATGGCAACACCGAGCAAGGCGATCGCGGACGTCACCGCGCGCAGCGAACGTGCCGATAGCAATCGAGCAAACATCGAGCGTTCAGACATCAAGCGTTCAGACATGGACTTCCTCCGCTCGCCGCTTGTTGCGGCGTTAACGGAAGACTGCGCTTGCCGTGCCGGACCGGCAAGTAGAACCGATGCGGCACCGTCTGGCTAGAAATCGAGCTTGTCCTGCACCGCAGCAATCCCGGCCTTGGCGCAGGCGTCGTCGGCGTCACCGCCGGGCGCGCCCGATACGCCGACCGCACCGACGGTAACGCCGGCCGCCTCGACCCGCACGCCGCCGCCGAGGATCACCGCGCCCGGCAGATCGCGCAGGCCCGCCTGTGGCATGCCGGGCTCGCTGATGCCGATCAGGTCGGTGGTGTTGGTGCGGAAGCTGACGGCGGTCCATCCCTTGCCGGCGGCAGTAGCGGGCGTATGCGGTCCGGCAAAGCGGTCGCGGATCATGACCTGGGTCTGACCGAACCGGTCGACCACCGCTACCGCAACCTGGAAGCCGCGCTTGCGGCAATCCTCAAGGGTCGCGCGCGCAAGATCGAGCGCGATTTCGGGGCTGAGGCTTTTGTACGTGACAAGCGCTTCCTGCGCGGCAGCCGGCTGCGCCGAGGTAACGGCAGCGCAGACCGCGATAGCTGCGACGGACCGGAATGTTGCACGGGTCATGACGTTGGCTCCCTGTTCGACTGGTTTGGACTGAACGCTCTCGCAGTAGCGCAGCCTTGATGGCATTGTCGCGCCGCAGATACTTTCGCGCAATTGAATATGACGCTCGCTCGCGCGCCTTGAGCCGTGTCAATCTGTCGTTCTCCTGATGGTCCCGATAGAGGAACCGGCTCACCGCCATCCCGTTGTCCTTGCGACAGAGGAGTGCGCCATGAATCGACCCGAGGACCATAGTGACGAGCCCATCCGCGAGCGGCCGCTCAATCCAGAGCCGGTTCAGGCCGATCCGCAACTGCAACTGTCCGAAGGGCGCGCGAGCGTCCTGCAGATCGCGGCGGTGGCGTTCGCCTGCATCATGATCGTCGGCATCACCGTGTACGGGCTTGGGCGTCCGTCCGCGACCGACGGCGATATTATGGCCTCGTCGCCCCCGGCGCAGGAGACCACCGGCGCTGCGGCCCCGGCCGAACCTGCAGCGGACCCAGCCGCGCCGCAGACCGGCGCCAGCGTACCGGACGGAGAGAACGTCGCGCCCGCTGGCGAGATGCCGCAGCAGATCCCGGCCACGGAGCCGGTGCCGCATCAGGTCAAGCCGGGCGTGGTCGAATCCGATTCGGCGCGCTAGCTGGACGTCCTCGGCTTGATCCGGATCAAGGCGTCGAATCGCGGTCCTGACAGACTTCCTTCCGATATCGAATACGGAAGGAACACCCGATGTCATCCGTTCAGGCGCAATGGCCGATCATGCAGAAGCTCCGGGACTGGCTGAGCCCGAGCCCATATCAGCGCGATCTCGAATTTCTCGAGCACGCCCGTGGCGAGGAAATGGAGCGGATGCGCGCGCATGTGCGCGGACGCCCCGAAGACCTGCGCTGGCTGGTCGGGCGCGAACCCGGTTCGACCGAAATGCTGCCCCATATGCTGGATGTAACCGGCGTCGACGCGCAGAAGCTATCGCAGTCGATGACCCGGGAACTGGAGCGCAATTGCGCGTCCTGCATCGCCAAGCTGCATTGCGCCGATGAAATCGGCCATGGCCGCGCGGCCGGAAATTTCGACCAATATTGTCCGAATGCGCAGACCCTCAAGGATCTGCAGAGATAGGTAGCGCGACCGGGCGGGTTGCGCGCCTGAGCCTGTCATCGGGCCGCGCTTCGCGCGGACCCGTTGGGCGTCAACCCACCCGACGCAAAACAGAACCTTACTTCACGCCGAGCAATTCGACGTCGAAGATCAGGGTCGCGTTCGGCGGGATCACGCCGCCGGCGCCGCGCGCGCCATAGCCGAGATCCGGCGGGATGATCAGCGTGCGCTTGCCGCCGACCTTCATCGAGGCGACGCCCTCGTCCCAGCCCTTGATCACCCGACCCTGTCCGACCGGAAATTCGAACGGCGAGCCGCGATCCACCGACGAATCGAATTTCTTGCCCTTCTTGCCGTTGTCGTTGAGATAGCCGGTGTAATGCACCACCGCGGTCTGCCCCGCTTTCGGGGACGCGCCGGTGCCGGCCTGGGTATCGATCATCTGCAGGCCGGATGAGGTGGTGACCGGCTTGGCGGACTGGGCGGAGGCGTCGTCAGTCATGCTCAGAATTCCTGTGGACACGATGCTTACGGTTGCGATGGCGGCGCAGGCAGCCATCAGGTGACGTCGTGAAAAAGCGCGCATCGGTCGTTTCTCCCTGATCGATACCGGCGTCTTGTAACCCGCTGCGGGCGAAGCGCAAGACGCGAGGACAAGGCCGGGGCGCGGACTTCTGGCCGCGGCTTGTGTCGGGATGATGGCTTTTTCAGCAAGCCGATCCCCGGCGCCAGGCGCGCGCAGGCACCAAACCCGGCTCCGGGTCCCCCGATTTTGTGATCGCCTCGCTGCGACGGCAACCTGTGCGTTCCGGACGCGTTGATGCAGTGTTACCACCACGACCACAGCAAACTGAGTGCAGGACCAACATGAGACGCGCCGCTGCATTGACGCTATCGGCAATCATGGCGATGACGTCCGTCGCGCTCGCGCAGGACGCATATCTCGCCCCGCCCGGCGCACCGGCCAGCGCGTTTCCAAATCCGGCCCGGCCGGTCGCCGAAATCATCAGCCCGATCTTCGATACCGAAGCCAATCGCGACGCGGCGAAGGAAACCGAGCAGGTCTTCGCGCTGATGAAGCTGAAGCCCGGCATGAGCGTCGCCGATATCGGCGCGGGTTCGGGCTATTACGTGATGCGGTTGTCGACGCTGCTCGGTCCCGACGGCAAGGTCTACGCCAACGACATCACGCCGAATTATCTGAGCATGCTGAATGCGCGCGTGCTCAAGGCGAAGCTCGCGAATGTGGTGATCGCGCGCGGCGAGCCGCATGACCCGCGCCTGCCGCCGAATTCGATCGATGCCGCTTTGCTCATCCACATGTATCACGAGATCGCGCAGCCCTATGCGTTCCTGCACAATCTCGGCCTCGCCATGAAGCCCGGCGGCCTTGTCGGCATTCTCGATCCGGACCGGCCGACGCAATTTCACGGCACGCCGCCCGGCCTGATGCGCTGCGAACTCGCGGCCGTGGGCTATCGCGAGGTGTCATTCACGGCCTTGTCCGGAAACCTCGGGAATTTCGTGGTGTTCGAGGCGCCGTCGGCGCAGGCGCGGACCAGGCCTGCCGATGTGAAGGCGTGCCCGCTCTGATGCGCCTCACTTCACCGCGATCAGTTCCACATCGAAGATCAGCGTCGCGTTCGGCGGAATGTCGGTGCCGGCGCCCTGCGCGCCATAGCCAAGCCCGGGCGGGATGATCAGCGTGCGCCTGCCGCCGGTCTTCATGGTGATGACGCCCTCGTCCCAGCCCTTGATCACCTGCCCCTGCCCGACCTTGAATTCGAACGGCGTGCCCTTGTCGACCGAGGAATCGAACTTCTTGCCGCGCGCACCGTCGACATAGAGCCAGCCGGTATAATGCACCACCGCGGTCTGCCCGCGCCGCGGCGCGCGGCCCTTGCCGGGCACGGTATCGGCATATTGCAGGCCGGACGGCGTGGTGGTGGTCATTTGCGGCACCGGCGGCGCGGCGGGCACGGCCGGATCGGGCGTGCCGGCGCAGCCGGCGAGCGTCAGCAGCGCGGCAAAGAGAGCCAGAGGCAGGACGCGGAAACAGGAACGCATGGCACAGGCCTTGTCGGAGTACGAGACGAGGCCATCGTAGCCCGCATGGAGCGAAAGCGGAATGCGGGATTCGCGCGGCCGAGCGTCCCGGATTGCGCTGCGCTCCATCCGGGCTGCGGTCACTGCGTCGTCGGACACGCCCGGTCGGGCACGCGCGAGTCGCACACCGAGACGTTGCGCAGATAGCGCGACCATTGCTCCACCTGCGGCTTGTCGGGCTGGAACCGGAATGCCTTCTGCACGACATAGAAACTGTCCTTGCCGGCAATCGCCTTCAGCAGCGTGACTTCGGGTTTGCCGGTGTCCTTGTTGAGCGGGCAATATTGCAGCCACACGATCACCCGAAGCCCTCGCTCCTCGCCCTGCCCGATCGGGCTCGACTGCGCGCCCTTGCAGTTTTCGACCCACAGTTTTTCGAGCCGTTGCTTGTAGGCCTCCGGCGTCACGTTGGTCATGTTGAAAAAGATCTGCACGGTGACCATCTCGGTCCAGTCTTTGACCGACTGCCCGCGCGGCACCATCTCCGTCATCTGCTGGTTATTGTTCTTGTCCTGGAAGCCGACGACATAGCCGTCCGGCATGGCGACCAGCAGGTTCTCGCTCTTCAGCTGCGCATGCGCGGGGACGGAGATGAAGAGGATGGCGAGGAGGATGAGGTGCATGGGGTGCGTCGGATGGTGAGACTGTACCCCGCATGGAGCGCAGCGGAATTCGGGTTGAACACTTCGCTCCATTTTACTCTATAACGCCATGGGTCCCATTAAACTCTTCATTCTACATTCGATCCAGCGATAGAAGCGACAAGATAAAGCCTCCGACTCAGCCACATCCGCTCAATCAGCCAAATCAACATGACAAACGTCAGCAACGATATACTTCCGGACGTTTTGCGAGATAATCTGAAAATCATCTTCTGTGGAACCGCCGCAGGCAACACCTCAGCGCGACTCGGGGCATACTATGCCCATCCACTAAATCGGTTCTGGCACATACTTCACGCGACCAAGCTGACTCCCACCTTGCTAAAGCCGGAAGAATTTTCGCGACTAGGTCAATTTGGCTTTGGCCTCACGGATCTTTGCAAATTTGCCAGCGGCAACGATGATGAACTGCCAATAGCGGCCGTCAACTGCGAACGGCTAAGGTCCACTATCGAACAATTTCGTCCAGAATTCTTGGCGTTTACCAGCAAAACAGCTGGAAAAGCGATGTTTGGACACCGCGTTGCGTTTGGCTTCCAAGGAACAATTGGCCCAACAAATGTGTACGTGCTCCCGACGACGTCACCAAGAGTTGGCAACAAATGGTGGGATGACAATCGGAGGCATTGGCACGATTTTGCAAATCAAGTCATGCGTAACAATCAAGTCGCGATCCGCGCCCACATTTCGTAAACACTTGCGAGTACGCTCGCCATCTCCCTTTCAGAGCCATCGTCGAGTTTAACCAAAAACGTTCCAATACCCACATCGAATGCATCGTGCTGAAAAGCATCTGCGCTAAATGCGCCACCAACCAATGCAACGCCCGTCTGAGATGAACTCGTCACTTTGCGATTAGGCCTCGAAAGCTCGACGTGCTTATGACCATCATGTATGTCCCAAACAAACTGATAATCCGGGCATTCAGTATCCACTAGATATTGCCGATAAGCCCTCGGCGAATTAGTAAATGCAATTCGTTGCGGGTCCGCCTTAGACCACCAATGCCAAGACCTTTCAGCCATAGTGTCCAATTGAGCAACAGCGTTTTTCACTCGATGATGCATCAGGGGATCGGCTAGATATTCATCATAAGTTGGCTTAACCAACTTCTCGAAAAACTCCTTTGGCTCGTAAGTTCGAAAATCAGACATCGCCCCTCACACCGGCAAATTGTCGTGCTTGCGCGCCGGCATCTCCACCTTCTTGGTCCGCAGCATCGCCAGCGCCCGCGCGATGCGCTTCCTTGTCGAGTGCGGCATGATCACGTCGTCGATATAGCCGCGCTCGGCGGCGACGAACGGCGACAGGAAGCGCTCCTCGTATTCCTTGGTGCGCGCGGCGATGGTGTCGGCGTCGCCGCCGCGGAAGATGATCTCCACTGCGCCCTTCGCCCCCATCACCGCGATCTGCGCGGTCGGCCAGGCATAGTTGAGGTCGGCGCCGACATGCTTGGACGCCATCACGTCATAGGCGCCGCCGAACGCCTTTCGGGTGATGACGGTCACCAGCGGCACCGTCGCCTGCGAATAGGCGAACAGCAGCTTGGCGCCATGCTTGATCAGCCCGCCATATTCCTGCGCCGTGCCCGGCAGGAAGCCCGGCACGTCCACGAAAGTGACGATCGGGATTTCGAACGCATCGCAGAAGCGCACGAAGCGCGCGGCCTTGCGTGACGCATCGGAATCGAGCACGCCCGCCAGCACCATCGGCTGGTTGGCGACAAAGCCGACGCTGCGGCCGGCGATGCGCCCGAAGCCGGTGACGATGTTCTTGGCAAACGTGGGCGAGATTTCGAAGAAGTCGCCCTCGTCCACCACCTTCAGGATCAGCTCCTTGATGTCGTAGGGCTTGTTCGGATTGTCGGGGATCAGGGTGTCGAGCGAATTGTCGATGCGGTCGGGATCGTCGAGCGAAGGCCATTCCGGCACGCCGGCCGTGCAGTTCGACGGCAGGAAGTCGATCAGCCGGCGCATCTGCAGCAGGCACTCGACATCGTTCTCGAACGCGCCGTCGGCGACCGAGGACTTGGTCGCATGCACCGAGGCGCCGCCGAGTTCTTCCGCGGTCACCACCTCGTTGGTCACGGTCTTGACCACATCGGGGCCGGTGACGAACATGTAGCTCGTGTCCTTCACCATGAAGATGAAGTCGGTCATCGCCGGCGAATAGACGTCGCCGCCGGCGCACGGGCCCATGATCACGCTGATCTGCGGGATCACGCCCGAGGCGATCACGTTGCGCTTGAACACTTCGCCATAGCCGCCGAGCGCCGCCACGCCTTCCTGGATGCGGGCGCCGCCGGCATCGAACAGGCCGATGATCGGCGCGCGCGCCTTCAGCGCCATGTCCTGCACCTTGACGATCTTCTGCGCGTGCGTCTCCGACAGCGAGCCGCCGAACACGGTGAAGTCCTTGGAGAACAGGAACACGGTGCGGCCGTTCACGGTGCCCCAGCCGGTGACCACGCCGTCGCCGGGGATCTTCTGCTTCTCCATGCCGAAGTCGTTGGAGCGGTGCTCCACGAACATGTCGAATTCCTCGAACGAGCCCTTGTCGAGCAGGAGTTCGATCCGCTCGCGCGCGGTGAGTTTGCCGCGCTTGTGCTGCGCCTCGATGCGGGTCTGCCCGCCGCCGAGCTTGGCGTCCTTGCGGCGGAGGTCGAGCTTCTCGATGATGTCTTTCAAGTGTGTCCCCGTGCCTGGAAACCGGCCGGGACAAGGGATAGCACGGGCCGGGAACGGGCGTCACTGACTCCCCTCCCCCCATGAGCGAAGCGAAATGGTGGGGAGGGGTCGGGGTGGGGGGCGACGTTACAGCACGACGGCCCCCCACCCCGATCTCCTTCGCTATCGCTCAGTCGATCGACCCTCCCCACCGCTACGCGGGGGGAGGGTTAGGAAGCGCCGCCTTGTTGAACGCGCGCAGCCCCATCGCGATGGCGATCAGGATCACCCCGGCGAGCAGCACCGAGAACGCGTTGGCGCCGAGGATCGAGAACCATTGCGTATAGAAGTGAATGCCGCCGAACACCGCCGCGGCATTGACCACCCAGCGCCGCCCGGCGCGCACGCCCCAGACGCCGACGGCGATCAGCGCGATCGCCCAGCCGATCGAGAACACCCAATCAGGGATCACCGCGCCGCGGGCGGTGAAATTCGGCCCGCCCTGCGGGTCGTTGAGCGTGATGTAGCGCCACAGCCGCAGCCGGTCGCCCCACAGCGAGCCGATCCAGAAGCCGAAATTGACCAGCACGATCGCCATCCGCGCGGCGATCAGCGCGATCCGTTCGTAGTCGGCGCGCACCCGCAGCGAGATCAGGTAGAGGGCGAGCGCCAGCGCGGAGAAGATCACGATGGTGAGGGTCGGCTCCTGGATCGACAGCGAATACATCGCGTGCACGTAGCCCGTTCGCGCGCCGAGGCAGCCGGCGAGCGACACCACCGCCAGCGCCGCCATCAGGCTGGAGCGCGCCAGGATCGCGGTGCCGGTGAAGACGGCGGTGACGAACAGGGCCGCCCGCAGCGAGCCGTCGTCGTAAATCAGCAGGCCCCCCGCCCCGGTCAGCGCGCCGATGATGATCAGCGTCTGCGACAGCAGGCTCATCACCTCGCCGCGCATCCCGAGCAGCGCCAGGCCGATCACGAACACACAGGCGCCGATGATCGCGGCCGAGCCGGCTGTGAACTGGAATGCAGTCAGCAGGATCGCGACCGCACCGGCGCTCGCAGCGATTACGCCGAAGCCGGTCAGGATGTTGAGGCCGAGATGGCCGGTCTCCTGCGCGGCTAGCGCCTTCAGGCGTTCGGCTTCGGCAGCAGTGAGCTTGCCGTCTTCGACCAGCTTCGACAGATCGAGGGTGATTTTCATGGTGTTATCGGAGCGCCGCCCGCAATTCGCCGATGCGCTGGTCGTAGGCGCGCGCGACGCAAGGCGCATCGTTGCAGGCGTTGCGCATCCTGATCCAGGCGCGCTGGCCCTCGGCGATGCCCGGTCGCGTGCGTGCCGTCTGGTAGAGCGCGGCGAGATCGCGGTCGCGCTGCGCCAGCGCGGGGTCGTCGCAGATCGCCTGCTCGATGCGGGTGAGTTTGCCGCTGCAGGCAAAACTCGGGGTCACCGGCGCGCCGACATTGCGCTGCGGCGGTGGAGCAACGGCCGCGACCTGCTGCGGCGGTCCGCCCGCCATCGCCTGCAATTGTGCGATCCGCTGGTCATAGGCCTGCGCGATGCATGGCGCCTGGTTGCCGCAGGCGTTGCGCCGCCGGATCCAGTCGCGCTGCTGGTCCCGCAGCGCCATCCGATCGCCTGAGGACAGGCCGTCGGCCAGCCGGTAATAGCTTTCGGACAGCTTGCGGTCGCGCGCCGACAGCGACGTATCGCTGCAGATCGCCTGCTCCACCGGCTTGGTGTCGGCGGTGCAATCGAAGCTCGGCGTGACGGCGGCCAGCGCCTGCTGCCGCACATCCAGCGTGGCCGGCGCTGATTGTTGCGGCAGCCGCGGCGTTTCGGGACGTGCGACCTGCTGCGGCACTTGCGGCTGGATCTGCGGCTGCGCCGGCGCGCTGGCGACAACACCGCCGCCGCGCGGCGGCACGAAGTAGAAGAGCGGTCCCGACAATTCGTCGTAATAGGCCGGCCGCTGCTCATGGTTCACGGTCGAGGCCAGTTCCTCGACATCCTCGCGCACCTCGCGGGCGAGATCTGTGATCGGTTTGCCCTCCACCGCAATCTTCCGCAGCAGGGTGCGGGTATAGACCGAGGTCGGCTCGCGGTCGTTGTCATCCAGCCGGTCGGCGGCGGTCTGGCCGAAACCGGCCGAGAACAGAATGAAGAAGCCGCCCTGCCCCTTGGCCGGCCGCCGCGATGGCTCGACCAGTCCGCCCCGCCGTCCGACCGAACGGGTGCCGCTCTGGGCATAGGGGTTGTCGCGGCAGGCATCGACGATGGCGATCTGCACATTGGAGCCGGTGGCGCGGACGCGTTCGATCAGCGGCATCAGCGCGAAGGATTCAAGCTTCAGCCCCTCTTTGTCGACCCGGTCCGGCCGCGGCGCATCCACCGGCAGCAGATAGTTTTCACCATCCAGCGCGACGCCGTGCCCGGAATAATGGATCAGCGCCACGTCGCCCGGAGCGAGCTTGGCGGTAAATTCCGAAATGCCGGCATTGAAGGCGGACCGGTCCGGATTGATCAGCAGGTCGACGGCGAAACCGGTCTTCTCCAGCACAGCCTTCATCGCACGGGCGTCGCCGACCGCCTTCTGAAGCTTGGAGACATTGCGGTAGTCGTCGGCGCCGATCACCAGCGCGCGGCGGGTCTGCGCCGCGGCCTGCGAGGCATGCAGCCCCGTCAAGGCAGCCGCCAGGCCCAGCAGGATGATCAGGCGGAGACCCGATGTCAGCATGAATTCACTCCATACCCGAGCGACTTAGCACAAATTGCTCCGACCACGGAAAACCTGCCGCAAACGCTTTTCGGTCAATTTCCAGGGAGCATGACCCGCATTATGTAACCGGGTGTCAACTTCCGTCGGTATCTATGGCCGCGACCGTCACGTCAGGCCGTCACCCCTTCCTGGAGACCTTCCATGAGCGCCGAAAAGACCAGAGCCCGCCTCGCCACCCCGACCGATCTCGGCGGCAACGCCACCAAGGATATCAGCGGCGCCTTGAACGCCCTGCTCGCTGACACCTTCGCGCTTTACCTGAAGACAAAGAACTTCCACTGGCATGTGAGCGGGCCGAATTTCCGCGACTATCACCTGATGTTCGACGAGCACGGCGACCAGCTCTTCGCAATGACCGACGAGATTGCCGAGCGGGTGCGCAAGATCGGCGGCACCACCCTGCGTTCGATCGGCGACATCGCCAAGCATCAGCGCATCTCCGACAATGATGCGCCTTTCGTCGATGCGCAGGACATGCTGGCCGAACTGCGCGAAGACAACCAGACCGCCATCAAGGCGATGCGGCAGGTGCATGAAATCTGCGACGAGCATGGCGACGTGGCGACCGCAAGCCTGCTGGAAAACTACATCGACCAGGCCGAGAAGCGGGTGTGGTTCCTGTACGAAGCCGGCCGCGCCGCAACTGCGACCGGGCAGTAATCGACGACGATCCGGGGATGCAGGCCAATGCCTGCGTCCCCGCTCCGATCCGCTATCGACCCTAGAACAGCGCTTGTTTCACAGCCCGTGCTCCAGACAGGACCGGTTACAATGAAAGCACCATCGGCATTGGGAAGCATGCTTGCGCTGGCAGCGCTGGTGGCAGCATCGGGCCCGGCTCACGCCATCGAGGCACGGTATGTCTGCGACAAGGGCGCCCGTATCAATGCGCAATTCTCGTCCCCTGCCATGGCGCTCGGCCGCGCGACGCTGACCTTCGGGTCGGGAGAAAAGATCGTGCTGCCGCAGGTGATGTCGGCGGATGGCGGCCGCTACGCCAACAGTCAGATCGAATTCTGGATCAAAGGCAAGGGCGCGAGGCTCACGCGCGACGGCAAGGTGCAGAACTGCAAGACGCGCTGACGCGGAAGCTTTGCCCGGCAGTGTATCGGTGCTAGCCGACCAGCCTCAGCACCGTAGCCGCGGCATTCATCTCCGCCTCGCGATGCGCGCGCCGCTCCATCGCCAGCGTATCGCGTCCCCATTGCTCCATCTGCCAGTCCTCGTCGACATGGGCGGCCTTCCAGGCGTCGTCCGCGCTGATTGCGCCGTTAGCGAGCGCCAGCGCCAGCAGGGCCGAACCGGTCAGCGTCATGATCGAATGCACGGCGCCTTGCCGCCAGACATTCGAAGGGATCGCCTTGGCAGCGGCTGCGATCGCCTGCTCCGGCTGCGCCGCGAACACCACCCCTTCCACCATGATGAAGCGCGCACCGAGCGCATCCGCAGCCCAGCGCACGACCGGGTCCCAGGCGGCCGCCTGCCGCTCGGTCAGACCTTCGGGACCGTCGGCGCGATAAAACAGAAGATCCGACCCGAGATACTTGACGATGTCGTCCCGCACCTCCTGCGCGTTGTCTGCCACGCCGTCGATAATCGAATTGGCCAGCCTGGTCAGCGGCATGTTTGCCGGATCGATCACGTCGGTCTGGGCGCTCCATTCATCGGCAATGGCGGCGGTCAGCTCCCGCGACGGCGTGGCCAGCGCACGCCGCGCCGGCGTGCGCACCGGCTTGCCGTCGAGGACGACGGCGAAGTCGGCGCCGTCCTCCACCACACCGGCGCTTTCATAGAACCGCTTCCGCAAGGTCGGGCGGACGCTCCGCCGCGCCAGCTCCACCGGGTCCAGTGGTTCGCCCTTGAATATGTCCTCGAAAATATCGCGCATACCAAACAATCCACCACAGGGCTCAGGCGGGAGCCTTTGCCTGCATCAACGCTTCGATCCGGCGCTCCAGTTCCATGAAATCCGAGACCACCTCGTGTGCGCCGCTTTCGGCCAGCAACTCGTGCGGATGGTAGCCCCATTTGACGCCGATCGCATGCACGCCGGCGGCGCGCGCCATCTCCATGTCGTAGGTGGTGTCGCCGATCATGACGGTGTCGCGCGGCTGCGCGCCCGCCTCTCGCATCGCCTCGAGGATCATGCCGGGATGCGGCTTGGACGGCGCATCGTCCGCGGTCTTGATCGTCGCAAAATGCGGCAACAGATCGTGATGGGTCAGGATCGCCCGCACCCCGCGCTGCGACTTGCCGGTGGCGATGCCGAGCAGGCAATCGTCGCGGGCGCCAAGCGTCAGCACCGCGTCGCGCGCGCCGGGATAAAGCGGCTCCTGGTGCTCCGGGGAATGCCGCAATTCGAAGAACGCCTCCTTGTAGCGCTCGATCATGCCGTCGACCGGAAAGTGCGCCGCGCCCTCGCCGAGATTGTCGAAGGCCTCGCGCAGCGACAGGCCGACGATCGACAGCACGCGCTCGCGCGGCGGGCACACGATGTCATGCGCGTCATAGGCGCGCTGCATGGCGGCGCAGATCATGTGCTGGCTGTCGACCAGGGTGCCGTCGCAATCGAAGATGATGAGTTTCAGCGTTCAACTCCGCGTGACTTGAATCGGGAATGCGCTCGCAAACGCGCTGCGTCGCCGGGATAGCGCACCGGAACCATTCCACTTTGGTATGAGGAAGGTTTGTGCGTTGCACAAGTCCCAACCGGCAAGCTCCGCATGAGGGTCTTTGCCGCCCACGATACGGCCCAAAATCGGGCGCTGCCCGGCTGCTTTTCGGCTCGTGAAAGCCGCTGCGCGCTGCGCATTGCCCAACGCCGCACGTCAACCATCCAGCGAGATTCGCCGGCTGCGGCGGTCCGTCTGTGGCTTTTCAGAATTGGACTGACTAAAATCAGCCTCGGAGTCGGTGAACAACAACCGGCCCAACGAGGAGAGAAATGCCAGCCTGCCAAATTCGGCTCGCCGGTCCCACACCGAAAGCGGGAGCCCTGCGGCTCCGGGACATGGGCGAGAAGCGTCGATGAAACCAACCGACATCGGCGATCCCAATTACTTCCACAAGGTCGTGGACTGCCAATGGGCGTGCCCGGCGCATACCCCCGTTCCCGAATATATCCGGCTGATCGCGCAGGGGCGTTACTCCGACGCCTACATGATCAACTGGAAGTCGAACGTGTTTCCGGGAATTCTCGGACGCACCTGTGACCGGCCCTGCGAGCCCGCCTGCCGGCGCGGCCGCGTCGAGGAGCAACCGGTCGCGATCTGCCGGCTGAAGCGCGTTGCCGCCGATTACAAGGACGACGTGTCGGCACGCATGCCGAAGAAGACGCGCGTGAAGAACGGCAAGCGGGTCGCGCTGGTCGGCGGCGGACCTGCCTCGCTCACGGTGGCGCGTGACCTCGCCCCGCTCGGTTATGACTGCGTTGTGTTCGACGGCGATCCGAAAGCCGGCGGCATGATGCGCACGCAGATCCCGAAATTTCGCCTGCCCGATTCCGTCATCGACGAGGAAACCGGTTACATCCTCGATCTCGGCGTCGAATTCCGCGGCGGCCAACGCGTCGACTCCATGAAGGCGCTGCTGAACGATAATTTCGACGCGATTTTCGTCGGCTCCGGCGCTCCGCGTGGCCGCGACCTCGACATTCCCGGCCGCAAGGAAGCGGCGAAGAATATCCATATCGGTATCGACTGGCTGTCCTCGATCGCCTTCGGGCACATCGACAGGATCGGCAAGCGCGTGATCGTGCTGGGCGGCGGCAATACCGCGATGGATTGCTGCCGCTCGGCGCGCCGCTTAGGCGGCGAGAGCGTGCAGGTGGTGGTGCGGTCCGGCTTCGACGAGATGAAGGCATCGCCGTGGGAGAAGGAAGACGCCCAGCACGAGGACATTCCGATCCACAATTTCCTGGTGCCGAAGTTCTTCACCCATGAAAACGGCACGCTGACCGGCATCACCTTCGAGAAGGTGAAAGCGGAATACGACGCCAAGGGCCGCCGCAACCTCGTTCCGGCCGGCGAGCCGGACCAGCATTTCCCCTGCGACGACGTTTTGGTCGCGGTCGGCCAGGAGAATGCGTATCCCTGGATCGAGCGCGATATCGGCATCGAATTCAACAAATGGGACATGCCGGTGGTCGACGAAAAGACCTTCGTCTCGACCAACCCGATGGTGTTTTTCGGCGGCGATGCTGCCTTCGGCCCGAAGAACATCATCTGGGCGGTGTCACACGGCCACGACGCCGCGCTGTCGATCCATCGAATGCTGTCGGGCGAGGACATCACCGAGCGTCCCCTGCCCCATGTCGAGATCGTCAGCCAGAAGATGGGCATCCACGAATGGTCGTACGATAACGACATCACGCTCGACCAGCGCTACCGGGTGCCATTGCGCGAAAAGCAGATCGCTCTGCGCGACATCAAGGCCGAGGTCGAACTCGGTTACGACGTCAGGCTGGCACTCGGCGAGGCGCATCGCTGCCTGAATTGCGACGTGCAGACCGTGTTCGCCGCGTCTCTGTGCATCGAATGCGATGCCTGCGTCGACATCTGTCCGATGGACTGCATTACCTTCACGCCGAACGGAGAGGAAGCCGATCTGCGTCAGCGGCTGGAGGCACCGTCCATCAACCTGACCCAGGATCTCTACGTCCAGGACGGGCTGAAGACCGGCCGGGTGATGGTGAAGGACGAAGACGTCTGCCTGCATTGCGGGCTGTGCGCCGAACGCTGTCCGACCGGCGCCTGGGACATGCAGAAATACCTGATCGAAATGGCTCATGCGGGTGATCGAGGATGCCAGGCGCAGCGCTCAGCAGCGTAAATGATTTCGTTATCCGCTTTGCCAATGTGAACGGCTCCGGATCGGCAAGCGCGAACGAGATGTTCGCGCGTGCGGTCATGCGGATGGGTGTGCCGGTGTCCCCGCGCAACATCTTCCCCTCCAACATTCAGGGATTGCCGACCTGGTACGAGGTCCGCGTCACCGAGGACGGCCATCTCGGCGCCCGCGGCGGGGTCGACTTCATGGTGGCGATGAATCCGCAGACCTTCGACAAGGACGTGGCGATGATCGAGCCGGGAGGATATCTCCTCTATGACTCGACCAAGCCGCTGCCAGCCTCGAAATTCCGCGAGGACATCAACGTCATCGGCGTGCCGCTGACCGCAATCTGCAACAAGGAATATTCCGATCCGCGCCAGCGCCAGCTGTTCAAGAACATCATCTATCTCGGGGTTCTCACCGCCCTGCTCGACATCGACGTCGCAATCGTCGAGACGCTGATCGGCGAACAATACAAAGGCAAGGACAAGCTTATTGCGCCGAACGTGCATGCACTGCATCTCGGCCGCGACTGGGCGCTTGCCAACCTGACATGCCCGATCGGGCTGCGGGTGCGAAAGTCCGACAAGGTCGGCGACCGCATCTTTATGGAAGGCAATGCGGCGGCAGCGCTCGGCGCGGTCTATGGCGGCGCCACCGTTTGCGCCTGGTATCCGATCACGCCGTCCTCGTCGCTCGCCGAGGCCTTTAGCCGTTATTGCGCGAAGTTTCGCGTCGACAAGGAGACTGGCGAAGCCAAATACGCGATCATCCAGGCCGAGGACGAACTGGCCTCCATCGGCATGGTGATCGGCGCATCGTGGAACGGCGCCCGCGCCTTCACCTCGACCTCCGGGCCCGGCATCTCGCTGATGCAGGAATTCATCGGACTGGCTTATTTCGCGGAAATCCCGTCGGTGATCTTCAACGTGCAGCGCGCCGGCCCGTCGACCGGCATGCCGACCCGCACCCAGCAATGCGACCTAATCTCCTGCGCCTATGCCTCGCATGGCGACACCAAGCACGTGATGCTGTTTCCGGAAGATCCGAACGAAGCCTTCCAGTTCGGCGCGGCCGCCTTCGATCTCGCCGACCGGCTGCAGACCCCGATCTTCGTCATGCTCGATCTCGATATCGGGATGAACCACAGGCTTTGCGCGCCGCTGCAATGGGACGACACCCGTGTGCTCGACCGCGGCAAGGTGATGACCCATGCCGAGCTCGAGGCCGGCGCCGAATTCGGCCGCTATCTCGACGTGCATGGCGACGGCATCCCGTTCCGCACCTATCCGGGCACGCATCCGACCAAGGGCTCGTTCTTCACCCGGGGCACCTCGCGCGATCGTTACGCGAAATACACCGAGGAAGGCGGACCCTATGTCGACAACATGCAGCGGCTGCTGCGCAAGTTCGACACCGCCAAGGACCTTGTCCCGCGGCCGCTGACCGCGAACGCAGCGAAGCCCACGAAGTACGGCGTCATCTATTTCGGATCGACCTCGCCTGCCATGGATGAAGCGATCGGCTTGCTGGAGGCCCGCGGACATCAGCTCGACCGCATGCGCCTGCGCGGCTTCCCGTTCCATTCAAGCGTGAATTCGTTCGTCGCCGACCACGACTTCGTCTATGTGGTCGAACAGAACCGCGATGCGCAGCTGCGCTCGCTGATCGTCAATGAATGCGGCATCGATCCGGTGCGGCTCATTCCGATCCTGCATTTCGACGGCACGCCGATTACCGCGAGATTTATCGCCGGCGCGATCGGCGACCACCTCGGCCGGATGAACGTCAAGCCGATGCGGGTGGCGTCGTGAGGCAACTGCTCGCAATCTTGCTGAGCATATTCGCCGCGCTGGCGGCAACGGGCGCCTCGGCTCAGTTCAAGACGCCTGAGGCGACGGTCGAGGAGCTATACGCGCTTTACCGGGCCAGTGACTCAACGGGCTTCAACGACAAGCACGCGGCCCGGTTTCTGGAGCCGGCGGTCGCACGACAATTCCGATCCGCCAAGCATATCGACGCCGACTTCTTCGTTCAGGGGCAGGACTTCGAGATCAAGGACCTGACGATCGAAAAGCCCAACGTGACCGGCGACAAGGCCACCATCGTCGTCACCTTCAAGAACTTCAATAAGCCGAATCGCCTGACCTATACCCTGGTCAAGGCGCCAAACGGCTGGCGGATCGCAGACGTCAGCAACGGTAAATCCACCTTCCGCGCGACGCTAAGGGCCTCGCAATAGCCATGACCTATCTCGCCAAACCGAAATTCCATCATCCAGCGCTGCCGAAAAACGATCTCGGCTACACCCATCGCGACTACGAGGGCACGATCTCGACCCTGTGCGCGGGCTGCGGGCATGACTCGATCACCGCCGCGATCATCGAGTCCTGCTTCGAGCTCTCGATCGAGCCGCACAAGGTGGCCAAGATTTCCGGCATCGGCTGCTCGTCGAAGACGCCGACTTACTTTCTCGGCAATTCGCACGGATTCAATTCTGTGCATGGCCGCATGCCGTCGGTGCTGACTGGCGCCAATCTCGCCAACCGCGACCTGATCTATCTCGGCGTGTCGGGCGACGGCGATTCCGCCTCGATCGGATTTGGCCAGTTCGCCCATGTGATGCGGCGCGGCGTCAACATGGTCTATATCGTCGAGAATAACGGCGTGTATGGACTGACCAAGGGCCAGTTTTCGGCGACCGCCGATCGCGGCTCGAAGAGCAAGCGCGGCGTCATCAACACCGACAATTCCATCGACCTCGCTGCCATGGCGCTGCAGCTCGGCGCTACCTTCGTCGCGCGCTCCTTCTCCGGCGACAAGAAGCAGCTGGTGCCGATCATCAAGGCTGCGATCGAGCACAAGGGCGCCGCCTTCCTAGACGTGATTTCTCCTTGCGTCGCCTTCAACAATCACGCCGGCTCGACCCGCAGCTTCGACTATGTGCGCGAACACAACGAGGCGGTGAACCGGCTCGACGTCCTTTCCGGGCGCGCACCGATCACCGTGGATTATGCCGAGGGCACGGTGCAGCTGGTCGAGCAGCATGACGGCTCGACGCTCGCCTTGCGCAAGCTTGGCGCGGACTACGACATCCATGACCGGACCGCGGCGATGAACTTCCTGCAAAAGCACGCGGCCAAGGGCCAGATCGTCACCGGCGTTCTTTATATCGCCGACGACCCGCAGGATCTGCACGCCTCGCTCAAGACGGTGGCGCAACCGCTGAACACGCTGTCCGAGAAAGACTTGTGCCCGGGTTCGGCGGCGCTCGACAAGATCAACGCCTCCTTGCGCTGACCGGCAGCGCGCAAGCTCAGCGGTTGACGCAGTTCTGGGTGAAGCTTCCGATCTGACCGGCCCCGACGCCCTGCGCCGATCCGGACATGATGCAGTTCGTGGTGCGGTCCTGGAACGTCTGTCCGGCCGGACGCCCCGGCGCGATGGCCGGGGTCCCGGCGACGCCGCCGATCCCCGGGACGACGGAGGGTGGCGAAGCCGGATTTGCCATGCTCGGCGCCGTCGGCATCGGCTGAACGGTGCCGAGCGGTGTCAGCGGCGACCGATAGGTCGGGATGGTGGATGCGGTGGACGACCCGCGGCGGACGCCTCGCCGGGGCTGGGCCCGGGTCTGTGCGTCGGGGCGGGCTTGCGGGGTTGGCGTCTTCGTCGCGCGTTTGGCGGCACGCCGCTCCGACCCGTCATTGATGATCGAGAACGGGAAGCCCTCGCTGCTCTGCGCATGCACCGACGGGCCCGAAAGGCCAGTTAAAATCAGGATCAGGGCGGCAATGCTGCAGCGATTCCGCATATCGCTCATCCAATCTGTGAAGCGCGCCGGACCGGCCGACGCCGCTCCTCGATATATAGGAACGCGCCAGGGCGGTTTCAGGTCCCGCCGGTCCCCGCCTCACTCCTCCGGCGCATCCTCGATCGGGTCGTAGCGGGCGGCGTCCAGTCCCAGCAGGTTGAAGCTCTGCTCCATGTGTGGCGGCAATGGCGCGCTCACATCGATCGTCCCGCCGCGCGGATGCGGCACCACGATCCGACGCGCCAGCAGGTGCAGGCGGTTCTGCATGCCGCCCGGCAATTGCCAGTTCTCGATGTCGAAATACTTCGGATCGCCGACGATCGGATGCCCGATATGGGCGAGCTGCACGCGCAACTGATGGGTCCGTCCGGTGACCGGCTTCAGCGACAGCCAGGCGAGACGGGTCGCCGCGGTCTCGACCACCGCGTAGTAGGTGATGGCGTGGCTCGCCCCCTCGTCGCCATGCTGCGCCACCCGCATGACGGAATCGTCCTCCCGCTCCTGCTTGGCGAGATAGGTCGAAATCCGGCCCTGCTTCGGCTTCGGCACGCCCGGCACCAGAGCCCAGTAGATCTTGCGGGCCGCCCGCGAGCGGAACGTCTTGGCGAGCGCGGCGGCGGCAAAGCGCGACTTGGCGATCAGCAGGCAGCCGGCGGTATCCTTGTCGAGCCGGTGCACCAGCCGCGGCCGCTGGCCGTCCTTGGTCCTGATCACGCCCAGCATTCCGTCGAGATGCCGCGTGGTGCCGGAACCGCCCTGCACCGCAAGCCCGAACGGCTTGTTCAGCACCATGACGTCGTCGTCGTCGTACAGCGTGATCGATTGCAGGAAGGCCCGTGTCTCGTCGTCCTTGCTGCCGCCCTCGCCGCGTGGCTTCTCCGGATCGAGGCGCAGCGGCGGAATGCGGACCGACTGCCCGGCCTCCAGCCGGTCCTTCGGCTCCACTCGCTTGCCATTCACGCGTAGCTGGCCTTTGCGGATGATGCGCTGGATGTGGCTGAACGACAGACCGGCGAAGCGCGCCTCGAGGAAGCGGTCGACGCGCATGCCTTTCTCGTCGGGCGTGACGGTCACGGTCTGGACTGCGGCACTGAGCGGCGCGGCCGGCTTCGGCTCCTCGATTGTCGGCGCTGCAACGGGTGCAGGTTTGCGAACGGCCTCGGCGGCCTTGGCGCGCGCGTCCTGCTTCGGCCGGAATGGCGTCCTGCGCTTTGCCGGACGCCCCTGGCGCTCGGGACGGCCCGGCCTGTCAGAACCGCGTGACTTCTCAGGACGACCTGACTCCGAACGATCTGGCTTGGAACGACCTGGCTTGCCGGCTCGATACGGCTTCTCGGACCGGTCCGGCTTTTCGAAACGGCCAGGATTGTCCGGGCGGCCTGCCTTCGCCACACGGTCCGTCTTCTCAAAACGGCCTGCAGCCTCGGGACCGCCAGACCTGTCCGGACGGCCATGCTTTCCTGCGCGGTCCGGCTTGTCGGGACGGCCAAACCTATCGGGACGGCCTGGCTTTTCCGGACGGCCGCGAACGGGCCGGCGCGGCTGCCGCGATGACGGACTTCTGGGACGTGAGCTCATGGCCGCGCCATAGCACAATCCACCTCATCAACGCGAACGTAGCGGCGCCACCCTCAACGAGACATGACCGGCACCGGCTCTTCGACCACTCGCGGCGCCGCGCCCGCCAGTTCCACCACCGCCTTGAGCATGCCGTTGCCCGGCATCACGCCGGCCTCGAACTGGCCCACAAAGGATTGCTCGAACGGATTGGAGGGGTCCGACGCCGCCGGATCGGGCGTGAGCCGGATCGCCACTTCGCGGCCATCCGGCATGCGGCGCGTGAGCCTGATCATTGCGGGATCGACCCGGGTGCGGTCGCCGAGCCGCAGATGCACATGCACCTTGCAGACGTCACCGGTTCGATAGATCGGCTCGTCCGGCTCGAGCCTGACGCCGACCAGTTCGGTCATGCTGCCATCGACTGAAAGCATCTTGCCGCGCTCCCGGACCGGCACCGTACCGATCGCGCGCGGCACACCTTCGGTCAGCGCCACACGCAGGAAATTCTGGATCTGCGGATCGTGCAGAATGCGCTGATGATCGGCGAAGCTGGTCGGATGCAGCGGCACCCGCTCGATCACCGCGCTGTCGCGGGTCACCGTGCCGTCTCCTGCCCAGCTAAACTGCAGTTGCAGGGTCGAGGTACCGCCGCCATTCCTGAACCCGGCGCGCTGGGGCGTGCGCTGGTCGACGCCGATCAGAAGCACATCCTCGATGCCCCTGGGCATCGGGGTCGCGACCATCGCCTCCAGCTTCCTGATCCGCACGAAGGTCTTGTCCAGATCTGGCATGGTTGCGGTATCGACGCCGTCCCATTGCAGTCCGGTCCAGGTCTCCGCCCTGGCCGGATCGAACGACGTGCTGCCACCATTGTCGCAACAATCCCGGTAGCGCGGCATCATCTCGAAGATCGACGGAAACGACAGCATGGTGCGGCGGAAACCATCGAGCCCGCCCATGACGTGGTTGAGCGGTCCCCACCCCTTTTCCACGGTCTGGTACACTTTCACCGAACCCTGAAACGGAGCGCCCGCGCTGAACAGCCGCGCCACCCGATCGCCGCCCTCGCCCTCGATCACATAGGCGCGCGCCACCAGCGCCCCCATGGAATGCGCGAGGATGTCGACCTTGCCGTCCGGCACCTTGTCGCGGACGAATGCTTCGAGCGCCTTCGCATTGTCGAAGACCGAGCGCCGCCAGTCATACGAAAACAGAAACAAGTTGCGGTTCTCGCGGTAACCGGTCTTTTCGAGATGGCGGATGATTGGGGTGTAGACGTCCTGCGAGTAGAGGCCGAGATAGACAATCTCGCGCACGATGCCGCAGGGCTTGATCGGATCCTTCGCGCCCGGCTCATGCGACAGCCGGATGGTGGGAAATTGCCGGAGCGCTCCCAGCGTGCCCCAGACCAGTTCGGTCTGTTTCGGATCCTTCGCGTCGGGGCGGCATAGCCGCGAGCCAAGCAATCCCGGCACCAGAATAAGCGGGCGCTGGATGACCTGCTTTGGCTGCGAAGGAGCCGTCTGCGCCGCCGCCTCCGGCGACAAGCATGCCGCCATGACCATCGCGACGGCCAACGCCAACGCGCGGCCGCGATGCCGACCATTTGCGACGGGCAAATTAAGGCCCAACTCGTCGCCTCCAGGTTCCGGGCTTCTGCATAGTGGCCCGTTTTCCCGAATTTAGCAGAGTCCGGCGCGCCTCCGCTCAGATTGTCGTGATCGGAATGCGGCATCGAGGGCCTTCCAAACCCGGGCGAGAAATGGTTGTGTCCGCGCCCGCTGGACGCGGCGAGAGAATCCGATGGCTCTGGTCTTTTTCGTATTGGGTCTCGGCCTGCTCGTATTGGGGGCCGAGTTGTTGGTGCGTGGCGCCTCAAAGCTCGCCCTGACATTCGGAATCTCGCCGCTGGTCGTTGGCCTGACCGTGGTGGCATTTGGCACCAGCGCGCCCGAAGTTGCGGTGTCGGTTCAGTCTGCAGTCTCGGGCCAAACAGAGATTGCCGTCGGCAATGTCGTCGGCAGCAATATCTTCAACGTGCTGTTCATTCTCGGCCTGTCCGCCTTGATCACGCCGTTGCTGGTCGATCGCCAGTTGATCCGTCAGGAAGTCCCGGTGATGACCGCAATCTCTCTGCTGATGGCCGCTCTGGCCTGGGACGGAGAATTGTCGCGCATCGACGGGGTGTTCTTCATTTTGCTGCTGGCCGCCTATACGGTGTTCGTGATCGTTCAAAGCCGCCGCCTGCAATCCGAGCCCGAACAGCAAACGGCGATTAGCAGCGCGCCGGGCTGGGACTCGAAGCTGCCGGTGCAGTTGATCCTGATTGCCGTCGGCCTCGGGATGCTGGTCCTCGGCGCGAGATGGCTGGTCTCGGCGGCGATCACGTTCGCCACCTATCTTGGCGTCAGCGAGATGGTCATCGGACTCACCGTCGTCGCCGCCGGTACCTCTCTGCCGGAGGTTGCGACATCGGTGATGGCCGCGCTCCGTGGTGAGCGCGACATCGCGGTCGGCAATGTGGTCGGCAGCAACATCTTCAATATTCTCGGCGTACTCGGGCTTTCGGCGGCGGTTGCACCCGGTGGCCTCGTCGTGCCGGCGGCGATGATCGCGTTCGACATCCCGGTGATGCTGGCCGTCGCCTTCGCCTGCCTGCCGATCTTCTTTACCGGCAATCTGATTGCGCGCTGGGAGGGTGGCCTCTTCTTCGCGCTTTACGTCGCCTATACGACCTATCTGATCCTGGCGGCGAAACAGCACGACGCGCTGTCGACCTATGGCTTCGTCCTGGGCACATTCGTACTGCCGCTTTGTGCCATCACCATCGTGGTCATCGCCTGGCGTGAATGGCGGCGCAGACACCCATTGGCTTGACTCATAGCGTTCCTGCCTGCGAAGTCGCGCCATGACACCGGACATTGCCGACAAGCTTGCAGCCATTGGTCGCGTCATCGACCCTCAGAAGACCGCCGCCATCTACGCGCCCATGCACGACACCGAACCCTATTCGGGCGTCGCGGTGACGCGAGACATCAGCTACGGCCCCGCCGAGCGCAATCTGCTCGACGTGTTCGTGGCAAACGCTGCGAGCGGACCCCGGCCGGTGCTGATGTTCGTCCATGGCGGCGGTTTCACCGGCGGCAACAAGGCCACGCCGGGCTCGCCCTTCTATGACAACGTCCCGCTCTGGGCGGCGCGCAACGGGCTGATCGGCGTCAACATGACCTACCGGCTCGCGCCGCAGCATCCGTGGCCGGCCGGGCCGGAGGATGTCGGCGCCGCGTTGCGCTGGGTCGCCGGCAATATCGCGAAATACGGCGGCGATCCGTCGACGATCGTGCTGTTCGGACATTCGGCCGGCGCCACCCATGCCGGCACTTACGCCGCCATGCCGCAATTCCATGGACCGGACGGCCTCGGCATTGCCGGGCTGATCCTGACCTCCGGCATCTACGACCTGGCAGATTTTCCCGTTAATGACGGCTACCGCTCCTATATCGGCAGCGACGCGTCGCTCTATCCCGCCCGCTCGCCGATCGGGGGGCTGAGCAAGCTCGCCGTGCCGTCGATGGTGGTCTATGCCGAGCTCGACCCGCCGCCATTCATCCCGCAATTCGAGCGGCTGGTGGCGGCCATGGCGGAGGCACCCGGCGGCAGGCCGACAACGCTGATGCTGCGACAGCACAGCCATCTCTCACTCGGTTATGCCATCGGCACGGACGATAAGGCGCTCACCGCGCCGATCCTGGATTTCGTGACGGGGCTGAAATAGGTCAGCCGCCGCGTCGCCATTCACGCGGCTCAGGAATCGGCCGAGAACATTCACCGAGATCCGGCCATCACCGGCAGCGCTGCATTTCGCCGACGGCGGTCTGATCCCATGTGACGCTGAGTTTGCTGCCCTTCAGCTGCAGGCCGATCGGCATGACGCGCGAGCCCCCCTGCCCGAAGCAGTTCGCTTCCAGATAGAGGCCGTTGGCAATGCGGTATGATTTCTTGACGGTGCAGGATGCCTGATACCACGCGACCGAGCGATCGGAGACAACCAGTGCCGTGGTTTGCGCGGTCTGTCCGAAGCCGTTGCAGCCGGCGGGATCGAGCGACCATCGGCCCATGAACACCGGATCGGTCGCGAGCGCGACGTTGACGCAAAGCCAGAGCGTCAAAGCGCCGATTGCCAAACCGCCGATGATCTTCACGCCGCCTACTCCCCGCCCTTATCCTTTCTGATCTTCGCCCAGTAATCCAGACGTTTCCTGATCTCGCGTTCGAAGCCGCGTTCCGGCGGATCGTAGAAGGTTTGGCGCGGCAGTGCGTCGGGGAAATAGTTCTGGCCGGAAAACCCCTCGGCGGTGTCGTGGTCATACGCATAGCCGCGGCCGAAGCCCTCGTCCTTCATCAGACGTGTCGGCGCATTGAGGATATGCTTCGGCGGCACCAGCGACCCGTGCTGCTTCGCCGCGCTCATCGCCGCGCCATAGGCGCGATAGGCCGCATTCGACTTCGGTGCGGTCGCGACGTAGATTACCGCCTGCGCGATCGCCAGTTCGCCTTCCGGCGACCCAAGAAAATCGTACGCATCTTTTGCCGCGTTGCAGATCGTCAGCGCCTGCGGGTCGGCGAGACCAATATCCTCCACTGCCATCCGCACCACGCGCCGCGCGATATAGAGCGGGTTCTCGCCGGCGTCGAACATGCGCGCGAGATAGTAGAGCGCGGCGTCCGGATCGGAGCCGCGCACCGATTTATGCAGCGCCGAAATCAGGTTGTAATGGCCGTCCTGCCCCTTGTCGTAGATCGGCGCGCGCCGCTGCACGATCTCCTGTAACGCGGCTTCACCGAAAATCTCGTCCGGCCGGGCCGCGCGCCAGATTTCTTCCGTCAGCGTGAGCGAAGCGCGGCCGTCGCCGTCGGCCATACGGATGAGCGAGGCGCGAGCCTTGTCATCGAGTGGCAACGGTTTCCCCTCGATGTCCTCGGCGCGCGCCAGCAACTTCCCGATCGCATCCTCATCGAGCGAACGAAACACCAGCACGCGGGCACGCGACAGCACCGGCGCATTCAGTTCGAAGGACGGGTTCTCGGTGGTGGCACCGACCAGCACGATGGTGCCGTCTTCCATCACCGGCAGGAAGGAATCCTGCTGCGCGCGGTTGAAGCGGTGAATCTCATCGACGAACAGCAGCGTGCCCTGCCCGGTCTCGCGCCGCGCGCGGGCTTGCTCGAAGGCTTTCTTGAGGTCGGCAACGCCGGTGAAGATCGCGGAAATCTGCTCGAAGTGAAGCTCGGTCTCCTGCGCCAGAAGCCGCGCGACCGTGGTCTTGCCGGTGCCTGGCGGCCCCCAGAAAATCAGCGAGCCCAGCGAACGCGTTGCCAGCATGCGCGTGAGCACGCCGTCCGGCCCGAGCAGATGATCCTGGCCGACGACATCGGCAAGCTTCTGAGGACGCAGCTTGTCGGCGAGCGGCCGCGGCGTCCCCTTGTCGAGCCCCGCCGCGGTGAACAGGTTCGGCCCGCCCTGCTTCGCGCGCGGGCTCATGCTGCGCTCACCCGGGGAACTGCGCAGTGATCTGGCGTCCGCCGCGCAGAATGGTGACCAGCCACAGCCTTGACGGATCGCGGGTCACGCGCTCCAGGTCCTTGCTGGTGGCGACGCGCTTTTCGTTGATCGAAATCACCACGTCGCCCTTCTGGAATCCGAGCCGCTGCGCGATCGACCCGTTCCCAAGCTCGAGCACGACGACGCCTTCGGCCGACGGATCGAGCCGCAACTCCTCGGCAAGCGCGGGCGACAGATTGCCGACCTTGGCACCGGACAGCGGCGAGCGTGACTTTATCACGACTTCCTCGCGCGGACGGTCGGGCGCACTTTGCAATGCGACGGTCACGACGGTCTCGCGGCCGCTGCGCAGCAGACCGACCTTGGCCTGCCCGCCCAGAGGCTTCGTGCCGAAGCGATAGTCGAAACCGTTCTGATCCTCCACCACCTGATCTTCGATCGATACGATCACATCGCCGGTCTTGATGCCGGCCTTGGCCGCCGGCGAATTGGCGCTGACGCCGGCGACCAGCGCGCCGGAGGCGCGCTTCAGGCCGAGGCCTTCGGCAATTTCCGGCGTGATGTTCTGCAGTTTGGCGCCGAGCCAGGGACGCTTCACCGCGGTACCGCCGCCGCGCGCGGAGGCGACCACCACCTGCACCATGTTCACGGGGATCGCGAAGCCGATGCCCTGCGAACCGCCCGAGCGCGAGAAGATCGCGGTGTTGATGCCGACCAGCTTGCCCGACATGTCGACCAGCGCGCCGCCGGAATTGCCCGGATTGATCGCGGCATCGGTCTGGATGAAGAACTGATAATCGGTGATGCCGACCTGGGTGCGGGCCAGCGCCGACACGATGCCATGCGTTACCGTCTGCCCGACCCCGAACGGATTGCCGATCGCCAGCAACAGATCGCCAACCTGCAGATCGTCTGAATCCCCGAACTCGATGGCGGGGAAGCGTTCCTTCGGTTCCTTGATCCTCAGGATCGCGAGGTCGGTGCGCGCATCCTTCAACACGATCTCGGCCTCGAATTCGCGCTTGTCGGCCAGCGACACCTTCACCTCGGTGGCGCCCTCAACCACATGGTTGTTGGTGATGATGAGCCCGCCGCGGTCGACGATCACGCCGGAACCCAACGAGCGCTGCATCTGTTCGCGCGGGATGTTGCCGGGCGCCCCGAAGAAGCGGCGGAACAGCGGGTCCTCGAACATCGGGTTGCGCACCTCGACCGTCCGCGCGGCATACACATTGACCACGGCCGGAGCCGCCCGCTTGACGACCGAAGCAAACGACAGCTTCATTTCAGCCAGCGAGCCTGGAAGCGCCCGTTCCTGAGCCTGCGCGAAGGGTACGAAGGCGAGAATCGTTAGCCCCAGGGTGACGAGCATCGTTCGGAGCGTGCGGCGTTCGGTCATGCGAAATTCCCCAGAATCCGACGTCAGATATAGGCCGAACGGAGCGCCAAATGAAGGGCGGTCCCGTACACATGCCATTCATCCGCCACGGCCAATAATTCAATAAGACCAGAAGCTTGCGCCGGGTCTCCGGCCACCCGGCGGGGGGCGGAAATGGAGCTGGGGAGATATTTGTGACCGATCAGGTGAATAAGACTGCGACCTCGGTAGCGGTCATCGTCTATGTGGCGGCCTTCGTGGTCGGCACCATCGTGATGAGCTTCGAGATGCTGGGCTCGCGCTACCTGAACCCATATTTCGGCAGCGGCATCTACACCTGGGCGGCACTGATCTCGACCGTGCTGGCGGCGTTGTGCGTCGGCTATTTCCTCGGCGGCTGGCTCGCCGACCGCGCCCCCTCCCTCACCGTGCTCGGCCTGACCGTCATCATCGGCTCGGTCTATATCCTGCTGGTTCCGGTTTTCGCCGAACGGATGCTGGAAATGCTGCTGGCGGGCATCGACGATGTGCGCGCCGGCAGCCTCGTTGCTTCGATCGCGATCCTGTTCTTTCCGGTCACATTTCTCGGAATGTTTTCGCCATTCGGCATCCGTCTCCTGCTGCGCAACCCCGCGCATTCCGGACGCGTCTCCGGCACCGTCTACGGCGTCAACACCTTCGGCAGCATCGTCGGCACGCTCGGCACAACCTTCTATCTGATCCCGACGATGGGTTCGCGCGCGATCACGATCACCGCCGGCATTGCCGGAATCCTGTCGGGACTGGCGCTGATGGCCGCGCAGCGGCTGGTGCGTGCGCTTCCGATCGCATTGATCGCGGGCGCGCTGGCCTCGGGCTCGGTTGCGCTCATGCCCCACGCCGCGTCGGGCGAGGAGCTCGTCGACATGACGGTGCGCGAGCAATTGCTCACCCGCAAGGACGGGCAGCTCGATCACGTCGAAACCACCTACAACGACATCTTCGTTTTCAAGGAAAACGCCGAGCTTCACATGGCGTTTCAGCTCAAGGGCTGGGACTTCACCCAATCCTCGATCAACCTCAAGGATGCCGACGACCTTCCGCTCGCTTACACCCGTCAGATGACCATGGCGGTGACCTACCCGGCCGAACTGAAGCGTATCCTGATGATCGGTCTCGGCGGCGGCTCGATCTCAACCTATCTCGGCCGCCACATGCCCAACGTCGTGATCGACACGGTGGAGATCGACCCCGGCGTGATCAGCGCGGCCAAGAAATATTTCGGCATCCGCGAAAGCGAGCGCGTGCGCTACATCGATGGCGACGGCCGCGTCTTTCTCAACCGCAACAAGCAGCCCTACGACCTCATCATCCTGGACGCCTTCCACGGCGGCTACATTCCGTTCCATCTTCTGACGCGGGAATTCTTCCAGCTGGTGAAGCGCAACCTGACGCCGGATGGCGCGATTGCCATGAACATCCATGACGGGACCAAACTGTATTACTCGGCGTTGCGGACCATCGGCGCCGTATTTCCCGTGCTGCATCCGTATCCGAGCGGTGAAGGCGAAGTGATCGCCGTCGCCACGTTGAAGCCGCGCGACCGCGACGCGATCGTCAAGCGTGCCGGCGAGATGCAGGAGACGTTCAAGTTCCGCTTTCCCCTGCCCGACCTGGTCGCCAAGCCGCTGGACAAGCCCAATCTCGCGCAGGGCGTCATGCTGACCGACGATTTCGCGCCGGCCGACCTCTACAACGCGCTGCGTACCGGCCGCCAGAAGAAGCAGTAAGGCGCTCGCTTTATCGTGCGTAGTTGGACAGGCACGGGCAAGGGACCGAATCGTGCCTCGCCTTTTCCGGAGCGGATAGCCTGGCAGCCGCTCTATTTCTTCGGCGGCACAGTCCGCAGATAAGCGATCAGGTCGCGCATGTCCTTGTCGGACATCTTCGCATAGGAGGCATAGCCCATCGGCGGCTTCAGCTTGTCGCCGTTGCGGCTCACACCTTGTGTTATCGCGCGCCTGATCTCGGCATCGGTCCAGGCACCGAGTCCGGCCTTCTTGTCGGAGGTGATGTTGCGGGATGTCGAAACGCCCCACGGCCCGTTGAATTCGTGGCGCCCCACACCCATCTCGCCCGGCACTTGCGAAACTCCTTTCACGCGCGGCGAATGGCACTCCATGCAATGGCCGACGGTCGCGAGATAATAGCCGCGGCGCGCCTTGCGACTGATCTTGCCCATGGGCGGCGGCGTCAGATCCGGCTTCAGCGCAACCTTGTATTCCGGCGTCGGCACGGCATTCCTGATCGGCTTCAGAGAGCGCAGATAGGCCACGATGGCGTCGGCGTCGGTCGGCGTCAACACGGTATAGTAAGCGGTCGGCATCACCGCGAGCACCGTGCCGTCCGGCCGCACGCCTTTCATGATGGCGGTCTTGATCTGCTCCGCAGTCCAGTTTCCGAGTCCGCTTTCCTTGTCCGGCGTGAGGTTGGATGTGTAGACCTTGAAAGCCGGCGTCTCGAACACGTTGCCGCCGGCAAAAGGCTTGTCCGCACCGGCCGGCCCGCGCGGCGTATGGCAGCCGCCGCAATTCAAGATCGAATTGACCAGATACTCGCCGCGCTGCGCCGGCGATTGCGCAAGCGCAGACGAAGCGCCGGCAGCAATTGCCGCGGCCACGAAAACGAGACGAATCATCGGAAAATCTCCAGCCCCAGTCTGGGATCATTTTAATTTGCCAGACGATGTCGCGGAAGTTCGAGGCGGTGGTCTTCGCCGGAAATCATGTCTCATTCCGCGCAAATCGACACGCAATCTGCGCAAATGCCGGGATTTCCATGCGGCACGCGTTGCGGCATGTCCGCGGTCCCGCCCTCCCGTGAAATTGCCTGCGCCGTCGGTCGTTTTCACGCGAAGCGCCTCAAAAGCATGGCAGCCTGTCTTCAACGGGCGCGGCACTTGAAATTGCAGCATAGTGGCTTCACGTCTTGCGGAGCCTGAATTGCCCTCGCCAGACCTGAACCGGAGCCCGCCCCATGAAGGCCATCGGCTACTACAAGTCCCTCCCCATTGCGGACGCGCAGTCCCTGCTCGATGTCGACGTTCCGGCCCCGGAGCCACACGGCCGCGACCTGCGCGTTTCGGTCCGGGCGATCTCGGTCAATCCCGTCGACACCAAGATGCGCATGCGGTCGACGCCGGCGGAGGGATCGGTCGCGGTGCTCGGCTGGGATGTCGCCGGCATTGTGGATGCGACCGGACCGGATGCCACGTTGTTCAAGCCGGGCGATGAAGTCTATTACGCCGGCGCGATCGACCGGCCGGGCGCCAATGCGCAATTGCATCTGGTCGATGAGCGCATTGTCGGCCGGAAGCCGAAGTCGCTATCCTTCACCGAGGCCGCGGCGCTACCGCTCACCTCGATCACCGCCTGGGAATTGCTGTTCGACCGGCTCGCCGTCCGGCCGGGAAAGTCACCCGACAACCGGACCTTGCTGATCGTCGGCGGAGCCGGTGGCGTTGGCTCGATCCTCATCCAGCTGGCGCGGCGCCTGACCGGACTGACGGTGCTCGCCACGGCGTCGCGCCCGGAGACCAGGCAATGGTGCCTCGATCTCGGCGCGCACGCGGTCATCGATCACAGCAAGCCGTTGCGGGCGCAGATCGAAACATTGGGCTTGCCGCCGGTCGCTCTCATTGCAAGCCTGACCAACACCGACACGCATTTCGAAGCGCTCGCCGATCTCATTGCTCCCCAAGGGCACCTTGCGCTGATCGACGATCCGGCCACGCTCGCGGTCTCGCTGCTGAAGCGAAAGAGCGTGGCCCTGCACTGGGAGTTCATGTACACGCGCAGCCTGTTCCAGACCGCGGACATGATCGCGCAGCACAATCTCCTGAACGACGTTTCCGCGCTGGTCGATGACGGCGTGATCAAGACAACGCTCGGCGATGACTACGGCACGATCAATGCCGCCAATCTAAAGCGCGCTCACACCATGCTGGAAAGCGGAAAGGCCCGGGGCAAAATCGTGCTGACTGGCTGGGACTGAGCTTATCGCGCGGCGTGCGCCTCGAGGAGCCGCACCATCGCCGTGTAACCGCGCCGCCTTGCGTGTCCCAGCGGCGTGACACCGTCGCGGTCCGCAATCGACGGATTTGCACCGGCCTCAAGCAGCAGCCGCACGATGTCCGTGTGGACCGCTCCTCCGTCGCCGAGGATCACCGCCTCGAGAAGCGCGGTCCAGCCGAGATTGTTGACGTGGTCGATATCGATTTTCGTCGCCAGCAAAACCTTGACCGCATCGATATGCCCGTAATGGCAGGCCGGGATCAGCGCGGTGCCGCCGTAGCGGTTGAGGCTTTTCAGGTCGGCGCCAGCGGCCAGGGTCATCTTCAAAATCTCGGTCCGGCCACGGGCGCCCGCATAGAGATACGGGCTGTCCTGGATGCCGTCCCTGGCGTTGACATCGGCGCCGGCCGCGATGAGAAGCCGCGCCGCCTCGATGTGATTGCCGTGGGTGGCCAGCAACAGTGGCGTGCGGCCTGCGGCGTCGCGGATGTCCACTTTCACGCCCGCCGCGAGCGATCGCTCGACCGCTGCCGCATCGCCCTTCGCTGCCGCCTCCAGCAGGGCATTGGCTGGTCCACCCTCGGCGCGCACGTCGGTCACGCCGCAGGCGAACAAAAAAAGAGCGGCGCAAAGCGCCGCTCTCGTAAATTCAATGGTGGTCGCAACGATCACGCCGAGGCGTTCTCATCGACCGCCTTCGCCTGCACCGGTCCGGAATCCAGACCCTTGGCGTCCTCGTCGCGATCGACGAACTCAATCACCGCGATCGGAGCGGAATCGCCATAGCGGAAGCCGGCCTTGATGATGCGGGTGTAGCCGCCGTTGCGGTCCTTGTAGCGAGGGCCCATCACGTCGAACAACTTCTTGACCATGGCGACATCACGCATCTGCGAGACCGCCTGGCGGCGCGCATGCAGGTCGCCGCGCTTGCCGAGCGTGATCAGCTTCTCGACGATCGGACGCAGGTCCTTGGCTTTCGGCAGCGTGGTGATGATCTGCTCGTGCTTGATCAGCGCCGCGCACATGTTGGCGAACATCGCCTTGCGATGCTCGGCGGTGCGGTTGAGCTTGCGGTGCGCATTACCGTGACGCATGGGACTATTCCTTCTCTTCTCTCATTGTCACGACAATCCGCCGGACGCTGTGTGCTCAGGTGGGCTTCCTGCGTTCGCCCAAAATAAAGCCGTGGCGGACATAAGTCCGCCACGGCTCTCAACTCAAACTCAGTAATGATCCTCGAAACGCTTGGCGAGGTCGTCGATGTTCTCCGGCGGCCAACCCGGCACTTCCATGCCGAGATGCAGGCCCATCTGCGCCAGCACTTCCTTGATCTCGTTCAGCGACTTGCGGCCGAAATTCGGGGTGCGGAGCATCTCGGCTTCGGTCTTCTGAACCAGGTCGCCGATATAGACGATATTGTCGTTCTTCAGGCAGTTCGCCGAACGCACCG
>NZ_JCABZI010000020.1:0-201315 GCF_059499825.1 Pseudorhodoplanes sp.
GATGAGCCAGACCGTCGCCCATATGGACGAGATGACCCAGCAGAACGCGGCGCTCGCCGAGGAAAGCGCCGCCAGCGCCACCTCGCTTCTGAACCAAATTCAGCATCTCGATGGAATGGTCGCGACCTTCTGCACCCATGCTTCCGCAAACGGCGCGAAGGCAAAACCCGTGCAATCGATGGGCCGTCGCGCCGCTTGAATTAAAGCGCTTCCGGCTTGGGTTAAATCGATTGTGACGTGATGGACGGCTCGGGGCCTGGTTCAACGTCAGCGTCGAAGAGGTCGGCGATGGCACGAGCATTGAGCGACGATCTTCGCGGGCGGGTTTTGAAGGCCTCGACGGCTGGTTTGTCGGCCCGTCAGACGGCGGCGCGGTTCCCCGCTGTCGTCGAAGTGCGAGAGACCATCGCCGACTTCCATGCCATGGTCCGCAGGAGGGACGACGCCGATCTTGGATCATGGATCGACCGCGCGCTTGGCAGGCTCGTCGCCACCTTCGGCCGCGGCATCGTCAAGGACGAGGCGGCCGTGCGAGCCGCGATCGGGCTGCCATGGTCGAACGGGCAGACCGAAGGTCGGATCACCAGGCTCAAATTCGTCAAAAGGCAGATGTACGGCCGCGGGAAGATCGATCTCCTCCAAGCTCGGCTGATCGGCGCGTCGACGCCCTGAGCTGCAGCGAAAATGCGTCAGCCCCAAAATTGGACGCAGATCCCCCGCCTCACGGGGTCGAACTTGCACGCCGAAACACAATCATGCGCGTTGAGACCATCTTCTGCGTCTCGCGGGAATAGGTGCGCACGATCGGGATGCGGCTATAAGCGAGCCACATCTGCAGGACCTTCGCCACGACGGGCAGGCCGTGAAGCTTGATCACCTTGTAGCTCCAGTCGATCAGATTAGCTTCGCCAGGATCAACCGCAGCGGGATGACAGCCTGCGCAGGCAGCCGGATACGTCGCAAATCCGCTGCTCATCAGACGGCTTCAACAATGGTCACGTTCGCGCTTCCGCCCGCCTCGCACATTGTTTGCAGACCGAAGCGCCTCGAGGTGGCTCGCAGGGCGTGGACGAGTGTCGCCATCAGCTTAGTCCCGCTGGCACCCAAGGGGTGGCCGAGCGCGATGGCGCCGCCGTTGACGTTGAGCCGGGACGGGTCGGCGCCGGTAAGGCTTAGCCAGGCGAGCGGAACCGAGGCGAACGCCTCGTTAACCTCGAACAAGTCGATATCCTCGATACGCATACCTGCTCGGTCGAGCGCACGGCGGGTCGCATGGATCGGCTCTTCCAACATGATCACCGGGTCACCCGCGCTAACGAAGAGATGGTGGATGCGGGCCATGGGCACGAGGTGGTGATCCCTCACGGCCCGCTCGCTGGCAATGAGGATGCCCGAGGCTCCGTCGCAGATCTGGCTTGCGTTGGCCGCGGTCGTTAATCCGCCCTCGGTGAGCGGTCTTACGGCAGCGATACCGGCGAGCGAGGCATCTGTCCTAATACCCTCGTCGCGCTGGTGAACGCTGCCGTCGGGTAGGGCGAGGGTGACGATTTCTTCCGCAAAGGCCCCCGTCATCGAGGCGGCCGAGGCCTTACGATGGCTTTCGAGCGCATAACGGTCGAGGTCGTCGCGGGACAGTCCATGCTTGCGAGCCAACATTTCCGCCCCTTCGAACTGGCTGAACCCGGACACGCCGTAGCGGTTGGCGATACGTGGGCTGATCGGCCCTGTTCCCATGCCCGCCTGCCGATATAGCTCGACGTTGCTGAACATGGGCACGCGGCTCATGCTTTCGACGCCGGCCGCGATGACAAGATCCTGCGTCCCCGACATCACGGCTTGGGCGGCGAAATGGACCGCTTGCTGGGAGGACCCGCACTGGCGGTCGATCGTTACGGCCGGCACGCTGTCGGGCAGTTGCGAGGCCAGCACGACGTTGCGCCCCAGTGCGAAAGCCTGCTCGCCGCCCTGCGTTACGCAGCCGACTATCACGTCGTCGATGGCGGCAGGATCAATTTCGGTCCGCGCGACCAAGGCATTCAGGATCTCGGCGCCGAGATCGGCCGGGTGCCAGCCCGCGAGCTTGCCGCCGCGCCGGCCGCCGGCTGTGCGCACGGCATCCACGATATAGGCCTCCGCCATTGTCCATCTCCTTTCGCCAGTTGGGCTGCCGCCCGGCCGAGTGTCAGGCCGGCGCCATCCGGATCGCCCCGTCGAGCCGGATGGTCTCGCCGTTGAGCATCGGATTGGCGATGATCGCCTCGACCAGCATCGCGAATTCGTCGGGATCGCCCAGGCGCGGCGGGAACGGCACCTGGCGGCTAAGCGAATCCTGCGTCTCCTGCGGCAAGGCCGCGAGGAGCGGAGTAAGGAAAAGCCCCGGTGCAATGGTGGCGACGCGAATGGCGTGGCGCGCCAGCTCCCGCGCGATCGGCAGCGTCATGGCGACGATGCCACCTTTCGAAGCGGCATAGGCGGCCTGGCCGATCTGGCCGTCGAAGGCCGCGACCGAGGCCGTGTTGACGATGACGCCACGCTCGGCTCCGATCGGCTCGGCCCGATGCAGACGGGCGGCGAATTTCGACAGCACGTTGAAGCTGCCGAACAGATTGACCATGACGATCTTCGCGAAGGCATCGAGCGGCAGGGGAGAGCCGTCCCGCGCGACCACTTTTGCCGGCGCGCCGATGCCGGCGCAGTTCACCAGGATGCGCGCGATGCCATGGCGACGTTCGGCCTCGGCCAGCGCGCTCGCGATCCCGTCCTCGTCGGTCACGTCGACGCGGATGAATTGGCCGTCGATCGACCGCGCCGCCGCCGGGCCCATGGCTTCATCTCGATCAAGGATCGTGACCCGGGCCCCCGCCGCCGCCAGCCGCTTGGCCGTCGATCCGCCGAGCCCGGAGGCTCCGCCCGTCACGATCGCCGCTACGCCGTCCGCTTTCACCGCTTGCCCTCTTCGTTCGGCCGTCGGGCGCGGCGAGACGGCCGACGCGTCGCATTCGGCTGAGCCTGCGGCGCTGAGGCCGGTGCCTTCAGAATGCCGTCGAAGATGATGCGGATGACGGTATCGGCGAAGGATGCGATGCGAACCGGATCGCGCAGGTCGATGTCGTAGATGTCCTCGACCATCGCCTTCAGGCCGAAGGTCAGCGAGGCGGCCGACGTGATCACATTGGTGACGTCGTGCACGGGAAGGTCGGGGATTGCCTTGGCCGCGATCGCCTCGCGCACCACGTCATCGAAGACATGGTAGCCGGCCGCGAAATAGTTCTCGACCAGCCAGGTCAGGCGCGGGCTGCGCACCGTTCCCTCGTGCACTGCGATCCTGACGAAATCCGGATTGCGCGCATTGGCCTCGATCAGCCGCCGGATCAGCGCTTTCAGCTTATCAAGCGGGCCGAGGCCGGCGAGATCGCGCGCCGCGGCGCGGAAGAGCGCGCCGCGGCGCTTCATCATCCGCCTGATCGCCTGCTCCCAGAGATTCGATTTCGAGCCGAAATGATAATGCACCATCGACTGCGAGAGACCCGCCGCCTCGGCGACGGCGCCCGTCGTGACAGGATCGTAGCCATGGTGAGCGAACAGTTTGATCGCGGCGTCGAGCAGGAGCTCCCGCGTCCGGTGTGTGGAGCCCGCTTCGTCGCGGCGCGGCCGGCCGGGAGGGCGCCTGCGCGGTGGGATCTTCGCGGGGCGAGGGCGTGAGGCGTCGTCCGTCATGGCTCCGGCGGCGTGGCTGGCGGGAGCGAAAAGCTTAATCCGGGAGGAGGTCGAGACCATAATCAATTACTCTATTGATTATTTTGCAAGGTGCAATAAGCTGATCGTAACGGGCGTCAAACGGCCTGAAATCAGAGGGAGGACGACGATGATCTCACGCCGCACATTCGCGGCTTCGGCGCTCGCAATCGCCGCGGGGGGCCGCCGCACCGCATTCGCCGCCGAGGGAGCGGTCAAGATCGGCGTGCTCAGCGACATGTCGGGCATCTATTCGGATTTCGGCGGTCGCGGCTCGGTGGTCGCGGCGACCATGGCGATCGAGGATTTCGGCGGCTCGCTGCTGGGGAAGCCGGTCGAGATCGTCTCGGCCGACCATCAGAACAAGGCCGATATCGGCGTCGGCGTCGTCCGGCGCTGGTATGACGCCGAGGGCGTCGATGTCGTCGTCGACGTTTTGAACTCGGGCCTCGCCCTGCCGGTCCAGGCCTTGGCGCAGGAAAAGAAAAAAATCGTCGTCTTCTCCGGCCTGAACAACAAGGATCTGAGCGGCAAGTTGTGCTCGCCGCACGGCTTTGTTTGGGGCTACGACAGCTATGCGCTCGGCAAGGGCGCGGCGACCGGCATCATGAAGGCCGGCGGAAAATCCTGGTTCTTCATCACGATCGACTACTCATCCGGGCATACGCTCGAGCAGGACACCGTCTCGGTTGTGAGGGCCAATGGCGGCGCCGTGGTCGGAACGGTCCGCTATGCTCTCGGCACCAAGGATTTCGCCTCCTTCATCCTGCAGGCGCAGGCCTCCAAGGCCGACGTGATCGCGCTCTCTACTGGCGGCGCCGACACCCAAGCGATGATCAAGCAGGCGGCCGAGTTCGGCGTCAGCCAGCGAATCGTGCCGCTGTTCTTCACGACGATGGATATCCAGGCGCTTGGCCTGCAGAGCGCCCAGGGCGCGCCGGTGGTGACCGATTTCTACTGGGACCAGACCGATGCAACCCGCGCCTGGTCGAAACGGTTCCAGGCCCGCCATGGCGGGCGCATCCCGACGGATGTCCAGGCGACGGTCTACAGCAGCACCCTGCATTATCTAAAGGCAGTGAAACAGGCCGGCAGCAAGGATACCGGCGCGGTGCTGGCGGCTTTCAATGGGCTGCCCGTCGATGATTTCATGACCAAGGCCGCTAGCATCAGGCCGGATGGGCGCCTGCTGCGCGACATGTATTTCGGCGAGGTCAAGAAGCCGTCGGAATCGACCTCGCCGGGCGACACGTTGAAAATTCTCACGACCATTCCGGGAGTGGAGGCCTTCCGTCCGGCGTCCGAGAGCGAATGTCCACTGCTGAGGCGATGAACGTGCGTAGGATCGGGACGGCGGCGCGATGATCAGCAAGCTTCTGATCGCCAATCGCGGCGAGGTTTCGATCCGCATCGCCCAAGCCGCAGCCGAGCTTGGCATCATAAGCGTTGCCGTTTTTTGCGCGGAGGACGCAGCCTGCCTGCATGTGGCGCGCGCCGACGAGGCTCTCGCACTGCCGCATTCGGGCGCGGCTGCCTATCTCGACGGCGCCGCCATCGTCGCGGCCGCCGTTGCGGCCGGCTGTGACGCTTTGCACCCGGGCTACGGGTTCCTCTCGGAGAATGCCGGTTTCGCCCGAGCCTGCGCTGACGCCGGCCTGATCTTCGTCGGTCCGTCGCCGGAGACGTTGGAGCTGTTCGGCGACAAGGCCGCGGCGCGGCGGCTTGCGCTGGAGGTCGGCCTGCCGCTGGCCCGCGGCACCAGCCGGGCGACCTCGTTCGAAGAGGCGGATGCGGAGATGGCCGCGCTTGGCGGTCCGGTCATGGTCAAAGCTCTGTCCGGCGGCGGCGGACGCGGCATGCGGGTGGTTGAGCGCCGCGAGGACCTGCCGGACGCATTCAGGCGGGCGGGCTCGGAGGCGCTCGCGGCCTTCGGCTCGGACGCGCTCTATGTCGAAGAGCTGATCCGCCCGGCGCGCCATATCGAGGTGCAGGTGATCGGCGACGCGACCGGTGCCATCCTGCATCTTGGCGAGCGCGAATGCAGCCTGCAGCGCCGGCACCAGAAGCTGATCGAGATCGCGCCCGCCCCGCATCTTGCCGCACCTATGAGGCAGGCTCTGTGCGACGCCGCGCTGACGCTGGCGCGCGCCGGACGGGTGACCAGCCTAACGACGATCGAGTTCCTCGTCGACGACAAGGCCGGGCGCTTCGTTTTCATGGAGGCCAATCCGCGCCTTCAGGTCGAGCATCCGGTGACGGAGGAGGTCATGGGGATCGACCTCGTCAAGACGCAGATTCGACTGGCTTGCGGCGAGAACCTTGCCGAGCTCGGCCTGTCTCAAGAGGCGGTCGTCGCGCGAGGCATGGCAGTGCAGGCGCGCATCAACATGGAGCGCGTCGTGGCGGACGGCTCCGCCCTGCCGACGGGGGGCGCGCTGTCGGCCTTCGATCCGCCGGGCGGCGCCGGCATCCGCGTCGAGAGCTTCGGCTACAGCGGCTACCGGACGACGGCGAGCTTCGATTCCCTGCTGGCCAAGCTGATCGTCTTCGCGCCGTCCGGCCGCTGGGAGGACGCGCGCGCCAAGCTCGAACGGGCGTTGGGCGGCTTCCGCATCGCCGGCGTCGAAACCAATCGCGGCTTCCTGATGAGCCTGCTTGCCGACGCCGAGGTCGCCGCCGGCGCCTTCGACACGACGCTGGTCGGGCGCAAGGCAGGGGTGCTCGTGGCGGCCCAGCCCGGCATCTCGCGCTTCGCCGCGCAGGCTACGCCCAACCGCGCGGCGGCCGACGCAGACGAGCCTCTCGCCATGGCGGACGGGCTGGAGCGCGTCGTCTCGCCGATGGGCGGCCTGCTCGTCGCCATCGATGTCGCCGTGGGCGATGCGGTCGAGGCGGGCGCACGCTTGGCCGTGATCGAGGCCATGAAGATGGAGCACCTGCTGACGGCGCCGATCTCCGGCACGGTTCGCAGCGTCCATGGCGTTGCGGGCGCCGCCGTCGCAATGGGCGAGACCATGATCGTCATCGAATTAGGGACAGTCACTGGTACGCCTGCCAATGCCATGGCCCCTGAAGACGTCGAGGCCGCTGCTCATCTCGGCGAACTGCGCGCGAAACGGGCAGGCCTGCTCGACGAGGGCCGGTCCGACGCCGTGGCGCGGCAGCGCAAGCGCGGCGCGCTGACGGCGCGTGAGCGCATCGCCCGGCTATGCGACGAGCGAACCTTCACCGAATTCGGCGGCCTGATCCGCGGCGAGAAACTCACCCGCGAGGCTCCGGCCGACGGCGTCGTCACCGGCTCGGCACGCGTTGATGGTCGGCCGGTCATGGTGATCGCCCAAGACTTTACCGTCTTCGGCGGCAGCTCCGGCCATCTCGGCGGCGCCAAGATGGAGCGCGCCGCAACCCTGGCGAAGACCCAAGGGATCCCGCTGGTCATGCTGCTCGACGGTGGCGGACACCGCATCCAGGACGGCCAGAGCTCGCGTGCCTATGCGGCGGCCGTCACCATCTTCCACGAATTCGCGCGCATGACCGGCTGGGTGCCAATGGTCTCCGCTGTGCTCGGTGCGGGCTTCGCGGCCAACACCAACTACAGTGCCATGGCCGATTTCGTGGTGATGGTGAAGGGGCGCTCGACGATGGGGCTGGCCGGTCCGGCGCTGGTGCGGGCCGGTACCGGCGAGGAAGCCACGGCCGAGGCCTTGGGCGGGACGGCCGTGCAGGTCGATGCGCAGGGCCTGGCCGATTTCGGGGCCGACAGCGAGGAGGCCGCGCTCGACGCGATCCGGCGCTTCCTGTCCTACCTGCCCTCCAATGCGGGCTTGCCGTCGCCAATGCTGTCGTCGCCGCCGGGAGCCCCGGAGTCCCTGAGCCTCGAACGCCTCGTGCCGGCGAATACGCGCCGCTCCTACGACATGGGCGCGGTCGTGGCGGGCCTCGTCGATCCCGGCAGCGTCTTCGAGCTCAAGCCGAGTTTTGCGCGCAACATCATAACAGCCTTCGCGCGGCTCGGCGGCCGTTCGGTCGGCGTCATCGCCAATCAGCCGCTCGTCAAAGGCGGCATGCTCGATGCCGACGCTTGCGAGAAGGCGGGTCATTTCATCGCGCTTTGCGACGCGTTCGGCCTGCCGCTGATCTATCTCGTCGACATTCCCGGCCTTTCGATCGGCAGCGGCGCCGAGCGCTCGACGCTCGGCCGGCGCAGCGCCAAGATGCTGTTCGAACTCGGCCACGCCACGGTGCCGCGCATCTCCGTCATCCTGCGCAAGGGCTACGGGCTCGGCTATCTCGCCATGGCCGGCGGGCGCAGTTTCGACGCCGACGCCTGTTTCGCCTGGCCGACGGCCGAGATCTGCGCGATGTCGGTCGAAGGCTCCGTCGATGTCGCCTATCGCAAGGACTACGAGACCGCGCCCGATCCGAAGGCGCGCCGGCAGGAGTTGATCGACGCCATCCGCGCCGGCATCGGGTCGGTCAAGGCAGCCGAGGGTTTTGGCATCGACGACGTCATTGAACCCGACGAGACCCGCGCGAGGCTGATCGAGGTGCTCGAACGGGCGCCGGCGCGCAGACGCCGTGACCTGCCGCCGAAAATTCGCGCGATCGCGCCGATCTGAAATGATGGTCGCGGCAGGACTACCGTGGAAGAGGCGTGCCGATGAGCGATGATATCCTTCATGCGCCGGCCCGCGATTGCGTGCTGCGCGATGTGCTCGACCGGTTTGCGGATGAAACGCCCGAGACGATTTTCGGCGTCTTCGAGGATCGCACGAGCTGGACCTTTGGCCAGCTTCGCAGCGAGGTCCGCGGCGCCGCACATGCCCTGCGAAAGCTCGGCGTGGCGCAGGGCGACCATGTCCTGGTCTGGCTGCCGAGCGGCCGCGATGCCCTGAAAACCTGGTTCGCGATCAATTATCTCGGGGCCGTCTACGTCCCGATCAACACCGCCTATCGCGGCCGCATTCTCGCGCACGTCGTGGCGAATTCGGACGCGGCGGTCGCGGTCGTCCATGCCGATCTCGTCGCGCGCCTGGCCGACATCGACAAGGCCCGGCTCGAACGGGTCGTCGTGCTCGGCGGCACAGCCGAGGCGATAGACGGCCTCGAGCTCCTAGAAGCCTCGGCGCTGGGCGCGGCGAGCGATCTCCCTGTCCCGATTGAGCGGCCGATCGCGCCTTGGGACACGCAGGCGATCCTCTACACCTCCGGCACGACCGGCCTATCCAAGGGGGTGCTCTCCTCATATCTGCACCTGCATGCGATGGGCGAGGGCTTTCCCCTGGTAGATGGCGGCGACCGGTTCTTGGTCAACCTGCCGCTATTCCATGCCGGCGGCACCGGGCCGGTCTATTGGATGCTTTGCCGCGGCGGCTCGATTGTGCTCGTCGCCTCTTTCAGGACGGAGCAGTTTTGGCCGATCGTCCGCGAGACCGGCGTCACCACGCTCATCCTGCTCGGCGTCATGGCCGGATTCCTAATGAAACGGCCCGATGACGGCGCCTCGGCCGGCCACCGGCTGCGTTCGGTCGTCGCCTTGCCGCTCGATGAGGGCGCCATCGCCTTCGGCCGGCGCTACGGACTGCGCTGGATGACCATCTTCAACATGACGGAGGTGTCCTGCCCCCTGGTGTCGGGCGAAAATCCGGACGTAGCGGCAAGCGCAGGTCGGCCGCGCGCGGGCGTCGAGGTCCGGATCGTTGACGAGAACGATATCGCTGTGGCGCCGGGCGAGATCGGCGAGCTGATCGTGCGCACCGATCGGCCATGGGCGTTGAATCATGGTTACTACAAGGATCCCGAGGCCACCGTGCGCGCCTGGCGCAATGGCTGGTTCCACACTGGCGATGGCTTCCGCGTCGACGAGGCGGGCGAATTTTTCTTCGTCGACCGCATGAAGGACGCGATCCGACGGCGTGGCGAGAACATCTCCTCCTTTGAGGTCGAGGCGGAAATCTGCGCCCATCCCGCCGTGCGGGAGGCCGCCGCCGTCGCCGTGCCGAGCGATGTCGCCGAGGACGACGTGTTGGTCGCGGTCTCGCTGGTGGAGGGCGCGCTTCTCGATCCGCTGGAGCTCATCGATTTCTTGCGCCCGCGCATGGCCCACTTCATGATCCCGCGCTACATCCGCGTTCTCGACGATCTGCCCAAGACGCCGACGCAGAAGGTGCAAAAGCATATCCTTCGCAGCGCCGGAGTGACGCCGGAAAGTTGGGACAGGGAAGCCGCTGGCGTCACCATCAAGCGCGACAGGATCGGCCGAACCATGGAAGGCGGCGGTTCGGACACACCCGCGCGAGACCAAGACCCGATTGCGACGGTCCCGGAAAGAAGCACGAGATGACGGATGCCGGGACCGCGTATGATCCCGTAGAGAACCGACTGCAGCCTCAAGGACCGTTGGCGGGCTTGCGGCTCGTCGAGTTCGCGGGGATCGGTCCCGGCCCCTTCGCCTGCATGTTGATGGCGGACATGGGTGCCGACATCGTTCGGATCGACCGGCCGGGAGGCGTCGATCGGTATGCGGACGGCATCGTCGCCCGGGGCCGCAAGACAGTGGTACTGGATTTGAAGTCCCCCGAAGGCATGAACGCCGCGCTTGATCTCGTAGTGCGCGCGGACGCCCTCGTCGAGGGGTTCCGACCCGGCGTGATGGAACGCCTCGGACTGGGACCGGAGGTCGTCCTGGCCCGCAACTCCCGGCTCGTCTACGGCCGGATGACGGGTTGGGGACAGGTCGGGCCCTTGGCCCATGCTGCTGGGCACGACATCAATTACATCGCGATCACCGGGGCATTGTCGGCGATCGGGGTTCGCGATCGACCTATGCCTCCGCTCAATCTCGTCGGCGATTACGGTGGCGGCGCGCTTTATCTCGTGACGGGGGTGCTTGCTGCGCTCTTGTCCGCGGCGCGGACGGGGCAGGGGCAGGTCGTCGACGCGGCGATCTGTGACGGCGCCGCCTCTCTGATGTCGACGGTCCACGACCTTGCGGCGAGGGACGAATGGTCGGACCATCGCGAATCCAACATGCTCGACGGGGGTGCGCCGTACTATCGGACATTCGAATGCTCGGACGGAAAGCATGTGGCCGTCGGCGCGATCGAACCGAAGTTCTACGAGCTGCTTTGCGTCGAGGCCGGAATCGAAACGGGCGACGTGGACGAGCGCGACGACGTCCGCCGGCGTCCTGCCCTGCACGCTCGCCTCGAGTCCGTGTTCAGAACTCGTTCAAGAGATGATTGGGCTCGGACGTTCGAAGGGTCGGATGCGTGCGTCGCACCGGTGCTGATGCCCTCGGAGGCCATGTCGCACCATCACATGGTCTCGCGTGGGTCGTACCTCGTCGTCGACGGGGTGGCACAGCCGGCGCCTGCCCCTCGATTTTCTGGCACGCCCTCAAGGGTGGGCGTCAAGCCTCAATCGGTTTCGGCGGCGGAGGCGATCACGGCTTGGGGGCGTCGACCTGGATGACCATGAGAAGGCTGCGACGTGGACTTCCATGGGTACGTCCTTCGGCTCAAAGTCGCCGGGGCCTTGGGACGTATCGGCAAAAGCGATGGTCTGGATCGAAAAAGGGCGAGTTTGCTCGTTGGAACCTAACCCCTAAAGATATCTCACGTTCACCAGGAAAGAGACAAAGGGAACAGACACTCGCCAACGAGCTTGCGTCGTCGAGAGGCATCCGAGGAGCCGTTTGAGCTCTGAAACTGGCACTGGGCGGCGCATTTCTGGCAGCCGACGGCGCTAAGCTGGTGGGTGCGGCGATGATAGCGGAAGCCTTCGTTCAAATCGGCGTCGGCCAATGGCGTCTGATCGTCGTCGGCGTCATAGAGGTGGCCGGTGTGCAATTGGGCTGTTCATACCCGGATGGACCGCACTGGCCGCGTTGGGCCTTCCTCGTCATGCTCGGTGCCATCGCCGCTCACGTCTTCTTCTTACCGACCGGCGTTGTACCCGCCGCGGAGCTCGGCGTGCTGGCGCTGACGCTGGTGTATCTCCGCCGCGATGAGCTCTCCGGACCCCACGATAGCTTCGAAGAGACGGCGGGAGATCAGCGCGTCGAGCCTCGCGCCGAAGCGGATGAGAAGTTGCGAGCGGGCGGTGTCGAACAAACCCATCGTCGCCAGTGTGATCGTCAGGATCAGGGTCAGCATCACCAAAGTAGTAACGATCTCGCTGACCAGGACGGGGTTATAGACCTGCATCAGGTAGAGCGGCGAACTAAGATAAGGCAGATTGATCGCGCTGCTGAACAGCCCGGCCATCGCAAAGCGGAGCAGGGCTCGCTCATGCAGGGCAGGGAAGGTCTTAAGGACCTGCAGTCGCGTTGGACCGAGGACACAATGCTCGACGACAAGCGGCGCCGCAACGGCACGGTGTCAGTCAACATCATCCTGTCGATGCCGCCCGGGACCGATCCGATCGCTGTGAAAGATGCCGTTCGGGCGTTCGCGATCGAGACTTTCGGAGCTAACCACGACTTCGTTTTTGTCCAGCATCTCGATGACAAGCACCCCCATGTGCATCTGACGGTTCGCTCGCAGGGCTACAATGGGAAGCGCCTGAATCCGCGAAAGGCTGATCTGGCGACGTGGCGCGAGCGGTTCGCTGGCGAGCTTCGCTTACGTAGCGTCGCGGCTGAGGCGACGCCGCGGCGGACGAGAGGAAAGGTGCGCAAGCTCGACAAGGCGACGGTGGTGGCGCGGCGTCGTTCCCGAGACTGACAAGGGTGCGCGAGACGATGTCGTCCGGCGGCGAAAGCGGGCGGCGCCGGCGTTCGGCCATGGGAGATAAAGGCTCGTGAGCGGCAGGCCAAAATTCGAGCCCAGTACCTGGCTCATGCCAAGGAGCTCGAGCGGACCGGGAAGGGTTAGCGATCGTGCGCTTGCGATTTCCGGCCGACCTGAGTCGAGTGGGGGATTCACACGGTGGCGCTGATCTGATTCACGGTACTGGCTGGATGGAGGCCGGCATGGATGGGCAAGCCGTTGTCGATGGATCTGCGGTCGCGGGCGCTGGCCGCGGTTGACGAGGGGATGAGTTGCCGGGCTGCGGCGGTGCGGTTCGGTGTGGCAGCCGCGACGGTGATCCGGTGGCACGTCCAGCGCCGCAGCACGGGCACCTATGCCGCCAAGCCGCAGGGTGGGGAGACGCGGTCGCGGCGGATCGAGGCGCATCGGGAGACGGTGCTGGCGCTACACGAAGCACGGCGCGACATCACGCTGGACGAGTTGCGTCGCGAACTGGGCCAAGCGGGCGTGACGGTGGCGATCTCGACACTGCACCGCTTCTTCGCACGTCACGGGATCACGCGTAAAAAAGGTCGGGCACGCGATTGAGCAGGACCGTGCCAACGTCCTGAGCCAGCGCGAGGCTTGGTTCGATGGCCAGCTCGACCTCGATCCCGAGCGGCTGGTGTTCATCGACGAGACCTGGACAGCGACCAACATGACGCGCAGCCACGGTCGCTGTCGGCGGGGCGAGCGGCTGCGAATGGGCTACCCGCACGGCCATCGCAAGACGACCACGCTGGTCGCCGGTTTGCCGCATGACGGGCATGGTCGCGCCGATGGTGCTCGACGGCCCGATCAACGGCGACTGGTTCGAAGCCTATGTCCGACAGGTCCTCGTGCCCGACCTCGGACGCGGCGACGTGGTCATCATGGACAACCTGTCCAGCCACAAGCGGGCCAGCGTCCGCGAGGCTATCGAAGCCGTCGGCGCCCGCCTGCTGTTCCTCCCGCCCTACAGCCCCGACTTCAACCCGATCGAGAAGGCATTCTCCCGCCTCAAGGCCATGCTCCGCAAGGCCGGCGAGCGGACCGTGTTCGGGCTCTGGTCCCTTATCGGCAATCTGGTCGCCTGTTCCAGCCGTAGGAATGCGCCAACTACTTCAGCTCGTGCGGCTATGATCCGGACTGATCGGAATCCGCTCTAGGGTGCGGAAATTCGTAGCGAAGATGCCGGATCCGGAAACGCGGCGGGAGCAGCTTACGCGAGAGTTGGCGAGAGATGCTCAGCGCTCTCGGACGGACAGAAGCGCGCATGACGTCAATGACAAAAAGCGCTGACTTATCGCATCCGTGCTGGCGCTAAAGGACATATTCCTGTCGGTGCAAGCTAGAAATGGCACCGTGCGCGCAAAGTTGAGATGACACTTTCGCGTTGGATGAGTCGCTGACGGTCAGGATTTCCTAGGGCGAAGCTGGTCAGGGTTGCATCGCCCTAGGAAATCCGGATGATAAGTCAATAGTGATTTATCATCAAGACCGGAACATGTGTCGGGCGTCCTGCCCCTGACGGCGTGGAGCCTTGGAAGATCTCGTGTTTTCTCGTTCCGCTTGTTGTTCTGCTATGTAAGCAAGCACTGATCCGAGGCGCTTGTTCTCGACGATCGCCGCCTGGTCGACCTTCTGCAGCTTGTCGAAGATCCGGTAGGGCAGGCTCATGCCGCAATGTTTGATCGCCAGCGTTCCATCCGGGTAGTCGATTACAGTGACGCGCTGGCGGGCGAGGGGACGCGTCAGCGGGCTCGGCTCAAGCATGAAGAGGATCTTGTCATATTGCAGTGTCAGGTTGTTGGAGACGGTGCGCTCCTCCTTCCAGGCCATGGCGTCATTCATGTTTAGATTGTCCGAGATCGACCGGTGTGAATCGACCTTATCCAACGGCTCTTTTCCGAATTTTGAGTTATACTGAAACAGGAAACGGCCTAGAAAATCGTTGGCCGCATCGACCGTTGACACGCCTTCGAGCCTCAGTTCCTTGACCAGGCGGTCCTGAAGGGTGCCGAACGATCGCTCTACGCGCCCTTTAGCTGATGGCGTATTGGCGCAGATGATGTCGATGTTAAGTTCGTGCAGTGCTCGGCCGAACTGGGTCATGCCGCTGCCACCCGCTGCATCGCGGTTGTTGACCCGGAAGATCGCATGCTTGTCTGAATAGAACGCGATCGGCCGGCCGTGTTTGGCGATGTAGGCCTTCGTCTGCCGCATGTAGTCGAAGCCTGATTCCGAAGCGACGAAAGCGGCATGCTGCAAGCGACTCGTGGCATCATCGATGTAGGCGAGCAGGGTGCATTCGGGACCGCGGTTCTCGAACCAGTGATGAATCGAGCCGTCGATCTGCACCAGCTCGCCGACACGTTCACGGCGGTATCGTGGTTGGTGGACAGAAGGCAGCCGCTGTCGGCGATCCAGCCAGAGACCGTCTTCAATCATCCATTTGCGCAGGGTCTCGCGTGAGACGTGACACCCATGGAGCTCGCTCAGCTTCTCGCTAGCGAGCGTCGGCCCAAAATCGGCGTAGCGCTCTTTGACTAGCAACATGGCGAGCTCACGCACTTGATTCGGTAGGCGGTGATTGCTGGGGTGACCTCTGCGTTTTGAGATCAAGCTGGCCGAACCGTGTTCTCGAAAGCCGGCCAGAATCCGAAACACTTGGCGGCGCCTCAAGCCGAGGAGGCGTGTCGCATCGGCGATCGTGACTCGACCGGCTTCGATATTGAGAAGCATGTCGAGCCGGGAAAACTCCTTCTTGCTCATAGAGATGACCGTCATGCCACACGACCTCCGCAACCCTCGAAACGCGGTGGAGTGTAGTTTGAACTTTGCAGAGGGGTGTCATCTCAATATTGCGTCTACAATTCCGATTCGCATAATCAAGATTATGGAACTACGTCGGCAATTTGTCTTCGCCACTAAAACTTTTTAGCGGTGCTGATATACACGATGTTCCAAGGCAAACGGATTTTTATTGGAAATCTCGCGTCTTCACCTTGATGGTATCGATGTGCAGGTCGCGAACGTAGATGTCCCTTGTGCGCAGGCCTTTCGGTGGGAGGTCGCGCGGATCGGGCGTGGAGCTTCCGTGATGAAACTCGTCGCCACGTCCGTGCCTCATCTGAAGAGGCCTAGCCATCTCGCCGACGCTTGCAAGCTCGCTCGAAAAGTCGGTCAAACGCTGAACCACGAGATGAACCACTTCCCCCTCGCGCTGGATCCGGCCCCTGACCGCAAGCATCCCGGCCGAGAGGATGACGCGCCTATTCAGTTCGAACACCTTTGGCCAGACGACGAGATTGGCGATGCCCGACTCGTCCTCGATCGTGATGAACATGACGCCCTTGGCGCTGCCGGGACGCTGTCGGACGAGCACAAGGCCTGCCGCCTCGATCCAACGCCCGTCGCGCGACGTCATCGCGGCGGCGCAGGTCACGATGCGCCGCCGCGCAAGGTCCTTCCGCAGGAAGGAAACTGGATGATCCCGCAGCGTTAAACCGACATGGGAGTAATCCTCGACCACCTCGCCGCCGGCCGTCATCGGACGAAGCACCACCTCCGGTTCGTCCAGTTCAGGGATGACTGATTGATCGCGGACCGAGGCTGCGGCGAACAGAGGCATCGGCTCGTCCCGCAACCCCTTGATCGCCCATAGGGCTTCCCGCCGTGCAAGTCCCAGCCCTGGCCGAAACGCGTCGGCCTCGGCCAATTGCGCCAAGGCCGACGCCGGTACCACTGCCCGCCGCCAAAGGTCATCCATCGACTGAAATGCAAGCGTGGCCCGGGTCGTCACCAGGCGACCTCCGTGCGCGTTTGCGAGGCCTTTCACCATTCGAAGCCCGAGTCTGACCGCGAACCGATCCTCGTCAGAGGTCGGCTCCAAGGTGCAGTCCCAGCGCGAGGCGTTGACGCAGACCGGCCGAACCTCGACGCCGTGCTGCTGTGCATCGCGTACGATCTGCGCCGGCGCGTAGAAGCCCATCGGCTGAGCATTCAGCAGCGCCGCGCAGAACACGTCCGGGTGCCAGCACTTGAGCCAGCTCGAGGCGTAGGCGATGAGCGCGAAGGACGCCGCATGTGACTCTGGAAAGCCATAAGAGCCGAAGCCCTCGAGTTGCTTGAAGGTACCTTCGGCGAAGGCGCGCTCGTAGCCATTGGCGACCATGCCATCGATCAGCTTGTCCTTGAACGACGAGACCCCGCCGGTGAACTTGAATGTCGCCATCGACTTGCGCAGCATGTCGGCCTCGCCAGGCGTGAAGCTGGCGCATTCGATCGCGACCCGCATGGCCTGCTCCTGGAAGAGCGGCACACCGAGCGTCTTGCCTAGAACCTTCTCCAGCGCCGGTGTCGGGTAGTGGACCGGCTCCTGGCCGGACCGACGGCGCAGGTAGGGATGCACCATGTCACCCTGGATCGGCCCCGGCCTGACAATTGCGACCTGGACGACGAGGTCGTAGAAGGTCCGGGGCTTGAGCCGCGGCAGCATCGACATCTGCGCCCGGCTCTCGATCTGGAAGGTGCCGAGCGTGTCGGCCTTGCGGATCATGGCGTAGGTGCGCGGATCCTCGGCGGGGATCGTCGCGAGGTCGAGCGTGATGCCCTTGTGCTCGGCGAGAAGGTCAAGGCCGCGCTTCATGCAGCTGAGCATCCCGAGCGCCAGCACATCGACCTTCATGAAGCGCAGCGCGTCGATGTCGTCCTTGTCCCACTCGATGACCTGGCGATCGGCCATGGCGGCAGGCTCGATCGGCACGAGCTCGTCGAGCCGATCATGCGTCAGGACGAAGCCGCCGGGATGCTGCGACAGGTGTCGCGGCGCGCCCATCAGCTGCCGGGCAAGATCGAGCGCGAGGAGGAGGCGGCGATCGGGAACGAGCTTGAGGTCCTTGACCTCCCTCATACCGACACCGTCCTTCGAGAACGTCCAGACCTGTGACGATAGCGTCCTGATCAGATCCTCGGTGAGGCCGAGCGCCTTGCCGACGTCGCGGAGCGCGCCCTTCGAGCGATACCGGATCACGGTCGAGCACAGCGCGGCCCGATCGCGACCGTAGGTCTCGAACACCCATTGGATCACGATCTCGCGGCGCTCGTGTTCGAAATCGACGTCGATGTCGGGTGGCTCGCGCCGCTCCTCAGAAACGAAGCGCTCGAACAGCAGGTCGTTGCGGCCCGGGTCGATCGAGGTGATGCCGAGCACGAAGCAGACGGCGGAGTTCGCGGCGGAGCCACGGCCCTGGCACAGGATCTCCTGCGAACGGGCGAAGCGGACGATGCTGTTCACGGTGAGGAAATAAGGCGCATAGGCGAGCTTGGCGATCAGCCGCAACTCGTGCTCAAGCGCCTTGCGGACGCGGTCGGGTAGTCCTTCCGGATAGCGCGCCTGCGCCCCTTCCCAGGTCAACCTTTCAAGCGTCTCCTGCGGGGTCAGCGCCGGGTCGTCGCGTTCCTCGGGATATTGATAGGCGAGCTCGTCCAAGTTGAAGCGGCATCGCTCCACTATCTCGCTCGTTCGCGATAGAGCCTCCGGGTAGCGTTGGAAAAGGCGCTGCATCTCCTCGGGCGGCTTGAGGTAGCGGTCGGCGTGCCGCTCGCGCCGCTGTCCAAGTTCGTCGATGGTGACGTTGTGGCGAATGCAGGTGACGACGTCCTGCAGCATGCGGCGGCCCGGCTCGTGGAAAAGGACGTCGTTGGTCACCACCGTCGGGACCCCCATGCGAGTTGCGAGGTTCGACAGATCATGCAGGCGCAGTTGGTCGTTGGGCCTACGCTGCAGCGTCAACGCCAAGAAGGCGCGATCGCCGAAGGCGTCGCGAAGCCTGCGAAGACGGACGCCGCAGATTTGGTCGGCCTGATCGGGGACCAGAACCACGATCAGGCCTTCGCCATAGGCGACAAGGTCGGCCCACTCAAGCACGCAGCGCGCCTTGCCGCCGCGCTTTTTGCCATGGGTCAAAAGACGGCAGAGCCGGGAGTATGCGGCTCGATCCGTCGGGTAAACCAGGACCGACATCCCCTCAAAGAGGTCTAGGCGACAACCGACGATGAGCCGTACGCCGGTCGACTTGGCCGCCTCATGCGCCCGGACGATGCCCGCCAGACTGTTGCGATCGACCACGGCCAGCGCCTTGATACCAAGCACTGCGGCTGTGGCGAAGAGCTCATCGGCCGAGGACGCTCCGCGCAGGAAACTGAAATGCGAGGTGACCTGCAGCTCGGCGTATCGGGTGAGCGCGGTCATCCGAAGATCCCATGGATGAACCACCGGTGCGACCCGGTGCCCGGGTTCTCGCCGTCGCCGGCACGATAGATCCAGTAGCGCTCGCCGGCCTCGTCCTCGACGCGGAAGTAGTCGCGCACGGCCGAGAGCTCGGCATCGCGGCGCCACCACTCGCCGAAGATTCGCTCGGGCCCATCTGCACGCTTGACGCGGCGACGGACGCCGCGCCAGATGAACGTCACCGGCGGATGGTCGGGCAGCAGCGCGACCGTCTCGATCGGCTCTGCCGGTGCCAGAAGCCGCGAGGGTCGAGGCCACTCGCCGTTCCAGTTCTCGCCGGTCGCGGTCGCCATCGGCAGTACCTTGCGGACGGACCGTTCCGGGACATCGCTGGCAATGGCGGCGATACGATAGAGCCGGCGCTCCCCGACCCGGTTGGCGAGCGTATCGATCAGGCCGGAAACGTCCGGTATCGCGGCCTCAACCAGCGAGGCAACGTGCTGTGTGTTGGCTAGGGGCTCGGCCAGCGTCGCCGCAAGTGACATGATCTCGATCCCGAACCCAGGGTCGATCGTCTCGATCTTTTCAGTGAGCAGGCGCGTCAGCCGCCGGATGTGGCGAACCGGCGCGGCGGTCATCACTCGAACCGCTTCGGTGCGGCTATCGACGCGCTCGCAGATCAGGTCGAGATGCCTGACGCCTAGGCCTCTGGCCTCGAGCCGCTGGCAGAGGTCGCCCACGAGCTTACCGATATATCGAGCGATCGTTTCTGCCGCCCCGATCGGCTCAGCGAAGGCGCGCCGGACCTCGATGATGTCGGGCGGCCGGATCGGCTCGATAGGCTCACGCACCATTCCCAGAGCCTGGTCGAGCCTACGGTTCAGTTCGGGACCAAAGCGCAATATCAACGGCGCGCGCGGTTGGGCGAGAAGATCGGCGGTTGTGCTGAAGCCTAACGCCCGCAGACCCGCGACGATGTCTGGCGCCAAACGCAATGCTGCAATCGGCAACCGCCCGATCGCATCCTCATGGACGCCGTGATCTACGATGACGAGGGAGGCCGCTCCGTACCGCGCCAACCCATGGGCGATGCCCCAAGTGTCGGCGACGGCAGCACGAGCATCGAAGCCCGACGCCGCCAACCTCACGATCAGGCCCTCCAACATGGCCTCCTCGCCGCCGCGAAGGTGGTCGGCGCCGGTGGTGTCCAGAACGACGCCATCTGGCGGGTCCGCCGCGACGATGGGGGAATAACGCAGCATCCAGCCCGCCAGCGCGTCGAGCGATTTCAGATCGCCCGCGAGGTCGGCGTCTTCAAGCGTCAGCCCGGGCACCAGGACCTGCGCCCTGGTCGCGGGCATGCCGATGCGCACGCCGGCCTGCCGAGCCACGCTATCGGCAGCGACGACGACGCGTCGGCGTCCGTCATGGGCAGCAAGAGCCAGCCCACCCTCAAGCTGAGGCGAAGCGGCGCCAGATCTCCTTTTCCACCGGTCGGTTGGCCAGGTCGGGAGGTAGAGCGAGACGACCCGTGCCATCGCAGGCCTCCAGTTCGAAATCGGCGCTTTCGCCGGCGCGGCAACGGATAAGTTCGATCAGCCATCGCGGTCGCCCTACGCCGGGCACCGGAAGTGGAGCGGACGGCAGAGTGGAAACCCGCCACCGCGTCACCGCGGCTGTCGGTTGTCCGAAATCGACCGCGTCCGCCTGTCGCCGCCATCGGCGGATAGCCAGCGCGATCGTTCCTGAGCCCTCGGCTGCGAGTTGAAGTCGCCGCGAGGCCGTGATCGACAACCGCCCGATTTCGCCAACGACGGCACCCAGCCCACCATGACGCAGGCCCTCCTCGGCGCAGGCTAGAACCGCTTTGTCGTCGCCGGCTTCGACGTAAATCACGCGATCTGCGGCAAGGCCGACCTGCGCGATCGCCGGGGCGAACAGGTCGGTGCGTGTGAGGCACCAGAGGACTTTGCCCGTCGTCCGTGCCGCTATGCCGGCGACGAAAAGCGCGGCCGCCGCCCCGTCGGTGGCGCCGTTGCCACCCCCGGCGACTTCATGCAGCGCGCCGAGCTCCAACCCCTTTGCCGGCAGCCGCTCGTCGAGTGCGCGAAGACCGAAGCTCAGTACCTGCCGCTGGCGGGATGGCCCACCCTGGATCCGGTCGATTTGCTCCCGAAGGCGCGCCATGACGGGCTCGCAAGCCACTTGATCTCGCTCCTGAATTATGTTCGCTTTTTGTTCTTTCTAACGGCGTGCGAGTCAAGACACGCAAATGCAACACGCCACGCGACCGCTGAGCGAAGAGCGTTCAGTGAACCTCCACCAATCAGCGGCGTTGTCGGCTCACCCTCGTCGAGATCATGCGCATGCCCACCCCCTCGTTCCGCTTTCCCGGCGTTCTGAATTCACAGGAGCTTCTCATTGCCGAAGCGATACTTGCCCGAGCGTCGAACGCGTTGGGCCTCGAGCGCACGGACGCCGTTACGGATAAGGACGCGGCGAAGGCGCGCCTTGGCGGGATCGTCGTGCGGTTGATGTCGGATCGATCGAGATCCATCGGCGATCTATCGGCCGCCGCCGTCGAGGCGTTCCTCGGAGCTGGCGAACTCACCTAATTCCATCTTCCCGCCACCGTCAGGTTCGCAGAAGAGCGCTACGACAACGGAGCAAGGTCATCCTTTTTGCCGCCCCGCTGAACCGTCGTCAGCGCGCCATCCGGCAACGGCCGCTGCAGCGCCTTGGCCTGGTCCCATGACGCCGTCATCCACATCTCGATTTCCCAGGGCTCGGTCAGGATGACCGGCATCGCCTTGGGATGAACGGCGCCGACTTCGGCATTCGGGTCTGTCGTGAGAAAGGCGAACAGGTCCGTCGTCTCCACGCCGTTCTTGATCTTGCGAACCCCGGTCCATCCCGCAGTCCAGATTCCGGCGAAGAACGCGAGCGGGCGGTCCTCCGCGAGGGCGAACCAGACATCGAGCTTCGACCCATGGTGGAACTCGCTGAAGCTGGTGAGTGGGACCACGCAACGGTTCGCCGGACCAAGCCAGGGCTTCCAGTGCGACGAAGTGGTCTTGCGAACGTTGGTGGTTCCGCCATCGGGCTCAATCCGCAAGAGCTCGTCGAAGTCGACGGCCTTCCCCTTGGCCTCCAGCTTGCCGGCCCGCTTCTTCGCCAACTCGAAGATCGCCTTCTTCGACGACGGCATGCCCCATCGCACCATGGCGAGTTCTCGCGTGCCATCGAGAGCATTCCGGACGATCGGCGCTGGGTAATCCGGAAAGATGCCGGGCAGTGGCGGCAGATTTCCGGTCGTGTCGCGCATGGCCCGGGCGAGCGCGACGATGGCGGCCTGGCCCTTGGTCAGGCTATAGAGGTTGCACATGAGAAGCTCCTGGCTCGCCCGACGCCATGCATTCAATCAGCATCTCGACCAAGAGGCGACAGCATTAATCTAGAGCGAGGGCGGCGCCGGATACTCTATACCGCGCGCCAGGTTGCTCGGCTCGCGCGAGAGCGCTGCGACGCCGACGCGGCTGGTTTTGTGGAGGCGACTCCATCCGGGTGGACGCGAGAACAGGCCTTGTTCCCGGTCGCTCGAAGGGAGCACGTCCCGACAGCGAGTGGGAATTCACCCCGCTTCCAGCGCCCACTGCGCATATGGCGTATTATTGGCCAATTTCCGATTGAGGTCTGGCGCCCCGTCGTCCCACCATACCGGCCCGCGCTCTCCGAGCGCAATTTTAGCGGCATCGACCTCGGCCCTTGCCAGCTTCAAGTCGCCTTGACCCGCCTTGGCGTATCTGACGGCCCGCCGGGCATCCATCAGCTGGCTGACCAACTGCTGCCGCTTCGCCTCGGCGATCGCAGGGTTCGTCGCTCTCCACAATCTGCCCGCGACCATAAAGTAACGGCCGTCGGGCGTCGTCGGGTAGATCCTATCGGCCAATCTGTGTGTCTCCCTGTCGGTGATGCTCGGTGCATTCATGGACTTGCCGTCAAAGCGCGTGCCGAGCCGCTATCCGCGTTTGACCCTCGCGCGCTGATGGACGCCGTCAACGCAGCAGGCCATCAGCGTCGAAGGCGTCCCAGCCTTCCAACGGAGTTCGCGTAATGTCGCCGCTGGTAGTGCTGATACCGCTCGCCATGCCCCGACTTTTCGCCGCACGCGCAAGTGCAGCCTTGCCAGCGGCGCGTCGTCGGTTCTCGGCCGCCTTGCGCGCATCGTCCTCGCGCCAGACGATCGGAAGGTCTTGGTTGAGGACGTCCTCGATGTAACGCGGGTCGAACACATGGAACGTCACGGCCTTAGCGCGACCACGCAGTTTCACGGTGCGCGTTCCGGCGCTTTTCAGGCGCCCGTCATCAAGCCACTTGTGGCGCTCCCGCGCGGACATCGAAAGGATGTCCTCCACTTCGCGCGGGATGATCGGCAAAGCTTCGATCCCGTCCAGCGCGTTGGAGATGATCTTCGAGGCGGCGTTGAACGCGTCCTCCTCGGCGTTATCCATGCGTAGGACGATGCGGCCGCTCGTAGCGGCGACGCACGTCCTCGATGTCCAAGGAAGGCGACGTCGAAGCTGCTGCTCGATCCCCTTCAGCCGCATGGAAGAGCCCAGCGTCGCCGCGGACGGCAGAGGCCATTCGGCGATGAGCCCGGGTGTTGCGTCGGAGGCAGGCTTCTGGGAAGGCGTCATGCTGACGGGGAATCGAGAGAACGAATGTTAAACATCAGCCGATCACGCCTGTTCCGCTTCTGCGATGATCAATGCCTCGTCTGCGTCATAGCAGCCGCGGCTGGACGGCCGGTTTTGCCGGGACACCTTGCACGTCCCCGCGTCGGGCCAACTCCGTCTCGGCACTGAAGCGCAGGTCGATATCACGATCGGAGGCCAACTCACGCAGTGAACCTATCGTGATATCGTCCCAGTTCTTGCCCCGATCAGGCCCCGACGGCACGCGCGGCAGAAGTCCGGGCTGGCGGCTCCAGGCCAGAAGCTGCTCAAGCGAGGTCTGGTTTAGCATGTCGCGCAGATTGTGCGCGGTGACATAGGCATCGGGCATGGCGCGATGCGCCGGAAGCCCGATCTCATGGATCAGCCCGGCCGGCCTGCGCTGATAGCGCAGGAGTTGGTTCGAGAACCGCGGCAGATGCGGCCAAAGCCGCAAGGCGCATTTCCAAGTGCAGATCCAGTCTGCGGCGCCGCTCAGCTTGGGAGTGCAATAGCGCTGCTCGAACGCAGCGCGATGGGCTGCCAGAGCGATGACACCGCCGTGGGGACGCAGGACGGAGGGCGCGACATCCTTCCAGAACGGCGCGCCAACGACATCCTCGTCACGTATGTGATGGACCGCCATGGTATCGGGCGAGATCGGCCGGCCGGGATTTATGAAGAATGCTCCGCGGTCCTCGTCGACGCGCCATGAGCCGTCCAACCCAAGCACGACGTCCTACCATCCGACCTCGCAGACGTCCTGCGGTCCGTTTCCGGCGGTCTCAAGGTCAATGACGCGGACGCGCGTGCTGATCATGGGCAGGAGATCACCATCGCGAGGCACCGATACAAGTCAGGAGCGACGCTCTGTCTCGGTTCGGCGCTGCGCGCGCGTTCTAGACGGAGCGCTGACCAGTGAAACGATACTCGCACGCAGCCTCCCAGGGTCCTCCGCGATATCGCCAGAGCAGCAAGCCCGTCGCTAGGGCCTGGAACGGCATGAACGAGGTCGAGAGCCTCTTAAAGATGGCCTTGGCAGTCGCCGCATCGGTCTTGTTCTGGATCGTGACATGCGGACGGAAGCCTTGCGCGTCCTGTCGGGTCAGATGCGCCGACCACCCGCCCGCGATCTCGGCCCGGAGGCGCTGGAGCTTCGGGCTGTCGATCGCGTAGGCCGTGCCTTGGCCCAGGAAGCGCAGCGACGACACGACGAGATGGAACGGCGCCTGTCTGGCCGCCACCGAAGCCAGCCCCTCGGCGATCTCGCCATGGTGATTGCCCGGCAGATGATGGAACAAGGTCAGATGGGCCGGGATGTGGTTGCGTGCAGGCGGAAAATGCCGCCTGCGCTCCGCATCGAACCTCGCGAAGCTCGTCTCGTCGAAGCGCAGCATCACGATCAGCGGGGCGTCGTCCATGCGGCTCCTGCGCCACCCATCAGCGCCACATGCCACGCATCTGGGCGCGAACATCGATGCGCGGGCCCTGGCTCGCCGCGCGTGCGGCATCCGGCGCTGTGATCGGCCAGGCCGTGCGCTCGAACCGCCCTAGCAGTGCATTGGGGATGAAGCGCGTGCGCGCCGCATAGACGTGGCGGTCTCCAGTCGCGCTCTGGCCGTGCGTGAAGAAGCGCTGCGGCACCATGAGATGGAGATCGTCCTTGGCCCTCGTCATCGCCACATAGAGTAGCCTGCGCTCCTCCTCTATCTCGTCGCTGGTGCCGACGCCGAGATCAGACGGGATGCAGCCGTCGATGACGTTCATGACGAAGACCGATGTCCACTCTTGGCCCTTGGCCGAGTGGATCGTCGAGAGGATGAGGTAGTCCTCGTCGAGTACCGGCACGCCGGCCTGGTCGCTGGTCGCGTCCGGCGGATCGAGGGTCAGCTCGGTCAGGAAGCGCTCGCGCGAGGGATAGCCGCCGGCGATCTGTTCGAGTTGGACGAGGTCGGCCTGCCGCGTCGCGGCGTCCTCGTGGATACGTTCCAGATGCGGCTCGTACCAGAGCCGCGCCCGTTCGATCTCGGCCGGCCAGCCCGCCCGACCTAAGCGCAGTTCCTCGATCGCGCCCACGAATCCCGTCCAATCGTCGCCCGCCCGTGGCGGCGGCGGGGCCGAGGCGAGTGCCTCCATCGGATCGGTCGCCGCCGCGATATGGTCCAGAACACGCTGCGCCGAGGTCGGCCCGACGCCGGGCAGGAGCTGCATCACCCGAAATCCCGAGACCTTGTCGCGCGGATTCTCGACGAAGCGCAGCAGCGCCAGCAGGTCCTTGATATGAGCGGCGTCGAGGAACTTCAGCCCTCCGAACTTGACGAAGGGGATGTTGCGCCGGGTCAGCTCGATCTCGAGGGGGCCGCTATGGTGCGAGGCCCGAAACAGCACTGCCTGCTGCTTCAGGGTCGCGCCGGCCTCGCGGTTCTCCAGCACGCGGCTGGCGATGAAACGGGCCTGGTCGGCCTCGTCGCGGACATTGACCAGCTGCGGCGGAGCGCCCGTCGCGCGGTCGGTCCAGAGGTTCTTTGTGAAGCGCTCGCTGGCGAGGTCGATGACGCCGTTGGCGGCGCTCAGGATGCCTTGAGTCGAGCGATAGTTTTGGTCGAGCGTGATGATCTCGGCCGGCGGCGAGAAGGCTGTGGGAAAGTCGAGGATGTTGCGGATCGTCGCGGCGCGAAACGAATAGATCGACTGCGCGTCGTCGCCGACGACAGTGAGGCCGTGCCCGTCAGGCTTCAGCGCCAGCAGGATCGAGGATTGCAGCCGGTTGGTGTCCTGGTACTCGTCGACCATGACGTGGTCGAAGCGCGCGCCGATCTCGGCGGCGAGATCGGGATCGGCCATCGTCTGCGCCCAGTAGAGCAGCAGGTCGTCGTAATCGAGCACGTTCTGGCGCTGCTTGGCCTCGACATAGGCGGCAAACAGCTCTCGCAACTCGGCCGCCCACGCGACGCACCACGGGAACGACCGGGTCAGCACGACCTCGATCGGCATCTCCGCATTGACGCAGCGCGAATAGATGGCAAGGCAGGTGCCCTTCGCCGGAAAGCGAGTCTCAGTCTTCGAGAATCCCAACTCGTGCCGTACGAGATTCATAAGGTCGGCCGCGTCCTCGCGATCGTGGATCGTGAAAGCGGGATCGAGCCCGATCTGATCGGCATAGTCTCGCAAGAGACGAGCGCCAAGCCCATGGAAGGTGCCGGCCCATTTCAGCGCGTCGGTCATGACGCTAGCGCCCTCGCCCAAGACCTTGCGGGCAATGCGCTCGACGCGGCGCGTCATCTCGGCCGCGGCCCGTCGAGAGAATGTCATCAGGAGGATGCGGCGCGGGTCGGCGCCCGTCACGATCAGATGGGCGACGCGGTGGGCCAGCGTGTTGGTCTTGCCGGAGCCTGCGCCCGCGATGACCAGCAGTGGCGCGGCGCAGTCGCTGCCGATGCCATGAGTGACGGCCCGGCGCTGCGACAGGTTGAGCGTGTCGAGATACGGCGTGGCAAGCGGCGGCGAATCGATGGCGAGCATGCGCCGGATTCGACCAGTTTCCGGTTTTGTTCGCAATATCCGATGACGCAGCAGGCCGACTGGTCCGATCGCGAACATGAAGACGGAACAGACCCCGGCCGCCATCGTTTGGCTTCCGAACAGGGAGTTGGTCATGCGTAATGATCCCAGGGACAGGCTCATCCGTGCGCTCGCGGCGCAACTCGGCGCCGAGCGCGAGACCAGGGCAGCCATCGCCGATATCGTGGCGAACGGAGAGATCGACCGGGAGGTCCTGCTGGCGCTGCTCGAAGATCCTATCCCCGCTTGGTCGCAGGAAGACTTGAACCGCGCCGATCGGCTCGCGACCTCGGCCACGCAGCATCGCGCGATCGCGGCCTGACCTGGCCGCTGCAATCTCGACGGCGTGGCGGAGGCGTGCCTTGGAAAAGCTGAAGGCCTATCGCCAGAAACGCGATTTCGAAAAGACCAGGGAGCCGGATGGAGACGCTTCGGTCGCTGCGTCCAATCGGCTGCGCTTCGTGATCCAGAAGCATGACGCCACGCGCCTGCATTACGATCTTCGTCTGGAGGTCGATGGCGTCTTCCGCTCGTGGGCTGTGACTAAGGGACCCTCGCTCGATCCGTCCGACAAGCGCCTTGCCGTGGAGGTCGAGGACCATCCCCTGCCTTACGGGGATTTCGAAGGCACGATCCCGAAGGGCCAATATGGCGGCGGTACGGTCCAACTCTGGGACCGTGGTCACTGGCAGGCCGCGGGTAAGCTCAGCGCCGAGAAGCAACTTGAGAAGGGCGAGCTGAAATTCCAGCTCGACGGCGAGCGCCTGCAAGGCAGCTTCGTTCTCGTCCGCATGCGTCATGACCGCGATGGCGGCAAGCGCACCAACTGGCTCCTGATCAAGCACCGGGACGAATATGCGGTCGAAAGCCGTGGCGACGCGGTTCTCGCCGACGACAAGTCGGTGGCGTCAGGACGCAGCATGGCAGCGATCGCCGCGGGCAAGGGCCGCTCGCCGACGCCGTTTATGCTGAAGGAGGACATTCTCGCACCCGATGCGCAATGGGACAGTCGCAGAGGGCTCGCCGCGAGCGAAAGGCGCCAGCAGGCGAAGCCTGCCGCCAAACCCAAATCCTCCGCGCCCAAATCCTCCGCGGCCACGGCTGCCAAGTCGAAGAAGTCCGCCGCGGCCACCGCGCTTCCCGCCTTCATCGAGCCGCAGCTTTGTCGCAGCGTCGAACGTCCCGCCAGCGGCGAAGACTGGGTCCACGAGATCAAGTTCGACGGCTACCGGATCCAGATGCGGATCGAGGGCGGCATCGTCACGCTCAAGACCCGTAAGGGTCTCGACTGGACCGCGCGGTTCGGCGCGATCGCGAAGGCTGCGGCCGGCCTGCCTGACGCGATCATCGACGGCGAGATCGTCGCGCTCGACGACCATGGCTCGCCGGACTTCGCGGCGCTGCAGGCAGCCCTGTCCGAGGACAGGACGGACGACCTGGTCTTCTTCGGGTTCGACATGCTGTTCGACGCGAGCGCCGACCTGCGCGGCGAGCCGCTGCTCGCAAGGAAGGAACGGCTCAAGAGCTTTCTTGAAGACCATGCCGACGGCGTGACGCTGCGGTATGTCGAGCACTTCGACACCGGCGGCGACGCGGTCCTGAAATCGGCCTGCCGGCTCTCATTGGAAGGCATCGTCTCCAAGGCGACCGACGTTCCCTATGTCTCCGGGCGAAGCGACAGCTGGACGAAGTCCAAGTGCCGCGCCGGGCATGAGGTCGTGATCGGGGGATGGTCGACGACGGCAGGCAAGTTCAAGTCGCTTCTGGTCGGCGTCAACCGGGGCTCGCATTTCGTTTACGTCGGTCGGGTCGGCACCGGCTACAGCGCGGCCAAGATCAAAGCTCTAATGCCCAAGCTCAAGGCTGTGGCGGCCCAGACGTCGCCCTTCACGGGCATCGGGGCGCCGAAGCGCGAGGCTGGCGTGACCTGGCTCAAGCCCGAGCTCGTCGCCGAGATCGCCTTTGCCGGCTGGACCGGCGACGGCATGGTCCGACAGGCTGCCTTCAAGGGCTTGCGCGAGGACAAGCCGGCCGACGAGATCGAGGCCGACCTGCCGGCCAATCCCGAGACGGTCGAGACGCCGGAGCCCGAACCGTCGCGATCGCGCGGGCGCGGCGGTCGCGCCGTCGTCATGGGCGTCGGCATCAGCCACCCCGACAAGGCGCTGTGGCCACACGCGGAGGACGACCGGCCCGTCTCGAAGCAGGATCTTGCGGAATACTTTGAAGCCATCGGCGAATGGATGCTACCTCATATCAAGGGCCGGCCCTGTTCCCTCGTCCGGACGCCCGACGGGATCGAGGGCGAGACGTTCTTCCAGCGCCATGCCGGCATGGGCACGTCGAACCTGTTCGAGCTCGTCCGCGTCTCAGGCGACAGGAAGCCCTATCTGCAGATCGACCGGATCGAGGCGCTCGCCGCCGCAGCCCAGGTCGGGGGCATCGAACTCCACCCGTGGAACTGCGTGCCGGGCTCTCCCGAGATACCCGGACGCCTCGTCTTCGATCTCGATCCTGGCCCGGGCGTGACCTTCGGCGACGTGATCAACGCGGCCAAGCAGATGCGCGAGCGGCTCGAAGCTCTCAGTCTGGTCAGCTTCTGCAAGACGACGGGCGGCAAGGGCCTTCACGTCGTGGTGCCGCTAGCATCCGGCAAGCGTGCATCATGCGACTGGCCAGAGGCCAAGGACTTCGCGCGGGGGGTCTGCGCGGAGCTCGCGAGCGACGAGCCGTCGCGCTACGTCGTCAACATGGCCAAGCGTCTCCGCAACGGCCGCATCTTTCTCGATTATCTCCGCAACGACAGGATGGCCACCGCCGTCGCGCCGCTTTCACCCCGGGCCCGGCCCGGCGCCCATGCCTCAATGCCGCTGACATGGTCGCAGGTGAAGGCCGGTCTCGATCCCAGCCGCTTCACGGTGAGGACGGTGCCTGGGCTCCTAAAAAAGACGAAGGCATGGGAGGGCTACGACGACGCTGCGGGGTCGATCGCCGACGCAATCAAGAAGCTCGGGAAGCGAGCTGCTGCCGCCTGACGGCTCCCGGTCGGAGGACGCGGGAACGAAGAGACGAGACCCCGCGTTCACCGGGACAATCGGAGATGGAACCATGGCGCAGCGGACGTTTTGGAAGGGCTATCTGAAGCTGTCCCTGGTGACATGCCAAGTCGCGATGATGCCGGCCCGGTCCGAGAGCGAGAAAGTCCGCTTCCACACCCTCAACCGCAAGACCGGAAACCGGATCCAGAGCCGGTATGTCGACGCGGTCACCGGCAAGCCCGTGGCCGATGACGACGAGGTCAAAGGATATCCCAAGGGCGATGACGACTACGTCATCCTGGAGGATGACGAGCTCGATTCCGTCGCCTTGGAAAGCACCCGCACGATCGATATCCAGACCTTCGCGCCGCGGTCCTCGGTCGGCTGGATCTGGTATGACGCGCCCCATTACCTCGTGCCAGACTCCAAGGTCGGCGAGGAGGCGTTCTCCGTCATCAGGGAAGCGATGAAGCGGACGAAGACGGTCGGGATTTCCCGCGTCGTGCTCTATCGCCGCGAACGTGCGGTGCTGCTTGACGCGCGCGACAACGGCATCGTCCTCTGGACCCTGCGGTATGGCGACGAGGTCCGGCCCGAGAAGGATTATTTTGCCGGGATCAAGGATGCCGAGCCCGATGGCGATCTTCGGCCGCTCATGGACAAGCTGATCACTAACCGGACTAAGGACTGGTCGCCGGATCTCGCAAAAGACCCTGTCCAGGATGAGTTGCTCGCGATCATCAAGGCCAAGCAGAAGGGCCGCAAGCCGACGAAGGCGGCGAAGCCTCAAGCCAGCGAGGGCAATGTCGTCAACATCATGGATGCGCTCAAGCGAAGCCTCGAACCTCGGAAGAAGTGATTAGCCCGCTTTTTTCCGTGGCGCTTCCTTGGCGGCAGGTGCCTTTGCCGATTTCTTGCCAGACACGCTCTTGGCGCTCTCACGCAGCGCATCGAGCAGACTGACCACCTTAGTCGGCTCGGGCTGCTTCTGCGGCTTGATCTTGCGCCCTTCGATCTTCGCCTGGACGAGCTCGGCCAGAGCGCTCTCATAGCGGTCGTCGAACTCCTTCGGATCAAACTCGCCGGCCTTCGTCTTGATGATGTGCTCGGCCAGCTCGAGCATCTCGTCGTCGATCTTGATCTTGGGCACGTCTCTGAAGGCGTCCTGTGCCGATCGCACCTCGTAATCGAAATTCAGGGTGGTCGCGATCAGGCCCTCGCCATGTGGCCGGATCAGGATTGAGCGCATGCGGCGGAAGATCACCGTCCGAGCCAGGGCTGCCGACTTCTGACCCTTCATCCCCTCGCGGATCAGCGCGAAGGCCTCGGAGGCGACAGGCGAGCTTGGCGAGACGTAGTAGGGCTTATCGAAAAAGATGTCGTCGATCTCGTCGCAGGGCAGGAACGTCTCGACGGTCAGCGTTTTGTCGCTCTCAGGGATAGCCGCTGCGATCTCATCGGGTTCGAGGATGACGTAGTCGCCGTCGCCCTTGTCGTAACCCTTGACCTGATCCTCGGTCTCCACGGGCTTGCCCGAGACCTCGTCGATGAATTGACGGTGGACGCGGTTGCCGGTCTTGCGATTGATGGTGTGGAACGAGATGCGCTCCGACGTCGAGGCGGCGGTGTAAAGCGAAACCGGGCACGTGACTTCTGCGATCTTGAGAACGCCCTTCCAGACAGCGCGCGGAGCCATGACCATTCCCCAACCGCGTCACCTAGCCAACGCTCGCGAGGAACTAGCTGACGATGTCGATGGTTCCAGCGGCATTCGTCCTCCTAGAGAGAATCCAGTCCGATGCCAAACGACGATGCCGTCATCGCGAAAGCCCTGAATGCAGGCTTGCGCCGGCTTCTCGTGACGGCGTTCGCACACGAGAAGGACCTTTGGTCGGTCCCGCGAACGGGCGATCTGCAGGCCGCGTTCAGGCGCGAGATCGATCGCCTCATGATCCGCGGCGTGACCGAGAGCGGCGACGATGTCGAACTAACGAAGGCTGTTCAGCAGGCACTTAATCTCTTTGTCGATGCTGCTCACCGCGAGGCGTCGATCGGCAGGACAGCGCCAAGCCAGATGCAGTAGATCGGCCATCGAAAGAGCCGGCGTCCGACGGGAACCAGTCGAAATCCAGTTCGGACATCGACATCCTATCTACGACAGCGCCGCAGCGAGTTGCCACTCATGCGTCCGGTTGACGCGACTTTACGGTTCGGCGTCGCGCTGGCACGACCGTCGCCGAGAGCTCGATCCAGACCGGCGCGTGGTCGCTCGCCTTCTCCCAGCCGCGCACATGACGGTCGACCCCGGCGGCAACGAGACGCTTCACGACATGCGGGCTCAGCAGAAAATGATCCAGGCGAAGCCCGGCGTCCCGGCTCCATGCGTTCCGCAGGTAGTCCCAGAAGGTGTAGATAGGCTCGTCGGGATGGAGTGCTCGCACCGCATCGGTCCAGCCTTGGGCCGCCAAAGCACCAAAGGCGTTGCGGACCTTCGGGAGAAACAACGCATCCTTTTGCCATCGCGCCGGATTATAGACGTCAAGATCTGTCGGGATGACGTTGAAGTCGCCGACGAGCATGACCGGAACGTCCAGATCAAGCAGTTCGGACGCGTATCTCGTCAGTCGCTCTAGCCAGCGCAGCTTGTAGTCGAGCTTGGGGCCGGGCGCCGGATTGCCATTCGGCAGGTACAGGCAACCGATCAGCATGCCGTCGACGGCTGCCTCGATATAGCGGCTCTGATCGTCGTCGGGATCGCCGGGAAGGCCGCGCCGTGTCTCGATGGGCTCCCGACCGCGCGCGAGGATCGCGGCGCCATTCCAGGCCTTCTGACCGTACCAGATCGCTCCATAGCCGGCCGTTTCGATTTCTCTCTTCGGGAAGCGCACGTCTGGCGCTTTCAGCTCCTGCAAGCAGACGATGTCAGGCTGCGCTTCTTCCAACCAGCGCAATAGCACCGGCAGGCGGCCATTGATGCCATTGACGTTGAACGTCGCCATCTTCATCGCCCGGGCTGGCTCGTGACCCGATCGGCCCACGCCGACACTGCCACGGCCATCGTCTTGAGATGATCAGCCGTTGTTAGGCCTGAGATGCGCTTTCTCGGCTTCAGGTCATGATCGCCGTCTTCAAGCCATAGGAACTCGATCGCGGAGGATAACTGATAACCGGAGACGTCCGCCCGAGTGCCGAACGCATCGCGCGTTCCCTGCACGATCAGCGTGGGTGTCTTTAAATCGGCCAAGTGCTTCGTCCGGACCTGATCTGGTTTGTCGGCCGGATGGAAGGGATAGCCCAGGCATAAGAGGCCCCGAATGCGGCCAGCGGCAAAGAGTTCATCGGCGACCATACTGGCCACGCGGCCACCCATCGATTTACCACCGATGAGGAGCGACCCATTTGCGCTGATCGCGTCGATAGCCGCGATATACTCCGGGTTCAGCTTTTCAGCTCGCGGCGGCGGCTTGCGACAGGATGCCGTTCGCCTACTCGCCATGAAGTCGAACTCGAACCGCGCCACCCTCATCCCCACCCTGCCCAAGGCCTCGGCGGTCGCCGTCAGGTTTGCTGAGTCCATCGACGCTCCTGCGCCATGAGCGAGGATGATCGTGGTATTCGCGTTTTCTGGACCGTCGAACAGGATGGTCATGGCGCCTCCTGGCCCGCATCGAGGCAGTGTCTGTGGAAGTGCTCAAGTCGGTTGAACGACGAACTTGCGCGCCAGCTCGGCCGACCGAAGCTTGCAATCGAACTCGGTCTCGGGCAACGGCTAGTGGCGGTCTCGATGTGGCGGCTCTCGTCGACGATGGGATCACCTTGAGGCCACGGCGCGTCTTGATCGACTCCTGGTCGCGCTCAGGAGCAGCTTTCCCGTTCTCGATCACGGCGCGTGGAAATCGAATGTTACTTCCTTCAATTCCTGTGGCAGACAATGTCCGGCCGCGTTTCTCCAATCAGCGAAGAAGCACATGACGGCCCGTTGATGCCGTTCACCAGGGATGTAGCGACCCTAATGGAAAGTTGTAGCCCGCGATCTGGTCATCCAAACTCTATATCGCGTTTGCCACCTTTCGATTGCTGAGCCGCTGGATTGCCGTCAACCGAAAGTGGTTCCCGGGCGGGAAGTTAACTCTTCCGACCCGGGAACGCTGATCACGCCGCCTTCGCGACCGCCGCGGAGTTGGCAGGAGCGCCGAGCTGCGTCAGCAGTTTGTCTGTCTTGGTTTCCTCGGCCAGCGTCTCGTCGAGGAGCTTAACGGCATCCTTATGACCCAGCTGCTGCGCCCAGGCCTTCAGCGTGCCGTAACGCGCAATTTCATAATGCTCGACGGCCTGCGCTGAAGCAACCAAGCCGGCGTCGAGGGCCGGGCTGTCGGCATAGTCTTCGATGACCGCCTCACCCTCTTTCAGAATTCCGAGGATGGCGTCGCAGGTCTTGGCCCGCGGCGACTTGCCGATCAGCTCGAAGACTTGGCTCAGGCGCTCAACCTGCTCAGCGGTCTCGGCCTTGTGGGTTTCGAAAGCCTTCTTGAGCTCGGGGGTGTTCGTCGCTTTCGCCATCTTGGGCAGGGCCTTGAGGATTTGTTTCTCAGCGTAGTACACGTCTTTCAGCATATCGTGGAACATCTCTTCGAGCGGCTTTGGTGCGGTGGCCATCGTGTCTCTCCTTGAGCGAGGAATGGAATAGCCGAAGAACCATGGGAGACCGCCGAGGTTCCTTTCGAGCCGGACTTCGTCCAGGCGCGGGCCGCCATGAGTTTAGAAACCCGCGAGACTGACGTGCCGGATGCGTATTTGACATGCTGATGAGCCAAGGCGAGGGGGATGCGAATGCTTGAGAATAAGGCGGTCCTGATCGTCGAAGACGAGCCGATGATCGCCATGATGCTCGACGATTTCCTGACCGACATGGGCTGCCGCGTCGTGGGACCGGCGGCCAACCTGATCCAGGCTCGCGAGCTGCTTGAGCAAGGGCCTTGCGACGCCGCTATCGTCGATCTCAACCTAAACGGGACGATGGCGAACCCGCTCATCGAGACCCTACGCGGGCGGGGCGTGCCGGTGATTGTAGCGACCGGGTACGGCGGCGACGTATCCGGGCTGCCGAACGGGTGCCGGATGGTGGCGAAGCCCTATGCGATTCAGCACGTCGAGGACGCGCTGCGGGCCTGCCTAGCCGGTTGACGACGGTCCACGTTCCCAAGCGGGCGATCGCGGCGCTCAGGAAGCGTCGCCGCCACGGCTTGGCTGACCTCGGATGGCTAAGCGTAGGATTCGCGAAAGATCCTCTACGGCATAGGGCTTCAGCAACAGCTCAAACCCGTGGCGTCCCTCCTCGGCCAGGACGTGGCTGTAGCCTGACGTCAGGACGATGGGCAGGCCAGGGTGCCGCTTCCGGATTTCTAGCCCGAGCTCCACGCCGCCCATGCCGGGCATGACCACGTCGGAGAATACCGCGTCGAACCTTTCGCCCTCGGACAGGAGTCTCAGCGCCTCGTTGCCGTTGGCCGCCCACATCGGCTCATAACCCAGATCGCGTAGGAGCTGGGTCGAGAAGGTTCCGACATCCACGTTGTCCTCAACGACCAATACGCGCTGCCCTCCGCCGCCGCCGACGACCGCCGCCGGCCTGGACGGCTCGGCGTCACCGTGGACGGCCGGATCGCGTTCGACGCGCGGCAGATAGAGCGTGAACCTTGAGCCGCGGCCCTGTTTGCTCTGTACGTCGATGTCACCGCCCGACTGCTTGGCGAAGCCGAAGACCTGCGAGAGCCCCAAGCCGGTCCCCTTGCCGACCTCCTTCGTTGTGTAGAACGGCTCGAAGATCTGCAAGAGCTTGTCGGGCGCGATCCCCGAGCCGGTATCGGCGAGCGAGATGGCGACGAATGCGCCCGTGCCACCGGCATGGCCGCGGATCGGCGGTATTTGCGGCATGTCTTCGACGATAATTGTCAGCCTACCCTCGCCGTCCATCGCGTCGCGCGCGTTCACGGCCATGTTGACGAGCGCCGTCTCAAACTGGCTGACGTCGGCCTCCACAAAACAATCCTCCGCACGGATGTCGGTCACGATCTCGATGCGTGAACCGACGATGCTGCCTAGCATCTCGGTGATGGCGCGGACGCGCGCGGGGGGTTCGAAGACCTCGGGTTTCAAAGGTTGGCGACGGGCGAATGCGAGGAGTTGACCGGTGAGCTTGGCGGCCCGGTCCACCGTGTCGGAGATGGCGTCGACATAGCGCCGGCGGCGTTCTTCCGCGAGGTTTGGCTTACGCAGCAGGTCGGTCGAGCTCTTGATGATCGTGAGGAGATTGTTGAAGTCGTGCGCCACCCCGCCCGTCAGCTGGCCCACCGCTTCCATCTTCTGCGCCTGGCGAAGCGCGTCCTCGGCTTTGGTCCGTTCTGCCACCTCGTCGATGACGCGGCGCTCCAAGGTCTCGTTGAGGTCACGTATCCGTTCTTCGATCCCCTTGCGCGCCGTGACGTCGACAGCCGTGCCGAGCAGACGTACGCACCGGTCACCCACGAAGATGCCGCGACCCTTCGCGGCCACCCAGCGCACGACGCCGTCCTCCTTGCCGACGGTGCGGTATTCTACGTCGTAAAGCGCGCGGAGCGCCGGGTCGGCGGCTGCAGCATAGGCCGCTCCTGTGGCTTCCCGGTCGTCGGGGTGCAGCCCGTCGTAGAAGTCCCGCATGGACACATCGACGTCCGGCGCGATGCCGAACATGGCCTTGACGGTCGGCGGCCAGACCAGCCGGTCGTGGATCGGGTCAACGTCCCAGAACCCGATGTCGGCGTGCTCCGTCGCCAGGCGCAGTCGCTCCTCGCTCTCGCGCAGGCGCGCTTCCGCACCGACCCGCTCCACATGCGACCAGCAGCGCTCGACCACTGTCCTGACGAGGGTTACTTCATCGGCCAGCCAGTTGCGCGCGGCGTCCTGATGCACCGCCATCATCGCCGCAAGCCGACCGTTCCTCACCAGTGGGCAGCACACGATCGCGCCGATGCCAATCGCCAAGAACGTCTCGCGCCCCTCGCCCGGCGCAAGCTCGCCGGCAACATCGCGGACGACGAGCGTTTGGCCGCCCCTCATGTCGGCGGCGGCGCGGGGTCCGAACAAGTCGAGACTGTATGACCCGGCGGAGCTGGCAATCCCCGACGCGGTGTAATCGTTGCGGATGACGAAGCGATCGTTGTCGGCGTCAACATCGGCGTAGGCGCAACGGGAGGCGCCGAGCCGGCCCGCTAGCAGAGTCGCGGCCGTCAGCATCGCGGCCGGCGCGTCGCTCTCGGCGCGCATGCCCTCGTCCAGGTCCCCGAGGAAGCGGAGCCTTGCCACGCTATGGCGAAGGGCATCCTCGGCGAGTTTGCGATCCGTGATGTCGAAGGAGACGCCTGCCATGCGGCTCGGCGATCCATCTGTTGCATAGGTCGGGCGGCCACGGATCGCAACCCAACGGGTCTCGCCCGTCGCCGGCCACCGGACGCGATACTCAATGTCGTAGTCCCGACAACCCACAACTGCGTCGTGAACCGCGGCATCCTGCCGATCCCGGTCATCGGGATGGATAACTTCGCGCAGGTCGGCGTAGCTGAAGGCGGAACCGGGCGCGAAGCCAAAGTTCGCCCGGCAATGATCGGAGGCCGTTAGCACGAGGTCTCGGAGATCCAACTCCCACGCACCCATGCCGCCGGCTTCGAGCGCAAACTGAAGCCGCTGCTCGCCGGCTCGCAGCGCCTCTAATCTTGCCCGCGCTTCATACTGGCGGCTCCGGCCTCGTAGCGCCGCGCGGGTGAGACTGACCAGCGTAGTCGGATGGAACGGGCGCTCTAAGAAGCTCACATTGCCGAGCACATCGAGGTAGCGGCGCGCCGCCGGGTTTCGCTCAATCCCACCGCCCTTGCCTGTCAGGAGGACGAAGGGCAGGTCCGACCACTCCGGCTGAGCCGCTATCCAGGCGGCGAGTGGGTTGAGGTCCGTGGTCGCTAGCGCCTCCTCGGTCAGCACAACGATGCCGGCGCCGACGTCAAGCTCATCGAGGACGTGGGGCAGAGAGGCGCAGGGCTCAGCCGTCATGTCGGCCTCGCCGAGCATCGCGGCTACGATGGCCGCGTCGCGGCCACGCGGCGCCAGGACGAGCACGCGTGCCGAGGTGTCCGACCTGTTCACGCGTCCTCGGCCGGCATAAGCTGCAGGCCGCCACCGACCATCGTCGGTACGCCCCTCAACACGCCCTGAAAGTTGACGAGCGGGTCGCCGAGCGTGATCCCGCAGCCGTCGATCCGATATTCTTGGATGCTGTCCTCATGCGCGCCAATGCGCTTCTTGACGATCGAAATGGCGCGCCGGACGCGGCCCAACGCCTCGAGGTAACGCAGCGGGATGACCGTGTCGGCCAGGTAGCTAACGTCGACCGGCGACTTCATGTCGCCGACGAACCCGTGCTGGGCGACGCGGCATGTCTGTCCAGAAACTCCATCGAGCTCGACCCTCGCATCGAATCAACGTAACTCAACGACCCGCTCAGGACGGCCGTGAATATATGGCCTAGTCTGACCCTATCCTGGGACGGGGCCAAGGTCGATGGAATACGGCGACGCGTGGTCAGGCAATGGCAAAAGACATGGATCGGCACCGGTCAACGAAATTTGACGACCGGCGGCATTTCCATGCCTGGAAGGCGGGCGACACGGTAGACGACAGGGACAATTGCGGCTTGCAGGGTTCTTGATCGGACAGGCAACGGACGGCCGTCCGTCTCAAGCTTTTTATCGTCTACGTTAGGGGCTTGTTCCGTCCCCTATCTAAACAGGTCTTGTCGGCCAGGAGGTGATGCAGTTGCGTGACCAGTTTACCGGAGACCGATAGAAATCTCGACGCGGACCATAGCAAAAATCATTCGGAACATCGGCGCCGCGTCGTCCGTTGCCTCGATAACCAAAGAGGCGACGAAAGTGCCTTGGGATGCCTGGGTGGCCGACTATGCCTCGATTCGCAGGTCGATGGAGAAGACGTGGCCGGAGATGTTCAAGGACTACAACAAGCGACTTTGGACGCCTGGCGGATTTCCCCGGCCGGTGCCTGCGCGCAAACGCGAATGGCGGACCAAGACAGGGCGCGCCAACTTTATCGTTCCCGGCGCGCTGGTGTCAGACGGCTTGGAGCAGACACGTGCGCAGGCCGACGTCATGCGTCTCATCACGACGCGCAGCAACGATCAGTTCAACAACACGATCTATGGATACAGCGACCGTTTTCGCGGCGTCGAAGGAACGCGACAGGTCGTGTTCATGAACAGTACCGACATCGCCCGCCTCGGCTTCAGAGATGCGCAGACGGTCAAGCTGTCGACGGTGTCGGACGACGGCGTAAAGCGCGAGCTCGGCGGACTGCGCATCGTCCCCTATGCCATCGCCGAAGGCTGCGTCGCCGCCTATTTCCCGGAATGCAACGTGCTCGTGCCGATGTGGCATCGGGAGGCCCATTCGATGACGCCGGCTGTGAAGTCGGTGCCGGTGCGTGTGCTTGCAGGAAAATAGACCGCGCTTAGCTGTCAGAGATAGCCGGGATATGGCTTGGCTTTCAAAAGTCGAACAAGATGCGTTGCATTGCGGCAGACCATCTTCGTGGCGGTGGCGACGACCTCAGGCGACTTCTTCAGATCCTTGTAGTCGACGCTACCCATGGCCTCGCCGACCCAATAGGTCGGGCCGCCAGCGGCGATGGTGAACCCGACATCCGTCAGCGCTTGAAATAGCTCGGCCGACACGTGATGCGCCCCGTCTTCGTTGCCCACGCTCACCACGGCTGCCACTTTTCCATAGGCCGGAGTGCGTCCCTTCTCGTCTGCTTCGTCGAGAAAGGCGTCCATGCGTTCGAGCACGCGCTTGGCGACGCTCGTCGGCTGTCCCAGCCAGACCGGCGAACCGATGATGAGCAGGTCGCAGGCATCGATCTTGCGGCGCAGGGCGGGCCAGTCATCGCCCTCGCCTTCGTCTGAAGAGACACCCGGCTTGATGTTCAGAGACGCGACCCGAATGATCTCGGCGTCGACGTCGGTGCCCATCTCCAACACGACTTCGGCAAGCAGCTTGTCCGTTGATGACACGCCCTCGGGTTTCAGCGTGCAGTTCAAGGCAAGGAGTTTGAGTTTCGCGGCCATCATGTATCCTGGGCGTGACTATCTGAACTCAGACATGCCTCATGTAACGGTTGATCGTCGATATCGTTCAATCGCCCGCTTCACCCAATTATGCAGGTAGCTCGACGTCAGCGAGGTTCTTCGGCGGCCTCATCGGACAGCCGCCATGTTCGGCACGAAAGCGCGCCGAGTTTTGGTAGGCGGCCTGGCGAAGGCCAAGGAAGCGCAGGACTTCGCTGCTGGTCAGATCAAGAAGGCCTTTGGCAGTATGTGACGATTGCCGGCAGGGCGGGCCCCCGCTGCTCATGGCCGACCGGACGCATGCTGCCTCCCCGTCTTACCGAGAACGTCTCATGGATCGACGTATGGCCATTTTGGCGCTCGCCGGCTCGGTGATTGCCGGCGTGCCATATCGAAGCGCACGCGCGGTTGGGCCTGTTACCGTCGACAGGACGGTTGGCGAGGGCGTGGGACCGCGCCCCGCTGTGTTGCTGTTGCATGGCTCGGATGGCGTGACGCGCCTGTCCCAGTATCGTTTTGCCGCGAACGCTCTGGCGGCGCAGGGCTATACCGTCCTGTTTCCACATTACTTCGAATCAACGGGAGATCGCCGTATTTCCTATGGCGATATCAAGATCAAGTATTCGACCTGGCTGCGGTCGCTTGGCGCAGTCCTAGACGCCATCGTCCAAGATCGCTCGATCGAAGCCCGCCGGCTCGCGGTCGTTGGCATCACTCTCGGCGGCGCGTTGGCCCTCTCGCTGGCGTCGCGGGCCCCGCCTCGCAGCCATAATCAGCTATTTCGGCTTTCGGCCAGATGACCTCGCCTCTGGCATCGCGCGAGCGCCCACCCTGATACTGCATGGCGACGCCAATCGTCTCGTTCCGGTCAGGAATGCAGCGTTGATTGAAACGACGCTGCGGCAACGGGGCGTTGTCGTCGAGAAGCAGATTTATCCGAGCGAAGGCCACGGCTTCAGTCCAGCGGCGCAGTTCGACGCCGCAACCCGCACCGCAGCCTTTCTGCAGCACTATCTTGGTGCGTGACTGCCTCGCCTAAGCGTGTCTGCAACTTACGAACAGCTTCGATCACTCACTTCCGTTGTTCCTGACGTCGCATCGGCATAGCGTCGATCAGCTGCATCAGGTCGTCCAGTTTGATGGGATCCGTTGCTGTTGTGTTTACGCCTCCGTCCTTGCCGCTGAAGGCAACTTGGAAATCTCCGCTTCGAGTTAACATCCTCGCGATCGGCTCCGCTGAGCTCTGTGTAGGCGCCCGCCCGAACACGGGCTCAATGGCACCATTGCCGAGGACTGCAAAAACGACGAGGTCGCGCTCACGCAGCGCATCTCGATCGACGAGTAGCAGTGCACGTTGCTCCTCAAACTTGGCATTGCTCGCTGTATCGGTGCGAATGACGATGACGCGTTTTTCCCAGCGGAATGGCGAGGCCGCCACTGCCACCGAGGCTGCCATCCTGATTCCTGTCGCGAAACCCAGTTCATCATCGCATGCACCCTTGAAACGGCATAACGGCCCGGAATGGCCCGGCCGGCAGGCTCAGTCGAAATGAAGGTCGTCGTTTTCTGTGATAGAAATCGTGCCGCTCGGCGTCTTCCCTCGCCCTAACGCCGGTTGTCCGTCCGGGCTGCGGTCACTCACACGCGCTTGTCCGCTGCCCGCCCCTCAGTGTCGTAGGACTCATACGGTGGATGCGGCCCTGTCGGATGACTGGAGCGGGGGCTTGGCCGGTCTTGCCGTTCTGCCGCATCGCCAGTCTGGCCCTGCCGTTGAGGCGTGCGGTATTGCGCCGGCGCATCAATCCTCGCGTTCGTCTTGGGTTCGCTCGTCATCGCATCATCCTCCGGAAGTAGGGCTGTTGCCTGTCAACGATGCGTCGACGGTTGTAGTTCCTAGTGGTTCCACGGAACGCCTCGCGCGCAGCCGCGTTGCTGCGGCAGCAAGCGGAGACCCTATGCTCAATGCTCTCGTCGTCATCGTCGCCATTATGCTCGGAGGATGCGCGCCCATGAAGATCGGCGATTTCGCGGGCAAGCAGCCTGCCTTGGTGCTCGAGCGCTTCTTCGAGGGGCGCACGCAGGGCTGGGGCGTGATGCAGAGCCGGTTCGGCGCCTTCCAGCAGCAGTTCAGGATCGAGGCGACCGGACGCTGGGAGGAGGGCTCGCAAACGCTGCGCCTGACCGAGATCTACACATTCGACGACGGCCATGTCGACAAGCTGGAATGGACCATCAGGAAGCGCGATGGCGATAAATATGAAGGCGGGGAGCCGCGTATCGACGGCACGGCGCGGGGAGAGCAGGCCGGCAACGCGTTCCACTGGACCTATAGTCGCCGCGTGCCGGCCAAGGACGGTTCGGAAAGCACGAACGGGTTTGACGACTGGTTCTGGCTGCAGGACGAGCAGACGCTGATCGCCCGCGCCTTCGTCACCAAGCTCGGTGTCGAGGTCGCGACCTTGTCAGTCTTCTATCGCAAGCAATAGCGCACCGGCCTGGTATGGCGGAAAGCCCGCCGCGAGCCTCGAAGGCGCAAAGACAGTATCCTCGACATGACCATCGATGTCTGGCGCGAACTCGACCCGATCCTGCACCTCGTCGCCGGGATGACGGCGGGCGTCATCGTTGGCTGGGAGAGAACGCTCAAGCAGAAGAGCGCGGGAATCCGCACATTCGGCCTCGTCGGTCTTGGCACCGCGACCGCCGCAGCGATCTTCACCGGTGAGGGCCAGGCCGATGCCGCAAGCCGCGTCGTTCAAGGCGTGCTGACCGGCATCGGCTTCCTTGGGGCTGGCGTAATTACGATGTCCAAGGCAGGCCGCACGCCGCGGGGGTTGACGACGGCGGCCGCGATCTGGGTAACGGCGGCGCTAGGCTGCGCCGCCGGGCGTGGCGACTGGCCCATCGTGCTGACCGCCATCGCGCTGGCAGTCGTATTGCTCGCAATCGACCACTCCGTCGAGCGTTGGGCCGGCAGGGGGAATGATGAGGTCTTTTCCGAGCCCAATCGCCCCAAGGATCCCCTTGCGCGATGATTGGATCAATCCCCAGCCTCACGCGTTGCATCGACACCAAACGCGAAGGAGACAGACATGACCTGGGAAACACCCGTCATCGAAGATATCGCCTGCGGGATGGAAGTGACCGCCTATGCGCCGGCGGGCGAAGGCGATGACCTTCACAACGCGCCGGCTGTCGCGATCACGGAAAACTGCGACAACTGATTCCGCATGAAGGCCGTCGTTCTCGGCTCGGCCGCGGGCGGCGGCTTTCCGTAATGGAACTGCCGTTGCGCCAATTGCTCGCTGGCTTGGGCGGGCGACAGTCGTGCGTCCTGGCGAACGCAATCGTCATTGGCACTCATCGACGGTGACGCCGCTATGCTGATCAACGCTTCTCCCGATCTCGGGCAGCAACTACGCCGGACGCCGGCACTCTGGCCCAAGCAGACGCGCCATTCGCCGATTAGTACGGTAATCCTGACCAGCGCGGAGATCGACCATGTGGCCGGCCTGATCACCCTGCGCGAGCGACACGACTTCGATATCGTCGCATTCCCACCGGTCCACGCCGCGATCGCCGGCAATCCTATGTTTACGCCGCTGCAAGCCAGACGTGTGCAGGCTCGTGCGGGTTCGCCCTTTAATGCCACGGCCGATATGCATCTCACGCTCTTCGCAGTGCCGGGCAAGGTTCCGCTTTATCTGGAAGGCAGCACACCACAATCCGACCACGATGAAGGCGAGGCCGCCGGGGTTTTCGTGTCGGGCGGTAGCGCGACACTCGTGTATATCCCAGGCTGTGCGGAGCTGACCGACGACGTCGCGGCGTGGGCGGCGAGAGCCGATATTGTGATCTTTGACGGCACCCTCTTCGATGACGAGGAGATGCGGCGCACACGGCTTGGGGAAAAGACCGGTCGGCGCATGGGGCACATGCCGATGACCGGCCCAGGCGGCTCGCTCGATTGGCTCGCCGGCCTGTCCGCGAGGCGCAAAATCTACAGCCACATCAATAACAGCAATCCCGTGCTGATCGAAGGCTCGCATGAGCGGGGTTTAGTCGAGGCCGCCGGCATCGAGATCGCCTATGACGGGCTGGAACTCGCGCTATGAGCCTTTTGTCGCCCGCCGCCTTGGTCGAAAAACTGCAGGCAATCGGCGAGGCGCGTTATCACGACAAGCACCCTTTTCATCTGCGGCTGCATTCCGGTGGCTGCGGCAAAAGCGAGGTCCAGGCCTGGGCCTTGAATCGCTATGCCTATCAGGCCGCGATCCCACGCAAGGATGCGAGCCTGATCGCGCGGCTGCACGATCCCGCGCTCAGGCGGACCTGGCGGCAGCGCCTTGTCGACCACGACGGCCCGGCCGATGGCGAAGGCGGCATCGAGCGCTGGCTCAGGCTGTGCGAGAGCCTCGGGTTCGACAGGGCCGACGTGATCGCGTTCAAGGGTGTGCTGCCTGCAACGCGCTTCGCGGTCGGCGCCTATGTCGCCTTTGTGCGCGAGCGTTCGCTGCTCGAGGCCGTCGCCTCATCGCTGACCGAGCTGTTCTCCCCGCAGGTTATCAAGACGCGCGTCGCCGGCATGCTGGCGCATTACGATTTCGTCAGCGCCCAGAGCCTGAGCTATTTCACGGCGCGCCCGGAGCAGGCTTCGCGCGACGTCGAAGACGCGCTCGCCTATGTCACCGCGCATGCGCTGACGCCGGCCGACCAGGACGCGGTCGTGGCCGCGCTCGAGTTCAAATGCGACGTGCTCTGGGCGATGCTCGACGCGCTCGACCATGCCTATGGCGAGGCCGGCCAGATCCCGCCGGGTGCCTTCGATCCGGGAGCGCGGGAATGATCGGCACGGATGTCCGCCCAAAGCTTTCCAGCGGCGTCAGGTTGAGCGAAGACCGCGTTCGCGGCGGCTTCAACCTGCTCGCGCCCGAGCATGTGCTGCGCGTCAATGCCTCGTCGGCCGCGATCCTAAACCTGTGCGACGGCGTCCGCCGCGTGGGCGACATCGCCGATCTACTCGCCGCCGAATACGAGGTCGATCGTAGCCGCATCGAACGCGACACGATTGCGCTTATCAAGGATTTGTCCTCCAGGCGCATGGTGGAAACATGAGCGCGCCGGTGCCCTTCGCCTTGCTGGCCGAGTTGACGCATCGCTGCCCGCTCGCCTGTCCTTACTGCTCGAACCCAATCGAGCTTGATCGCAAGGCAGACGAACTCTCGACCGCCGACTGGGCGCGCGTCTTCGCGCAAGCGGCGGAACTCGGCATTCTGCAGGTGCATCTTTCGGGCGGCGAGCCCGCAACCCGGCACGATCTGACGGAATTGATCGCGGCAGCGGCCGGCGCTGGCCTCTACACCAATCTGATCACCTCAGGCATCGGGCTCGATAGCGATCAGCTGGCGGACCTCGTCAATATGGGCCTCGATCATGTCCAGCTCTCAATCCAGGACACCGACGCCGACAATGCCGACCGGGTCGCGGGCCTTGCCGGGTCGCATCGCCGCAAGCGCGCCTTCGCCGGACTGGTGACCGACTCTGGCCTGCCGCTAACGATCAATGCCGTCCTGCATCGCAGCAATCTATCTCGCATGGCCGCCATGGTCGATGAAGCCATGGTCATGGGCGCGAGGCGGATCGAGCTCGCCCATACGCAATATTACGGCTGGGCCGAACGCAACCGCGACGCCCTGATGCCCGAAATGGTCGACGCGCTCGCCGCCCGCGACACGGTCGCCGCTTTGCGCGAGGCAACAGCCGACCGGATTACCATCGACTACGTCCCGCCCGACCATTTCGCCCGCTATCCGAAGCCCTGCATGAACGGCTGGGGCCGGCAGTCGCTCAACGTCACGCCGCGCGGTCTCGTGCTGCCATGTCACGCCGCGCAGACCATTCCCGGCCTGGTGTTCTGGAGCGTCCAGGACCGCTCGCTCGCCGAGATCTGGAAGAACTCGCCAGCCTTCGCGGCCTATCGCGGCACCGAGTGGATGCGTGACCCCTGCCGCACATGCGACCGACGCGAGATCGATTTCGGCGGCTGCCGCTGCCAGGCCATGGCGCTGACCGGCGACCCGCGCAACGCCGACCCGGTCTGTGTGCTCTCGCCATTCCATGACCGTGTCGGACAGCTCACCAATCGCGAACGCAGTGATGCCTACGTCATGCGTGGGCGACCGTCGCGGGAGGCCGGGCGCATCTCGGGGGCAGGGTCAGTTCTCGGCGCATAAACGGAGGATAGCGATGCACAGCACATCGCTGGCTGACAATGACGGCAAGCGCGTCTTCGCGCTCGTGCTGGATACGGGCGAAGAGGCCTTCGCCCGTATCACCCGCTTCGCCGCCGACACACGCATGACCGCAGCCTCGCTGACTGCGGTCGGCGCATTCGAACTGGCCACCATTGGCTTTTTCGACTTCGCAACAAAATCCTATGAGCACGTTGCGGTCGATGCGCAGTCGGAAGTGCTGAGCCTAATCGGTGACATCTCCGAAGGCGATGACGGGCAGGCCAGCGTCCATCCCCATGTCGTCCTCGGCCTGCGCGACGGCTCCACAAGAGGCGGGCACCTTCTCGAGGGGCTGGTGCGGCCGACCCTGGAGGTGATTGTTACGGAGATGCCCGGCCATTTGCGGCGACGCAAGGTCGATGAGCTGAGCATTGCCCTGCTGAAACCGAGTTAATCGACATGGATATGATTACCCTCAGCGGCTTCCTCGCCGCCGCCTGCTCCGTGACGAGCTTCGTGCCGCAGGCCTGGAAGATTGTGCGCACGCGCGACACCTCATCCCTGTCGCCGCCGATGTATGCGCTGACGACGGCAGGCTTCCTGCTCTTTACGATCTACGGGATCGCTCAGGGCCAATGGCCGCTGATTCTGACCAACGCGATCTGCTTCGCCCTTGCGAGCTTTATTCTCGCGATGACGCTACTGTCTGGACGAGCGAAGCGGCAGGTGGCCGACGCCATCGAACCGGAGGGCGATTAACGTCGCCCAGCTGCCGCAGCGCGCGGCGATCGCTTTTCATCTCAGCTCGTCGGTTCGGTCAGCCGCCAGATCGCGTTGCCGACATCGTCGGCGACGAGCAGGCCGTTCCTTCGGTCCACAAGGACGCCCACCGGCCTCCCCCTCGCCTCGCCCTTGTCCGAGAGGAAGCCGGTCATTACAGGCCTCGGCATGCCGGATGGTTTGCCGTCGACGAAGGGCACGAAGATCACGCGATAGCCGACCGGGCTCTTACGGTTCCACGAGCCATGCTGCCCGACGAAGGCGCCGCCCTGGTAGCTTTGCCCCAGTCGCCCATCCTTGACGAAGGTCAGGCCGAGCGAGGCCGTATGCGATCCCAGCGCATAATCCGGCTTGATCGCCTTGGCGACGAGGTCGGGTCTCGGCGGTTCGACGCGCTTGTCGACGATTTGGCCGTGATAGCTGTACGGCCAGCCATAGAAGCCGCCCTGTTTCACCGAGGTCGTGTAGTCCGGCACGAGATCGTCGCCGATCTCGTCGCGCTCGTTGACGGCGACCCAGAGTTCCTTGGTTGCAGGATTCCAGTCGATCCCGACCGGGTTGCGCAGGCCGCTCGCGAAGACCTGCGTCGCGCCGCTTGCCGTGCCGATCTCGAGCACGGCGGCGCGGCGCTCCTCCTCGGCCATGCCGTTCTCGCCGGCATTTGAGTTGGAGCCGACGCCGACATAGAGCTTTTTACCGTCGGGGCTCGCCACCAGGCTCTTGGTCCAGTGGTGGTTGCGGCCGGCCGGCAGGTCGGCGAGCTTGACCGGCGTCGCCGCATTCTTCGTCTCGCCGGCGACATAGGGCACGCGCACGACCGCGTCGGCGTTGGCGATGTAGAGCTGGTCGCCGACCAGCGCCATGCCGAAGGGCGAGGTCAGGTTCTCCAGATAGACGCTTTTGGTTTCGGCGACGCCGTCGCCGTCCTGATCGCGCAGCAGGGTGATCCGGTTGGCGCTCGGCGTCTTCGAGCCGGCCTTCTTCATGAACAGGCTTTGGACCCAGCCGCGGATGCCGCCGCTCTTGCCCTCGGGCTTGGGCGGCGCGTCGCTTTCGGCGACGAGGATGTCGCCGTTCGGCAGTTCGTAAAGCCAGCGCGGATGCTGCAGGCCGGTGGCGAAGGCCGCGATCTGTCCACCACCGGCCGCGACCGGCTTTTCGCCCGGCTTCCAGCCGACGACCTCGGCGACATTGATCGTGGGGAGCCAGGACGATGTCGGCTCCGGCAGGGTCGGATTCGGACCGTAGCCGGCCTGTTCGGTCAGCGCCGGCTTGTTGTCACAAGCGGCGAGAGCCAGCGCCGATGTCGCGATGCCGGCGATGAGAATGGCTTTGCGCGGAGCGGCCATGGTGAGATCTCCTGTCGTCGAGCGCTCGCGCGCGCATCACAATGTTTGAGGTAGTTGAACGTCAGGCCGCGCGTTTTGTTCGGTCTGAACATCGACCTGGCTCGACGCTGCCGGGAACCGCACAATGTCTGGCAGGTTAAGCGGCCGGGGAGTTTTGCTTGCAGCGCTCAGGCGATCAGATTGTGACGGCAGCGCATGACGGCGTACGCGCTCTGCGGGCGAGCGCGATCTTCCTCGTCGCGGCCGGGGTTTTGACGGTGGTCCTTGTCAAGACCGGCCCGCTCTCGCTGCAGATGCTGCTGCATCTCGGTTTGATGAGTGTGCTTGCCCCGCTTGCCGCCACCTTGCTCCCGCCAAGAGACCATGGCGGCAGCGCGGAAATCTGGGGGGCGAGCCTTCTGCAGATGCTGCTGCTTTGGGCTTGGCACGCGCCGGCCTTGCAAATGGCGACCTCGCAATCCTTAATCGGCCAGGCCAGCGCGGCGCTGCTGCTCGGCATCTCCGCGCTCTGGTTCTGGCGCGCGGTGCTTGCGGCCTCCAATGATGCCGGCTGGCGTTCGCTGGCGGCCCTGCTGCTCACCGGCAAGATCGCCTGTCTTCTGGGCGCGCTTCTGATCTTCGCGCCCCGCGACCTTTACCAACTATCCAGCGTCGCATTCGCATGGTGCCAGACCGGGCCATCGAATCTGGGCGACCAGCAGCTGGCTGGCCTGCTGATGGTGACAGCCTGTCCGCTGAGCTACCTCGTGGCCGGCGTGGTGCTGGCGTCCGGGATGCTGAGACGGCTCGATCGCAACGCGGAGGAAGACGATGTCAGTCCTCGCACGCGTTAGATCGGCGGCCGCCTGGGCGCTGGCGAGCTGGCGCCGGCTGCTGACCGTGGTGGCCGGCCTCGGCGTAGCGGCCCTTGCAAGTGGCTTGCTGTTTGCCTGGCTCGGCGTCTACGACGTTGCGGCGAGCAAGGGCCATCTGCGGATCGTCGATGTCCTGCTGCGCTTCGGTATGGAGAATTCGGTCAAGGCGCGTGCGCCCAACACTGCCCTTTTAGGCCAAGACGAGGACCGGATCCGCCTCGGTGCCGGTCATTTCCACGCCGGCTGCGCCTATTGCCACGGCGCGCCGGGTATTCCGATCAGCCCGGTCGCGGCCCATATGCTGCCGCCGCCGCCTGACCTGAAGGAGAAGGTCTCGCTCTGGCGCGATGGCGAGCTGTTCTGGCTCGTCAAGCACGGGCTGAAGTATGCCGGCATGCCAGGCTGGCCCGCGATGGAGCGGGAGGACGAAGTCTGGGCAGTCGTCGCCTTCCTGCGCCGCCTGCCGAGCCTCGACCGGGAGAGTTACAGCGCGCTCGCCATGGGCGAAGTCCGTCTCGAGTTGGACAGCGGCCACGAGATCGCGACCGGTCAGACGGCCGAGGGCGCGACCGGCGCATGCGCCCGCTGCCATGGCGCGGAGGCGCTGCCGCCCAGCCGGCTCGTGCCGGTGCTACACGGCCAGCCGATGGAAATGCTGGCGACGGCGTTGCGGGCCTATCGTAGCCGCGAGCGCGCCAGCGGCGTAATGCAGACCGCCGCGAGCGGCTTGTCTGACCGCGCCATCGCGCGCCTGGCCGAGTATTATGCCGGTCTTCCCCGGCCGGAGCGCTTGACCGCCGATCCGCACGACAGCGCCGCGATCGCACGCGGCAAGACGCTTGCCCGCGACGGCCTGCCCGCGCGAGGCGTCCCGGCCTGTCTCGGCTGCCATGGCCCTGATGCGCTGTCATCCTATCCGCGCCTTGCCGGCCAGCCGGCGCGCTATCTCAAAGGGCAGCTCGCTGCTTGGCGTAGCCGCCTCAACGACAAGACCCCGACAGGCGCGGTCATGGCACCGATCGCGCGTCGGCTCACGAAGGAGCAATCGGCTGAGCTGGCTGCCTATTTCGAGAGCCTGCCGGCCGCGCAGGGGACGGCTCGTTGAGAGGGGTCGTGCCGGTATCTCTCGCAATCGCCTGCCTTGTTCTCGGCGGCTGCGTCGGCGCGCAGTCCGCTCTGTCGCCCGCCAGCGACGAAGCTGGCCGCGTGGCCCTGTTGACATGGATCCTGTTCGGCGGCGCGGCGGTGATCCTGCTGATCGTCTGCGTGGCGCTTTACCTCGCCATCGACGGATCGGACCGGGCGCGCCGCGCGCTCGGATCCGACCGGGCCATCCGCCTGGGCGGCGTCGTCTTCCCGGCAGTGACTCTGACGATCCTGCTCGGCTACGGCGTCTGGCTGATGCGAGAGACGATTGCGTCGGACCGGCCGACGGCCTTGCGCATTGAGGTTACCGGCGAGCAGTGGTGGTGGCGCGTCGCCTATTCCAGCCGGAATGTGACGGTCGCCGAGGCGAATGAGATCAGGATTCCGGTCGGGCACGAGGTCGACTTCGTACTTCGTTCCGCCGATGTGATCCACTCCTTCTGGATTCCGAGCCTCGGCGGCAAGCTCGACATGATCCCGGGCCGAACCAACACGCTCAGGCTCAGGGCCGACCGGCCTGGAATCTATCGCGGGCAATGCGCCGAATATTGCGGCGGCCCGCACGGGCTGATGGCGCTCGAAATCGTCGCGGTGTCGGGCGCCGAGTTCGAGCACTGGCTCGAGGAGGAAGTGCGGCCGACCTTCGCCCGGCAGGCGAGCGAGACTGCCGGCGCTGCACTGTTCCTTTCCGCCGGCTGCGGAACTTGCCATGCCGTCCGCGGAACGCAGGCGGCCGGCGTCGTCGGCCCCGATCTCTCCCGCATTGGCAGCCGACGTTTCCTGGCGGCCGCGATCATTCCCAACACGCCGGAAAACCTCGGCCGCCTGATCACCCATAATCAGACGATGAAGCCCGGCAACCCTATGCCCGAATTTCGCGTCTTCTCGCCCGAGCAACTTGCGGCGCTCACCGCCTATCTGACGAGCCTAAAATGACAGCGCAACGCAGCCAGCCCCGTGATGCCGAGCGCGCATTCCCCAGCCCGCTACCGCGCCCCGAGGGCGAGCTCGCCGCGCTGAAACGCATATGGGCAAGCCCCAAGGGTTGGCGCATCGTCAGCGACGTCAACAACACCGTCATCGGTTATTTTTACATCGCCACCGCCTTCCTGTTTTTCCTGTTGGCGGGTGTGCTTGGACTCCTGATCCGCCTGCAGCTCGCGACGCCGGGCAACGACTTTCTGTCGCCGGAGACCTACAACCAGATCTTCACCATGCATGGCACGGTGATGATGTTCCTGTTCGCGGTGCCGGCGGTCGAGGCGGCTGGCGTGCTGCTGCTGCCTCAGATGCTGGGCGCGCGCGACATGCCGTTTCCGCGTTTGGGTGCCTTCGCCTTCTGGGCCTATTTCGTCGGCGGGCTGGTCTTTTTCTGCACGCTGTTCTTCGGCGTCGCGCCGTCGGGTGGTTGGTTCATGTATCCGCCACTAACCGGTGCGCGCTTCTCGCCGGGCATCGGCGCGGACTGGTGGCTGCTCGGCATCGGCTTCATCGAGATATCCGCCATCGCCGGCGCGATCGAGATCATCGTCGGCATCCTCAGGACGCGCGCCCCGGGCATGACGCTCGCCCGCATGCCCATCTTCGCCTGGACCATGCTGATCTTCGCGGGAATGATCGTCTTCGCCTTCCCGGCTGTGATCCTGGCGACCATCCTGCTCGAGCTCGAGCGCGCCTTCGACTGGCCGTTTTTCATCGCCGAGCGCGGTGGCGATCCGCTGCTCTGGCAGCATCTGTTCTGGTTCTTCGGCCATCCGGAGGTCTACATCATCTTCCTGCCCGCGGCCGGCATGGTCTCGATGATCGTCCCCACGATGACCGGCGTTCCGATCGTGGGCTACCGGCTGATCGTTGTGGCGCTGATCGCGGTCGGCTTCTTCTCCTTCGGTCTGTGGGTCCACCACATGTTCACCACGGGCATCCCGGCCCGCTCGCTCGGCTTCTTCTCGGCCGCGAGCATGGCGGTGGCGATCCCCAGCGGCATCCAGATCTTCGCCTGGATCGCAACCATCGCATCGGGCCGGCTGAAACTCACTGTTGCCTCGCTCTTCATCATTGGCTTTCTGACGATCTTCACCTTGGGCGGCCTGACCGGCGTCATGGTGGCGATGGTGCCGTTCGACCGGCAGGCGCATGACAGCTACTTTGTCGTCGCTCACCTGCACTACGTGCTCTTCGGCGGCATGGTCTTTCCGCTGTTTGCGGCGATCTATTACTGGACGCCCGCTTTCAGCCGGCGGCCGCTGTCGGAGCGCCTCGGCAAATGGGCCTTCGGCCTGATCTTCGCCGGCTTTAACATCGCCTTCCTGCCGATGCACATCACCGGGCTGATCGGGATGCCGCGGCGCGTCCATACCTACCCCGCCGGAATGGGCTGGGACACGCTCAACCTGATCTCGACACTGGGCGCCTTCATGCTGGCGGCGGGCATCCTTGTCTTCCTCGTCGACGTCGCGCGCAACATGCGCCTGACCGGCAGCGAGCCGGCCGGCGATGTCTGGGGCGCCGGCACGCTGGAGTGGCTGCCCAACCACGAATTCGCCGCGCGCAGCACGCCGCGCGTCGCTAGCCGCGAGCCGCTCTGGAGCGACCCGGAACTGGCGCGCGAAGTCGAGGCCGGGCGCTACTACCTGCCGCGCTCGGCGACCGGCGTTCGCGAGACGATCGTGACCTCGGCAGTGGAGGCGCGGCCGCAATACGTCATGCGGCTGCCCGGTCCAGGCTGGCCCCATCTCGCGGCGGCAGTCTTCACGGCGGGCTTTTTTCTGCTGCTGACGGTCAAGGCCGCCGAGCTGGCCGTGATCTGCGGCGTGCTAGCCGTCGCCTCAATTCTCGTCTGGATGTGGGAGAGCGACCCGGCCCCGACCGAACCGGTCGATATCGGCGGCGGCATCACTTTGCCGACCTACGCTTCGGGCAGCCTGTCGCATAGCTGGTGGGCGATCGTGATCCTGATGCTGGTGGCCGCCGCGCTCTATGCGTCCTATATCTTCGGTTACCTCTATCTCTGGACGATCTCGCCCGCGGTCTGGCCGAAGCTGGCCGCCATTCCGGTGCTCGCCGGTCCGCTGACGGCCGCCGGCGCCTTGCTGACAAGCGCCGCTGCGCTCTGGGCGGCTGGCAAAATGCTGACGCGTAGCGAACCGTCACGCGCGGGTTTCGCTCTGCTCGTCCTGCTCGGCGTCGGCGCACTGATTACGGCGCTCGGTATCGACGCCCTGTCGCAATGGCGTGCCGGCCTGCGGCCTAAAGCGGACAGCCACGCCGCAATGGTCTATGCCAATGCCGCCCTGCAAGTGCAGATCGCCGGTGCCGTCGCGGTGATGGCGCTGTTTGCGGTCGCGCGGATCCTGCTCGGCCGGCTCGATCGGATCCGTCACGTCGTTTTCGACAATCTTGCCCTGTTCTGGGCGTATGCGATTGGGCAGGCGGCGCTGGGGCTCGTCGTCACCCACGGCTTTCCGAGGCTCGTCGGATCATGACGGCCGAGAAGTCGTCGCTGAGGCGCGCAGGCGGGGCGCTGGTTGGCCCGTTGGTCTGGGCCGCGCATTTCCTGATCGTCTATACGTCGGAATCGGTGCTTTGCCGCCTGCTGGACGCGCGAGCGCATACATGGCTGGTCGCCGTCGCAAGTGTGCTCGCTCTCGTTGCGATTCTCGGCGATCTGGTCGTCCAACGGCAGCTTTGCCGGCAGGAGAACGCGGAACGGTTCCTCACGCGTCTGCGGATCGGTCTCGACGGCCTGTCCGGTGTCGCCGTCCTGCTCGTCGCGGTGGCTGGTTTGGCGCTGCCGGCCTGCGCGGGGTGAGGCTTGCTGACACGGAAACGCTGCGCACCGCCAACACCTCGGCCAGTCCAAGCGGGACCTCGCCTGCGCAGTCCGCTCCTGCCGGGACCCCGAACCCGGCGGGTGGCGGCGGCCCGAGCGCCAAGCCCTTAGCGGTCTGCTCCAGATCATGATGGAGAAACGCCCCGCCGTGAGACGGGCCTCTTCTCTTACGGAAACTACAAAGTCTGGAAACCCCGTCAATCGTCGCCGGGCGGGGCCCGATGCTTCAGTCCAACAAATCCGCAGGCACTTTCCCGCCGTTCTCCGAGAGCTTCTTGATGACGGCCTTGTGCAGCCAGATGTTCATCGTGGGGGAATCATTGGTGTCACCCGAGTAACCAAGCTCTCGCGCCAGCTCCTTGCGCGATCCCAAGCTGCTGTCGATTTTGAGCGCCTTGAGCAGATCGACGATCGAAGTCTTCCAGTCGAGTTGCTGCCCGCTGGCCTGAACGGCCCTGTCCAAGATCGGCGCGACATCGACGAACTGCGTTGTGGCTCCCGAGGACGAGGGCGACCCGATGCCCGTGGTTGACTGGCCGCCGGTCGTGCCTGCTGGGGACGTGGCGGGAGCTGTGGACGTTCCCGAAGGCGGCACGACCGCGCCTGGGGCGGGCGCAGGTGTTGGGACGGCTACGGTCTCGGCTCTGGCCTCGCCGAAAATCGCCTTCTTGATAGTGTCGAATACACCCATTGATCCTCTCCTACGATTTCTTCGGCTCATTGAACCGGCGAGTCACTGGTTGTGTTCCGGCGCGATGCCATGACGGCCATACGCTCGCCAGTATCAACGGCGCTGGAGGGCGACCTCCGTAGCTGTAGCGGTTGCCTTGAGCTGGCTAACCTTCATTCCGCGCCGATTGAATTCCTTGAGCGCAGGCCGACGATCGTGTCCGGATTGAGACTGCGCGCATGTTCTCGCACTGGGACCTTCCGGCGTACGTCGTGATCTTTTTCACCTCAGACCTGACAGTGCATCTCGCCAAGACTGGTCAGAAGTTTGGCGAGTGCCAGTTTGAATGCGTCGTTGATCGAGGCATCGATCTAGTTCTGCACGGCTCCATCTGGAGCCTATCCGCTCGCCAATTCCGCAATCTTCTTGATCAGCCCTTGCGATCGGCGGCGTCTGCACCGCGTAGTCCGATTGGTTTGGCGGGGCCTTTCGTGGTGTCCTGATCGGTCTGACGTTCCGCTTCCGAATTCAGCTCCGCGCCAACGAGCACGATGGTGGCCGACAACCACATCCATGACAGAAGGCCGATGACCGCGCCGATCGTCCCGTAGGTCTTGTTGTAGTCCTCGAAATTCGCGACGTACCACGAGAACAGCAGCGAGCCGATGAGCCATGCGAGGCTCGCGAAAATGGCCCCCGGGCTGACCCACTTCCACTGAGCCTCGTCTCGGCTGGGACCGAAGCGATAGAGTGCCGACAGACCGGCCATCAGGGCGATGATCAGGAGAGGCCAGCGAGCGATCGAAATCAGCCACTCAGCCGTGCTGCCGAGATACAGGTAATCGAGCAGCACCGGGACGGCGGCGACGCCCGCGATTGCGAGCAACACGAACGACAGGATGCCGACCGTGAACGCCAATGACACGGCGTTGAGTTTCACAAAGCCACGCTTCTCAACTTCGCCGTAAGCGACATTGAGCGCATCGAAGATTGCCTTGACGCCAGCGTTAGCGCTCCAGATCGCCAAACCAAGACTGATCACGAAGGCAAAGCCGAGTTTGGCCTCACCACCCTGCGCGATCCGCCCAATCTGATCCTGTAGGAAGGTGCCCGATCCCGCCGGCAGGAAGCCTTCGACCGCCGCAACATGCTCGGAAATCATCGCCGGCTCCGCGGCAAGCCCGTAAACCGATACGAGCGCTGTTAGAGCCGGGAACAGTGCCAGCAGCGCGTAGAAGGTCACGCCTGCGGCGACGGCCCGGACCCGGTCCTTATCGATCTCGTGATAGGTCCGGCGCGCAACGTCCCACCAGCCCCTCGCGGGTATGTCTTGCGGTTGTTCAGCATCCTCGCCTGCCTGGGTTTGATGCTCGGATTTTGCTTCGTGCTCGGCGTCGCGCGCGCTCTGAGAACCACGCTGCCATACAGAGATGACAAGCACGGATCCAATGCCGATCGTAAAGGCGAGAGCGATGTCGAGTGCAGGCGATTTAAGGCGCAAGGCCTGTTGCCACCGATCGACTGCTATCGGGAAAGCATCAGCGAGGCGGCGCACGGTGCACTCGCTCGTCGTCAGTTTCAGCGCTGAAGTGGTCTGGGTTTCGCCATGGCCGCTTTGCCGCGAGGACGCCGGCGATCAAGCCCGCCACGGCTCCGCCCGCCAGCATCGCCGATCCCGTCACAAGCGGCCTGCGCGGCGGGTTGGCATAAGGCGATGATGCCTTGCGCGCAGACATGGCGGGGCCTGGCGAGCGACCGAGATAAAACGCAATGCCGACACAAATCAGCGCAAGTGCGAGCAAAACGCCGCCGACAATCAGGCTCGCGTAGACGCCTCCAACGCGGACGACGAGCATTTCACGAACCGCATCGAGCCCGTATCCGGCCGCGAAGATAACGATCAACCCGCCAGCCGCCATCAAACCGTAGATAAGCGCCTGCCGCTGCAGCAAGGCTTTAATCTGAGTGAGCAGATATGCGAGGCCTGCGCCGAGCATCGGCTTACCGCGCCGACATGATGCCGAGGACGAAGCCGGCGGCAACAGCCCAACCCAGCGCCCGAAGCGGCCGCTCCCGAACTTCTTCCATCAGCATGTCCTGCAGGTCGCTGGCGCGTTCTTCAGCCATCTCGAACGCGGCGTCGGCATCGATACCCGCCGATTTGAGCCGTTGCGAGGCTTGATTGGCCATAACCTTTGCACCAGCAGCAATGCTGGCACCCATGTCATTCTGCGCCAGAGGATCGCCCGCGACTTCCGTCAATTTATTGAAGCCGCTCTGCTCGTTCGCCATGGGATTTCTCCAGACGGTGTCACATTCTGGCGGCTCAACGCGAGGTTGATCTGTTAAGTTCCGTGGCCGTGCCCGTGGCAGTTGCGCACGCCTGCGGGGCTTCGTGAACGGGCACACCATCCGATTCTTGTTCGAATGATCCGGCCTCTCTATTCATCTTATGTTCTCGTAAGTTGGAGCCGGCCCGATGCACTGGCTCCTCAGGCGATCGCGCGTTGGATGAAGAGGCCGTCGCCATGATCCGCCGTGCCAGCCTGGTGCTGGCTCCACCGTCTGCCTAGGTAACGAGATCATTGGCCTCGCTGTTTCGGTGCGGTTTTCGTGTTCATCAAGAGCCGCTTGATTTAAGTCCGATTTGGTTGACTCTACCGTTCCCGATAAGCTTCGGCCGCATTTGAACGATGATGACGTTTCGGCTCAAGCTTGTTTTCCGGGGAAGACTGACGCTGCACCGATCGCTCTCGCAATTCTGCGTGCTTGAATGCTCCGCCTTTCTCAAGTTGTTTGGCAATTCTCTCCTTCGCGTGAGCCAGAACGGAGTGTCGTAACTTCGGGTCGCGAATGGCCTTATTCAAAGCCCGTTCGATCGCCGCGAGTTGAGAGCGGGCCGCCGTGATGACGTCATCGCCTACACTCTGCCGATCTTCGCCCGAACGAAACACGTCAGCGCGACGCTGCCCCGTCGAGCGCGACGATCGACGGGGCGTGTCCGATCGCAGCGCCACCACGTCGATCGTCAAGGCTGGCCGGTGTGCGGGGCGTTCCCCGGTAGTTCCGGCACCCCCCGACGACGCTCGATCTGAGCGAAGCGGCCCCTGGAATGGTGCTCGATCGTCCTCGCGCTGGCGTCTTTTCTCCGTGCTGCGCTCAGGCGGAAGGACCGTTACCTCGATAGGCCTTCTTGTCGAAACTCCCGCGACGGATATCGTCTCTGACGCTTCGGGTTCGGGCCGCCGGAACTGCGAAGGCGCTCGCGTTGGCCGGTCCTCCGCCTTCGTTCGAAACGACAAGGCGGCCCGATCAACCGGATCAGGCTCATAGCCGCGAACCGACAGCCCACGCGCCGAGGCTTCGAGCCAGGCAGTGCGCCGGAACTCCACCGATCCGCGAAGGTCGATCTCCTTCCAGCCGCGGTGCTGCGCGACCGAAACCATGTCCCGAACGACGCCAGCGTCTTCAAGCCGCGTTGCCATGCGGTCGGTCGAGACCTTGAAGGCGAGGTACTCGCCTCGTGGGTCGGCATAGACCTTCGCCTCGTCGCCCGCGTCTGCTTCTGCGACATAGTATTTTTGGCGGAGCCGCTCCGGTATTCCGCTTTCAGCCTGGCGTCCTGCTGTGCCACCGAGATCGAACTCAGCCTGGCCGGCTCGATGTTCACCGTGAGGCACGCTCGAAGCGTTGCGCGCTGACGTTCTATCGGCGCCGCCAACCTTCTCTTGTCCGCGTTCGATCGTGAATTCGCTCTGATCCTGGCGCTTACCTGGCACGACGCATCTCCTTCACAGATCCGCCTGTCTCCTTCGTCGGGATGATGGCAGCGTCGATCACCTGCGAGCACCAGTCCTTGAGCTCATCTTCGGACAGGCCTTCCAGATTGACTGGCACATCGCCAAAGTCGAAGGTCGCATCGTCGGGGATGAGCGACGGATCGGCGATCTCCTCATCCGTCATCGGCCGGGTCCGAAACGTCGCCTGCAACTCGGCGACTGCGGATTTCAGCTCGATGATCTCGCTCGCCAGCAGCATGTTCGACGGGCCACGGTTGGGCGCGATGACCGGCGGCACTTTCAAGCGCGCTGTGAAGGCGGTATCGTCATAGTAGATGATCTTGTCGCAGATGATCGGGGGCACGCTGGCCGCCAGGATGAACGCCTTGGACGAGGGGATCAGCTTGAGTTCCTGCGGCAGCATCAGCGCGCGACGCTGGTCCGAGACGGACTCGCTGCGTTTGCCCGCCGACAGCCCCCACGGCCGGGAACGACTTTTCGCCTGGACCGTGTCGTAGCCGATCCGCTCCGACAGCTCGTTGGCGACGTCCTGCTCTTTTGGCGCAAACACGACCTCGATCGCGTGGTTGGTCATGATCGTCTTGGCGAGATCGGGACCGTAGATCGCCCGCAGCTGCGCCGGGCTCTGGATGATGGTGAGCAGGCGGATGCCGTAGCCTGCGACGAAGGCGACGGATTTCGCGAGCACGCCGACATGGCCGAGCGCCGGGAACTCGTCGAGGAGAAGCAGCACGCGTCGGTTCAGCTTCGGATTCTGCTCCGGCAGCTCGCGGCTGTTCAGATCGATGACCTGTTGGAAGAACAGGTTGAGCAGCGGCGCCATGCGGTCGAGATTGTCTGGCGTCACGCCCAGGAAGATCGACATTGGCCGGGAGCGCAGCTCGCGCAGGTCGAAATCATTGGCGGACGTCGCGGCATCGATCCTCGGATTGAGCCAGAGGCCGAGCCGCGCTGTCGTGGTTTTGCGGACCGAATTCATGGTGTTTTCGGACGCCGATAGAAAGTCGTTCAGCGCCCCGATGCAATGCGACGAGAGGGGCGCCGTGCTTTTGGCGCGCTCTTTCATCGTGGTTAGAAAATGCGCCTTCAGATCACTCGAGGCGGAAAGCTGCCGCAGGATCTCGCCGATGGTGAGCGGCAGGCCCGGCGTCTCGGCGACATAGCCGCCGATCGCGACGAACGCTGAACGCGCGGTTTCGAACCAGAACGGGTCGGCCCGGTTTTCGGCTGGGAACAGCATCACCGCGATGCGCTGGAGATCGTCATACAGGTCGACCGGATCGCGGCGGACATAGGCGAGCGGATTGTAGCGTGCCGTACGGCCTTGCTCGTCGAGCGGATCGAACAGGAAGACGGCCTGCCCGCTCGCCTCCCGGAAACCGGCGGTGCGATCAAAGTTCTCCTTCTTGACGTCGAGCGCGACGACGGAGTCCGGCCAGTTCAACAGGTTTGGAATGACGTATCCGACGCCCTTGCCCGATCGTGTCGGGGCATAGACCATGACGTGCTCAGGTCCACCGAAGCACAGGAACTTGCCGTCTTTCCGGCCGAGTAAAATTCCCTGCTTCGACCTCAGACCTGCCTTGCGGATGTCGTGCTCGGTGCCGAACCGCGCCTCGCCGTGCAGCGGGCGCGGTTTCGTCCGCATGATCAAACCCATCAGCCCGAAGGCGGCGATCGTGCCGGTGAGCGTTCCAAAAATGATCCAGCGGTCGAGGCGCTCGTTCGTGCCGTAATGGGGCCAGGCGATCGCAAGCTCGTTCCAGTGGAAGCCGCCATCATGGCTGCGCAGGCCGAGCAGCAGGACATTGGAGCCGACGAACAGGAGTATGGCGATGCCGGCAGCCGCGAGCGCGATCCGGAGCGCCACTTTACGCGCTGGCGAGGCGCTTTCGAACGGGGTCATAGTCGATCTCCGTGATGCGGAAGCGGCCGTGCTCGCGTTTCATCTGGATGACGATGTCGACGGTCTGGCGCAGCAGGTTGCGGATGTCGTCGCGCGCGAGGTCCCGGCCCTCCGCGCTCTCCTTCACCAGCAGCGTCAACTGCTCGAAGGCGAGACGGGCGGAATCGGCATGGACCGTGGTGATCGAGCCCGGGTGTCCGGAGTTGACGTTGCGCAGGTAGAAGAAGGCGGTGCCGTCGCGCAGCTCCTGCAGCAGGATGCGATCGGGCCGCATGCGCAGGCAGGATTCGAGCAGCTCGCGCGGTCCGACCTTGGCGAGCCCCTGCCCGTCCTTGGCGTACAGCAGCCGGACATGGTTCGGCTGCGGCACCACAAGCTCGGCCGTGTCTTCGATGGTGATAAGGCGCTCACTCGCCGGGATCTGGGCGATCAGACCCTTCGACAGCGTCGTCTTGCCCGAGCCGGTCGCGCCCGAGATGATGATGTTGCGGCGGCTGCGCACTGCCAGCGCCAGGAATTCGCGCCACTGCCCGGCGTCGCGCAGGCGCACCAGCTCCGTCTCGTCTTCGGAGAGGTCGTCGCTGGTGACGCGGATGTCGGAGAACAGATCCCGCTGCTCAAAATCTTTCAGCGTCATGGTGACGGTCGAAGGCTTTCGGATGGTCAGACTGACGGTGCCAGGCGGGACCGCCGGCGGCACGACGATCTGGCAACGCTCCTCGCCCGGCAGCGTCGTCGAGACGATCGGATGGTCGGGGCCGATGTCCTGCCGGGTATAGCCGGCGGCGGCCGTCGCAAGATGCATCAGATGCGAATGGCTCAGATCGTGAAGCTCGTGGCGATGCCAGCCGCCCGGTCCTTCCGTGAACACCTCGCCCGGGCGGTTGACGACGATTTCGGTGAGGTCCGGATGCGACAGGAAGCACGCGAGCGGCGTCAGATAGCGTTCGAGCACGATGCGGCTGGCGCGCCGTTCGGAAGCAGTCGGGGCGGTCGGCGCAGCCGGCGCGACGATAGCGACGCAATCGGCTGCGGCGGGCCCACGCGCGAGTGCCGTCATGGCTTCGTGACCCGTGAGCCAGTGCTTACGACGGCGTCAACGCCCGGCACCGTGCGATCCAAAATCCGCGCGCGGCTTTCGATCCGCTTCAAATCGTAGACCGAGGAGAAATCCAGATCGCGGGCGACAAAGATGTTGACGCGCTCGCCTTGGTTCTTGTTCAGCGTCGGCGGGATGTCGATCGAGCGCTCGACGGCGATGCCCGCCGCCGTGTTGGCCGATCCGGACGTGTTGCGGATCTCGATATCGGCATTCTCGAGTTGTTGGCGGCCGATCGCGGCAGCGTCGCTGACGATCGAAAGCAGAAGCGCCGCCCCAAAGCGCTCCCAGAAATGTGTGTCGATCTCGCCGTCGAAGCCGGCGCGGCCGAGCGCGTCGGTCGCGGGCGAGGCCAGCGCGACGATGACTCCGGTCGGGGTTTTCGCCCGCGTCCAGAGCACAAACATGCGCTTGGAGCCCTTTCGGACCTGGCCGCGATATTCGCCGACGATCTGCGTGCCCTTTTCCATCAGGACGACATGCCCGGAATCCGACAGGACATCGCGCAGGATGACGCAGGAAACGAACCCCGGCACATCCGAAGACATCGCCGTCTCGAGCACGCAAGGGATCGCCGTGCCCTGTGTCACCAGAAGATTGCGGTTGGGCAGGCGCGCGGCGCGCACACCCTCGATCGTGGTGGCTTTCAGCTTATCGGCGAGTTCATTGCGCGGTTCGGTAGCGCCGGCGAGCAGAGGTGATCCCGGCAGAGAGGCGCCCTGCCCTGCCCCGTCGCTTGATGGGCCACGCCCTGGCCGGTTGAAGGCGAGCACAGGCGCACGGCGGGCGCTCTCCATCAGTTTGTCGGTCTGCGGCGGAGCGGCGGCCGGCGCTAGCTGAGGCGGCAGGACCGGCAGGGCAGCCTGCTGAACGGGAGGCGGCGCCGGCGGTTCGCGCGCCGGCTCGAACGCGGTGGTCTGGCGGATGATCGGTTTGGCGCCGCCCTGATCGACGGGCTTTTCCGATTTCCAGGTGCTCCAGATCACCAGTACCGAAAACGCGATCAGCGCGGCCGCGCCGATGCCGCGTTTGGCGAGCGCCCGGCCCGAGCCCTCGACGGGTCCAGAGACGGGGGTGATGCCGCGTTCGCCCTCGACGCCGGATGACGCGTTCTGATCAGTCATGCGATGCTCCTCAGCGACGCTGCGCCGGCGCTGGCTGTTTTTGCGTGCGGGCGATACTCGGACTCGTCGTGCCGGTGCCAGGGTTCACGCCGACGGCGTCAAAGGCCTCGTTGAAGATGCAGAGCACCTCGCTGCCGCGGCGCAGCCGGAACTCCCGCGCGGTCGCATGCACCACAACGACCTCGCCACGCACGTCCTTGGGCACGAGGCTTTCCGCGCCGTCCGACCCGACAATGTAGATCCCAGGCACCTCGCGATTGCCGGCGAAGCGGAAGCTCGTGACTTTGCCGTCGTCGAAGACGCCATCGGGTTCGAGGTCGGCCGGACCTTGCGCCGAAAACCGCCAGTTACGCGCGCCATATTGCTGGTGGAGATCAAACGTCTGGTCGATGACCGCGCCTTCGCGCTGCTGGCCGCGCGCCTCGGTTTCGGCGCGACGACGATCGGCCTCGTCGGACGGATAGGAGAACTTCACCACGAAGTAGCTCTCCTTCAGCGAGGCTTCCGTGATCGAAAGCTCGAACTGGTAGGAGCGCTTGCGGCCGTCGCGGCGCGTCGTCACGACCTGCAGATTGGTGGGGGGATGCTTTTCGCGGGGTTTGAGGAACAGGATCGAGCCGGCCGGCGCGACCTCCCAGGCGATCGAGTCGCCGATCGCGACATGGGCGATCTCCTCATCCTCGGCGAAAATCACCTGCGTGGATGCCCGGATGACGCCGTTGACCTTGACGACATTGGCAGGGTCATAGGCGACGAAGCGCACGCGCTCGTCGCGCGCGCCGGCGGTGGGAAGTTGCAGGGCAAGCGATGGCAGTCCAAGGCCGAGAGCCAAGAGCAGTCCGCACCCGATTGCGATGACGCGACGGCTCATGGGGCGACCTCCGGATCGGCGCGGTATTCCGAGACGAGGAAGCCGAGCGGGTTGATCAAGCGATCGGTCGATGAGACCGGCGCGTTGACATAGGCGAAGGTCAGCGTTGCGATCCAATGCGTGATCTTGATCTCCTCGCCCTTGCGGCTCTCTTTCAAAAAGCGGACGGAGGCGAGGTTATCGGCGAGCAGCGAGATCGCCTTGATCCGCACCTCGGCGACACCGAAGCGGCCATGCAGCACCTGCGGGCTCTCCGGATTCGAGCCGCGGTAGACGGCGGCAAAGCGCGCCTGCTCGGCCGGCGATGACAGCAACGCCACGGTCTGGAAATTGCTAGCGGCCTCGGCCTGGCTAAAACCTTCGCGCGAGCGGACATAGCGCCCCAAAAAATACTTGGTCACCGCCTCGTCGTAGCTGCGCGGCGATGTCCCGAGCGCGGCGACCGTCTCGACGATGCCGGTAGCATTGTCGACGCGGATGACGAAGGGCTCGACGGTCTTCAGCGGCGCCAGCGCCGCGACCGCGCCGACGGCGGCCGTCGCGAGCACGCAAGCCCCGGTCGCGACGAACCAGGCCAGCCGCTTCGAGCGCTGCGCCGTCAGCAGGAGATCCTGTTCCCAGCGCCGGGCATTGTCGAAGTAATCCTTCAGATCGTCAGGCCTAACCATGGCGCGTCGCCTCGCTGCAGGATCGGAACGAACGCGTGATGTCGAAGGTGGACCAGGCCGTGGCAGCCCGCTCGATGCCACGAGCAGGCAGCTCTGGCTGGGCCTGGCCAAGCCGTTTGACGGCAGGCGCATCAGGTTGCGGCGAAGCTGGAGGCGTGGCTTCCCAGTCCCAGAGCGATCGGTTGAGCGGGCGCTTGGCCGAGCCGTCACAGGACGGCGCGCCCTTGCTCCAGCCGGCGCAGCCCGTCACCATCGTGGCCAGCACAAGACTGGCGATCACGCGACAATTCATCGAGACAAATCCTTCTCGGCATCCTTGCGCGGATGCGGTTGTTCCTGGTGTGAAAGGGACGTTCAGACGCGTCTGATCTCGCCGCCCTGTCGTCGCTCGCGGATTCTTGCTGCCGTGCGGCTCGCCGCGGTTCGCGCGCCGGCATAAGCGCCAACGGCGGCCGAGGCTGCGTTCGCGGTGATGGCGCTGGTGACGATGCGTGCTGCGAGCGAGGCGCCGCCGCCGGCAAGGCCGCCCGCGATGGCGGGAAGCTGCAAAGCGATATATGCGGCGAGACCGAGTACGGCGCTGATCGCGACAGCGCCAACGATGATCGCGCCGCCGGACGCGGCATCAGCACCATATTTCTCGACGAAGCCCTGGACCGAAGTGAGCATCAAGCCGACAAGAGCGACAACGAGCACATGCAGGATCAGGAAGTTAGCAACCTGACGTGTCCAAGCCTCAGCAAAGGGCCGCGTCGCGTCGAACAGCGCCAAAGCGATGAAGATTGGCCCGAGCGCGATGACAATCGCCAAGCCAACCTTCGCGTAGAGCAGGATCGCGAACTGCAGAAAGCCTGAAACGGCCGTGAAGACGAGAAGGATCGCGGCGATCAAAGCTGGCGCAATGTCCGTGAGACCTGCTCGATCATAAATCTTTTGGGCGACCTCGATTCCCTTGTTCAACAGCTTGTCGAAGGGCGCACCCGAGTTGGCATCAAGGGCCGAACCCGCAAGAGCGTTTCCAATCTCCTTTGGCAGCGACGTGAAGAAGAGGTCGGTGACGTATTGCTGGAATGAAGTCGCATTCGATGCGAGGAGCACGATCAGGACGAGCCTCATCGCTCGCCAGGCAAACTCTTGGATCGGCTCGGCGATCGCGCCGCGCATGACCGCAAAACCGTACAGCACGACATAGAGGAGGACAGCGACCCGTAGCGGTCCATCGACGAAGGTCGCGAGGTTCGAGACAGACGTCGACACGAAAGTCGTGATCGGCTGCTCGAACTCTTTCAGGAACTCGTCGAAGACGTTGATCGCCATTTCAATTGCTCGCGCGCTGCAGGGCAGCCTCTCGACCCCAGATCATCACCTTGCGATTGGCTTCCTCAGCATTGCGGCAGGTGGCATCGGACTTCAGGTCGCCAGGATTGGCTCGGCAGCGCGCCAGTGCAGCTTCGTGATCGGATGCGTTCGCGAGGAAGAAGGGCACGTCACGGATCGACGCCGGCTTCGCGTGCTCGGCGTGCTCGTCGCCACAGCCGGAGAGAGCGATCGTCAAGAAGGCGGCAACCAGAGGCCGGCTCATTGGAGAGCAGCCTTCATTTCATCGACCAACTGGCGGCGGCGTTCCTCCGCTCGCTGGCCGTCCATGTCGCCGCGCGCCTGCTGCACCATGGCGAGCCCCTGCATGCGCAGCACCTCGTTCTGCAGCAGCGCCTGCTCCGCCTGAATGCGCGCGGAGAGATCCAGCACATCCTTGGCGTCCTTGGACGCGGTGATCTTCTGGCGAAGCTCTTCCAGCCCATCGATGCGCTTGGAGGCGGTGTCGTAGACGCTCTGACCGATCGAATGCTTCGCGCCGGTCTGACGCGCGATGCGGTCGAGTTCGGTGCGATAGAACGAGTTCGCGTCGCCGCCTTGGTAGGCGCGGTTCTGATCGAGATAGCGATCGACCGTGCCGGTCAGCGACCCGCCGCCGCCCGAGACGAGCTTCTCGATCTCGCCGAACTCCTTCGGCAGATGCTTCCGGAACTCCTCGCTGCTCAGGAGAGAGGCGATGTCGTTGACGTCAGTCAGCTTGTTGAAGCTCTCGTAGAGTTGCTTGGCCTGCGTGAGCTGCGCCTCCATCGTCTTGATCTGCTCGGTCAGCTTGCCGATCTGCTCGACATGCTTTGCGATTGCGCCGGCGTCGAATACCGGCACGCCCTGCTGCGCGAAACCATGTGCGGGCAGTCCAGCCAGTGCTCCGGCAATCAGGAGGCGAGACACTTTCATCGATCGATCTTTCTCTCGGCATGGAAGCGGGGCAGGAACACTGCGGGGTCGTCGCCGACCTCGGCGCGGATGCGGTCGAGCAGCTCGACGGTCTCGGTGCGGCCCGACAGCACGGCGAGCGTGTCATCCATTCCGCCAAGGTCGAGTTCGGCGACGACGGAGTGACCGTTCTGCTTGACCAGGAAGCGCCGGCTCTCGGCCGACAGCTCTTCCTTGATCAGCCGGAACTCGGTCTCGGTCAGGTGGAAACCGTCGACATAGTCCGAGCGCGTACCGCGGGGGTTCGGCATGAATATTTGCGTTGGGCATTGCTCGACGATGGTGTGGGCGATCGGGGACGCCAGTGCGTCGCGCGGCGACTGCGTCCCAAAAACCATGACGCCGTTCTGCTTGCGGATGGTTTTGAGCTTGTCGTTTGCCAACGCGCGAAAGGCGTCGTCGCCGAGCGCTTTCCAGAACTCGTCGATGTCTATGATGATGCGACGGCCGTCGATGAGCTGCTCGACGCGATGGAACAGCACCATCATCAGCGGCGTGCGCACGCTCGCATGGTCGAGCACATCGGTCATGTCGAAGCCGATGAAGCTGGCGTCGAGCGCGATCGCGTCTTCCTCGGCATCGAGGACCCAACCGAGAGGTGCGCCATGGCACCAGCGTTCGAGCCTCGCGCCGATCCCTTCGCGATCCTGCTGCCCGAGAAAGGCGCGCAGCGCCGACAGCGAGCGCTCCTGGCGCGGCAGAGCCCGCATCGCCTCGAGGCTGGAATCGATTCGCTCCTCGTCGACGACGGAGAGCGCCCTGCCCTCGACCGTGACGAGCGTGCGGATGAGCTCGCCGAGGAAAGCAAGATTGGCCGGTGTCAGCTCAAGGGCCTTCAACGGCGCGCAGCCGGTCGAGACGCCGTTCTTCAGCGTGAGGTAGGTTCCACCCGACGCGCGGACGAAGATTTCGGCGCCGCGATCCTTGTCGAACATGACGCGTTGGCAGCCGAACTTTTCCGCCTGGGCGAGCAGGAAATTCTGCAGCACGGTTTTGCCGGAGCCCGACGGCCCGCAGATGAAGGCATTGCCGAGATCATCGGCATGGAATGAAAAATGATAGGGCGAGCCGGACGCCGTCTTCAGCATCGCGACGGACGGACCCCAATGATTACCAGTGGCTTTCCCGGCCGGATGGCTATGGAAGGGCGACAGCGCCGCAAGATTGCGAGATGTGATCGCGCCAGACCGTGCCCGATGCTTGAACAGGCCTGGCATTTGCGCCCAGTAAGCCGCCTCGAGCCCCAGATCTTCACGCGCGACGACCGCGCCGGCTTCGGCCAGCACGCGACGCGCTTGCGCCATCGTCTCCAGCAGAGCCTTCGGGTTTTCCGCCCGCACCAGCAGCGACAGATGATGGTCGCCCATGACGAAGCGGTTGGATTCGAGATCATCCAGCGCGTCGTTGAGGTCGTCGATCTGGGAAGCGGCGACGTCCTGGGTCGAGACGAGCTGGTTCTGCTTGCGCGTCAGAACCGTTTTCGCGTCGGCCTTCGACAGGAAGGCGAAGCTTTGCGACAGCACGAACTCGAACGGGGCCGAGAGCAGACCGTTCAGCATTCCCGGCTTGGTCGAGGCCGGGTATTCCTTCAGCCCGAACATGCCCGAATAGAGCGAGCCGCCGGCGGCCCGGATCTCGATGGCCTCGCGACCAAAGATGACGCGGTTGGTGTAGATCGCCGAGCCGACACGTCCTTGCGGCAAGGCCGTCGGAATATCCTCACTGGAGGCCAGCAGATGTAAAAGCCGCATCGGCTCCGAGAACAGCAGACCATCATGCGCGGCGAGGCCGAGCTGTGTCGCGCCGTAGCGGCCAAACGCGGCCGTGATGTCGCGAGCGGCATCGTTCAGCCGCTTGAGCGCGACAGCATCGATCTCCCCTCCCCCGCGGCGCGCTTGGCCGAGGCGTGAGACGAATCCGGCAGCGGCCTCTGCGCGATCGCGGCCGGGATGGGCGATGATGGTCAGGTAGAGTTCGTTGCGAAACAGCTTCGTGCCCTGAAGCGCTTCGCGATAGCCGTCATCGAGATCGCGCGCGAAGCCAGAGGAAAACTCGCCTTCGGGATAGCCGGTATCCCGCCGCCGGATCAGATGCGTCCAGATCGCGAGCCGATCGTCTGCGAGATTGCGCAGTGTGAGATTGAGTTTGGCGTGCAGATCGTTGAGGTCGCAGATATCGGCGGTCTCGAAGGCGATACCGTCGAGGCGGATCGTCGTCATCAGCGCGCGGGTCGAGAGGCTGATGACGGTCTCGGTTACATGCCGGACATAAGGCAGATGAACGTCGGGTTCGATCTCGCGAGCCATCAGGCGGGCGGCGTCAGCCATGCGCGACCTCGCGAGGCTTGAAGCGGCGCACGAGGCGCAAGGGCGTCGGCGACGACCCGCCCCAAAACGCGCCGTTGCGCGAGCGGCCGCGGGTCTCCAGCCAGGCGACGAGCAGCCGGAACTGGTTTGGATCATGCCGGCAGATTGCGCGGCAGATCAGGTGGATCGGCAGGGCGATCAGCCCATAGACGATCGAACCCGCCATCAGGAACAGGATGCAGGACGCCATCACATTGATGGCCATTGCCTCCATCGTCACGCCCGCGATCATCGCAGGGCGCGTGCAGGCGAGGAACAGGGTGTCCTCGGTCAGGCGCTCGGGCTCGCTCGTCATCGTCTCGAGCCTACTTGCCGCCAGTGAGCGTCGAGACGACTTCGGACGCGCCGAAGACGATGGCGACGCCGAGCACGACATAGGCCGCCTTGCGCAGATCGAGATAGCCGAACATCCAGGCGATGCCGACGATTATGACGGCGAGCGTCGCAAGCAGGCGCGCGACATTGCCGGTCAGCATCGTAACGATGTTTTGCAGCACGCCTTCGATGTTGGCGGTCTGCGCCAAAGCGGGTTCGACGGCGAAAAGAACGAGCGTAGTCGTCACGAGGGCTGGCGCGGCGAGTGTTCGGATTGACGGGGGCATTAGTGGTCTCCAGGCAAGCGTCTTCGACGCCGACATCGCGTGCGGTCGGGAAAAAGGAATTGGGTCGGGCTAGTGGCTGTAGATCAGCAGCGAGGAGCCGCGCTGCGCGCCATAGACGCTCCAGGACGGCGGGTCTTTCGCGGACGCGATCTCCTCGTCAGGGCCGGCTGGCTTTGTCTCACGACCCGAAATCGTGTCGGGCTTGGCTGCGGCTACAGGGGACGCTGCGGTCCGACCGGCTTTGAATGACGTTCTGGCTCTTTCGCTCGCGGCGTCATCGTCGAGGCCGCTCGACACGAGCAGCGCCTTCCGTTCTTGAAATACGCGGCCGACGCCGGCGATGTGTTCGCACGGGTCGAATGCGGCAGCGATGGTGAGCCCGGCCGCTTTTAGATCGGCAACATCGAGCTGAGCCAAACCGATCCGGACCGGTTGTCCTGCCGCGGCCGCTTCGCTGGTGAGTGCGATGGCCTCAGGTTTCGTATCGGCCAGAACCCGGATCGGCCGCTTGCCCGCGATTGTGACAAGCAAGGGCTCGAACTCGCTCGCTTGGCGCATGATCGCGGCAACTGGCCGCGCCAGCGTTGGCGCGGTGCAGCGGTCGATCAATGTCGTAATGTCGGCGGCCTCCATCAGAACCGTACCCGCGTACTGACGCCGTCGGCTCCGGTCACGTCGATGAAGTTAGGTTGGGCGCGATGGCGAACCGCCTGAATGTCATGCGGCTGGCAAACGTCGTCAGCGCGGCCGCAATCGCGAACCGGCTTGCTCGAAACACAGGCCGGTTGACTGGCGCCATCGCGCCCAAGCTTGCGCAGAACATAGCCATCCTGGCATGGCTCATACGGGTCGTAGCCGATCGGCGAGGCGCTCGATCCCGCACCTGAGCAGGTCGGAAATGCCCCTCCCCGCTTCAGATGAGACCAGAGGCGCGTCACGGGCGGGACGCAAGCCGCGTATTGCGTCGGTCCGCCCGGGTTGGCGAGGCACAGCAGGACCGTGCAGCCCCAGTCGTCGGCGCGAGCAGCGCCGGCCGAGAGGCCAATAAGTCCGGCGGCAAAAAGTGCGGGTTTGATCATCTTCGCAGCCATCACGCCGCCAGCGGCAGCTGGAATTCGATCGGAAGCACCGGCGCTGTTAGGCCGCCATTGCGTCGAACCGCCGCGAGCGCATCCTGCTCGATCGGCAGCAAACCTGCGACCGCAACGGTCGATCCGATGCGCCGCGGCGCGCCGAGACGCTCAAGCGTCCACCCGCCCCGACGCAAAATGCGCTCCATGCGCAGATCGGTCACGGTCGCGATCGACGCCACGCCCCGCGCCTCGCCCCATTCGAGCATGGCGGCAAGCAGCACGAACGTCGCCTGCCGCAAGCCGCCATCGGTTATAGCGTTGGTCGCTTCGGTATCGACGCAGAAGCGCGAGCTTTCGGCGATGAGGCTGGAGCGCGGCGCCGGACCGCCGTCGAGCAGCTCCGGAAACGTGTCCGCCAGCATGTTCGGTCCTGTCGTCGGCAGCAACCGCACGCAGCCCAGGACAGCACCGCGATCGGCGACGACCAGGTAGCCCGCATCCAACGTGTCGTAGCGATCCATCTCGAGATCGCCGGTGGTCGAGACAGACCAGTCGAGCCGGTCCTTGAACACTTTTCGCCGCAGCCGATGCATGCCCATCAGCAGCGAGATGTTGGCGCCATATCCGGCGCGGCTCAATTCGACGACCTGCATGGCCACCTCCGAATCGCGTTGATCTGGCCGCCAATCAATCAGAGGCGTGCTCGAGCCGAACCTGTCAGATCTGACAGGGTGGATTCTCTCTAAGGTTGTGGCCGCTCTCTCGCCACATCTTCCCGGCAAAGGCGGTCGGCATTGATCGCATGAGGATCGTCAGGCGCGTGAAGCAAGGCGCCGCAACACAGAGGAGAGCCGATGAAGTCGGTGGAAATGGCCTATCAGGAGTTGGTCGACGGGCTGCATTCGTCGGGCGCCGAAGCAGAGTTCGGGCGCGTCGGCCAACGTGTCGCCGAAAGCATGGGCTTCCGGTACTTCGCCTATCTCGGCTTTGGCGAAGCCGATCCAGTCTTGATCTCGTCCTATCCCAAGCGCTGGAGCGAGCATTACTTCTCGGAAACCTACCAGGACGTCGATCCGGTGGTTGCGTTTGCCCGAAGCGGACGCTCGACATTGCAGTGGACCCGTGAGGCCGCGCGACGGTCTCCGCTGCGCGCTCAGAAGCGGCTCTTCGATGACGCCGACGAGTTCGGCATCCGCCATGGCGTCTCGGTCGCGATCGCCGGCGGCTTCAATCGGTTCGCCGCCTTCACGTTCGCGGTCGACGAAGTCAGCTCAGCCCACGGAAGGATGGTCACTGAAGCCAACGACATCGTGCAGTTAATCGGACTGACCTTCCACGCTCACGCCGATGCGAAGCTAAGGCTGCGGTCGCCGCCCAACGAAGCTTCGCCTCTGACCCAGCGCGAGCGGCAATGCCTCGCATGGGCCGCGCGCGGAAAATCCATGGAGTCGACCGCGAAAATAGTGAGTATCACGCCGCGGGCGGTGAAGTTCCACCTCGACAACGCAAGGGCAAACCTCGGGGCCGAGACCTTGCCGCAGGCGGTCGCGATCGCGCTGCGTGAAAAGACGATAACGTGAAACTCGGCAGGTCGCTGGGCAGCGGGTCAGGTTTGCTGTCGGCGGCGCGAGTCGAAAGTGTCTTCCCGAAAGCTCACGATTTGGGGCGCTTGGGGTTGTCGTGGCCCATTTTCTGAATGGCTGTCTCTGACAGATCATTGATGCGCGAAGATCGATCAGAATTCGCTTAATTAGCTGATTTTGCTAGAGGAACGCAGAAGCAAACTGCTTTTCGCGTCGCCAGGCAGCCCCGTGTGTTAAGATTCTGTTAACCTCATTTTTGTTGTGCGAGCGAGAGAATCGGACATACTGGCGCCAAATCGGCAAAAGATGCCGAATTGGCGCTATTTGGTCGGGCATCCGAAATATGAACGCTCTCGCTCCGTTCGAGTTTGACGATAAAATTCTCCAACAGGGTGCCGAGATCTCGCGCAAGCTAAATCAACTTCGCCTGGAGAAATTTCCGCCTAACGCCCAGAAGACGCTGAGGCGTTTCCCCATGGCTGAGGTTGCCCACTATCTCGGCGTCAGTCCCAACAATCTCAAGCGCCTGCATCTCGAAGGCAAAGGGCCGGAGCCTTCGACTGGGGCCGGCGGGCGCCGCTTCTATACCGCCGAACAAATGCTCGATCTGCGGCATTATCTCGACAAGAACGGCCGATCCGAGGTCAAAAAATACGTCCCTCACCGTAAGCCAGGTGAGAAGTTGCAGGTCATCGCCGTCGTCAACTTCAAGGGCGGCTCAGGCAAGACCACTACGGCGGCGCATCTCGCGCAGCACCTCGCCCTGACTGGGCATAGGATCCTCGCTGTCGACCTCGATCCGCAAGCTTCATTGTCGGCGTTGTATGGATTTCAGCCGGAGCTCGACAAGAACCCGTCGCTTTATGACGCGATCCGCTACGACGATCAGCGAAAATCCATTCGGGACGTTATCCTGGAGACGAATTTCCCGTCACTGGACGTTATTCCTGCAAACCTTGAGCTTCAAGAATACGAGTATGACACGCCCTTAGCGATGCAGAATTCTGCAGAGGGCAAGCGCTTCTTCACGCGCTTCGGCAATGCGCTAAAAGAGGTCGATTCCTCCTATGACGTCGTCGTCGTCGATTGCCCGCCCCAGCTTGGCTACCTGACGTTGACGGCGCTGATCGCCGCGACATCTGTGCTCATCACAGTTCATCCGCAGATGCTGGATCTCATGTCGATGAGCCAATTCCTGCTGATGCTGGGAAATATCGCCAAGACGATCAAGGACGCCGGCGCCGAGGTTCGCATGGACTGGCTGCGCTATCTGATCACCCGCTTCGAGCCGACGGACGTGCCGCAGGTCGAGATGCTCGGCCTCATGCAGAGCATGCTCGCGGCGGAAATGCTGAAGGCACAGATGGTGAAGTCGACCGCGATCTCGGATGCCGGCTTGACGAAGCAGACGCTCTATGAGGTGGAACGCGCGAACTTCACGCGCGAGACCTACGATCGCGCAATCGAATGCATGGATGCGGTCAATTTCGAAGTGCAAGGGCTCATTCATCAGGCATGGGGGCGGCTGTGATGTTGACCGCCGTAAAAATCGCTAAAAACAGGTTCTATTCCAATGGCATGCGCCTGATGAGGAGGCTGCGGAGTGGCTCGTAAAAATCCCTTCGCAAATTTGCTGGCCAAGGATGCTCCTTCTGAGGAGCAGCCCGCGCTCGACTATGCGGTCAAGGGTGCGTCAAAATCCTTCCTGAATTCGCTTAACGAGATCACAGCGCGCGCCGACAGGCTCATGGAAGGCGAGCCCATAGTCGAACTCGATCCCGATATCGTCGATCCCTCTTTCGTCAAAGATCGTCTCGAGGAGAACGAGCAGGACTTTAATGAGATCCTGGAAGCTATCCGCGCGCGCGGACAGGACAGCCCGATTCTGGTGCGCCCTCACCCGGCCTCGAGCGACCGCTATATGGTGGTCTTCGGCCATCGCCGCCTGAAAGTCGCCAAGCTCCTGGGGCGCAAGGTCCGGGCCGTCATCAAGGAGATGAAGGACCGGGAACATGTCATTGCCCAAGGTCAGGAGAATTCGGCACGCGCGAATCTCTCCTTCATCGAGAAAGCGTTATATGCGTCCGAACTGGCGAAGCTGCGTTATGACGATGACAACGCCATCGTCATAACCGCTCTCGCCCTGGACAGATCGACCCTTTCGAAGATGCTCGCCGTTGCGGGCCTTCCAGAGAAGGTGCTGCGGGCAATCGGACCAGCGAAGGGCATCGGCCGCGATCGCTGGTATGAGCTGAAGCTACTGCTCGAACGCCCATCTCAATACGATGCGGCTATTGCCGTGATCGAAGGCGAAGGCTTTGCGGAACTCCCCACCGAAGAGCGCTTCGCTGTGGTCGAACGCCGTCTGAAGGCCAAACAGAGCCGCAGCCGCAGCGAGCCTGACAGGCAAAGTTGGGCACCGCGCGACGGGGCAATCGCGGCGGAGATGCTAGCCGAGGGGCGAAAATTCACTCTGGCCATCAAGGCCAAAGGACCGGATGCCAAGGCGTTCGGCCGTTATTTGTCCGATAATCTGGATCGTCTTTACGATGATTTCAGACGTCGGGCGGGTGCAACCACAAACGGAGATTAGCCCGCAAAAGAAAAAGGCCCCCGAAACGACGTTCCGGAAGCCCTTCTCTGTGTCCTAAGCAAACACAGAATCGCACTTCCACGAATCACCGTCAAGAGTCTCGTGTGAGATTCAGCGCCGTTTCGGCGAGCGGATTTCTTTTGCCCCGAACGAGGCAAAGAAATGGAACCACGACTCTCGACGACGCCCTTTGGGCGGCGATCGCTGACGCTCGCCCATGTGGCGAGCCAGGCGAGCGCGAAAACCCGGCTGCCTGAAAAGGCGGTCCACAAATGGAATATCTTCCGGGCGATCTGCACGGCCAAAAATCTACTCGGCGTACCCGAGCGAGCTCTGGCCGTTCTGGACGCCTTGCTCTCCTTCCACCCCGAGACGGTCCTCACCGGCGAAGGCCTCGTCGTCTTTCCGTCGAACCACCAGCTCGGCCTGCGGGCGCATGGCATGCCGATCGCGACGCTCAGGCGTCATCTGGCAACCTTGGTCGATGCCGGCCTGATCGTCCGGCGAGACAGCCCCAACGGCAAGCGTTATGCCCGTAAGGGCAGGGGAGGGGAGATCGAGTTCGCCTTCGGTTTCGACCTGGCGCCGCTCGTGGTGCGGTCGGAAGAGTTCGAGGCCCTGGCGGCCGAGGTCGAGGCCGAAGCCCGGGCGGTGCGCCTCGTGCGCGAGCGCATCACGATCTGCCGGCGCGACATCGCCAAGATGATCGCGACGGGGATCGAAGAGGGCGTCCCGGCGCAACTTGCAGGGCAGGGGCCGGCCGACTGGGCCGAGATCCACCAGCTCTATCGCGGGATCATGGCGCGGATTCCGCGCAGCGCGACGCGCCTGGCCCTCGAGCCGATCGCCGACGAGCTTTCATTGCTCGCTGACGCAATCCTCAACCTGCTGGAAGCTCACATCAAATCTCAGAATATGAGCGGCAATGAGTCTCAGAATGAGCGTCACATACAGAATTCAAATCCAGACTCCCTTCCTGATCTTGAACCTCGCTTTCCAGAAAGCAGGGGGGCTGGTTTGGAGATTGTGCCGGAACCGAAGCGGGTGCCGGAAGGATCGTTCCCGTTGGGCATGGTTTTGGACGCCTGTCCCGACCTGATCGATTACTCGAAGGGCGGAATTGCGAACTGGCGCGACTTTTTGGCGACGGTTGCTGTCGTCAGGCCGATGCTGGGGATTAGTCCGAGCGCCTGGGAGGAAGCGATCGGCGTCATGGACGAAGTTCCCGCTTCGATCGTCGTGGCGGCGATCCTGCAGCGTGGCGAGGCGATTTCCAGCGCCGGCGGTTATCTGCGTGAGCTGACGCGAAAGGCGCAAGCGGCCGAGTTTTCGCTCGGGCCGATGCTGATGGCGCTGATCAGCAGCCGACGGCGTGAAAGGAAGCGGGCGTGAGGTGATGTAACGCAGTCACGCTCAAGCGAGATGTCTTGTTGGCGCCGGTCAAGGCCTTGCAGAAGCCGTTGCGAGGACTTGAGATGATCGGCACGGCAAGGCCGTCCCGCGCGATCTCACCGTGCTGTTATCCGGTCGTTACGCAGCACTCGGCGGACGCTCGCCGCGAGAACGAGCGGCCAATCTGGCTCGGATCGCGCAGCATATGGCCGTGTCGAGCTCGAGCAGGAAAGGGGTATCGGTCCGGTCCGCGCCGCGGAGGTCGAGCGTTGGCTGGCAGGGCATGCCGCTGAGGTGTTCGGTCTCAACGATCGCTGTCGTCGAATTGCTAGCGGTCAACGCAGATCAAGCAGTCGGCGTGGAGTCCAGATGATGGACTTAGCTTCCGTCCGGCGACCATGAAGCGTGACAAGCAACGAGCCTGGCGGTCTCCGCGGTCGAAAATCGGGTTCAGATCTGAGGTCACCATATTCCCTGTCACAATCGTCGCTTCCTTTGAGGCAAGGCTTTCGGCATGATCTGATTGTGTGTTGGATGGTGTCGGGGCATGGACCAGCGTCGAATATCGGAAGCAGTCGAGGCCGCTGCGAGGGCCTTGCATGAGTCCATCCGTGAGCCCCGTCAGTTTCGGTGGGAGACGATGGCGGAGCAATGGCGCGTCGAGATGCGCTCCTATGTTCGCCCGGCCGTCTTGGCAGCCCTGAGGGCCTCGGATGAGGTTGCGGCACGGTCTCACGATCGACGTGTGGTGGCCGTTCGGCCGCGCTTGGAAATGGTTTCTCGAAAGACGTGACGCTCAAGTTTACCACAGGCCTGTTTCAGAGCGCGGAGCATCGAACGCGACTGAGCGTCTGGCGATTTTTACGATGACGGATCGGACCTTTTGCCCGGCGACGATGTGTCCCCTGTTTGCTATTGACGGCTCGAGCTGGAGCGGCGCGCGCAATGCTCGCTGTGAGCGCAGCGAATGCCGCTGGTTCGACGGTCGGATCTGCCAAGCCGGCCGGGTAGCGAGTGGAGAGGTTGCGCAGGCGGCAGGCGACGATGCGGCGGCGCCAGTTCAATTGTCCTCGTGCCGCTGAATGCACCTGGCAACAGGAATCGCCGGGCGGGCTATGTGCGCCGCGCCGGGCGCTGGCACATGGTCTTGATCCACGAGGCTGCCGGTAGGCGGTATAGGAGTCAGATCGCCAGTCGCGCGGCTTTTCCAAGCGCTTGGTCGGCGTCGTTGTAATAGCGGGCGGCCTGCTGGATGGAGCGATGCTGCGACTGGCGCATGGCGGCGGGCAGGGCGACGCCGGCGCGGGCGGCTTCAGTGAGATATCCTGAGCGCAGCCCATGGGCGGAAAACTCCGCCGGGTCGAGCCCGGCCATGGCGCAGCGACGTTTCAGGATCAGATTGACGGCCTGGGGCGTCAGCGCGCGATCGTCGATCGCCTCCCAGCGGTCGATCGCCCGGAACACCGCGCCCTTCTTGACCTCCGCTCGCTCGATCCACTCGCGCAATGCCAGGACGGGAGGTCCGATCAGCAGCACCCGGGAATCATCGTCGTCGGCCTGGCCGATCTTTGTTCGGCCGAGCGCGATCGCCGTGCAGGGCAGGCGTGGGGAGTTGGGATCATCGGGATCGAGCGGCACGTCGCCTTCGTCGGAAAGCTGCTCCAGCCGCAGCTGCGCGACCTCGCTGCGCCGGCGCCCGCCTGACGCAAAAGCGACGAGCAGGATCGCGAGATCGCGCGTGTCGGCGAGCCGGTCGGACTGGCAGGTCGCGATCAGCCGGTCGAGGACATCGCGGGTGACCGCCCGCCTGCTTTTGCGCCGGCGCGGTTTTGCGCTGGCCCGGACGGCAAGACGCACACTCGTGCGGATCGCCGGGGTGCCGAGCGGGCTTTCCAATCCTTTCCAGCGATGCAGCGTCGCCCAATGCGCCAGGCGCCGTTTGACGGTGGAGCTGGCGTGCGGGCCTTCGGCTCGCAGATGGCCGCCGGCGCGCAGCGCAGCCTCGACATCGGCCGGCATGCCGTGGGCGGCATCCTCGCTGCGCCGTGCGGGATCCCAGAGGTGATGGGCGATGAACTTTAGCACCAAACCCTCCGGCGCCGGCCAGGACAGGGCCGACCCCGTCGAAGCGAGCGACCAGGCTTCGAGATAAGCCAGGTCGGAAGCCAAGGCGCGCAGCGAGCTTTCACCCATGCCCTCGCGGGCGAGATGGCGCAGAGTCTCGACGTCGTCGTCGGTCAGGATGGTCGCCAGCTTGTCGCGGCGCTCCAGCGGCAAAATGCCGGCGAGCGCGTCGAGCTGGAAGGCGCGTCGCGTTTCGGGCTCGGCCGAGAGCAGGGGTGTCGTAGCCATGGCTACTCCTAGCGCCATTCGCGAATGCCGATTTCGTCGACCGGAAGCCCGACCGACGGCGATTCCGGCGTTCCGTAGCGCTAGAATCGCCGATTTCCGGTACCATGTCCATCACTATCGATAAGAGGTACTTACCGTGAGTGATGAGTACTCACTCTTTGGTGTCGATGTGAAACAAATGAATAGCTATTTGGGTTGGGTATGATAGATTTTTAGGGGTGAATTCAAACCGCTATGATATTTCTCGCGTGCAGCGTCAACTCCTGGTTTCGGACTGCGCCGCAGCCTCCGAGACCGCTGCGATCGCGCTCGCCCGTTTTGACGAGCGCTTGCTCCGGGCCAAGCCGATGCTGGCCGAAGGCGCGCGCCAGCGCAGCCACGCTTTTGAGGCGCAGGCGCTGATCGGCCTCACCGGCGGCCTGTGCCCGCTCGAGGATCTCATCCTGCACGATGCCGGCATGGACGTGCGCAGCCCGACGCGGGAGATAGCCAGGGCCGCCGCCATGCTGGACGAGCGCCGGCGCCTGGCGCGGCGCGAGCCGGCCGATATCCTAAGCCACGGGACCTTGCGGCAGCGGCTCGGCATCGAGGGACCGGCAGACCCAGATCGGATGGATAGGGTGATGACGACAGCGGTGGCCCCGAATTACGTCGCGGCGCCATGGGATCGAAACGGCCGGGAGGACGATGCTGAGGACCAAGCTGATGAGGATGACCTGGACCAGGTGGACGAGGCTAATCTCGCCGATCCGGTCTTCGCCGAGATCGACGCGCTCTTGGTGCGTACCCGGAAAAAACTCGACGCCTGGAACGACCTTTCTTCCGACGAGGGCCGCAAGAGCCTGACCCTGCGCGATCCCGGCTATGACGCCGCCGGGCGGTTTGCGCGCTGGCTCGCCATTCTGGAGGAGGGCAGGGTACTGCCAGCAACCCTTGCGGCCGCACTCGCGCTAGATGCCTGGCTTTGGCTCGAGCCGTCCGAGCACTCCGGCGAGCTCGGTTTTGCGCTGGCTGCGACCGGTTTACGGGAACGGGGGCTGGCGGCCGCGCATCTGCCGACGGTTGGGCTTGGGCTGAGGCGGGGGAGGTTTCGGTGGAGCCAGCACCAAGCGCTTGGCGTCCGGATCGTTGGGCTGCTCGGCGCTTTCAGTGAGGCAGCCGCGTTCGGGCAGGCCGACCTCGATCGGCTGTCGCTGGCGCGGGAACTCATGCTGCGGAAGTGTGAGGGGAGGCGGGGGAATTCGAAACTACCGGAGCTGGTCGAGCTGTTCGTCGCGTCACCACTGGTGACCGTGCAACTGGCGGCGGCGCGGTTGCAGGTCTCGCCGCAGGCGGTCGAGGTGATGCTGAAGGAGCTCGGCGGCAGCCTGCCGCGCGAACTCACCGGCCGGAAGCGCTACCGGGCCTGGGGGATTATATAGATTGTCCTCCCGCTGCTATAGCGGGGAGACGGCGGCTCATCATGCCGCCAGTAGGAACGCAGCTCATTTTGCCTCCTTGCGTCGGGGCGCCGAGCTCGAAACCCTCGGCGAGCACACCCAAATCGCCTCGAAGAAGGGCTGCCAGATTATGATCGAGGGCCCGGCCATGTGCTGCACAAGATCAAGATCAACATGGACAAGCAGCTCAAGGAATGCGGCGAGGCACCGTTCTACACGCTCCACTGACCACCGGCATCGCGCCGGGCTACGACCACATCACCTCGTGCATCGGCGCCGCCATGATCGGCTGGTTCGGCTGCTCCATGCTGTGCTACGTGACGCCGAAGGAGCATCTCGGCCTGCCAACCGCGACGACGTCAAGGTCGGCGTCATCACCTACAAGATCATCGACGCTCGCCATCCATGAGATTGAGGCGCTCGAAAAATACGCGATTGCGACGCTTGGCGTCGGTCAGAAGTTTTCCGTAATCGATCACTTCGAAGTAGATGCCGTGATTTGAATGAAATCCGTAATATGACTGGCCGTCGGGGGTGCCTTTTGCGTCGCGATCCACCAATGTCTCACGCATTTTCGGCGTGATGTCGCAAATCACGTAGGCAAATGCGGGGATCTTTTCGTTCGCGACAGGAATTGGTCTACCCCGTTCAGTTTTAAACTGACCACTGCGTATGGCTTGAATCTGATCGAGAACTTGCTTGAGTGGGTTCTCCATATCGCTGTAGTCGTCGCGCTGCGGACGTTTGAACTCGACAACAGAGATGCTGCTGATCGGAGCCCCATCGCCAGCCCCCTCGGCAAAAGCGATCTTGCGGTCGAAAATGAACAGGTCCGGTCGCTTCTTCGAGTCAGACTGGAAATTATCATGAGAATTCAAGGGCTTGTCTGAGGCTATGAACGAATGAAAATTTAGACGCTCGTCGATCATCCATAAATTCTGTTGTGAATATAGAACATCTTCGTCATTTGATCTCATTGGAAATACAATATTATGTACAGCTTCTTCGAGAGGATATTTATGTGTTTTTCTATCTGATGAAAGCGCCTTCTCAAATAACTCGATAATGATCTTCCGGTGCATGACGTATTGAGCCAGCGCTGACAAACCGAGTTCGTTCGACTGCTCCATAAACTCCGCGAGGCGCTGCCTATACTGCTCGTAATTGTCTTGCTTTGCAGCCTCTGTGAGGATGCGAGACCCCTCGCGCTTTAGGGTCACTTCCCGGCGATGTAATTCCCTGTGCAGGGCCAGTTCGATATCGATTTTCGACGCGTTCGGCGAGATTGAACCGATAAAACTGTCCAGATATCGCAGCATGGGCTTGTACTGCGGGGCTTCGGCGCGGACATAGGCGATCACGCGCTCGGCCTTGCCCTTGTTCAAATTGTCAATCAGATCGAATAGATCGCGTTCGACATACTCGACGCATTTTTCCCGGATATCGGATCGGCGAAGTTCATCGTCGATTGTCAGCTCGATCTGAGCTTCATCGGCATCGTCTCTCATCTCGAAATCGGTGCGGAAGTTATTGACTTTGTCGTTCAGGTAATCGCCTTGGACAACAGCAAGATAGACGAAAGAATTTCCTTCTAAGTCATGGAGTCTGCCTGTCAAATTGGGAACGTATTGATCGAGCATTTCCGTGACGACGCCCCGGGAGTTCGCCGCATAGATCAATCGGTGCTTGGACGCGCGAGGTGCCGTCAACCGGAAGCCGTTAATTTGAAATTGTCTACCGGATAACTCGAAGCTTGCGCTGGTTGCAGCGCCGCCGAAGTAATCCCTAAAAACGCGATTTAAAGACAAGCGAAGCCCTTTGTCTTGAAGCTCCACCTCAGGACAGTCGGGCTGCATCAGCACGAGAATGAAATGCTCGGCGAGCCTCTGCGCCAGTTGCTCGACATTGCGCGGACATTCCTGCTGATACGGCGCGCGGAAGCCAGACAGTCGGACAGTGGTACCTTCGCTGCCTCCCTGCTCGATTTCGTGTGCCAGCGCGCTGGCCGGATCGTAGTCGAAGCCGAACCGGAAATCGCGCTCCCACAGGCCCGTCTCGCCATCGAGTTCACGCGTGCGAAAGACACTCCGGATGGTCACGGCATCGAAGGCCTTGAGCCACATGAATCGCCCGAGGCCTTTGCCACCGCGTTCGAACTTGTGTTCGGAGAAGGCCGTATTGAAGGATTCGAAATTGTCAGTCGTGAAGCCGATACCGGTGTCGGTTATTTGGAATCCCGTAATGGGCGGCTCCTCCTCATCGAAGAGGTCCGCCGCGCGCTCCACTACAATGACTATCCTGTGCGCGCGCTCGACTTGGAATTCCTGGATCGCCTGAAATGAGTTCATCACCGCTTCGAAGAGCGGCAGCAGTGCCTTCCATTTCGGGAGGTGCGTCTGCCTGATCTGGCCGCGCAAATTCGTGCGAAGCATGCCGGGAGGAAGGGGCGTCACCTGGTTCATTTCACATGCCAACCCTGGAGGAGGCGCTGGCATAGCAGATCGATGTCGGTGAGGCACCACCGACTCCGGGGACCTCGAATGCCAACGTCAGGTTTGGGAACGGGCTCTTGACGGCAGATATTCCGATGATCGAGCCCAAGGCGCAGGCGCCTGCGCGCCAAGCGGCCTCATCAAGGTTGCCGAGATTCTATCAGATAATGCTTAGCGCACCGATCAAACCTGAGCCTGATCCACTTATAATAGGAGCCCGTCAGGTCCCTTCTTTTTGTCCTCTTCCGGTTCGATCATGGTCTTCGCGGTGCCGCTGCCTTCCGGCGCTGCCTCGGCGCGGCTTCCTTGCGACATCGCTTGATCGGACGCGCGCAGGAATTTCCGCCGATCGAGGCCTGCATAGTCGATCAAAAGACCGATGATCGTCTTCGCCTCTGGGGGCAAGCCGGCGAAGTTTGGAGCTGCCTGGGCAAAGGCCGCAGCCTCCAATTGGATCGCCGCGTCCATTAACTCTCGGCCGGCCGCGGGCCTCGAAAAGAAGTCGATGAACGGGCCAACGGGCAAGTTCTCGACGGCGCGCTGGAAACCTGATCGGATTGTCGCTGCCGCAGCTCCGGTCTTGTCGAGGTAATCCGTTGCGACACGCTCTGCAAATTCTAGATAACGGCTTGCCGATCCATCGGCCGCGTTTCCGAAGACGAGCCCTTCGCGGAAATATGCACGGCGGCTTTCCGCGTCGCCAAATGCTGTGCTCTTTCCGACATAGTCGGCAGCGATCGCCACTAATGACGCGCAGAGCATGACCGCACGCGCGATCGCGGCAGGCACACGTTCATGGTCGTGGCTGTGTACAAGCAGCTTAGCGGCCTCATCGATCCAGATATTTAGTGCGGTGAAGCTCAAGCCGAGCCCAATCTCGACTAGGTTGGTTTCCATCCGCGCTGCGAGCGTCTCTCCACCCTCAAGTCTGACCGACCGCCACATTTTTTCGATGTCTTCAGAAGCGAGCCGGTCCCTTGCGCCCGCATAGCGAGCCATGACAGCCTTGAAGACTTGCGACGACAGGAGCTTTAGGCCCATTCTAGTGGCGAATGGCGCGAGATCCTCCTTGGACGCTGTCGTCGCGACTATGGCTTCGTCGGCTCCCACCGCCGCTTGCAGTCCCTTAAGCCAGATCAGCCGCTCATAGCCCTTGGCCCGCTTCTTGTTTTTGATGTCGACGATTGCGATGTGTCGCGCATGCACGCTTGCACGCGTGTACACCCACAGATCAATGTCGGTGACATGATCCTTTCCGGCCCGTACCTTGACGCCCCGAACGACGAAAGCGCCTAGCTGCTGGAAATAGAGGCGGAGGGCTTCCTCGGCTGCTCCGCCCTTGTCTATGTCTGAGTTGAGCTGCTTAATCATCACCGGGCTTTCCTCAAGCTATCCAATGCAAGCGACGCGGAGCGCTTGGTTTCGGGTACGTCCTTGAGCCGCTCCGCCCTGCGTGCGCCCTCCGGTCCGACGAACTGGCCGGCCTGCGAGCCTATTGTGGCCCGTGCAGCGGCCTCAGAGGCATCCCCTCGCAGGATGAGATCGTGCGCCATGGATCCAATCTCGGGCTTCTGAAGCGTAAGCCGAAATCCGTCGGATGAGGACGATACGGTCACAACGCCACGCCGTTCGAGTGCCTGATAATCTTCTTTGATCGCGCGCGCCCATCCTTCGACATAGCCGCGGTTGATGAGGACGTTCATGAGCACGGCTGGATCTTGAATTTTTCCTCGTTCCTTGCTGCTCTTCAGGATCCCATAGGTCAAACTGCTGGCGAGTGCCTTCGCGTCGTCATGCATGTCTGCCAGACCGCCAGGAACATATTTGACAAGCGCGGCCGGTCGCGTGACGAACCGGGTGCTGCCGTTTTCATTGGTCACCTGGCTGACCTGATAATAGCCGATTTGGTGGAGCTTGCTCCACAGCGCCGTGCCTAGAATAGCGGCGATCGTGTCTTCGGGCAGACATCCGGTCGCGGTAAGGCGCGCATCGGTCTCAAGTAGGTTCTGCCGCTCCGACGTATTCACTCCGTCGAGAATGATCTGCGATTTCCTCGCATCATCGCGCTTGAAGAGCGAGCCATTGAACAGCAGCGTCTTGTCCAGCAAACCTTCGTGATCCACGAAGCCGATCTGCTTGGACAGCAAAGTCAGGTCCGCAGTTTCGGCCTTCGATAGTTTATGCTCGTCGGACAGGCGCTCTGCGGCGGATGCCTCCTCGACCGGGGACTGGCTTGCCAACTCGGCGAGCTCAAGCGCTGCGCGCTCGAGACCGGTCGGCTCCTGCTCCTCGAAGACGGTCGCCGCGTGCTTGAACAGGTTGTTCTGACTCACACCGAGAACCGCAACTCCGCCTGACGTCTCATCGATGACGCCCACCTTCGCCAGCTCCGTCAATAGGCCCGCGACTTCATGCTTCCGGATGCCATTTGCTTGAGCGAGCGTCTGTACCCGAGCAAGCGACACGCTCCACTGCTCTTCTTTCGAGATATACGACAGCAAGCGAGCCGCGCGGCCCGCAGTGGTGATGCTCTCAAACTCGGTTGATTTTACCGCCGAAAGCTTCTGGTCGTGATGCATCAACCAGGCGCCAGTTACCTGAACCGGTATCGACATAGCCCCTCCAAATCCGGTTCACTGAAACGGTCGTCACAATACAGAGGCGACCTCTACAAGTTTGATTGACCTGCGTCACCTAAATGCATTCGACCAGCGTTCGTCCGCTAGCGATGGAGGCTGCGTGGAACCGGCTGATCTGGTAGGCTTTCTGAAGCGAGCCGTATTGTCGCGAGCCCAACCGCCCGTGGGATGAGAGACACGATTAAAATTACCTCGTGTTTAGCCGGCAAGCGCCTGCGGGCTCTCGCTGAATGCCCGGTGCGGCAACGGCTTCAACATTTCCGTTGCTTGGACGTGCAGACTACCATTGGCCTTCGGTCCCAGCGTAATCCGTTTGGCTGCACCGAGGTTTTCGATAGGCAGCCGACGGCACATCATGTCAGCGAGGGCCGGGTCTTCAACGGCGCAAATGATCTGTCTTCCGCCGGCGACAAGCTGCGCAAGCACCTCTGCGAGGTGGACGGTTCGAAAATCGTCGACATGCTGGACCGGATCATCGAGCAGAACCGACTGCCATCGGCTCCAGGCTAGCGATAGATTGATCGAAAGCAGAAACGCGAGACCAGTCGCCCGTCGTTGACCGCTGGAGAAGAGGAACTGCGGATTCAGACCATCACCGACCTTCAGACTGAGAAACCTGCGAACGTCGCCTCGGATCGAATAGTCGATGTCCTGCCATACGGGGTGAGGCTTAAGGCGCGAATAAAGCTCGACCATCAGTGGAAGCACTCGATCGATCCGAAGGTCGAGCGTTTCGGCGGCGGCGCGGCGAGCAGCGTCATAAAGGGCAGTCGCAATTGTTTCTGCCTTTCGAGCGCGACCAAAGCGTTCCTGACCTTTCTGTAAGCGTTCTTTGGACGTCGTTTCAATTTGAGTCGCCCGCGAGAGCTCATCATTCAGGCGCAAAGTATCTAATACACGCAAATCCCGTCGAGCCGTTTCGAGCAGGTTGCGAATTTCGACTGTCCGCCGATCCAATGTTTCGTGGTCATTATCCCCGGTAAGGGAAAGTGCGTTGGCCTCTTCCTCAAAGCGACGGACGATTTCTTGAAGGTCATTAACTCTGAGAGTGATTGACTGCTCCCGTTCTTTGCGATCTGCTAGTTCTGTGCGCGCCGCAGCGATCTCTCCATCGCGCACAGCGAGTTCGGCTGCGATTTCATCGATACGTGACGCCACGGCTTCCGCTTCAAGGGTTCCAGCCGCGAAGCTCGCGTCAGAATGATCGGTCGCGCAAAGCGGACAATGATGTTCGATCAAACCGATTTTTCTACCCTCTCGAATGAGGGTGATCAGCGATCGTGCCTGAGTGGCGAGCTCGGAGCTTCGATCAGCTTGTTCCACCGTTCCGAAGCTGTCCAATTGTTCTTGCGCCTCACGGACGGCTATCGTGGCCATTGCGAGTTGCCGGCCCAAATCGGGCAAGTTGGCGCGCGCCGCTTCGTATTGTGGAAGCAGATCTTTCAGTGAGGCGATGGTTTGGAGCTCGAGCTCGGCGGCTGCGATTCGCCTTTGCGCGGTGCTGACGAGTGTATCCGCACTTGCCGCCGGAGCGTCCACAAAGGCGCGCAGCCGGTCGCTCGCCTCTGCGATTGCTTGGCTGGATGCCAAGGAAAGCCTGAGTTCGTCGATGCGTCTCCCTGCGGAACTCACCTCGTTTGTCAGGGTGGCGACTTCCGTCTGCGTGGCTTCCCGCCTTCGCTTCGCCTGGCCAACAATAGCTTGGGCTCGGCTGATCCAAGTTTCCGCGTCCGTTGCGCCGATGGCCTGGCGGAGGAGGGCGTAACGCTCAGTCTCTTTCAGATCGAGACTCAAGCCGGCAATATGTTCGTCTCGAATGATCGTGGTGGCGCATAGTTGCTTCAGCGGGGCTTCTGGCGCCAAGTCTGGATGCGCGAGAGCGGCTATAAGGTCGGAGGCGACGACGAATGTTTTGGAATCTAGCGGCGTTCTTCGGATGACCCAGTCGCCTTGAACGCCGGAGAAACCGACTTCCACGAATCGGTCAACCGCGGCGTCGCCCTCTCCGATCCACCAGATGTAATCCGCCACGCTTTGGCCAGACGCCGTGGCGCCAGCGTACTTGCTCAGGTCGCCGGTGAGCGCGAACTCGACCGCGTCGAAAATCGTACTCTTTCCGACGCCATTCCGACCGTCCACGATGTTGAACCCCGTAGCAAAGTCGAGGCGCGCCTCTTCTCGGTAGCCCCGGAAGCCACATACAGAGACATAGGTCAGCTTCATGCTTCCTGCTCCAGCATCTGCAATACGATTTGTTCGTCCGCTTCTGAGAGAAAGGCGTCCAAAAGTTTGGGGGAGATTTCGGTCGCTCGCTGCCTGACTTCCAGCTTGCTGTCGACGGCATCGAGAACCGGCGCAGATTGAACTGGCAACAAGGGCAGCAATGCTCGGTTCAGATCGGCGAGATTGCCGCAGCCGGCTCGAGCGATCTTGCGATACCCGGCAAGATCTTCCTCAATGAGGCTCAATGCGACCGCGTCAATCGATGAAGGCTGCTCCGCCGCCAAGAATAATACGTAGGTGTTCCACGCCTTGTTTCCGGCGGCCTTTAACTGGAACCGGCGCGTCGCTATCAGCCCGTCGGCGTTGGCGGCCCACCGACTGATGAGATGGGCGGCCGTGTCGTAGAGAAGTGCAAAGCCAAGAACCGTGTCGTTCTCGAAAAGAAGGGCTTGTCCATGTTCGACTGGCGTATCGGACACGTCGAACATGGCCTCTTGAAGCCTGCGCGACGCCTCCTCATAAACGCTTATCATAGGCCGAACTCCTCAACCGCGTCGGCATAGCTCAACCACGTCCCACCCGACGTCCTTGCGATCGACGGCGTTCCGCCGCCGCGAGTTATGCTGGCCGGAAGGGCTCGGGATTCCGCGCCGACAGCCACGACGTAGTCGGGCGCAACGATCGGGGCAACGTCTCCATCATAGAGCGCTTCGACCCGATGGAGGATTTGATTTGGCGCGCGCAAGACGCGGATCAGTTTTCCACCGAGGTTCCAACTCGAACCGTCGGGCACCGCGCCCGCCGCTCGGAGCTGCAGCAGGGTCCTTCCCAACAACGGCTCATTTGGCGGCGTCGGTGATGTTGCGGGAGCGTTCGGTGCGCATCCGAGCAAATCGCGACGAAGAAGCCATAGCTGGCTATCGTCCATCACCGGCGGTTCGAGCCATGTCGGATCGGGCGCAATACCCTTATCGTCAGCATATGCCCCAGCGCCCGAGTGCAGCACAGCGCGCACGATGTGCTGCGAAAATCTCCGACGAAGCGTTGCGAGGAAGACGTCGCCTGACTCCTTGACGTGATGGAAGCCGTTCGCGGCCCTCTGACCAAGAGCAAAAAGCGCCGGAGCCTTTGCGGGAAATGTCGCGCTGTCGGCCGGATCGACGACGATCACTCGCGATGGATTTATCGCGTTCATAACCCGCGTCAGGATTTGGTTCATATAGTCCCAGTCGGTCCAGTACCCGACAATGACAAGGTCACGGTTGAGGAGCCTATGGGAAACCCAAGGGATGCTCGACTCTACCCGACTACGGACCGGTTCGGTGTCCAATTGGCTCGGTGCCCAAACTGTATTGGGCCAATCCACCTGTCGACAGCCATGAATCTTCAGCATCGGCGTCACATTGGGAGGAAGCGCGGCAATGGTAACGCCATCGATTCCGGTTTCGATCTGCCCAAAGAGGTCATTTCCGGCAGTTTCTACCAGCGGATCAACGTTAGTCGTCAGAACCGTCTGGATGGCCTGCGACAACATCAGATCGGCGATCGCAAAGTGGCCGGGATTTGGCCGACCCGCGAACGCGTGTCGGTCAATTAGGGTGGCCAGATAGACTGTCTGGAGTTCATTTTGTGCGAAGAAGAACTCGGCCTGGGCCTCGATGTCGTCAGGCAGAGGAGGCTTTGCGGCTCCCCATTGCAGCCCATATGTGGCCTTGGCTCGCTCCGCGAGATGCCAAGCACTCGGCAGTTTGCTGGGCGGCGCCATCGATAGTCCTGCGCCAGCAATTATCGCCAGGCGCTGCGCGAGCAGCGACGTGAATGCGAGATCGATACCATCGTCGAGGCTTGTCAGGATCACGATCTCGAATCCGCGTTTGTGCTGTTGTGCGCACCTTGCCAGTTCACATCTAGCACCGATAGTGATGCGGCGAGAGGCGTTCAATCGCGTGTCACAGTAGCACCCGCTTTCCGGCTGTCGGACGCTTCTACGCACCTCCTGCTAGTCCATCGAGCGTTTGGTCGCTTCTTTCTATGACTGACTTAATCGAAACTCCGTCGGGTCTAGACGATTTGAGTCTGGATGACCTGTTCGACTGTGGTCGAAACGGCATCTCCGTCGTCGCAGACGACCAGCACGGCACCTTGGTCTCAATACGCGAGGTGCCGAAGGGGCTTGCCTGCCGGTGCACATGCCTCGGCTGTGGTCGACCGATGGTTGCCAGAAAAGGCGAAGAACTCGCACATCATTTCGCTCACTATGGAACTGCCGGCCTTACCTGTACGTCGGCCGGCGAAACCGGCCTCCACAAATTCGCCAAGCAGGTTCTCAACGAGCGGTTGGTAATGAGGTTGCCGGCGCATAGCGTCACTGAATCGGGCGAGGTCGAAGTCGTCGTCCCTCCCGGCCCATTCGAATTCGAGAAAGCCATCCTCGAAAAGAGAGCGGGGACGATCGTCCCTGACGTCGTCCTGGTTCGTGGCAGCCGCAGGCTGATCGTAGAGTTCATGGTCACCCACGCCTGCGGCCCGGAGAAGATCGATATCATTCGAGAGCTCGACATTGGTGCGGTCGAGATCGATCTGTCGCCCTATCGCGGCATGCGGCTGCGCGATCTGGCTGACCAAATCCTCTTCGAAGCAGGCCGAACGTGGCTCCACAACCCCAAAACCTCCGCTGCTCGCGATCGAGCTCGCAAACGGGCCGCTGAAAAGGCCGCGGCAATCGCAAAGCAGGTCAAGTCACTAGCGCGCCAATATGAACATCGGTCGCCGGCGCGAGCCGATGGAAATGGCAAGGCCGAGGTTGCGATCCGCCACGACGGCCTCCGCAGCTTCATTGATCTCGATGTGAAAGGCTCCGGCTGTTTCTCAGTGCCACTCGCCGAGTGGCAAGCTACTGTGTTGCAGATGCTTCTGAACCTGAATGCTCAGGATCTCGGTGAAGGCGAAATCTATCTCAACCTCGAGGATCGAGGTTGGACGGTACCGCGCTTCATGAAGGTCACCAGCGAGGTCGCGGAGGGACTTCGAGCCACCGTATCAACTTTCGAAGTCCCAGTTCGGGCGGTTCGCGACTACCTGAAACAGCTTCATGATCGCGGGCTTCTATCGAAGTCAGCAGATGATGGATGGAGACCGTCGGGTCGCCTCACCAAGATCGTCGGCGATGCTCGCGAACTTCGAAATCGACCGGCGAAACGCTTCGATGAGATCGAGACGTGCGTCACTGACGCATTGAAAGGCCTGCCCGAAGACGAAACTGTGTCGTTTGATCTGGACGCCTGGTCTCGCCAGCCATTCCCTGGGCGCGCATACACGCTCAGGGAGGCTTTACATTTCGACGAACCAGCATGGCGCTCATTACGTAGTGAACTGGTCAATCTGCCAGGACAAATCGATCTTCTGCCGAAGCCTGACCTAGATCTTCTCGGCCTTCCTCTCGCGGCCGAGCTTTCTCGCGCGCTGGCGACGAGGGCTCAGGAACGCGCAGCGCGCGAAGAGGCTTTGCGGAAGAAGGCTCAGGCGGCGGCCGACGGTCGTGTTGCGAGCTTTAAAGCGTGGGCGTGGCAGAGCATCGGAGCACTGGCCGATGAATGGCTTGCCGTCCCAAATCAGTTGCTGGACGGACGCATCCCCGTTGAGGTCGCCGCGATCAGCGAAGCGGAGTATGTGCGGGCTGAGCGCGCGCTGGAGAAGCGCACCAGGGAATACCTGCGCTGCCAGGCCCAAGCGCAGGCGAAGGCAGCCGCCCAATACGATGTTGAGAAGGTCGCAAAGTCGACACTCGGCGACGAGCGAGCCAAGCTCTGGATGCGAAACTTTCATCCGGCTTTAAAGGCGCGCCCTGAAGAATTCGCCATTGACGAAGGGACCGCCAAACGCTGCCTTGAGCTTCTCCAACCGAAAAAGCGGCGCTGACGTTCGAGGCCCACGTGTGCGTGATCCCCGCGGCGCGTCATGGGAGATCCTTATGGTTTCCTAGCAGGGGCCAACCGGCTGCTATCTCTGATCTCTTCGATGATCTCAGGCTCAAGCCAGTAGTGGGCCTGGAGCGTACGAAGGCGATCCCACACGATTTGGCAGCGGGCTGTCAGGCCATTTATGCGCTCGACGGAAAACTCCAGCGCCTTACCCTTCTGCTTCACCTGGTATGCGCCATCGGCGGGGTTCTGATCAAAATGCCCGTGCGCCACGGTATTTCTCTGGCCAGCAATATCTTTCATCTCATCGAGAGGTGCGGAACCGAGCTTCCCCGGGTCGGAAACAAGGCTCAGCAGGTCAAGATGGAAGACCTTACGGCTGAAATCGACGCTGATCGCGCACTTCTCGAACAGATCTTCTCGATTGTGTGCCCGAAGAACCGTCCGAATCAGATCCGTCAGCTCATTATCGATCTTGTTGAACGCCACCAGGAAACGACCGAGAGCCGCCTCATATTCAAGCTGGATCGCGGGATCTGCGAACGGAGGGTCGTCCTGGTACCAATCGGTGTCGTCGTCGTCGTCGTTCGGCACGCTCATGGTTGTCCTGTCGATGGACCAGGCGGAAATGCGCTTCTCTTCTATCGGTCCGAGTGGGTCGGTCGTCACAATCATCGTCTGAGTCCAGCGGGCTCGCTCAGGGTGCTCTGCGGATCGCGACTCTGATGGAGTTCAGCGCGCGAACCAGGTCCGGGTGCCGCAGGAGATTTACTGCCGGTGACGAGACCAGTTTGACGTCCACTGCGCGGTCATAGACCGCGAGGCACTCGGCCGAGGTCAGCCGCGACGAATAGAGCAGGGCGTCAACCGCGACGGCGCCGTAGACCGCCTTGCTGAGCTGCTGTCCTTCTCGATGTGCTTTGGCGCGGGCGGCATCAGTACTGACGCCGAGCCTCAGCAATCCCGTCGTTCGTAGGTCGAGTACCAGGAGAGGAGACGGCGCAGTTACCTCTGCAACGGCCCATTCCTCAATCTCGCTGTAGTCGAGCACGCGTTCTGTGGCGCCTTCGAAGCGGTCTCGAACGATGGTCTCAGCGATTGCCGTTGCGAGATCACGCGCGATGTAGACCAGCCGAAACGCCCGATCGGGGCTTGAAAAGCGGGTATGACCAAAGCCCATGCCGAGCGGGGTCGCGGCATGGGCGGCCGGCATGACGCGCAAGTAGGCTTGCGGCCGGAATGCCAGGGCAAGGTCCGCGACTGTCCTTGGATCAAGCTTCACGATCAGCCGAAGTCACGTTCGGCCGCGTCGATGACCTCGTCCAGATGTCCAGCCTTGAGCCGATCGAGCGGAGTTCCGCCGATGCTCGGCTTGGGCTGAATGAGCCACTGCCAGGCGGCTCTGGGGTTTTCGATGATCCTGGTGACGTCCGACATGCCTTCGACCGGCCGGCCGTCGACGAACTGCGCCAGGGGAAAGACATGCTTGCGCTCGCCCTTGAGCAGCCCAATGACGGCGCCTCGCCGCTGCCAGTCATGCAGGGTCGATCGCTTGGTGCCGAATGCCTTCTCGATATCACTCGGCCCGGCAACCGGCCCCGCCCAGTCCTCAAGGCGAACAGGCGTCGCATAGGCCGCAAGACGGCGGCGGCCTTCGTCGAGATCCATCATACCGGCCAAGCCGGCTCCCTGACTTACCTCGACGGGCTTGTCGACTTTGAGCTGGATCAGCTTTCCAGTGGGGCGGCCGGCGAGATCGGCGACCACGGCCTGCATCGCCTCGGCGAGGTCGTTTCGGGTCAGAATCTGACACGCCTGATCGTCAGACAGCTGGACAGCGGCCCTCGTGAGCGCGGCGACGACCTCGCTCTTGCTCTTCAACACGGATCTGGAAATTCCAGGATTGTGCCGGGCGAGCATGTCGAGAATGTCGGCGACGGCTGCGCTGTTCACGTTGAACAGAGCGCCACCGCTGGACTTGCGAACCGTTGCGACCATATTGGCCTCCATGTCATCAGAGGTTGATATAGTCCGGATTGTCCGGATTGTCCAGATCGGGAGGGCCTAGGCTCAGGACATATTAATCCGATTTGAGATGTGATTCCCGGTATCCGGGAGGATGCCGTGATGGATGATTTGTTTCTGCTGAGCGAGCGCCAGATGTCGCGGATCGAGGCGTATTTTCCGTTGTCGCATGGCGTGCCACGGGTCGATGATCGGCGCGTCGTGAGCGGCATCGTCTACGTCATCCGCAACGGCTTGCAGTGGAAGGATGCGCCCAAGGGCTACGATGTGAGTGACTACCGCTTGCGCGAGCGCGATGCTATTGCCCAGCACATTGAAGCCGTCGTTGGTTCCGATCACGGGCTAGCTGTAGAGCCTCAACAGGTTGTCCTCGTCGAGAGCGAGTCTGCTGATGGTCATTTTGGCATGGATGCCGCCATGGGGTCTATGCCAGTTGTAGTGGTGGAGCCAGCGCGGCAGTTCCTGGGTTCTGCGATCTGAGTGGTCGTAGGGCCTGGCATAGGCCCATTCGCGCAGTGCGGTCTGGATGAAGCGCTCGGCCTTGCCGTTGGTCTTGGGCGTGTAGGGTTTCGTCCGAATGTGCTTGAGCTCGAGATCGCGACAGGCGTCACGGAAGGCGCGGGCTTTGTAGCAGGAGCCGTTATCTGTCATGACGCGGACGACGGTGACGCCGAGGCGCTCGGAATAGGCCACCGCCGCTCTGAGGAAGGCGACCGCGCTTACGGCCATCGTGACGTCGCGCCTCGACGCCCCCGGCATGGCGCTGCAGGAGCAGACCATGGGCCTTCATGACGCGGTAGACTCGCTTGTGATTGGGCGCTGGCCGGCCTTCCGCCCGCGCCACACGCCGTAGCAACGCCCAGACGCGGCGATAGCCATAGCTCGGCATCTCAGTGACGATCGCCTGGATCGCCATGACCATCTCGTCGTCGGGCAGAGCAGGCCGCCCCGGACGAGGCTTGCCGAGAGGAGCCTTGGCACGAGCGGCGATGTTGGACCGGGCCACGCTCAGCACCTCGCAGACGACCTTCATCGCGAACCGTCCTTGGGCCACGACAGCGAGCGCAGCAGATGTTTTTTTGAGCCAGTGGTGGCGTCGAGCGCTTCCTTCAGGATCTCAGCCTCGAGTGTCTTCTTGCCGAGAAGTCGATGCAGTTCCCGGATCTGGTTTTGCAACATCCGGTACTCGGAGACGGGGACGACCTCTTCCTCGGACTGCATCGCCGTCAGCGCACCCTGGTTCGCCAGCCGACGCCAGGAGAACAACTGGTTGGGCGCAATCCCACGACGCCGGGCAACCAGGCTCACGCTCATGCCCGGCTCGTAGGTCTCCGCGACAATCGCCAGTTTCTCCGCCGGCGCCCACCGACGCCGCCGCTCGGGTCCCGAAAGGACCTCACTCTTCGATATCGAACCAGTCATAGACACGACATTACTCCTACCCCTTACGGAAGTGGGAGGACGTGTCCGGTCAATTGGGGGGCTGCTTCAAAGGGGGACGCTCGGCGCTAGCAATGGTCCTTTTGCCGAGGACCATAACCTCGTAACCTTATTGGTTAGAAACATTTTATCGGGATCACGCTTGGGTGCTGGGCTAACATACGCTTAGCTCGGCTTCGAACGCAGACTTGGTTTGATAATGATCAAAAGTTGTGGCTGCCACGATAAACGCTGGCGGAAGCCCAACGTCTCGAAGCCTAGTTTCACAAAACTGAGGCTGCCCATGCAGCAGCTGACCGCCTCCAGCGTACTATTGCTGTTTGGCATTTTCGGCGCCGTCGTGCGCGCAATTTGCGTCTGGAGATCGGAATCCCGGCAAAAACGGACTTGCTCTGGTCCTCGGCTCTTCTAATGCGTCGGCTTCATCCAAACACTTTTGTCGAAACCTAGCGTGCTTGCCCAAGAGTAGTCTGTTCTGCTCTAAACATGGGTAGCCCACTTGAGCCATTCGCGGAAGCGATGCGGGGCCGTGGCCCACATCGGGCAGCAGGTTGAAGAAGAGGGTGTCCTATGGTGACCCAATATGATCCTCTTGAGCCGTCCGCCGACCGTCGCATCGAGAAGCTCGTTGGCGCCAAGGTTTTTGCGAGCGACCTGCGGCCCGCAGATCTCACCAAACGTTTGAATTGGCCCTCCGGGTGCTCCCACGCTCTCATTCTAAGGGCCCAATGCCTAAACCGCAATATCGAAAAGCTGTGCTTGGACCGATTGGGGAATAATGCCAAGCCTGACATCACCGTCTGTGCTGAGAAGTTGAATACATTTGGCCTCAATAACTTGAGGACAGATAAACTGTTCCATCTCATTCCGATTGGGATGCCGGCTCAATACTTGAGCCAGCCGATTGCGATCTTGATTTTCGACGACTTCATGGCGTTCCGTCGCGCTGCACACGAGATCCGTGAGGATCGTGGGATTGTGACCTATGGGAAGGTCGAAATTTCCGAACCGGACAAGAATCTCGATGAGCTCTTGGCTGATTGGCAGCAATTGAAGGCACCTGCCAACGCATCCGATCGTGAGCGAGCGCATTACATCTTGGCGCGGGAAGGGAATCTCCTCGATAGCCAGTGGAACGGGGGAAAGCTTAAGCGCCTCGGCGAGCGGTTCGTTCGCGAGAAGTCGCCTGACTCGACCGCAGCGAACGACGTTTACCTGAGTCTGCGCGAGTTGCGGTCGGGCGCGCTGTGTATCGAGACCACGACTTATACGCAGCAGGTGGATCCAGCCTTCCTGGAGCCCGAATGCGGGCTCGCCGCCATCAGCGGTGGCGTTATGACCGTCGTGTCGGGCACTCAGTCGGCTTCAAATGACGCTGGCGAAATCCGCGCGATGTTGGGACTTGGCATTGCCGGCCAAGCCCCGACACATGGCGTCAGGAGTGTCGACGTGCTGTCTGTCGACAGTGGTGGCGGGTTCGGCGGCAGGGACAAGTCGCCCCACGCGGTACAGCTCGCCCTCGCGGCCTTTTTCTCGAATCAACCTGTTCGACTCGCTTATGATCGGTTTGAGCAGTTCCAAGCTGGACTTAAGCGACACGGCTCGGTGGTGAACAGCCGTATCTCGGCCACGCCGGATGGAGCGCTAGACAGAATCCATGTGCACTTCATTTTCGACGGGAGCGTCGATCTCAATTTGGGCGCCGCTGTTTTGGGGCTCGGTGCCTTGCACGCCACTGGCCCGTACCGGTACCGCCGCGCCGGCATACATGGCCTTGTCTCGAAGCGAGCAGTGCCGATCGTCGGCTCGATGCGTGGCTTCGGTATTCCGCAGGTCGCATTCAACATCGAGACGGCAGTCGATAGGTTGGCGGTCCTGAACCTCCGACAAGATCCGATCGCGTTGCGAATCGAGAATGCTCTGCGCCATGATCCGGATGATGCACACGCCGACTGGGACGTCGCTGGAACACCTCTGCGCTTCCACGTCGCGAATCTTGAAGTCTGCAAAGCTGCTCTTCAGCATCCTCTCTGGCAGACTCGGGAAGAGGAGCGACGCACGGCCATCGATCGGGGTCTCCTTCGTGGGGTCGGCTTCGCAGCATGCATCGAGGCCTATGGCACGTCGGGCGACGTCGCATATTGCGCGGTCGAACTTGAATCGACGGGCGATGTGCGGGTCTGGGGCCATAGCGTTGACATGGGACAGGGTGCGCGGAGAACTTACGCTCGCATCGTCAAGAGCGCCCTCGGGCGAGTGCCAAAGGTCGACCTAACCGATTCCTCGCCCTTTGTCGGTTTGCGGGACCTCCTAGAGCCCGGTACGGCTTCTCCGCTCGCTATCGGCGCGAGCAGCGCCTCGAAGACCGCCTTCTTTCACGTCCATGTGCTGAAGGAAGCGCTTCGAGCGCTGCTTGAGTTACGGATTTATCCCGCGGTGCGCGCAATCTTGAGCGAGGATGCGCTGACGGACGAAATAATCTCCACGTCTCGGATGGGCAGCGTCTTCCGTGTTCCTGGCCGTGCCGCCGTACCGCTCGACGCGGTCGCCGCGCACTTGGCCGAATCGGGAGGCGAGCGGTTCATAGTTGCTCGAGGTCGGTTCGCAAACGGTTGGACGTTCGGTCGGTTCGACGACGCCGGGCGCGGCTTCAGTGCCTTCCTAAATGGCTTGGCATTCGCAACGCATAGCGGGGCCGGTCAACTAAGGCAGCTTGCGCCGACGGGCCCGCTCGTGGTCCCCGATAGCAACGGCGCGCCGCGTTCGGGGTATGCTGCAGGCGGCCATCTCCTCGCGGTCGAGTTGAACAGAACGACGCGACGGATTCAGGTCAAAGATGCGGTGGCCTTTCTTGACGCCGGCGACCCCATCGTGCCGACAGTTCTTGCCGGGCAGGTTGAGGGTGGCCTCCAGATGGGGCTGGCTCACGCTCTCTTCGAGGAGCTTCCGCCCGAGAGTGGCGAGGATCGCTTCGTGAACTTCGACCGCTACATCCTCCCGCGCGCATCCGACATCGTGAGCACACGTCTCGAAACTGTCCTGATTCCGCTGCCACTTAGCGGCGCGCTCAACGAAAAGCAGCCCAACATCCGGCATAAGGGCATCGCCGAGGCGACGATGACGACGGTCGCACCGGCTCTCGCGAACGCGATCGCACACGCGCTTGGCCACGCGGGCCCGGCGAGTTGGCCGTTCCGACTACCGATCCGCTTCGACGATCTCTCCTTTTCGGGCACCTGACATGTTCGAGCGCAATGTAGCCATCAGCCTCACCGTGAATGGTGAGCGACAGGAGATCGCCGACGCGCCGCCTGACATGCATCTGGCCCACTACCTCCGTGAGGTGCTAGGCCTAACCGGGACGCGAGTTGGCTGCAGCATCGGTGAGTGCCGCGCGTGCACCGTGATGGTTCGTCACCTACCTGGCGAGCCGCCCGTGACCAAGCAGGCCTGCATGGTCAGCTTGCGGCACGTCCAGGACTGGGACGTTACCACGGTTGAGGGTCTTGCCCCCTCAGGCGAACTGCATCCCGTCCAGAAGGCGATCCTCGACGAGGATGCTTTCCAGTGCGGCTACTGTGCGGCCGGGTTCGCCGTGGCGGGCGCAGTCGCCTATGATCAGATGGCTGCCGACCCGAGCCAAGACATCAACCAGGTCGTCGAGGCCATCACGGGCCATAATCTCTGCCGGTGTACGGGATACTTCCGCTATCGAAGGGCGATCGTCCAAGCCGTCGCCACTGTCGCAGCTCCGAGCCCAGGCAAGCTGGCGTTTAGCACGCGAGTCTTCGAGGCATTCTCGGGGGAGCAGCTGAAGCAGCTCCACTACCACCCTTTGTTCGGCAGTCCCCGGCTCGAGCTTGTTAGGCTCCTGAGGGACGCTGCTGAGATCGAGCACTCGCTCCTCGTTCAGTATCTTTACGCAGCCTTCTCCATCCGCATTCCTCGCTACTCGTCGCTCGCGGGTTGGCCCAGCCATCGCTACGGCGGGCGACCGCTCCACCTTCTCGGCGTGGCGATCGAGGAAATGGTCCATCTTAACGTTGTGAACAGCCTTCTTGTCGCACTCGGCGCTGCACCGCATCTGGGCCGGCAGCAGTTTCCGTACGAGCAAGATATCTACCCGTTCGAATTTCGGCTTGAACCTTTGAGCCCGGCATCCTTGGCAAAGTATGTCTACGTCGAGGCTTCGGCCACGGCCATCGATCCGGCTCACCAAACGACAGACGAAGACAAGGTGTTCGTGGCCTACCTGTACGAGCTCCTTGCGCGCGACGGGGCCGTCATTCGGCCAAACCGTGTCGGGTCGCTCTATCAGAAGATCGAGGCCGTTCTCGATCTGCTCCAAGAAGAGGAGCCGGCCCTCATCGACTACCCATATTGGAAATCGCAGCTCGCCGAAGTCCGTGAGGAAGGCGAGAGCGAGCATTACCTGTTGTTTCGGTCAATCCTCGAGGGGACCCATGCCGCGCTGCCCGGGCCAGAAGTCTGGAACTCTAATCATCCGGACCACCCGGTCATCGCGTTGCATGTCCAATCCGGCTTGCCGGCGGCCGGCCAGGAGATCCCTGACGAGGAGATTCCGGTCCTGAGGCACCTCAGCAACCTACACTATTGGTGCGTCTGCATGCTGCTTGACCAATCTTACAGGCGCAGCGGACGGCTGCTCAGTGCCGCGAGGCGGCACATGGCCGGACCGATGCGGAGCCTGGCTACGGCTCTGGCCAAGCATGGGGAGGGCGTTCCCTTCGATCCGTTCCCCTCCGGCTACGCGCCAGGTCGCGATGACGACCACAACCTTCGCCTCACGCAGGCTATGGTCAATGAGGCGACGGTCGCAGAGCAGCGGTTTGCACGGTATCTGCCAGCCGATTACGCTCCTCGCTGCGCGGTTGAGACTGCGCAGGAACTCCATGTCGTCCACTTGGGCTCGCCAGCACCTATCGGACACGAAACAGTGGTGGAACGGAAAACCGAGCTCTGAGAGGCCCTACCCACACTCTTGGGCACATCGCGAGGCCGCACCCGCGGGACCGGCGCCAAGCCTGCCGGCGTGCCCTCTCGCTAGATCGCTCGGATCGCGGAGCGGTAAACCACAGAGACCGTTGGCGGCAAGATCTCGAGGTTCGTGACATCGAGTCGGCCAGAGCGCTCGCCTCGTCGACAGCTCGGGCACGTCCGACAAGAGCATCCCAAGGCTCTCCTCCTCCGCAGGAGTCAACGATGAGGCGTGCCACGCCGACCCTTGTGACGAACATGATTTAGGAACGCTCGCGCGTGGTCGAGAACCATCTCGTTCGATAGAATCGACCCTGAGTCTTCGCTAGCTCTAGCTGGTTTGTGATCCGGGTGTTCCACGCGTAGAGTCTCAAGTTCCACGCGGGCGGCTTCGAACACGTCCATCGCCGGGTCGGTACAAAGAAAAGTGGTGACCGAGGTTGAGCGATCAGGTTTGTGCTTCGGATTGTTCGAGACGAAGAATGGCGGATGCTGCTCAGAGCTGACCTCGTCTACGAATTTTCGGTACCCCTCATCGAGTTGGTGCTTGTACTCGAAGCCAAACAGGTCAGCAGCGATGGGCTCTGGCGCTCCATACTTTGTAACGATCTCACCTTGCTTCGGGGGCTGAAGAGGTCGTGTCAGGTTGTAGAGTAGGTTGCCGACCCGATATTGGCCCGGGTCAGTCTGAAGATATACGATGGCGTTAACATTGCCGAGCGTCATGATTCCGGCGCACTGAGCACACGACTCCAGCGACGTGTAAATTGTAACGCCGGTTAATACTGTACCATAGCTGCTTGGCGGCGGCTCATTAGATATCTTCGTTTGCCAACCATCATAGATTTGGTTCAAGTTGAACACGCGCCTTACCAGGCGGGCTTCGGCGTGCTCCGCGGAACTGTTGAAAATCTCGTTGTGATTGAACTCGAAGTCGATAACTTCGCCATTCGCTGCCACCGCCACGGCCGCGATATTATGGCCTAGGTACCCGTCCCCTTTGTAGCTGCCATTTGCTTGCCGCTGCTCCGTACGCCACGGATATGTGCCGTCCTGGCCGCGCTTGTTTCCGTTCCAGAAATTGGCGGTGATGGCCATTGTCAGAAGTGCATATATCCGATGACGCTCGGCATCAGGCGCCTCTATGACTTCGTTTGAAACCGCTGCGAGCTCTGCCACCGGTTTCGTCCAGTACGCGGCTAAATTGCGATTGATATACGCAGGCGGCGTCGCAACACTTTCTTTGGAGCATCCGTCGCCAGCCATCTTAACCTCCGTGTATTGGAGCATAATGCAATGCATGGGCGCACGGTGACAAGCGCGCCGGGAGCGTTCGGCTCCGCATTGACGAGTTTCTGACAGGCTTGGGCAATTGGATGCGGTTGCCGCCGCCAAAGTTGCAGCTGACGATGCCAGCGTATCGCGTTTTCCCCGCTCCTGCTTTGTGTCATCCGGAGTTTAACTTTCCACGCCGATCGATGTCCGAAGCCGTTGACGCGGACAGCTAACCGCCGGGCGATGACTCGTTAGACTCGCCCCGCTGAAATGCCACGGAGCAGTGGGCGATACGTTCGATCTGCGCAAGATTCTGCAGAAGATCTGGATCGGTGTCGTGGAGCGCGGCCTTGCGCGCGTGTTTCAAGGCCTCTCCCACACGACCGCTCTTGACGAGCTCGAACGCAAGAACGGTATGCGCGCCGGTTTGCGCCTCGTTGCTGGCCAGCGCGCCCCGCGCAAACGCCATCGCCAGCTCTGAGCGCCCCAGATCCGAGGCTGCGACAGCCGAATTAGCCTGCGTGTCAGCATCATGGGGCTGATAGTCGAAAACTGCTCTATACCACCGGAGCGCCGCCTCAGGGTCTCCCTGAAGCAGGAGAGCATTGCCAAGTTCGCGCATCGCCCGCCACTCGGCCGGCTTAATCGCAAGAGCGCGCTCGAAGTCCTCCATTGCCGTTAGATCACCCATCCGGAGCCGCAGCATACCCCGGTTTAGATGCGCCTCGTAGTAGGGCGGTGATAGCGCAATCGCCTGCCTGTAACTCGCGAGCGCTTCGTTGTCCCTCCCTGCTACCCGGGAAAGCAGATTGCCAAGATCGTTGTGGTATTCGGCATAGAATGGGTCACAAGCGATGGCCTCCCGAAGCCGCGCCTCGGCCTGGTCTAGGTCACCGGCCAATTCATATACCTGGCTCGTATTGTAGATTAGGATTGAGCGGTGCAGCTCGAAACGATCATAACCATATGTGTCGACGATGTCGCCGATTCCGCGCTCGCACAACAACAACGCCTCGCTAAAGTGGCCTTGCCGGGCTTTAATATAAGCATAGGCGTTTTCGGCAAACGCTTTAATATAAGTGTAGCGCGGGTGCTCGGCGAACCGTCGGTCGATCAAGGTGAGGTTAGTGACGGCACATTCCTCGGCGCGGTCGAGGTCTACCGGGATCTGATAACGTCCGTAGACCATGGACTGCGCATACAGGGCCGTTGGCACGAAGCGGCTTAGCGGAAACGCAATCAGAAATGCTTCGAGGAACGGCAAGGCGACATCCGCGCGTCCCATCGCATAGAGCACGAATGCGGCGTTGATGAAGATCTCATTCAGTTCAGTGTCGCCTGAGCCCGCCAAGCGCAGTCGCACATCCCCAAACAGAGCAGAAAAGTACGAGAACCAGCTATCGTAAAGGCCGATGCCCATCAAGATTTCCGAGGGCGCAACAAGCGCCTGGGCGCGTGTCATGGGATCACAGAGGGCCAATGCGTGCACAATCGTCAGCGGGCCTTGGCCGGCGCGGTACCGATCCAGCGCACGTTGGTGCGCGGCCAGATTCAGATGGTCGCGCAGTGACTCGTCGAGCGTCTCGTAGCTCCGTCGGTTCAACCGATTGCCGCGCAGGCCATGTTCAACGAAATCACGTGCCCGCTCCTGCCGCTCCTGAGCAGCCATGACCGACAGACGGAGGTCGAGCAAAGCATCGAGTGGCAAGGGCGCGGGCAGGCCGGGAGCATTTGTTGAGGCGTCGATGAGAGCGAAGGCTAGCGCGGCGTTGCCGCTTGAGCGCGCCAAAATGAGATTCCGCTCACTCGAACCGTAGCGTGCAAGCGGCAACGCGTTGGCCAGCGTGCTGGAATCAAGCCCGGGCAAATTCACAACCGCCAGGTCGGCTTGGCTGATGCCGTTGTCGCGCTCAATAAGGATGATGCAGAGCGACGGGCCAACTATCCTCGCCCGCACGATGACCTCCAGCAACCTCTTTGCCGTTGGGGAAAGGTCCCCGGCATTGTCAATAATCAATCCGAGCCGTATGTCGCACGCGCGCAACACCTCCCCGATGAACTCGGAAAGCCCAAAGAGTAGCTTCTCCTGGTATTCGTGATGATAGAAGCGCGTCCGCTCGCCGCGCTGGGCGACATGGGTGAGATCCCGGGGCGTCTCGAACAAAGAAGAAGCCCGAAACGGCCAAAGACGCTTCAGTGTGTGTTCGTGGCGGGTAATCAGCTCTGGCAGGCGCGCTTCGGCTTGCTGCCGCAAGAAGTCCAACGCTTCTTCAAACCCGGCTAGGTACCCCCGGCGGTGCCAATTGCCATCCGTGGTGAAACGTACGTCGTGCCCCTGCCCGAGTGCTGCAAGCGCTGTGGAGCGAGCACCAAGTCCTTCTTCGGCACGAATCCGCGCTATCCCGTCCCGATCCAGCATCACGCGGAGGGCGGCGATGAACTGTTCTCTTGGACCAAGGCCGACGACCGCAGGAGGCCACGTCGAGTCGTGGTGCAATGGCCCGTTCCTTTTTACCCAACTGTCCCTGTGTAGGGTGTCGTCGTTCGTATCCTCGTCTTCGTGACAGTGACCTTCTTCGTGATCGAAGTACCCTTCGGCGCGCCAGACTCATAAGTGAGCTTCTGCTCTTCTGTCGAATCCGAATGCTTTTCTGTCTCGGTCTCGGTGATGATCTCAGGGTAGTTCGCGTTGTGGGGATTGGTGGAGCGAGTTACGTCGTTCATCTTGACTATCCTCCTAACGGGCGATTAAGCCCACCACCGTTAAGTATTCGTCGATCGGACGTTTGTGTCAATCGACGTGCGATCGAGAGCTGCGACCTGTGCTGCGAGCAGATCGCGGAACCCGTCCCGCGTCTCGTTTAGACACGACGTGCGTGGTGAGCCTTCTCGGACGGCCGAGCCGTGCGTCTTCGCCGAACCCCATCTACGAGATAGCGCCCACATTGCCGTAGATCGTCGGACCGCGCAGAAGATGCTCACGCCACACCGTGCTGGTCGATGGCCTCGAGGTCAGACAGGTCGAGCCACCCGCGCATCTTCGCGGCGATCTCGGAAACCGGCTTCCACGTCCCGATCCATTCGTCGGTGACATAAAATTCCTCCTCGGTGAGCTTGCGAACATCCTGCTTGAGCAAGAATGCGTAGGACTGAAATCCAGCCTCCACCTTGACGACAACGATTTTCCAGAACTCGCTCGGAATTTGAATGCGGGCGCCGCCTTCGTGGTCCTTGCCGCGAAACCACCGATCGTCCGCCTTGAAGACTGGCCCGGCAAAGATGCACGCTACCTCGGCTTCCTCTTTAGTGATTGCGGCTATCGTGTCCTCGAGGTCACCCCAATTCTCTTGGCCATGCTGACCTTGGTTGAAAACCTTCACCTGTGGCGAGCAGTTTGTGACGTGGAAGCTGTCGCCGTTCGCCATCTGAATGTCTTCGTAGGTATCGCCCCAACACACGTCGTCGCGACGAACGATGTGGCCCTTGTCGAAGGCTCCGCGGTCCTCCGAATAAAAGACGTCGGGCAGCTGGTGGCGAGAATCGAGCCGCGAATCCTCCGCCCAAAGTTCAGCGATCACGCCGGTCTTTGGAAAACCCGACAGGGCTTTGCGAGCCGTCGACTTGCCGTCGACCACCTTCTTGCGGTTGCGCCAATCAACGTTGGCGGCGGTGTAGAGCGCGAGACGCCGTTCGCGGTGCATCCAGACCGAGAAGTGTTGATACTTAACCTCGTGGCCGGAGCCGTCGAGCAGCGGCGCGAGTAGCTTTTCGCCGGCCGCCGTCACCTGGGGCATGGGGACATCGGTCGCTTCGTCAAGAAAGCGTGGATGGAAGCCCCCGCGCTCGTCGAGCCCATCGTAGATGATCGGCATCTGCAGCTTAATCGCTTCGGCCTCGAGCGCCGTCGCCGCTTCGACGACTAACTGATCCTTCGCGCCCGCAAGCGTTAGTCCGCCGGTCGCCTCGAGCGACACGCGAAGCTGGAGCGGGATGACGATGCCAGTCCCGGGGACCGCAGTTTCGCTCGTGCGCTTTTGGCTCATCATCTCCCCCTGAAATTCTGTTTCGATCGGCTCGACATCGCCGTTCTTGCCTTTGAGGGCGCCGATCACGCTAGACATGATGTCGCCGCCGCGCATCGACTCTTCGAGGGCGGACAGCCTTGCGGGCCACTTCACCTTCGTCTGGGCAATCAAATCCGCGGCGATGCGGCTCACCCGGAAGCCGACATTGGCTTCCCAGGCGACGTCTCTCTCGCGCAGCCCGTCGAGCGTCGTGGTCGTGCCACCATTGGCCAGCACATAGGCTCCGCCTTCGCGCTTGATGCGCCCGTTGGCGTGCAGAGCGACGAGCTGAAAGCTGTCGTTGAACACCGGGGAGCCCGACGACCCATGCGCGGTGTCGGCGGAATACCAGATAAACGGATCGGCCTCGGCGACGCGGATGACCTTGTTCTCGCGAAGCGCGACCTGCATCGGTTCGCCGTCGGGGTGCTGCAGGATGGTGACGAACTCACCCTGGCCGACCTTTCCGGTCTCCGGGATCAGCCGGATGTGCCGGCGGCTCGCGATGGCCTCGCCGAAGGCAGATGCGTCCGCCACCGCAACGACCGCGTAGTCCAGTTCTTTATTACCGACATAGAACAGGTCGGGGCGTAGAGCATAGTCGTCGAGGTCGACCGGATGCTGGCCCGAGACGTCGAGCCAGTAGTCGAAGGAAATTTTCGACGCGCCGACGGCGTCGGCCGACCCGAATACGTGGAAGTTCGTCATCATCAGACCCGGAGCGATCAGGAACCCGGTCGCCCAGCCGCGCTCGTTTACCCGGCTGACTTTCACCCGGCCAATCGCATGCCGGATCAGCAGGCATCGCTCTAGAAAATTGAGCTCGACGAGATCGTTGGTCCCGAGAACCGCTTCCTGCTCGAGTGCGGACGCGACTTGGCCGTCGGCGGTAAGGAACTTGAAGCGGCGGGCGACGAGGGCCGCCGACGCGGGAGTCGCCGGTACCGGCGGCGCGGTCGCCACGCCCTCGGCGAAGCGATCGAGATCAAGCGACTTCAGATCCATTGGGAAACCCCCCATCCAATCTTTGCCTCTATCGTAGGTTGTCAACAAGAGTATTACACGAGCATTCGGGGCATCGTGTATTCGTCCTCGCCTAGAGGGAGAGGGCGGCGGCTGTCGCCGTGACGGGTTCGAGAGGCGAGGAGAGCAGCAGCTGCCGGCCCGTCGCGGAGACAGGCGATGCCACGTTCCTCCTCTTTCCGTTCCACCTCGGCTGCCGAACTTGACAACCTCTACGACGAGATCACGATCATCGGCTAGCTCGAAGCGGCACGCTTATCCTGGGTGCAGCTCTAGGGATCGACCGGCGTAGTGGCCTCGCTCGCCATGCCGCGCAACGCCGCAAGTGGTGGAGGCGCAACGTCGAGATGTCGACGCAGATCACTCGGAGTCGATCGTTACGCCTAGACGTCCTGCAGCAGGTCGCGGATCGGCTCATTCGCCACGGGCGTCCAACCATGCAGACGGGAGACAAGCACGTGAAAACATCGGGCGAATGCAGCCTGCGCGGCGACGAGATTGGCCTGCTGACCGAGCGAGCCGCTGTGCACGATCTCGCTTCGCGCATAATAGAGTGCAAGAACCGCCTGCTTATAGGCGCGAACGCCTGGCACGCCTTTTAGGCAGATGCCGAGCCGGCGCTCGATGCGATCCGCAACGCCCTTTTGGTACGCGTCAGTTAGCAGTGTTTCGAAAGCTACTGCGATGGCGACGACGGCTTCAGACTCGTTGACCCGAGATCCGAAAGATTGCCTATACCAGTCGAGCGCCGTGATGAAACGCTTGTAGAGTCGCTTCTGAACCGTGTCCTTGCTGAACAGGTTCACATGGCGGAAATAGCCCTGTTCAACCGTTTTCAGCGCTGTCACGATGCTGGCAGAGAGCTTTTTCATTCGCGCGGTCGACAGTTCGGCGGTGGAGATCACGGCTGCGACATCGGACAGCCGGGCGAGTTCGAGGGCAGAGACGTTCATGGGAACGCGCCGTAAGCTCATCGGCCGCCCGCGCAGGTTCTCGCCAATCAGGTAGTGGCGGATGTCCAGGGTCTCCCAATTGTTGACGCTCGATGTCGCGTGGAAGCGATCGACCGGGCCGCTCTTTTCGATCGAGAGCGCATGCAACATGAGCAGGCAAGATGCGGCGGTGCGGATTTTCAGTGAGTAGACGAACTGGTTTTCATACATGGCACCAGTGTGCGAGGTCAGCCGCACGAGCATGAGCGGGTTTTGGTCCAGCCAGGTGGCGTGGGTCGCAAAGTGGCGGACATCCTCGAAAGTGATGCGCTGCCTGATCCCGAGTGCCGACGCCATTTTGCCCAGTCGCTCATAAGCGGCCCTGACGGAGTGCTGCTGGCCGCTGACGGCGTAGCCTGCGCGAGGGAAAGCCACCCAATCGCGCAACGCGGAGGAACGATCGAAAAGCTTCGGCATTTCCATGCCGAAGCTGGTCAGCGGGTAGAGGACGAAGCCCGGCCGCTCAGCACCGGCTTGCGCAAGATGAGCGATGACCCTTCCTGTGATGTTGCCGCCGCCAACCTTGGCCATGCCGAGGACGCATTCATCGAGAACAGACAGGCCTATATAAACTTCGTGCGACCATAACTGGTGCGCGATAGCGGCTCGTAGATTAACGATGTGGTGTTCGATCGCCGTGCGCTCGCCTTCCTTCAAACTCGTCTCGTCGGTCACCAGATCGTCGACTGAGCCGAATAGATTGAGCTGATTATGTTTGTTGGCCAGATAGTTTTCGGACTGCTGGATCGATTTAGTCGATCTCACCGAAAGCGTTGGGAGAATTTTCGAACTCAAATGCCCTCCGACAGACTGAGCTAGGCGCAGGATTTTTGGAAATGACTTAAGCTATGCCACTGACAGTAAATGCGATCAATAACCGTGTTTCAACGTAACAGCGTCTATATGCGAGGTCGGATCGGCGTCGGAAAGCTCTCGATCAACGTTGCCCAACCTGGCGGGTTGGAGCAAACCATCGATCCATGTTGGCGTCTCCCTGCGGGCCGGGCTGTCGGCGAAGCTGAAGCCCCTGCGGGTCTTCACCCATCCGGGCGTCCATCCCTGACGCAGGGTGGAGCGTGGCCGAGCGATCGGAAGGAGAAGCGAGGTGTATCGCGCGCTCAGACTACGGCTGGAGCGGCGGCGCGCTATCCGACGACGATGGCAAGCCGACGCCCGTGCGCTCGTGCAGATCGACGAATCTGAAGCCTACTATGCTGCGCAGCGACGAGCAGCCCGCGCGCGGACCGATGGTCTGATGGGCGAGTTCCTTCATTGGACCAAGGTTGCCGCCGAGGTCGCGCGGATCTCGCCTCGCGCGAACATGAATCTGGCAAGCGTCCAGGCGATCGTCGGCAAGAAACTGCGACGCAACGGCAAGATCGTAGGCGTCGCTCGCTGAGGCGAACCGCTTGACCGCGACCCACTGCACACGGCGGCCGGGTGTTTCTCGGCGAATTGCGTCGTTGCCATGAAGCCAGGTCAACCGAGAGCAGCGCAATCCCGCTCTTCAGCGATGGCGTCCTGGCCCGGGTCCGGATCTTCCACGATCAACCCGCAAGGGGTCGGCTACGCGAGCGTGCCGCCGCTGCGGCTTCGCCTTCGCGGTGATCGCGACCGGAACCAGCCCTTCGAGGAGCCATCGAGCGGGAATTGCCCCGCTCCCGGATGGAGCCTCACGATGTCGAACGATCTTGTCCTTGCCCAGAGCCACGCCTTCGCACTCGCCCGCACGCTGATGGTCGCGGTGACCGTCTTCCAGATCGATGGCGCCTATGGGGTGCTGCCGAGCGACGAGATCGACGACGCAGACGATCTCCACGTCATCCACGAATTCGACCCCCATGAGCGCGGGCCGGCTCATTGAGCCGACCGCTTGTGCCGCTGGCGAGCCGCCGCCCGCAAGGGAGGCTGCGCCGCGGCCGATCAGGCTCATCATTCCATCGGTGCCGACCCGCGCCCTTGCAGGCGCCGCTCTTCGCGGCGGGGCGGTCTGGTCCCCGAAATCCAGCGGGATGTGAGAGGCAGCAGGAAAGGCCGGACGTAAGGCGCCGGAAAAGAGAATGGAGCAACGAGAACTCGAAGAACTGAAGGTGCGCGTGCTGTGCGCGGCGGTGCTGGAGAAATCCGGCTTCGCCATCGATCTAAAGGAGAGCACGCGCCGCGCGGTCAAGCATAGGCGCGGCAGCGACATCATCATAGTCATCCATGAAGGGAGGGGCTGGTTCGATCCGCTGTCGGACGCCAAGGGTGATGTTCTTTCGCTGATCCAGCATCTGGATGGCGTCGCCTTCACCGAAGTCCTTGTTCGCGCGGCCGAGCTTGTCGGGTTCCGACCGGCTGAACCCATCTGGCAGAGCGCGCGCACGCAGAGGCCCATTGTCTCTCTCGCCGAACGCTGGCGCGTCCGACGAACCCTTCGACCGGGCTCAGCGACCTGGTGCTATCTGCGCTACGAACGGAATCTCCCGGACGACGTGATGCGCGCCGCGATCCGACAGAACCGGCTGCGGGAAGGTCCGCACGGCAGCGTGTGGGCCGCCCATGTCGACGACGGCGGCATTGTCACCGGATGGGAGGCGCGCGGGCCCGCATGGCGTGGCTTCTCGACCGGCGGGGCCAAGGTGCTGTTCCGCCTCGGCGCGCCCGACGGATTACGGCTCTGCGTCACCGAAGCTGCGATCGACGCCATGAGCCTTGCGGCGATCGAGGAGCTGCGGGACGGTAGCCTCTATCTCAGCACCGGCGGCGGCTGGTCGCCGGCGACGCAAGCCGCGCTGCGCACGCTCGCTGCACGTCCTGGAGCAAAACTCGTCGCGGCGACTGACGCCAACAGTCAGGGCGAGTCTTTCGCCGGCCGGTTGCGCGAGATCGCCGAGAGTGCCGGCTGCGACTGGTTTCGGCTGAGGCCGCCCTGCGATGACTGGAACGACGTTCTGAAGGAGAAGGCCAGGGAGGAAATGGGAAGACGAGAGAGGAGAGGAGGCCTGCCGCATGCCCGCCGGCCGCATCAAGGGTGACGCTTCGCCCGGCTGCGCCGGCCCTTGACCCGGCCGATCGGGAAGGCGGCTGCGCGAAAGGGGTCAGGAAGAGCCGAAGATGATGGCGATGTCGCGAGGATGAGCCGCGCTCCGGTCTGACGAGACCAGAAGGAGCCAGCTCATGACCCTCTCTTCAGTCCGCAAAGTGTTCCAGGGCGTCGCCGACCGGCGTCAGATGTTTCGGATGTTCGACCGCCATGCCCAGCGGCCCGAGCGCAGACCGGACGATGGCACATCGCTTTATGCGGGCGAGTGGTTCGAAATCGGTCAGGCGCAGCACGATTACATGTTCGAGGTTCTGCCGCCTGTCATCTTGCGGGTCGACATGTTCGCGCTGCGCGAATTCCTGACCGGCTCGATCACCAGCATCTTCTTCACCTTTTGGATCGATGGCCGGGCCCGGTACTTCCACGGCTATTGCGATCTCGCCGATATCGGTTCCGGCCGGCGCATGCGCGAGGCGATCATCGAGCGCGAAACCCGACCGGTGCGGGCGATGACGCGGCAGGAGCGGATCGAGCACATCTGGTCGAGCACCCATGAAGATTACCGCGGCTATATCGGCGAGCGCTGGCCCGCGCCCGACCGGGGCAAGCGCACCGTTACCGTCTACGGCGGTCGAGACGGGACGACGTTGAAGCTGCTCGACGACCTCACGGACACGGAAATCAGCGAAAAGCTCCCCGTGCATCTGCGCTATCTGCCCGATGCGGTCGCGGCGTGATGGGCGGCGGCGATGTTCAGCTTTTCCGTCACGGATGTCCGCGCCGTCATCACCCGCGGACGGATCGACGCCGTCCTGAACGGCGGCTTTCGCAATCCTCATGGCCTCAGCGCCGGCAAGAACGAGCGGCCGGGCCTATGGTTGGTCGGCGATGAGGGCGTCTACATCATGTCCAACGGCAAGCTCGCTGAGGATCAGCGTCCGCTCGTGGTCTACGCCCAGGAGTGCGATCCAAAGATCAACCCCGACTACTGGCATTACAAGCGCCAGCATTTTGGCGGGGATGACGGCATCGCGTTTCTCGATGCCGTCATGCTCGTCAAGCTGATCGTGGCCGCGCCAACCGCGACGCATCTGGCGATCACGATGACCGACAAGGCTGTGTCGCTCGCACTGGTTCGGCGCTGATCCGCCGGGCTGCCCAGCCGCCCCCATCCCTCGTCCCGCGACCATCGCAACTTCCGTCGGATGTGATCCGGCTGGAGCGATCGCGCGCGCCCCGACCCCAGGAGACCTCCGCCATGGCGCAAGATCACCGCCTGAATCTCGATCCTTTCACCATCGACCTCTTCAACGAAACCGCTCTCTCATCGAGCCTGAGCCTCGGCATCACCGCCTGCGCCAGTGGTGTCATAGCCAATGACGACGATGAGCCTGAGCCCACGCCGCCGTCACCGGCGCTGCGGGTCGCTCCGCACGCGACACAGCCGGCAACGCCTCAAGGCATCAATTTCGTCCTCGACTGCGACCGAGGCCTGGCCGCGAGCTGGAAGGATCGCGCTCGCGACAGCATCGCGGCGATCCGGCTCGCCGCACAGATCGAAGCTGAGCAGCGGCCGGCGACGCTGGATGAGCAGTACCGGCTGATCCGCTTCACCGGCTTTGGCGCCTCCGACCTCGCAAATGGTGTCTTCCGGCGGCCGGGCGAAACGGCGTTTCGCAAGGGCTGGGAGACCATCGGCGGCGCGCTGCAAGATGCGGTCAGCGACGCCGACTACGCGTCGCTCGCCCGCTGCACGCAATACGCCCATTTCACACCGGAGTTCATCGTCCGGGCGATGTGGGCCGGGCTGCAACGGCTTGGCTGGTGCGGCGGTCGTGTGCTGGAGCCAGGCGTCGGCACGGGGCTGTTCGCGGCGCTCATGCCGGACGCCTTTCTCGATTGCGCGCATGTCACCGGCGTCGAGCTCGATCCGACGACGGCGCGCATCGCCCGGCTGCTGCAACCGCGCGCCCGCATCCTCACCGGCGATTTTGCGCGCACCGAGCTACCAGCGAATTTCGACCTCGCCATCGGCAATCCGCCGTTTTCCGATCGCACGGTCCGTTCCGATCGTGCCTATCGGCAACTCGGGTTGCGCCTGCACGACTACTTCATCGCGCGGTCGATCGATCTGTTGAAGCCTGGCGGGTTCGCAGCCTTCGTCACCTCGCATGGCACGATGGACAAGGCCGACGCGACGGCGCGCGAGCACATCGCGAAGGTTGCCGATCTGGTCGCTGCGATCCGGCTGCCGCAAGGCAGCTTCTGCGCCGACGCCGGCACGGACGTCGGCGTCGATATCCTGTTCTTCCGGAAGCGGAAGCCGGGCGAGCCGAAGGGCGACGCTGCATGGCTCGATCTCGATGAGATCCGGACCGCCACGGCGGACGAAAGCGCTATCTGCGTCAATCGCTGGTTCGCGCGCAATCCCGGCTTCGTACTTGGCACGCACGCTCTGACCGTCGGCCCATATGGCGAGACCTACACCTGCGTCCCGCAGGCTAGCGTCGTTCTCGATGCCGCGTTGGATGCCGCCATCCGTCTCCTCCCGGAGAGCCTCTATGACGGCGAGCTGGAAGAGGTCGATTTCGACTACGGCGACGTGCCGGACGCGAATCCGGCGTTGCCGCGAGAGGCGCGCGTCCGCGAGGGCAGCTACTTCGTCGATACGCGCCGCGGGCTGATGCAGCTCGTCGACGGCGAGCCGGTCGCGGTGAAGGTTCGAAAGGGTCGGGGCGACGAGGGCGTCCCGGAAAAACACGTCCGGATCATCCAAAAACTGATCCCGATCCGCGATGCCGTGCGTGATGTCCTCAGCTGCCAGGAGCAGGACCGGCCATGGAAGGATGCGCAGGTTCGCATGCGCATCGCCTGGTCGAGTTTTTTGCGGGACTTCGGCCCGATCAACCACACGACGGTCTCGATCTCTGAGGACGAGTCGACCGGCGAGGTTCGCGAATCTCACCGCCGGCCGAACCTGCAGCCCTTCCTCGACGATCCCGATTGCTGGCTCGTCGCCTCGATCGAGGATTACGATCTCGATACGGATACGTCCAAACCCGGGCCGCTGTTCAGCGAGCGGGTTATCGCGCCGCCTGCCGCGCCGGTCATCACCTCGTCTGCGGACGCGCTTGCGGTCGTCCTGAACGAGCGCGGTCGGGTCGATCTCGATCACATCGCCGAGCTGCTGCATCGGGATGTCGCCGACGTCGTCGCCGAGTTGGGCGACGCGATCTTTCAGAACCCGGCTGACGGCGCCTGGCTGATGGCGGACGCTTATCTGTCGGGGCCGGTCCGCGACAAGTTGAAGGTTGCGGAAGCGGCTGCAGCACTCGACCCCGCTTTCGAGCGCAATGTTCGCGCCCTCGTCGCGGTCCAGCCGGCCGATCTCCGCCCGTCCGACATCACCGCGCGCCTCGGCGCGCCCTGGATTCCAGCCTCTGACGTCGTCGCATTCGTCAAGGAGACGATGGGCGCGGAGATCACGATCCGCCACATGCCTGAGTTGGCGTCATGGACAGTGGATGCGCGCCAGCTGGCCTGGCTGGCGGCGGGAACCTTCGACTGGGGCACCGGCCGCCGCCATGCCGGCGAGCTGCTGACCGACGCGCTCAACAGCCGCATTCCGCAGATTTTCGACACGGTGAAGGAGGGCGGCGGCGAGCGGCGCGTGCTCAGCGTCGTCGATACCGAAGCCGCCAAGGAGAAGCTGCACAAGATCAAGATCGCCTTCCAGAGCTGGGTCTGGTCCGATCCCGATCGGACCGACCGGCTGGCGCGGGTCTACAATGATCGCTTCAACAACATCGCGCCGCGCGCCTTCGACGGCTCGCACCTGAACCTGCCCGGCGCGAGCGGCGCATTCGCCCTCTATCCCCATCAGAAGCGCGGCATCTGGCGGATCGTCGCGGCAGGTTCGACCTATCTCGCCCACGCGGTCGGCGCCGGCAAGACCATGACCTTTGCCGCAGCGGTGATGGAGCAGCGCCGGCTCGGCCTGATCGCCAAAGCCATGCTGGTGGTGCCGGGCCATTGCCTGGCTCAGGTCGCGCGCGAGTTTCTGGCGCTTTATCCGAACGCCCGCATTCTCGTCGCCGACGAGAGCAATTTTACGAAGGAGAAACGCCACCGCTTCCTGGCGCGCGCCGCGACCGCGACCTGGGACGCGATCATCCTCACCCATTCGGCGTTTCGCTTCATCGACGTGCCCAGCGCCTTCGAGCAACAGATAATCCAGGACGAACTGAAACTCTATGAGACCCTGCTGACGAAGGTCGAGACCGACGACCGCGTCTCGCGCAAGCGCCTGGAACGCTTGAAAGAGGGCTTGAAGGAGAGACTGGAGGCGCTGGCGACCCGCAAGGATAATCTCCTGACCATCGCGGAACTCGGCATCGACCAGATCATCGTCGACGAGGCGCAGGAGTTCCGAAAGCTCTCCTTCGCCACCAACATGTCGACGCTGAAAGGCGTCGATCCCAACGGCTCACAGCGCGCCTGGGACCTTTTTGTGAAGTCCCGCTTCGTCGAGACGAAGAACCCCGGCCGGGCGCTCGTGCTGGCGTCGGGTACGCCGATCACCAACACGCTTGGCGAGATGTTTTCGGTGCAGCGCCTGATGGACCATGCCGCGCTTCGCGAGCGGGGGCTGCACGAGTTCGACGCCTGGGCCTCGACCTTTGGCGACATCACGACCGAACTCGAACTGCAGCCATCGGGCAAATACAAGCCGGTCTCGCGCTTCGCCAGCTTCGTCAACGTCCCCGAGCTCATCGCGATGTTCCGGAGTTTCGCTGACGTCGTCCTGCCTGACGATTTGCGGCGGCATGTGAAGGTGCCGGCGATCTCGACCGGCCGCCGTCAGATTTTGACTGCCAAACCGACATCGGCCTTCAGGACCTATCAGCGCCTGCTCGACGAGCGCATCAAAGCGATCGAGATGCGCGACCGGCCGCCGGAGCCCGGCGACGACATCCTGCTCTCAGTCATCACCGATGGCCGCCATGCCGCGATCGATTTGCGCATGGTCGATCCCGGCAGCGACAACGAGCCGGAGAACAAGCTCAACCTGCTGATCGGGAACGCCCTGCGCATCTGGCGCGAGACGACGGGCAACGCTTATGTCCGGCCTGACGGCAAACCCTATGAGGCGGCGGGCGCGGCGCAGATGATCTTTTCCGACCTCGGGACGATCAGCGTCGAGAAGAGCCGCGGGTTCTCGGCCTATCGCTGGATTCGCGACGAGCTGGTCCGGCGCGGTGTCCCGGCCTCCGAAATCGCCTTCATGCAGGACTTCAAGAGATCGGAGGCCAAACAGAGGCTGTTCGGCGATGTCCGCGCCGGCAGGGTTCGATTCCTGATCGGCTCGTCGGAGACGATGGGCACAGGCGTCAATGCCCAGCTTCGGCTGAAGGCGCTGCATCATCTCGACGTGCCCTGGCTGCCCTCGCAGATCGAGCAGCGCGAGGGTCGGATCGTGCGGCAGGGCAATCAGCACGACGAGATCGACATTTTCGCCTATGCCACCCAAGGCTCGCTCGACGCCACCATGTGGCAGAACAACGAGCGAAAGGCTCGCTTCATCGCTGCTGCGCTCTCGGGCGACACCTCGATCCGCCGGCTCGAGGATCTCGGCGAGGGGCAGGCCAGCCAGTTCGCGATGGCAAAGGCGATCGCGTCGGGCGATAAGCGGCTGATGCAGAAGGCCGGGCTGGAGGCCGAGATCGCCCGGCTCGAACGTCTTCGCGCCGCACATCAGGACGATCAGTTCGCCGTGCGGCGGCAGCTTCGCGATGCCGAGCGCGATATCGAGACCTCCACGCGTCGCATCGATGAGATCGACCGTGACATCAAGCGCCTACTTCCGACCGCTGGCGACGCATTTGCGATGACCGTGACCGGCAAATCCTATGGCGAGCGCAAGGATACCGGTCGCGCTCTGCTCCGGGAAATCCTAACGCTCGTGCAGATGCGGCAGGAGGGCAAGGTGACCGTAGCAACGATCCGCGGGTTCGACCTGGAATTCATCGGGGAGCGCGCCGGGCGCGACGGCTATCGCTATGAGACGATGTTGCTTCGCAGCGGGGCTGAACACGAGATCGATCTGCCAGTCACGGTGACGCCGCTTGGCGCGGTGTCGCGGCTCGAACACGCGCTCGGGGATTTTGAATGCGAGCGGCAGCGGTATCGTCATCGGCTCCCTGAGGCGCAGCGGCGGCTGGCGGCGTATCGGTCGCGCGAGGCCGGGGAGTTCACCTTTAGCGAGGAGCTGGCCGAGAAGCGAAGGCAGTTGGTCGAGATCGCGACGGCGCTGGCAAGCGATGTCGGCGGCGCGGCCACGGCCAACGCGGCTTAAAGGTGCCTTCGGGCGACCTTCCGGGCAATGGGCGGTCTTTGGACCGAGTCCTCTAAAGTTCGCGATCGGAGGGCGATCATGTTGACAGGCGCTTCTCGTCGTCGATCAGCACAAGACGCGATGGACCCGATCCGGCCCAAGTCCATAGAACCAGATTGAGGTCGTCTGCGCTCGCGCCCGGCGCAAAGCTTCTGACGAGCATGCCACTATAGCCTGTCGCCTTCAGCCGGCGCGAAAAGGCTTGCGTCCTGGCCTCGCCCTGGTTCTTCATCTGATCACGCCAGGACGCGTCTGCGAGCCCGGCTGGGTCCATCGTCTCCGCCGCCAGCGCAGTCTCGTCGCGACAATCGAAGATCGTTTCGATCTCGGCCTCATAGGAGACGAGCGTCGTCGGCTGAAGACTGCCGGCCCGATTGGCTTCGCGCAGCGCTGTCATGATCGAGAGCGACGCATAGAGCGCCGGCATTCCCTTCGGATTGAACCGGCCACCATGGAGCTCGGCGCCACGCCCTGACAAAGGCTCGCGCGCATAGACCGGGTTCAACGCCCGATAGAGTTTGCCTCGGTAGCGGATCGGCACGGCTCAGGCGTGAACGCCAACGTCGATCGCGTCGATATAGTCGAGCACCTCGTCGGTCCGCCCTGCACGCACGAGCTGCATCGCCGTCTGGCCCGAAAAACCCGACAGCGGTTCGGACCGATACCAGGCGTATGCCATCATCGCCGATCCGAACCGCGGCTCGACCTTGTTGATGACTTCGATCATTTCGCGCAGGCGCCGCTGGGTCTTGTCGGACACGACCCTGTCCTTCCGCTGGATCGCGTCCTTGCCCAGCCCGGCCGTTCGGGCAATTTCTTCGCTGGTCGTCCGGAAGGCATCCGCGACGCGGCGCGGAGCGATCAGCCCGTTATCGGCATATTGGGCGAGGCCCATGTCGCGATCCCCTTAATCGCCATTTATTCTGACGCAAAATAGCGTCAGATGGAGAGAAGCACAAGGGGAGGCGAATGAAGAACATCTTGCTCGCCGATCGGCCATTCCGGTGGTGCTGGCGCTCAACCGCCGCCGTCGCGATCCCGGCCCATCGTCCTTCGCAGGGCTTGCGCCCCGCTTGGCCATCCGGGCCGAGATGCTCGACCGCAGTTGCACCGGCCTGTCCGCTCCGCGGGCTTGGGAGGGGTCTTCGGGAAGAAGACTGAACCGGACAGGTCGAGGCCTTGGTCCGGCTACCTCTGAAGGAGCAGTCCCATGCATCTCATGAAAGTCGATCCGCGCGCGCTGAAGGAGAATTCCGATCGCTCGCGCCAGACCAAATCCACTCCGCAGGCCGACGCATTGCTGCTGGCGACGATCAAGGCGGTCGGGCTGGTCCAGCCGCCGGTGATCGCGCCGGAGATCGATGGCGGCAATGGCTACATCATCGATTCCGGGCATCGCCGGGTGAAGCAGGCGATCGCGGCCGGTCTGGAAGAAATCGAAGTGCTCGTCGTCGATGCCGCCAACGACAATGGCGCGATGCGCAGCATGGTCGAGAACATCGCCCGCGAGCCGTTGAACCCGGTCGATCAGTGGCGGGCGATCGAGCGGCTCGTCGCGCTCGGCTGGACGGGAGAAGCGATCGGCATCGCGCTTGCCTTGCCGGTGCGCCAGATCAAGAAGCTCAGGCTGCTGGCGAATGTGTTGCCTGCGATGCTCGATCACATGGCCAAGGGCGACATGCCCAATGAGCAGCAGTTGCGCGCGATCGCATCCGCCAATCTCGACGAACAGCGCGAAGTCTGGAAGGCGCAGAAGCCCGGGAAGGCCGACCCGCAGGTGTCGTGGTGGAGCGTGGCGAATGCTCTCTCGAAGAAGCGCATGTATGCGCGCGACGCAAGCTTCGGCGACGATCTGGCCCAGGCCTATGGCATTGCATGGGTCGAGGATCTGTTCGCGCCGGCCGACGAGGACAGCCGCTACACCACCGATGTCGAAGGGTTTCTTGGCGCGCAACAGGAATGGATGACCATCCACCTGCCCAAGCGCGGCGTCATCACCGACGTCAACAATTATGGCCAGGTCGTGCTGCCGCCGAAGGCCGAACGCGTCTACGGCAAGCCGGGCAAAAGCGACCGCACCGCGATGTATCTCGACCGTGACGGCAAGGTGCAGAGCGTAAACTTTCGGCTGCCGGAGCAGAAGAAGAGCAAAGCCGCCGACGAGGCGGAGGGCATTGAGGCGATCGTCATGGCCAAGCCCCGTCCGGACGTGACCCGCAGGGGCGTCGAGATGATCGGCGATCTGCGAACCGATGCGCTGCACGAGGCGCTGGCGCGGGCGCCGATCGAGGACGACACGCTGATGGCGCTGCTCGTGCTCGCACTCGCGGGCCGCAACATCTCGGTTCAGTCGGGGGCGTCAGACGACGTCTACGGATTTGCCCGGATGGAGCGTCATGCCGTGCAACTGGTCGATGGCGACGGGAAACTCGTCTTCGACCGGGACACGCTGCGCGTCGCGGCCCGGTCCGCCCTGATCGACGTCCTCTCGGCCCGCGAAAACCGGACGAACAGCGGCATCGTCGCTCGCCTTGCCGGCGACGCGATCGGTGCGGACGGGTTCCTGCCCACCATGGGCACGGAAGAGTTCCTGTCCTGCCTGTCGCGCCAGGCGCTGGAGCGCTCCTGCAAGGATACTCCCGTGCTTCCTCGCGCCCGGGTGAAGGACACGCGCGCCGCGCTCGTCGAGCACTTCAAGGAGCAGCGCTTGGTCCATCCGTCGGCGGCGTTCGCGCCGGCCGCAGCCGAGGTCGCGACCTGGCGCTCGAAGAGCGCGGTCGGCATGGATGACGACGCCGACGTCACGGCGGACGATGCCGATATAGGGTCCGGCGATGCCGCTGCATTCGACGACGTCGATCCTGAAACGATCGACGAAGCCTACCGGGTCGCTGCGGAATAGTTACGACCTCCTCACTCACGTCCGATCGACATCCCGCCGCCGGCCTCGTGCCGGCGGCGGTTTCGTTTCCAAGCAGCGCCATCACGGAGGACGAACATGTCCGCGCACGCAATTTATGATCATGCACCCATCGGCTCGACCATTATCTGGTCCGACGGCACGCCGCGGCCGCCGGAGCGCTTCACCAGGAAACTCGCGGCCTGGCTGACCAACAACGGCACGGGCCGCCTGATCCGAAAGCTGCCTGGCAGGAGCATGGGCACTCTCAGCCTGTCGGCCAGCTTCACCCTGCATGAGGCTGATTTCGGCGCCGGCGTCGTCGTCGCGATCCGGGTCCATCGCGCCTTCTCGCTGGACTCGACCCTCGACTTCAGCGTTGTCGAGCGCCTGGCGATCGGGTCCGTGCGTGTTTTCGATCGTGCAGGCGAGGGTGCCGAACTGGTCCATCTCGCGCCGCATCGGCCAGCAGCGGAGGAATGGCTCTCCCGCCATAGCTATCCTCAAGCAGTGCTCGAAGAGATCACAGCGGACGAGGTTGGCGCTGCCGTCATCGAGGGGCGGGCGGCATGAGCGACGTACATTCTTGTGAAGCTACCGCTGCGACGCCTGGAACCCCGGAGATCGAGTTCGGCCGATCGGCAGATAACCTCCCTGTCGCACGGGTGGCTGAGACGGCTTTCGCCATGCTGCCGGCGCGCGACGGTCATCATTATCTCGCTACGGGCTGGCGCATTCCGCGCCCACTCACCGAATGGCGTCGGTCCTACTTTTACGGCCATGCCGGCAGCCTGGATAATGAGGCCGCGTTTCACGCCAAGGTCCGGGAGTACGCAGAGCATCAGTGCGAAAAGAGGGCGCTCGGTCGCAAGGAAATCCGCAGCAGGGCGCAGACGCCATGGGGCATGTCGCAGGGCATGACTGTCTACGCCGAGGGCGTCGAATCCTATTCGACCGCCGGACATGGCGGCTACAAGCTCTCGACCGAGCGCAACGGACAGGTGCATCCGCTCCTGCGCGCGGAAGACGGATGGTACGAAGAAGACTGCGCCTGGGCGATCGTCGCGATCACCTTCCCTGACCTCTTCACCGGTTTCGAGCGGCGCTGCGCCGAACGCTCGGTCAAGGATAGCTGGCCCGACGCATGGGAGACGATCTTCGGCGTCTTGCTCGGACCAGGCGAATCCTATGAGAAGGACCGGCGGGCTTTTCATGATGCACATGCCGGCGACTGGATCGTGGTTTCGGCGATCACGTCCGAGCATCAAAAGGGGTTTGTCGAATGCGTCGCCACGCTCGGCGACCGGCGCGGCACCGGGACCGAAGAGCGCCGCTTTCTCGTTCCAGCGGACGAGTATGCGGTCGGCCGGTTCGGCTTCGTCATCGATCCGAGCCGTCATGCTGTCTATGGCGGTCCTTCCAGCTTCCTCGGCTGGCAGCGCGGAGCGTTGTCGTGATCATCGCGCCCGAGGCATTGGCGCAGCTCTCCCGCATGGAGGAGGCGCGCCGTCAGGTCCAGCGCCAGCTCGAGCTGATCGACCGGCAGATTACGCGCCGGGCGATCACGTTGGTCCCGCAGCAGCGCAAACGCCATGGCGATCGTCGAGGCAACTCGTCCGGCATGTGCACGGTGCTGGAATGTTATCGCTCGACGCTTGCCGCGCTGACAGCCGAGCGCCAGCCGGAGATCGAGGCGCTGTCGCGCAAGCTCGCGCGGCAGGACCGGGCCATCGCCGCCCATTGCGAACGTCATCGGATGTTTGCTCCGGGCGCGGCGTGACCGGGCGATGTGGGGGTCGGCCGTTGTAGGTCCGTCAGATCCGAGGCGATCGGCGGCGCATGGCTGCGAGGCCCAAATGTCCGTTTCGTTTACGTCGCTGACGCAAGGCCGGGCTGGCCCTCGTCCTCTCGGGTTTGCCGCGGTCTGAACCGTCGGCCAGGCGCTTCAAGGCCGCGTTCCGCGCCGCGTGGCGGCCGGCCTTTGGCGATCTCGCAGACGAGGCGCAGCGTCCTTCGCAAGGGCAATCGCCCTGCTTGGCCGCAGGCCTCGTCCGCTCGCCTGGCATAGGCCGGGCCCTGATGCGCCAGGGCTTTCGACGGTCCGGATCGACCGCACCCGAGGGGACGACGGCCAGGCGCCGATCCGGCTCCGAGGGCGCAACCGAAGAAAGGACTTTTCCCATGGCCAAGACCGTACATTCACCCCGGCAGACCGCCCGCGTCGTGCCGTTCCGCAAGAGCACGACCATCGAAATGACCCGGCTCGCCTGCCCCGACACGCAGCAGGCGCTCCTCATCTCCGAGAGTTTTGGGCTCCCTGTCCTCGATGGCGAGGGCATCCGCGACATGCACGAGCGGCTGATCGTGGAGACGGCCACCAGCCTGCAGGATGGGCTCGGTGAGCGGGCGATGCAGATCCACCTGCAACGCATCGTCGGCGCGTATGTCGGCTCGGCCCATGGCGCCGGACAGTTCTACTCCCGCGCGGTCACCGAGGCCCGCGACGCCACTGCCAAATCGGCCTGCGACGCTCGCAATGAGGATGTCGATGGGCCGGTCGGCTTCGACGGCCCCGCTCAGCGAAAGCGAGAATTCGCCGCCGACATGGGCGTCCAGGCGCACGCTCTGCTGATGGCGGCCGAGGGCGCAGTCACCGCCTACGAGCAGGTCATCGGCGAACGGTGGAAGCCCTTCGAGCGAGCCGCCGAGACGACCGGCCCATCCGTTGACCGCAAGGCGGCCGCGGCCCAGATGGCGGCGTTCGGCTGAGCCGGCGTGAGCGGGGCGCCATCCCCGCTCACTATCTCATTGGCCAGTGCGACCGGTCATTGTTCAACGCGCTCTTTTCCCGGCAGGCCTAAGCGGAAACCGGTCCGGGTCATCGTTCCACGGATCGAACACCACCGCGCCTGTCGCGCTAACGACTTTGGTGTTGCGCGTCACGAGATAGAGTTCGTGCTCGATCGCGGTCGCCGCCAGCATCGTGTCGATCACCGTCGGCGGATGACCGCTCGCCCGCCTGATCTCTCCGGACAACCGCCCCCAGGCCAGCACGACCGGGTTGCCAACCCCGAGCATTCGGTCCTTGAAGCGCATCGCCAGAGCATCGCGGGCGGCCTTGTATCTCGGCCGGTCGGGATGGTCGGGAGCCAGATTGTGGATCCCCTTGTCGTATTCGGCCAGCGTCAGGACGCTGATGAAGAAGCTGTCCTCCTGCTGGTTGCGCGCCCATTCCTTGACCGATGGAGCGCCATTGGGATTGATCAGCGCGGCGACGACGTTTGTGTCGAGCAGCCAGCCTTTCAAAGCTCGACGTCCCGCCCGAAATCTGCCTCGCGCGCCAAGTCGAGCCCGTCCAGATGCAGGCTCTCCATGAACTCGACGAAGGGTGCCTGCGGTTCTTGCGTAACCAGACGCTCGAACTCCTCGACGCTCATGACCACGACCGCGTCATGGCCGCGCACGCTCACCCGCTGCGGCCCCTCGGTCCGTGCGTGACGCACGACTTCGCTGAAGCGCGCCTTGGCGTCTTCAAGCTTCCATCGTCCTCGGGGCAACGCCTTGGCCATTCGCGCAGTTCTCTTCACCATAATGATTAATCTAGTCAGATAGTCAGAAGATAGCGGCTATCGGCCCCCGGCGCCAGCCCTCGGACGCGAGATAGGACTGTCAGGTCCGATCGGCCGATCGCGACCCGTCCCGGACGACGGTCTTGGCCGGGACGGCATTGGCTGCAACGGCTTCGCCGTCTTCCACTTCGTTCCAGCCCGCCGGGTGCAGCCATTGCCCGGGCTCCCGGCTGCTCGACCTCCGTGACGGGGTCGCAACGGCTGCGACCTCTACAATGGAGGTTGAATCATGGGCAGGTCAGACAAGAAGCCGCGCGCGGATATCTACGCGAAGATCACCGACAGGATCGTCGCCGATCTAGAGAGGGGTGTGCGTCCGTGGATGCAGCCATGGCGTTCTGGAAACGGCGGTGGAGACATGACACGGCCGCTGCGGCATAACGGCCTGCCCTATAGCGGGATGAACGTGCTCCTGCTCTGGTCCGAAGCTGCAGCGCGCGGATACGCCTCGCCGATCTGGATGACGTTCAAGCAGGCGCTCGAACTTGGCGGTGCTGTCAGCAAGGGCGAGACCGGCTCGACGGTCGTCTTCGCGAGCCGCTTCAAGAAAACCGAAACCGATGCCTTGGGCGATGCGGTCGATCGCGAGATCCCGTTCCTCAAATCCTACACGGTCTTCAACGCCGAGCAGATCGACGGCTTGCCCGCCAACGACCATAACCCGTCTGAACCGCTTTGCGATCCGATCGAGCGGATCGATCATGCCGATCGCTTCTTTGCTCAGACCGGCGCCGTCATCCGACATGGCGGCGATCGCGCCTACTACTCTCCGGCGACGGACCACATTCAGATGCCGCCCTTCGCGGCGTTTCGCGATGGCGGTTCTTATGTCGCGACACTGAGCCATGAGGCGACGCATTGGACGGCAGCTCGGCATCGCGCGAACCGCGATCTCAGTCGCTACGGCAAGGATCGAAGCGAGCGGGCGCGCGAGGAGCTGATCGCGGAACTCGGAAGCTGCTTCCTCTGCGCCGATCTTGGCATCATGCCGGAGCTGGAGCCGCGTCCAGGTCACGCCAGCTATCTCGCTTCCTGGCTCGAGGTTCTGTCCAGCGACAAACGCTTCATCTTTGCAGCCGCGGCGCATGCACAGCGGGCCGTGGCTTATCTTCACGGGCTGCAGCCGCAGACCAGCTCGATCGCGGAGGCTGCTTGAGGTGATCGAGCTCGATGATGTCGAAGCCAGTTCGTGATCACTGAAGGGCGCTGCCACCATGCGGTCCCCGGCTGTTTCCAAGGGCGTTTCCGTCCACTGCGTCCTCGTTGGGCATGTCTGACCGGAGGCCGTCGGCGCTGACGCGCCGTCTCGCTCTCACACCTGCAACGGCCGGGCGCGACTTTCTTCCCCTGGGCCCTGCGGTCCCATTCCTCGCGGGACAAGAAAGCCACTCCCGGCCGTCCTCCACTACGTTGCGGTCCCTTCAGGATGCAGGTCGAGCGCCTCCAGTTTTTCGACTGCAATCGAGGCCGCGATGGGCGATAGCCTCGAGCAACCAGAAGGAACTACGACAATGGCGATCATCGGCAGCTTCACCTCGAACGGCGACGGCTTCAACGGCACGATCAAGACCCTCAACCTCAACGTCAAAGCCAAGATGGTGCGCCCGGAGCGGCCGTCCGAGAAGGGTCCGGCCTTCCGCATCCTCGCAGGCGCTGTCGAGTTTGGCGCGGCCTGGCAGAAGACCTCGGATGAGGGGCGAGACTATCTCTCAGTCAAGCTCGACGATCCGAGCTTTCCTGCCCCCATCTACGCCAACCTGATCGAAGTCGAAGGCACGGAAGGCCTCCAGCTCATCTGGTCCCGCCCGAACCGCAACTGAGTTCCCAGCCCAAGATGGCCCCGCCGCGAGGCGGGGCTAATCATTCCGCCTCACAGCCACGCCTGCGAAATCACCCCGCCCTTTTTACCTCCTCTGTTTGCTGTTGTTTCAAACCACAGCCGGCCCCAAAGAGCCCTCAGCGCGGCTTGTGGTTCAAACCACATCCGACTCAATGGAGCGATCGGCGGGCGCTTTGTGGTTCAAACCACATCTCGGCATTTGTTGGTTCAAACTACACCTTAGCCATTGCGCGATCTGCGCCGTGTCAGCCGCCCTGGTGCTTCCCGCGCGAACTGGAGGGGCTCTCTGGTCGTGCCATGGTACGGCCGGCGGAGCCCGCCTCAAGGACGCGCGGTGCCCCCAAAATGCTGGCGCATTTCGGCTCCCCCACGCGCCGCCTACGGCGGTCGGCTTACGCCGATCCTTGACCCGGTCTCCACCGACGCGTGGGGCGCCTTCGTCCATTCGAGACGAAGGAGGTTCTCATGACCATGCCGATCGATCAGCAGATTGCCGAACTCAAGGCCGAACTGAACAATACCTGCCTGACGCCGCGCGAGCGGCGCGAGGCGAAGCGCGAGCTTGAATTCCTGACGGAGCAGGACCGCAGCGATGCGGAGACGGGATACTTCGCGGATATCGAGGGCTGGGCCCCGATGCACGCCGCCGAGCTTGCCGCACTGCCATTCTGAGCATCACGATCCGAGACGGCCGGTCTGACGCCACGTGCGTCGGGCCGGCCTTTTCGCATGTCGCCTGGCCTGCGCGTGCTCCGCTACGCGCAGGCCAGGAGGCCGTTGGTCTATCGCCGAGGGTGTGGTTTGAACCACACCGTCACGTCATCGCCGCGATCTCCCGCCAGAACACGCTCCGATTGAAATCGTCGGGACTGTGTCGCGTTCGCATGAAGACCATCGTGATCAACAACCAGAAGGGCGGCGTCGGCAAGACGACGCTGGCGGTTCATCTTGCCTGGCACCTGGCCGAAACCGGCGGCCGGGTGCTGCTGATCGACGCGGATGCCCAAGGCAACGCCACCGATACGATGAAGCGTCATCGTGGCGACGTGACGGCTGCCGAGCTGTTTCGACAGGGCGGGGCCCGGGCCCCGATCACCGGCGGCACTGATGGCGTCACGCTTGCGGCCTCGGACAGCTCCCTCACCGATGTCGATCGAGGCGACGCGGCCGGCATCCAGCAGTTCCGCGACAATCTCCGCGCCGGGAGCGCTGCGTTCGACGTCTGCGTCATCGACACCCCGCCCTCGCTGGGATTGCGCAGCGTGGCAGCCCTAGTTGCGGCGAGCCATGTGCTGTCGCCGATCTATCTCGAGGATTATTCGGTGAAGGGCGTGAAAGGCCTGCTCCAGACCGTGATCGGCGTGCAGAAGCGCTATGGCCGATCCGACATGAAGTTTCTTGGGCTCCTGCCGTCGAACTTCAACACGAAGTCGCCCCGCCAGCGGGCGCATCTCGACCAGCTTCTCCGCGAGGCGGGAAAGTACGTCTTTCCCGGTCATATCGTGGCGCGTGATGGCTATGCCGAGGCGGTGGCGGAGGGTGTGCCGGTGTGGAAGCTGAAGAAGCGCTCGGCGCAGGAGGCCGGCCGCGAAATCCGCCTCGTTCTGTCGCGCATCGTCGAGCAGATGGGCTGATCGCATGGCGTTGGATCTGAGTTTCAAGGACCTGGCGGATGCCGCCGAACAGGGCGCCCCGAATGGCCGCGCGCTCAGGGTCGCACTGGACCTGATCGACGAGGATCCCGGTCAGCCAAGGCAGGAATTTCCGGAGGACGAATTGCAGAACCTTGCGGCGTCGATCCGGATCGACGGCATTCTCCAGCCGATCGTGGTTCGGCGCTCCGATCAGGCCGGGCGCTTGATCATCGTGATGGGCGCGCGGCGCTACCGGGCTGCGAAGCTCGCCGAGTTGGTCGAGGCGCCCGTCTTCGTTCAGGACGGCGCTGACGCGAGCCCTTACGCCCAGATGGTCGAGAACATTCAGCGCGACGATCTGAAGCCCAGTGAGATCGCGCGCTTCATCACGGCGCGGCTCGAGGCCGGCGAGAAGCAAACCGAGATTGCTCGGCGTCTGGGCAAGCCGCGCGACTGGGTTTCGCGCTATGCGGCGGTGCCGAAGATGCCGGGCTTCTTGCAGGACGAGCTGGCCACCAGTTCAATCCGTGCGGTCTACGAGCTCTACCAGGCGTGGCGGCAGGAGCCATCCTACGTGGAGCGAGCCGTCAAGGAGCGCAATACCTTCACCGACGCGCAGGCCCGAGAGTTTGCATCCGCTGTCCGGTCGCCCGTCGCGCCAGCGGCAGCGCACGACACAGCAGCAGGGGATGGGGCCAAAGATGCCCGAGCGCCGGAGAACGATCGCGCATCAGCTCGCGAGAAGCCAGCCTCAGGTTCAGCCACAGCGCTGACCGTCCCGGGCAAAAAAGGCGCGATAGTGCGGGTGCGCGCAGGCCAGCGCATCGGCCAGTTGGTCCTCGACGCAAGGCCGGATGCTGAACAGGCGCGCCCCCGCGTCGCCTTCGATGATGGTGGAAGTGAGGACGTGCCTGTTCGCGAGCTTCGGATCGACGCCGTGCTGGTGGGCTGAGCAGCGCGGGCCAGCGCACTGCCAGTGTGTGGTTTGAACCACGCTTCTTCCCCGGCCCGGTTGATCCTCCAGACCTCGACGTGGTGGTTCGCTGTGGGCTGTTCCCATACGGCAGCAGTTGCACCTTTTCGAATCGTTAACCGAGGTGGATGGTGGAGAGTCTTTGGGTTCTATCCTAGTGCAGGATAGGCTTGCCGCCAGCGGATTATTACGTCAAATTGGCGTTGCGATGCGCTTCGGCGCGTCGCTGGTTTTTGCCGCAGCGATGGAGCGCTCGGATGCCAACGCTGACATTGCGGGTTTCGGACGAGTTGGCGCTGCAGTTCGCTGCTCTGGCGGCGACCGAAGGCGGCAAGTCGGCCCTGATCCGCCGGTTGCTCGAGAGCGCTGTCGGCGCACCGGAATCGAAGCGCGCACCGGTCGCGGTCGGCGCCCCGCAGAAGGTGACGGTGCGCTTTCGGGAGAGCGAGTTGCGTCAGCTTGGCGAGATGGCTGCGGCGCGCGGGATGACGCGGACGCAATGGATCACGTCGCTGGTTCGGTCGCGACTCGGCGCTCCGGCGCAGCAGTCGGACGGAGAGCGCGAGGCGTTGCGGTCGATTGCGCGCGAGCTCAATCGGATCGGCGGTAACATCAACCAGATTGCCAGGGCCGCGAATAGCGGCGACGGCACGGCGGGCGGCTCCAGATCCGGGCTGGATGATGCGCGCGGGGCGTTGGAGGCGCTGCAGGGCGAGTTAAAGGAAGTGCTAGACCGAACCAGCACCTACTGGGAGGGTCGCCGATGAGCAGCAAGGGTGCTCAGGAACTGCTCGATGACCTGCCGCCGATCTCCTATGTCTGGCGGACGCCGGTGCGACGGCCACGCGTGTCCGAGGCCGACATTCCCGATCCGGTCGCTCCGCAGCGGGGCACGCCGGCGATGCGGGCCCGTCTCGAGCGCATAGTCGGCCGTGCGCCGGAGGTGATGGTCAAGATCACCGGGCGCACCAAAGACGCCGGACATCTCAAATCCCATCTCGAATACATCATGCGCAATGGCGAGCTGACGGCGGAGACCGAACAGGGCTCGCTCATGCAGGGCAGAGAAGGTCTCAAGGACCTGCAGTCGCGCTGGACTGAGGACACTGTGCTCGACGATAAGCGGCGTCGCGACGGCACGGTCTCGGTCAATATCATCCTTTCGATGCCGCCGGGAACCGATCCGATCGCGGTGAAGGATGCCGTGCGGGCGTTCGCGATCGAGACCTTTGGAGCGAATTACGACTATGTCTTCGTCCAGCATCTCGACGAGAAACATCCGCACGTTCATCTGACGGTTCGTTCGCAGGGCTACAGCGGGAAGCGCCTGAATCCGCGAAAGGCTGATCTGGCAACCTGGCGCGAGCGGTTCGCCAGCGAGCTTCGGATACGCGGCGTTGCGGCTGAGGCGACACCGCGTCGGACGCGAGGCAAGGTGCGCAAACACGACAAGGGAACGGTAGTGGCGCTGCGGCGTCGCGGCGTCGTTCCCGAGACGGACAAGAATGCTCGGGCAGATGTCGTTCGAGCGGCGAAGGGCGGCGCCTTGGAATCGCGACCATGGGAGGCGAAGGCTCGTGAGCGGCAGGTTAAGATACGGGCTCAGTATCTCGCTCATGCCAAGGAACTCGAGAGGACAGGAAAGGCCAGCGATCGGGCTCTGGCGTTGAAGGTGAGGGATTTTGTGGCGAAGATGCCTGATCCGGAGACCCGGCGGGAGCAATTGATGCGGAAGCTAAACTCAGTAGCGCGGCAAGCTCGGCTGGATCTCGAGGCTTCAACCAAGCCAACGGCGCGTATCGACAAGAAGCGGTGATTGTGGTTTGAACCGCAAATTATACGCGCGGCTAAAGCAAGTCACTCGATCGATGAATGTCTTATGAAACGCTAAATGGAATTAGCCGCGATCTGCTGAATTGGCCGAGCCTGAATTGCAGACATCATGCTCGACCTAACGATGATTCGGCGGAGGATCTGCACCCACGCCATGATCCTCAAGGCCAAGACCAGCACGGCCTCAGCCAGCAAAGCGGGTCGGTGGCAAGCCGCGGCAGCCGAGCCCATGGATCGACAACACCGAGCCCGCCAGCGGCTGGCTTGCGCGCTCGGTTTCACTGAGGAACGTACTCGCTGTGGTGATGTAGAGTATGTCGATATCGGGCCCCCCGAAACAGCACATCGTCGGGCAGTGCGTCGGCAACTGCACCAGACGGTCAGGCCGCCCTTGCGGATCGAAGCGCGCGACCGACCAGTCGTAGACGAGGGCGCACCAGTAGTAGCCTTCGTCGTCGAAATTGGCTCCATCGACCCGCCACGGCATATGGCGGGTGTCGATAAACGTGCGCCGGTTCTTGACAGCGCCCGTATCAAGCTCGAAATCGTAGCGGTATAGCGTTTCGCCGGCCGAATCGCCCTAGATCAACACCGGCTCTGTGGGCGAGAACGCCGTGCCGTTGGAGATGATGATGCCCGTGTCCATGCGATGGCATGTCAGATCGGGATCGAGGCGATACAGCGATCCGGTTCGATCGACGCCCCTTCCATCGCGCGAGCCGCACCAGAACCGCCCCTTTGCGTCGCATTTTCCGTCGTTGAGCCGGTTCGCGGGCCTGTCTGGCTCGGGTTGTGGATCGGCGTTACGACGCCCGTATCGAGGTCGATGAAGTCGAACCCGTTCTGCATTCCGGCGACGATGCCACCGGTCGCGCGAAAGGCGAACGCGCCCATTCCCGTCGGAAGGGACCAGGTATGCGGGTTGCCGCCGTCCTGCTGCCGGCGGATCAAGGGACGGCGCGTATCAACCCAGTAGAGTGCGTTCTCCTCGACGTTCCAGGTGGGGCACTCGCCGACGAGGTCATCTCCCTTGTGAAAGACCCTGATATCGTGCCGTACGTCCTTCATGTCGCGCCTCCTGTGGCTTGATATGAACAACCGGGCTCGATGTCACGAACCGGCCATTCGCCCACCGACGCTTCGCGTATCGCCTTTCGCCCGAGTCCTTCAAACCTGCGAACGTCGATCTCCATCCACCCGCGATGCTGGGACGATCCGGCTCGCATCGGTCGAAAGATGGAGGAGGCAACGATGATGTTTGCTGTTTGAAAAAATTGATATTGTCTATTTTATAGCAAGAGAAAAAGACGCTTCTGTCTTCAATGTTTCCATGGCAAACATGCTTCTTGCGTCATATATACCATCTATGCCATTTATTTTCTTCATGAGAATTGCGCTGTAATCTTGCATATCTTTAGCGATGACTTCTGCGATCATATCATGCTCGCCGCTTATGATATAGCATGAAATTACTTCTGGTATCTCGGCCACTTTCGACCAGACTTCGTCCTTATTATAATCTCTTTTCCTGGTCGCGAAAACGAAGGCTCTGATCGAATAGCCAAGTTTATGGTAATCTATAACGGCCTTATATCGCTTGATATATCCTTCTTTCTCAAGCAAGGCGACGCGCCGCAAGCATGGAGTCTGCGTCAGATTGACCTGCTTTGCGAGGTCTTTGTTGGAAATCCGCGCATCGTCCTGCAACGCCATCAGGATGCGAATGTCGCGTTCATCGACACGTTTCCCTGCCGGTTCCGTCGCGTCCATGATCTCTCGTCCTCGTCGCTATGGTGACAAACCCATGGGTTCGATGTCGCTTCGCCTTTGGTGAGTTACGCCAAATCGCAGCCCGTGGCCCGAGGTGGCATTGGTCGCCTGAGTGCTATACGGTTTCAGTTGGAATAATAATCCAATTTTGTGGCGTTTGCATCGATAAAGTCGAAAATCGTTACGCCTTGCTAGCATTGCAATCCCTTGGCTCGTGATCTAGCTGGTCAGTGTCTTGGCCCTCTTGGCCCCACTTGACCCGTGTCGGACGCTGAGACGCGAAGGCCTACTGATGTTTCGGGCTGGATCTGTGCCCGGATATCCGTTCACGTCGAGCGAGTTGAGAATTCGGAGGCTATCTGACGATGCCAACGCAACGCGGCGACGGTCTTGGGTCGGAGGACGGCACGCAGCGCGGCGCGGATGCTTTGGTGTCGATGACGCCGGTGCTGTCGGTGCAGGCCCTGAAGACGTCCTTCAAAGGTGCCGAGGGTTGGCTCCCGGTCGTGCACGACGTCTCGTTCGACGTTGCGGCGAACGAGACAGTTGCGATCGTCGGCGAATCCGGCTCGGGCAAGAGCGTCACCGCGATGTCGATCATGAGGCTCCTGAGGAAAGGGCAGTCGCGGATCGAGGGCCGCATCGCACTCCAGGGTCGCGATCTGCTCCCCCTGACCGAAGCGCAGATGCGGTCGGTGCGCGGCGACGAGATCGGCATGATTTTCCAGGAGCCAATGACGAGCCTCAATCCGGTCCTGACCGTGGGCCTGCAGATATCGGAGGCGTTGCGCACGCATCGCTCGCTGTCGCGATCCGCCGCCGAAGCTGAGGCGGTACGCCTGCTCGATCGTGTTCGGATTCCCGATTCCAAGTCCCGGGCAGGGCAGCATCCCCATATGATGTCGGGTGGCATGCGCCAGCGCGTGATGATCGCCATGGCGCTCGCCTGCAGCCCGAAGCTGTTGATCGCCGACGAGCCGACGACGGCGTTAGACGTGACCATCCAGTCGCAGATCCTCGATCTCATCCGTGCCTTGCAGGCGGAAGAGCATATGGCGGTCCTGTTCATCACGCATGACATGGGCGTCGTAGCCGAGATCGCCGACCGGACGATCGTCATGAACAAGGGGCGGATCGTCGAGGCGGGATCGACGCGGGACATTTTCCGCCATCCCCGCGTGGCCTATACCCAGACGCTGTTGGCCGCTATTCCCAAGCTCGGCTCCATGGCAGGGGAGGCGCTGCCGAAGCGCTTTGCGGCCGCTGCGCCGGCGGCGCCGGGGGCGACGCCCGCAGCTGACACGCGCCAAACCGCCTGCCCCCCGATCCTGAAGGTCGAGAACCTGCAAGTGCGTTACCCGATCCGGGCCGGGCTCATGCAATCCGTGATCGGACAGGTCCATGCGGTCGAGAGCGTGTCCTTCACGATGCAGCCGGGCGAAACGCTGTCGGTCGTCGGCGAGTCGGGCTGCGGCAAATCCACGACCGGCCGTGCCATCGTCGGCCTGGTGAAGCCGACGGGCGGTGCGATCGCCTTGGGCGCGACTGAGCCCGACGAGGCAGGCGCGCCGGCAGAGGAAGGCCTGGCGCGCCGCATCCAGATGATCTTCCAGGATCCGTTCGCCAGCCTGAATCCGCGCAAGACGATCGGCGAGGCGATCGGGCGTCCCATGCGCATTCACGGCCTCGCGGCCAATCTTCGGCAGGCGGAGGACAAGGCGGCGGACATGCTGCAGCGCGTCGGGATGAGCGCCGACATGATCTGGCGTTACCCCCACGAGTTCTCAGGCGGTCAGCGTCAGCGTATCTGCATCGCGCGCGCGCTGTGCCTCGGCCCCAAGATACTGGTCGCGGACGAAGCCGTTTCTGCCCTAGATGTGTCGATCAAGGCTCAGGTCGTCGATCTCATGCTGGATCTTCAGCATAGCCTCGGCCTGTCGTATCTGTTCATTTCGCACGACATGGCGGTGGTCGAGCGGGTCAGCCACCGCGTCGCCGTGATGTATCTCGGCGAGATCGTCGAAATCGGGCCGCGCTCAGCCATCTTCGAGAATCCGCGCCACGCCTATACGAAGCGGCTGCTTTCGGCGGTGCCGGTCGCCGATCCGGAGTTGCGCGGCACACGCGCCTCGCCGGCCGACGAAGAGATCAAAAGTCCGATCCGGCCTCTGGGCTACGAGCCCGTGCGCCGGCGCTACGAGCAGGTCGGCGAGGGACATCTGGTCTTGTGCGACTGAGAGCTGCTTCGAGAGGCCGGCGACGTGCCGGTCCCCTGGCATGCCGGCATGGCCGGCCATTTCCGACCCTGAGGGTGACATCATGACCGCGCTCGATCCCATCACGAGATCCGTCGTTCAGCATCGGTTGCGCGCGATCGTCGATGAGGTCGGCGAGGCGATGCTGAGGACATCCTACTCGCAGATCCTCAATTCGAGCCGGGACTACTCCATCGCGATCTGTGATCGAAACAGCCGGCTTGTCGCGCAGGCCGATCATATCCCGATCCATATCGGCGCCCTGTCCTATGCGGTCGAGGCCGTCGAAAAGCGTTTCGAGACGATCGGACCGGGCGACGTCTTTCTTCTTAACGATCCTTATCACGGCGGCAGCCACCTGCCGGATCTCACGGCGTTCGTACCCGTCTTCGACGGCGAGCAGAGGCTGCTATGGGCTGTCGTGCGCGCGCATCACAGCGACATCGGGGGCGCCACCTATGGCGGCTACAACGCCGGGGCAACTGAAATCTACCAGGAAGGGCTGCGCGTGCCCCCGCTGCTGCTCTGCGAGGGAGGGCGGCAGCGCGACGATCTCGTCGATCTCCTGGCGCTCAACGTGCGCCATCCGCGCGATTTCAAGGGCGATCTCGCAGCCATGGTGGGCTCGGCCCGCCTGGGCGAAAAAAGGCTGATCCAGCTCTTTCGCGAGTTCGGCTCCGCTCTCGTCATGCACGCCATCGATGCGATCCTCGATTCCTCCGAGCGCCAGGCCAGGCATCAGATCGAGGGTTGGGAGGACGGCGTCTTCCACGGCGAGGCCTTTCTCGACGATGACGGGCGAGGCAATACCGATCTGCGGATCGCCGCGACGGTGACCAAGCGTGGCGGCGATATCGAGGTGGACCTGACGGACTCTGCCGCGCAGACCGAAAGCTTCGTCAACTCGCCCTATGCCAACACGCAGTCAGCGGTCGTCATGGCGCTGGCCTACTTGCTCGATCCTGCTATTCCGAAGAACTCCGGTACGTTCCGGGTCCTGTCGGTGAAGTTGAAACAGGGCACCATCGTCCTTCCCGATCCCGGTCATGCCGTGACCATGTGCACCAATCACCCGGCGAGCGAGATCGCCGAGGCGGTGATCAAGGCGCTGAGCCAGTCCTGTCCGGGGCAGACAATGGCCGGCTGGGGCAAGCGCTTCAGGATCGCGATACAGGGTGTGGATCCGCGCACGGACAAGGACTTCATCTGGCATCTCTTCCACGCCCGGCCGGGCGGCGGCGGATCGTCCTCGGGCGACGGCTGGTCGTCGGTCGGAGACTGGCCGAGCGCGGGCGCCGCGAAGTTCGGCAGCATCGAGGATGCCGAAGTCCGGTTTCCACTGTTCTTTGAGCGGCATGAATTCCTGCCGGACAGCGGCGGCGACGGCAAATATCGCGGCGGACTGGGCGTGGCGCTCGATCTGTGCATCGAGACGCAGCAGCCGGCGAAGGCCAATACGGCCGGCGACGGCGTGAAATACGGCGCGACGGGAATGCTGGGCGGCCAGGACGGCGCGCCGCATGCGTATCGCCTTCTCGCGGCAGGAATGGAGCCGCGCGTGTTTCGAACTAAGGAAGTCGGAGTTTCGATCCCCGCCGGCGCTAAGATCGAGGTCAGGTCGGCCGGCGGCGGCGGCTGGGGAGCTCCGGACGAGCGCGATCCTCAGGCTCGGCGCCTGGATGCCCTGAACGAGATGACGACCAGCGCCGAAGTCGGAGAAGGCTGAGCCATGTCCACCACCTACGTTCTGGGCGTCGATGTCGGCGGCACTTTCACCGATCTTGTCGCGATTTCCGGCGAAGGCGTCGTCACCTTTACCAAATCGCCCTCGACGCTCGAGGATCAATCGGCCGGCGTCATCGCCGGCATCGAGGACCTGGCGCGGCATCTTGGCCTAACGGCCGGCGAACTGCTGTCTCGAACCGAACGTTTCGTCCACGGGACGACAGTCGCAACAAACGCCTTGCTGGAACGCAAGGGGGCGGAGGTCGCCTTGCTGACCACGCAAGGGCATCGTGACATCTTGGAGATGCGAGAGGGGCTGAAGCCGGATCGCTACAACCTCCGCATGGCGCCGATCGAGCCGCTGGTTGCGCGCCACCGTCGCCTCGGCGTCGTCGAGCGCATCGATGCCGCCGGCGAGGTTCGCACGCCGCTGGATCGCGCCTCGCTCTCGCAGGCCATCGAGAAGATCAAGGCGCTGGGCGTGAACTCGGTCGCTGTGTGCTATCTGCATGCCTATCGCAACCCGCGGCACGAGATCGAGACTGTCGAGGCTCTGCGGAAGGCCCTGCCCGAGCTCTATGTCTCCCGGTCCAGCGAAGTTCTGCCGGAGATCAAGGAATACGAGCGCATCTCGACCACGGTCGTGAACGCCTATGTCGGCCCGGCGGTGCAGAAATATCTCAGGCGGCTGAAGAACCGCCTCGGCGAACACGGGTTTTTCGGCAATCTGTTCGTCATTCTCTCGCATGGCGGCATGGTGCCGATCGAGCAGGCCGGCCGTCTCGCGGCGGCGACCGTCCTCTCGGGCCCGGCCGGCGGCATCGCCGGCGCGCTGCGCTGCGCCGCCCTTCTCGACACGCACGACATCGTGCCCTTCGACATGGGTGGAACCAGCACCGACGTGTCGCTGATCGCCGGCGGCGTCACGTCGCTGACGTCGGCTGGCGGCCTCGCCGGTGAGCGCATTGCGCTGCGAAGCCTCGACATCGCCAGCGTCGGAGCCGGCGGTGGCTCCATCGCCAGCGTAGATGCGGGCGGCACGCTGCATGTCGGGCCTGAAAGCGCGGGTTCCGTTCCCGGGCCGGCCTGCTACGGCCGGGGCGGGACCAAGGCAACGGTTACCGACGCCAACCTGGCGCTCGGCTATCTCGACCCGGCCAAATTTCTCGGCGGAAAGCGGCAACTGGACCGGCAGGCGACCGAGCGCGCGATCGAAGCCCTGGCGGGCCAGCTGGGCCTGTCGAGCCATCAGACGGCCGCCGGAATATATCGCCTGATCAATCAGAAGATGGCCGACGGCGTGCGCATCGTCACCTTGCGGCGCGGCGTCGATCCCAGGCGGTTCGCCCTGTTGAGCTTCGGCGGGGCGGCCGGGCTGCATGTCGCCGAGGTCGCGCGCGAGCTCGAGATCAAGCGCGTCCTCGTGCCGAACGTCGCCTCGGTGCTCTCGGCCTGGGGCATGCTCCAGAGCGATCTGCGTTTCGAACTCTCGCAGACCTTCTTCAATGCCGGGGGGCGCCGTGCCGACGCGGCCTCGTTGCGTTCGCTGTTCGACGATCTGGAGGCGCGGACCCGCGATCAGGTAAAGGGCTGGTTCGACGGGCCCCTTCGCTTCGAGCGCTGGGGAGAGATGCGCTATGGCGAGCAAATCTTTGCGATCGACGTGCGGCTCGACGACATGGCCTGGGACGGCGACAATCTGGTTCAGGACATCGAGAACGCCTATCATCGCCGGCACGCCGAACTGTACACCTACTCCTCGCCCGAGCAGGAGGTGGTGTTCGCCAATGCCAGGGTCGCGGCAGTGGGCATATCGTCCGCCGGAAACGAGCTGATGACGGTCGCAACGTTGCGCAAGCCGGCCGAGCCCAGCTATCGCGACGCCTTCTTCGGCCGCTGGAGGCGGACCGCCGTATACCAGCTCCCCGATCTGGCGGCGCGTCAGCACATCACAGGACCCGCGATCGTCGAATCCGAAACGACGACCGTCGTCATCGGCGAAAACGATGTGGCGCGTGTGGACGACAAGGGCTGGCTCGACATCGCGATCGGCTGAACGCGAGGCGAAGGCGGATCGCCTGCCGCTCGGCCGTCCATCGCCGGCATGAGGTGTCGCGAGCGCTCATTCACAGCGGAAGGCGAATTTCGTGGCCTTCCGCCTTCGTGATTCAGGCGTGCCTTCCTCGACACATCGCCGAAGATCGTCTCGCGGCGACGACCTGACCCGCTCCACGCATCGCCATGCCTGCGAGCCCTTTGGTGCAAGCGTGACGCGCGCGGCCGGACAGCAAACTGCCGCTGCGACGGTATGCCATGGCGCCGTGTCTCGATGAAGCGATCTTCGGGAAAGACGGCGCGACAGCCAGGAAACGGGCTTGTCGTCGCCCAACGGGTCCCTGCGCAAACCGTGCGGCAGGCAGCTTCCATGATGTCCCCAGATCGCGGTCCTGGCCTCGCGGTGAACGAAAAATCCAAAAGGCCGGACATGTGATCCCTTGCGGGCCAGCGGACGGACCGTAATGCTCTCGAATTAGTTCGAAACGCTAAAATAGGCCTTATAAAAAATACGATATTCCATTTTGGGCGCTCAACTTGATAAAATCCGTGTCAGGCGACGTCTGAACGAAGCCTTTCGGTCGTCACCAGATCCGGCGCCGTTTGAACGATGAAACGAGACATCATGGCAGGCAGTCCAGCCGAACCCGGTCGTGAGGCGCTCAACGGCGTTTTCTGTGCGGCTGCGACGCCGCTCAACGCCGACCTCTCTGTCGATCACGCATTGCTGGCGCTGCATGCCGAAAATCTGCTTGTCGACGGTTGCGACGGTATTGCGCTGTTGGGAACGACTGGCGAGGCGACCTCCTTCACGACGCGCGAGCGCATGGAGATACTTGAAAAGGTCGTCGCCGCGGGTATCGAGCCCGCCAGGCTGGCGCCCGGCACCGGCGCCGCATCGGTGTTCGACACGATCGAGCTCACGCGTCATGCGCTGTCCTGCGGCGTGAACCGCGTGCTGATGCTTCCGCCGTTCTACTACAGAAACGTGGCGGAGGACGCGCTCGTGTCGAGCTATTCCTTCATCGTCGACCGCGTGAACGACCCGGCTTTACAGGCGGTGCTCTATCATATTCCGCAGATGAGCGGCGTCGCCATCACGCCGGCGGTGGTCCGGCGGTTGCTCGACCGGTTCGGCGGCGTCATCGCGGGCATCAAGGACTCATCTGCCGATCTTGCGAATGCGACCGCTCTGATCGAGCAGCTTCCGGGCTTCCCGGTTCTCGTCGGAGCCGATCCCTTGATGTTGCCGACCCTGGCGATCGGCGGCGCCGGCTGCATCACCGCGACCAGCAATTTCGTCGCGCGCGACCTTGCCGAGATCTATCGACATAATTGCGATCGGGCTCAGGCCGAGCGTGTCGACGCCCTGCAGCGGCGCATTACCGAAGCGCGTCGTTTGACGTCCGGCCATGCCCAGATTTCCTCGGTCAAGTCGGCTTTGGCCCATCTTCACGGCCAAGCCGGCTGGCTGCGTGTCCGGCCGCCGCAGATGAGCCTTGATCAGGCCCGGGCGGGCGAGGTCGGCCGGGCCGTCGGCGCGTTGTTGTCTTCGCCGCTCGCCGCTTCTTGCGTTGCATGAGATGAGTGCCATGATGCCGCAAATTGCCGCCTTGGATGCCAAGTTTTCCAACGAAGCCGGGCTCGTCTTGTCGCGTGCGCTCGAAAGCGTCGAGGAGCCGGCGACCATTGGCATGAGCGCGAGGGCGCGCACGCTGGCGGCCCAAGGCCGCAGCGTGATCTCGCTGAGCATGGGCGAGCCCGATTTCGACACGCCCGAAAACGTCAAGGATGCCGCGATCGCCGCCATTCGCCGCGGTGAGAACAGATACACGCCGATTGCCGGCATTCCGGCTCTGCGGAGTGCCATCGCGCAGAAATTCAGGCGCGATAACAGCCTAGATTACGCCGCGAACCAGACGATCGCCAGCACCGGCGGCAAGCAGATCATCTTCAACGCGATGGTCTCGACCCTGAATGCCGGCGACGAGGTCATCGTTCCCGCGCCTTATTGGGTGTCCTACCCGGACATCGTGACATTCTGCGGCGCCGTACCGATTTTCGTGCAGACCGCCGAGAGCGACCGTTTCAAGCTGAGCGCCGAGACGCTGGAAGCGGCGATCACGCCGCGCACGCGCTGGCTTATCCTGAACTCGCCGTCGAACCCGACCGGCGCCGTCTACGGCAAGGCCGAGCTGCAGGCGATCGCCGATGTCCTGCTGCGGCATCCCGATGTCTGGATCCTAACAGACGACATGTATGAGCACATAATCTATGTCGATCAGCCTTTCCGCACGATTGCCGAAGTCGAGCCGCGCCTTTACGACCGGACCCTGACGATGAACGGGCTGTCGAAAGCCTATTCGATGACGGGCTGGCGGCTCGGCTACGCTGCCGGTCCGGTCAAGCTGATCGAGGCCATGGAGAAGGCGCAGGTCCAGCAGACCTCGGGCGCCTCGGTAATCACTCAATGGGCAGCGGTCGAGGCGCTGACGGGGACGCAAGACGTCATCGCCGAGCGCCGCGACGAGTTCCGGCGGCGGCGCGATCTCGTCGTCGGTCTGCTCCGTCATATCCCCTTGCTGGACTGCGGATCGCCTGAAGGGGCGTTCTATGCGTTCCCGGCTTGTGGAAAGGTCGTCGGCCGCCGCGCCGTCTCCGGAAAGATCATCGCCGACGATTATGATTTCGCGCTCGAGCTGCTGAGCGAAGCGGGCGTCGCCGTCGTTCCGGGCATCGCCTTCGGCGTCGCTTCGCATTTTCGGGTTTCGTTCGCCGGATCCGACAATCAGCTCACCGAAGGTTGCGCGCGCATTCGAAATTTCTGCTCCAGCTTGTCATAAGGCAGCCGCCTATGAAGCGTGTCGCGTCACTGCTTTATTCCCTGGTCCTCATGACCGCCGTTGCGGCCATGAAGGCGGTTCCCACGATTCTGGGGATCGTGATCCTCTGTTTCCTGTTCCTGCAGCTGGTGCCTGGAGATGCGGCTGATGTGCTCGCTGCCCAGTCGGGCTCTGCTACCGCGGAAAGCATGGCGGCGCTTCGCGAGCGGTTCGGTCTCGATCAAGCCGTTCTGACGCAGCTTTTCAATTACATCGCACACCTCGTCCGGCTCGATCTGGGAACCTCGACCCGCTATGGCGGTCCCGTCACCGCGTTGATCGTCGAGCGGCTGCCCAACACCCTGGCGCTGATGGTCTTCGCCCTGGGCTTGGCCCTGGTGATCGGCGTCGTCCTGGGGGCGATCATGGCGGCCAATGTCGGGCGATGGCCCGACCAGCTACTCTCCTTCGTCGTGCTGGTGCTCTATTCCACGCCGGGGTTTTGGATCGGCCTGATGGCCATCATCCTGTTCTCGGTCAAATTGGGTTGGCTCCCGGACCATGGCAGTGAGACGCTCGGGGTCCAGTTGGACGGCTGGGCCTATTACGCGGACCGGGCCCGCTACCTCGTCATGCCCGCCTTGGCGATGTCGTCCTTCTTCATCGCGATCTATGCGCGACTGATGCGCGCCACGCTGCTGGAGGTCCAGATGCAGGACTACATCCGCACGGCCGTCGCCAAGGGGCTCAACCCCCTGCTGATCTACAGGCGGCATGCGGTCAGAAATGCGCTGATCCCCGTCACGACGATGGCCGGACTGCATATCGGCAACCTGTTGGGCGGCGCGATCGTCGTCGAATCGGTTTTCGGCTGGACCGGCATGGGTCGTCTGGCAGTCGAGGCCGTGGAGGGGCGCGACTTCAATCTGCTCCTCGGCGTCCTGTTGCTGTCCGCCATGCTGGTGATCATCGCTAATTATACGGTCGACCTGGTTCAGGCACTGCTCGACCCTCGGATACGAGACCAGACATGACCACCGATTCAGAACATTCGGGAGCGTCCGTCGGCGTGCATGGTTCGAGCCGGGGCAGCCAAAGCGTGCTGCGCAGGGTCGGCCGTATTGTGGTCGGGAATCCCGCCTTCCTGATCGGGACGATGATCTTTCTCCTGGTCGTCGTTCTCGCCATCGGCGCGCCTTGGCTGGCTCCTTACGATCCGCAGGATATCGTCACGGACGCCTTGATATGGCCGGGGACCGCCGCGGGTTTCCCGCTCGGCAGCGACAGCCTCGGACGCGACATCGTATCGGGGCTCGTTTGGGGCGCCCGCGTTTCGCTCTTCGTCGGTCTCTCGGCCGCGAGCGTCGGCCTGGCGATCGGTGTGCTGGTCGGCGCGTTCAGTGGTTATTTCGGCGGCCGCGTCGATGCGGCCGGCTTGCGGCTGATGGAGCTCTTCCAGACCGTCCCAAGCTTCCTTCTGGTCATCGTGATCGTGGTGATCGGGGGGCCCACGATCGGGATGATCGCCTTCGCCGCTGGCTTGTCCTCCTGGCCCGTGATCGGCCGTCTGGTTCGAGCGGAATTCCGCGGACTTCGCGGGGCCGAATTCGTTCTCAGCGCCAAGGTGCTCGGCTACTCGGTGCCGCGGATCATCTTCGGTGAAATCCTGCCGAACATGATGGCGCCCATCGTGGTCACGATCTCGGTGCTCGTCGCGAACGCTATCCTTATCGAGGCGGCGCTGTCGTTCCTCGGCCTCGGGGACCCCAGCGTCGTGAGCTGGGGCACGATGATCCGCGACGGCCGGCTGCTGCTTCGCTCCAGCTGGTACCTCTCCGCGATCCCCGGTCTGGCCATTTCGCTGACCGTGCTTTCGCTCAATCTCGTCGGAGACGGACTGAATGATCTGCTCAATCCGAGGCGTGGAAACAGCTGAACGCGCACCGATCTCTTTGCCTTCGACCGCAGCAGCACCAGGGGAGCACACAATGGAAAAGAGTTTCGACCAATTATCGCGCCGCGAGGCGATCGCCTTGCTCGCCGCATCGGCCGCGATCGGCATCGGCCCGGCTCAGGCGCAGGACACGCCTCCGCAGCCTGTCCGCGGCGGCACGATGACGTTGCTGTTCGACCGGGAGCCGACATCGCTGGTGTCGTTCGCCGACACCAACAGCCTGCATGTCAGCGCCAAGGTCACGGAGGGGCTGCTCTGGTTCAACCAGGCGATGGAGCCGCAGCCTCAGCTCTCGACGGCCTGGACGGTGAGCGCCGACGGCCTCAGCTACGAGTTCAAGCTGCGTCCCAACGTGAAATGGCATGACGGACGCGATTTCACCTCCGCCGACGTCGCCTACAGCCTGATGAAGATCCGCGAGGTGCATCCGCGCGCGCGCAGCACGTTCGCGCAACTGGACCGGGTCGAGACGCCGGATGCGCTGACGGCCATTCTGAAGCTGAACCGGCCGGTGCCGTATATGATCCGCGCCTTGTGCGCGGCCGAGACGCCGATCGTGCCCAAGCATATCTATGAGGGGACCGACCCCGCGTCGAACGCCAACGTGCGCGCGCCGATCGGCACCGGACCCTTCAAGTTCAAGGAATGGGTGCGAGGCAGCCACGTCGTCTACCTGCGCAACGAAGCGTACTGGGACCAGCCCAGGCCCTATCTGGACCAGCTCATCATCAAGTTCGTACCCGATGCGGCAGCCAGCGCCGTCGCGCTCGAAACGCAGTCGGCCGATGCGACCTATCGGACTCTGGTCCCGCTCAACGATGTGGAGCGGCTCAAGAAAGTGCCGCATCTGCGCTTCACGCAAGACGGCTACGCCTATTCGAACAACGTCATACCGATCACCTTCAATCTCGATAACCCGATCCTGTCGAACGTGAAGGTTCGCCAGGGCCTGGCGCGGGCGATCAATCGCGACGTCATTTGCCGCGTCGTCTTCTACAACATGCTGGCGCCCAACGAGTCTCCGATCGCGCCGTTCCTCAAAGCCTATCACGATCCGACGCCTGGTCCCTGGACCTTCGACGTCAAGGCGGCCGAGGCCCTTCTGGATGAGGCGGGGTATCCCCGCGGGAAGGACAACGTCCGCTTCCGGATGAATTTCGACGTCAGTCCGCTCACCGGCGAGAGCGTTCGGCTGGGCGAGTTCCTCCGCGCGGCGTTCAACCGGGTCGGGGTCTCGCTTCAGCTGAGAAGCTCGGACGCGTCGGCCTATTCGAAGCGCATCTACGGCGATCGGGATTTCGAGATCACGGCGAGCACGATCAGCAACCTGTTCGATCCGACCGTGGGTGTTCAGCGCCTGTACTGGTCCAAGAACATCCGCAAGGGCGTGCATGCGAGCAACGGGGCGGGTTACAGGAACGCCCGCGTCGACGAGCTGCTGGAGGCAGCGGCCGTGGAACTCGATGAGAAGAAGCGGCGCGAGCAATTCGTCGAGTTCCAGACCATCATCAAGACGGAAGTCCCCGAATACGTAATCGGAGTCCCCGTCTGGACGACCATCTACAACAAGCGCGCCTGGGGCCATTCGGTGACCGCCGACGGCCTGGAGGGCAACATGGCGCACGCCTTCGTCGTCCCCGGCTGAACGGCGCACGCCATCGGCCAGCATCAACGTGTCCGTACTCTCCAGCCGGATGCCGCCATGTGCCGGCATCCGGCTGGTTTCTCTCTATAACGAAAGCCATTGCCGAGCAGGTTCGGAGACGGAACGGAATGAGGATTGTCACCGAAGGCCTGCGCTTTCCCGAGGGGCCGGTCGCGATGCCCGATGGCGGCGTCGCTCTCGTCGAGATCGCGGCTCAGCGCATCGCGCGTGTCGGGCCTGACGGTTCGACCTCGACGATCGCCGATGTGCCGGGTGGTCCGAACGGACTCGCGGTCGGGCCGGACGGCCTCTTCTACGTCTGCAACAATGGCGGCTTCACCTTCGCGGAGACGGACGGTAATCTGCGCCCCGTCGCGCCGTCGGCCGATTACGAAACCGGCCGGATCGAGACCGTCGATCCCCGGACGGGCGAGGTCAAGCGTCTCTACGACCGCGTCGGCGATCACCGGCTTCGCGGCCCCAACGACCTGATGTTCGACGGCCAGGACGGTTTCTGGTTCACCGATCTCGGAAAATCCCGGCCGCGCGATCGCGATCACGGCGGCCTCTATTGGGCCGCGGCCGATGGATCCCACATCGTGGAGGCCGCCCACCCGATCCCCGGCGGCGGGAACGGCGTCGGCGTGTCCCCGGACGGCAAGACCGTCTATGTTGCGGAAACCGAGACCGGGCGCCTCTGGGCCTGGGACATTGGCGGCTCCGGCGTGCTCAGGAAGCGGCCTTGGCCGAGCCCGCATGGCGGGCGCCTCGTCTGCCAGCTGCCCGGCTATCGCCGCCTGGACAGCCTGGCCATCGCGGCCTCCGGCAATATCGTGGTCGCGACCCTGATAGCCGGCGAAATCACGACGATCTCTCCCGATGGCGACATCCTCGACGTCATGGCGATGCCCGACATCATGCCTACCAATATCTGTTTCGGCGGGCCGGACATGCGCACCGCCTGGATCACGCTGTCCTGCACGGGCCGTCTCGCAGAACTGACCTGGAGGGAGCCCGGCCTGCGTCTTCCCTTTCAGACAATACACTGAAACGGCGCAAGTAGCTTCCCAAGCGATAGAGAGATGCTCATGACCACGACCGCGGCTTCCGCCATCGCCTCACCGTCGCTCAAGGACGGAACCCTCTTTCGTCAAGCCAACCTGATCGGCGGCGAATGGATCTCGGCCGATGACGGCGCGACCATCGCCGTGACGGACCCGGCCAATGGCGCGGTGATCGGATCCGTTCCGTCTTTGGGCCGCCCGCAGGTCGCGAAGGCCATCGCGGCCGCCCACGCCGCGCAGGCGGCCTGGCGCGCCCGCACGGGCAAGGAGCGCGCGGCCATCCTGCGTCGCTTCTTCGAGCTGATGCTGGAGAACCAGGACGATCTCGCGCGGATCATGACGGCCGAGCAGGGCAAGCCTTTCGCCGAAGCCAAGGGCGAAATCGCCTATGCCGCGGGCTTCATCGAATGGTACGGCGAGGAGGCCAAGCGCATCTACGGCGACACGATACCCGCGCATCTGCCCGGCAAACGCATCATCGTGCAGAAGGAGCCGATCGGCGTCTTCGCCGCGATCACGCCCTGGAACTTCCCGGCGGCGATGATCACGCGCAAGGCCGGTCCCGGTTGGGCCGCCGGTTGCACCGGCGTGATCAGGCCCGCGAGCGAGACGCCTTTCTCGGCGCTGGCCCTCGGCGTCCTCGCCGAGCGGGCCGGCATGCCGGCAGGCGTCTGCAACATCGTGACCGGTCCGGCATCGGAGACAGGCAAGGAGCTTTGCGAGAACCCTCTGGTGCGCAAGCTCTCGTTCACGGGCTCGACGCGCGTCGGTTCGATCCTGCTGGCGCAATGCGCCCCGACGGTCAAGAAAACCAGCATGGAGCTCGGCGGCAATGCGCCCTTCATCGTCTTCGACGACGCCGACCTCGACGAGGCGGTCAAGGGCGCGCTGGCCTCGAAGTTCCGCAACACCGGCCAGACCTGCGTCTGCACCAATCGCTTCCTCGTCCAGAGCGGCGTCTACGAGCGCTTCGCCGAAAAGCTCGCGGCGGCAGTGGCGCAGTTGAGCGTCGGCGACGGCATGACGGAAGGCGTGACGCAGGGGCCGCTCATCAGCGAGGCCGCGCTCGGCAAGGTCGAGGCGCATATCGCGGACGCCCTCTCGCGCGGCGCCCGCATCCTAGCCGGCGGAAAGCGCCATGCGCTTGGCCACAACTTCTTCGAACCCACGATCCTCGCGGATGTGCCGGGCTCGGCGCAGCTCTTCCGAGAGGAAACCTTCGGCCCCCTCGCGCCGCTGATTCGGTTCGACACGGAAGACGAGGCGATCCGGCTGGCCAACGACACCGAGTTCGGCCTCGCCGCCTATTTCTACACGCGCGACGTCGGCCGGGTCATGCGCGTATCAGAGGCGATCGAGGCCGGCATCATCGGCATCAACGAGGGGCTGATCTCGACCGAAGTGGCGCCCTTCGGCGGCGTCAAGGCATCGGGCCTGGGGCGCGAAGGCTCGAAATACGGGATCGAGGACTATCTCGAGATCAAATACCTCTGCCTCGGCGGACTTTAAAAACGCCTTCCATCGGAACTCCTGCAATGTAGTTCGGCACGAAACCCTGCGATGGAAAAGAATATAGAGTCACGCTCAGCCGTTTTTTATCGTTGGCAAAGCCGTCACGATCCGCTTCACCTCACCACGCCGACGAATCGTTCTCATCTGCAATGACGTCTCCGCTACGTGCACTTCTGTTCAACTACCCACTCGACCTGAAGGAATTCGATAAATGACGATTCAACGCATTCAAACCGGTGCCCGCATGTCGAAGGTCGTCGTGCACGGCAATACGGTCTATCTGTCCGGCCAGGTCGCGACGCAGAATGCGGGCAAGAGCGTGACCGAGCAGACCTCCGAAATTCTGGCAATCATCGACGGCCTTCTCGCCGAAGCGGGTACCGACAAGTCGAAGGTTCTTTCGGCCAATATCTGGCTCAGCGACATCGCGACCTTCGGCGAGATGAACGCGGTCTGGGACAGCTGGGTTTCGCCAGGACAGGCGCCAGCGCGGGCGACGGTGGAGGCGAAGCTGGCGGCACCGAAGTACACGGTCGAGATCGCCGTGATCGCGGCGCGCTGATCCGTTTCAACCGGCGCTCCGCCCGTCACGATACCGTGCCGGGCGGAGCGCCAAATGCGGTAGCGACCCGCTCTCAGATGATACTGATGGATAAGTATGCCGCTAAGCTCGTTGTTTAGGAATTGAATGAAGTAATCGTTTCGTATAAACGTGCTCGGGTCTGTTCCAGATATCGTCGTAATTGCCGCGTTCGACAACTTCGCCTTTCAGCATCACGATGATCTCGTCGCAAAAGAACTGCACGATCGACAGGTCGTGAGATATAAATAGATACGACAGTTTGAATTCCTGCTTCAACGCGACGAGCAAGTTCAAGACCTGGCTTCGGATCGAAACATCCAGCGCGGAAACGGGTTCGTCCAGAATGACCAATTCCGGGCGCAGGATCAGAGCGCGGGCGATCCCGATCCGTTGTTTCTGGCCGCCGGAAAATTCATGGGGAAAGCGCTTCAGCGCATTCCTGGGAAGACCGACCGCGTCGAGGATCGTCCCGATCCGCTTTTGCCGCTCGGAGGAATCTCGCACGCCATGGACACGCAGCGGCACGTCGAGAAGCGTCTGCACGGATCGCCGTGGATTGAGAGAGGCGGACGGATCCTGGAAAACCATCTGCATGCGTCGTCGATAAGGCCGCATTTCGCGGTCGCCGAACCTAGTTATGTCGACGCCTGCAAAGCGGATCGAACCGGACTGGCACTCGACGAGACGCATGATCGCCTTGGAAAGCGTGGATTTCCCGCAACCCGACTCGCCGACCAGCCCGATTGTTTGGCCGGCATCGACACTTATGGAGACATTGTTCAAGGCGTGGTGCACCGCGCCCCGCTGCCGATACACGACGTTGAGGTTCTCGACGGAAAGCAGTGTCACGTATCGACCTCGGGATGAAAGCAGGCGGCGGAATGTCCCGGTCCGAGCAGGCTGAGAGACGGGTGCCGATCGCGGCATGTAGGCTCGGCGCGTCCGCAGCGCGGCGCAAAACTGCAGCCGGGCTGATACCGGGCGGAAAAGGCCGTGCCTGGAATCTCGTAGAGCCGGGCCGTGTCGTAGTGTCCGACATGGCTGGCGCGCGACGCGCCGATCAGGCCGCTGGAATAGGGATGCGCGGGCGAACGGAAGATCCGGGCGACCGAAGCCGTCTCGACGATGCGCCCGCCATACATCACGCAGACCCGGTCGGCCCATTGGGCGACGACTCCGAGATCGTGCGTGATCAGGATAACCGACATGGAGAGCTCGCGACGGAGCGTGTTCAGGAGATCCATGACCTGGGCTTGAATGGTGACGTCGAGCGCCGTCGTCGGCTCATCGGCGATCAGCAGGCCGGGATTGCAGGATATCGCAATGGCGATGGCGATACGCTGACGCATTCCGCCCGAAAAATGATGCGGATACTGGTCGAAGCGTTTGCCCGGCTCGCGAATTCCGACCAGTTCGAAGATCTCTTGAACGCGTTTGCGCGCTGCTGATTTGGACAGGCCGAGGTGCCGAAGCAATGGTTCGGCGACCTGCGTCCCGACCGTCAGAAGCGGATTGAGCGAGGTCATTGGCTCCTGCAGGACGAGCCCGATCTTTCGCCCCCGAATGTCCCGCATGTCGCGTTCGGTGGCAGCAGCGAGATCGACGCCGCCGAAGTCGATGCTGCCGCCGGTGATCTGCGCGCCTTTGGGCAGAAGGCGGGTGATCGCGAAAGCCGTCAGCGACTTGCCGCAGCCGGACTCGCCCACCAGCGCGAGCATCTCGCCGCGCTCGACCTGGAACGTCACGCCTTTGACAAGCGGGACCGCCTTGATCCCGACATGGAGATCGCAGACGCGCAACGTCGGATCATCGCTCATGACTGGTTCTTCCGCGGGTTGAGAGCGTCATTCAGCCCGTCGCCGATCAGATTCATTGCGGCTACCAGTATCGTCGTCGCAGCGCCGGGGATGGCTGCGACAGACCAGGCGGTACGCAGCAGCGAGCGCCCGTCCCCGATCATCGATCCCCAACTGATCATGTCGGGATCTCCGAGGCCGAGGAACGACAGGCCGGCCTCTGTCAGGATCGCGTTCGCTGCGAGAAAAGACGTCGCCACGATGACGGGCGGGAGCGCGCTCGGCAGCATCTCGAGAAAGATGATCCTGAGCCGGCCGTATCCCAAGGCCTTGGCGGCGAGCACGAAGTCGGCTTCGCGTAACGATCTGAACTCGGCGCGGACCAGGCGCGCGATCATCGGCCAGGACGAGACGCCGATCGCGATGGCGATGATCGGCAGCGAGGGCGACCAGATCGTCACAAGGACGATCACCAGCAGAAAAGAGGGAATGGTCTGGAACACCTCGGTGACGCGCACGGTGGCGTCTTCCACGACCCCGCCGAGATAGCCGCCGACCGCGCCGACCAGCGTGCCGATGACGAGCCCCACCAACGCAGCCGACAGACCTATGAACAGGGACGCTCTCGCGCCATGGGCAAGGCCCGCGGCGAGGTCGGTGCCTAGAGAGCCCGTGCCCAGCAGAAACGCGCCGTCCTCGAACGGGGGCAGCATCGGCGTGCCGATCATCTGCCGGGGATCGCCGGGGAAAAGCCAGGGAGCCAGCAACGCCATGAGCGCGACGCAAGCCAGAACAGTCAGGCCGACCATGAGCGGGACGTTGTGTAGCACGCGCGTCAACCCCGTGCCTTGCGTCGGCAAGAGCGGAACGTCGCCGGGAGCGGTGGCGGTGAGCGAATTGCCTGCAGTCATGATCGCCTCTGAAGAGGATGACATCTCGCGCGACATCAACGCGACGCGATGCGCGGATCGATCCACATCTGAAGCAGGTCGATCAGCAGGTTGGCGAGCACGACCACGATGGACGAGAAGAGCAGCATCCCGAGAATGATCGGGAAATCGCGGGTCATCACCGAGTCCAGGGCAAGCCTGCCGAGGCCTGGCCAGTCGAAAACGGTCTCGACGACGATGGCGCCCCCGAGGATATTGCCGAAGTGAAGGCCGAGCATCGTGGTGATCGGCAACAACGCGTTGCGCAGCGCATGCCGAGACTGGATGGTGAAGGGATGCAGGCCTTTCGACCTGGCCATCCTGATGAAGTCCTGCTGCTGAACCTCGATCATGGAAGCCCGGGTCAGGCGCGCGTAGATAGCAGCGTAGAACATACCCAAGGTTGAGACCGGCAGGACGAGGTGATGCGCCCTGTCCAGTAACAGCGCCCAGCCGACATAGCCGGCGCCGAGCGTCATGCTTCCGCCGGTGGGAAACAGGCTCAACTTCACGGCGAATAGGACCACGGTCATCAGCCCCAGCCAGAAGGCCGGCATCGAATAGGAGAGAAGGAGCGTGGCCCACAGGATGCGATCGGGCCAGCGCCCCTCGAAGACGGACATGACCCAACCGCAGACGACGCCGATGCATACGGCGAAGACCAGCGCGAGCAGGACGAGGGACAGCGTCGCCGGAATGCGTTCGAGGATCAGAAAAGCGACCGGGGTATTATATTTCGTCGATATTCCCAGGTCGAAATGAAGTAGCCGCCCGAGATGCGATAGGAACTGTTGCAGAAGGCTGGTGTTCAATCCCAGTCGTTCCCGCATGGACGCCATCTGCTCCGCATTGGCCGAGCCGGCTGCCATCATGACGCTGTCGACGACGTCGCCCGGCAACATCTTCAGCAGGAAAAAGCTGACCAGCACCACGCCGAAGATCGTCAGCAGCGCCTGGCCGACAAACGCCATGAGCTTCCCGAATAAACTCGCCCTAAGCATGGTCATCCTTTAGGCAGCGGCCCGGCGCTCGATGCAAGCGCACGTTCATCGCGGCCGAGATCGAACGCCATTCAGGTCCACCGCAACCGATCGCCGGCGTCTGATCCAGCCCCGTCTCGCCGGCAAGGCCGAGCCTGTTCCGCGCCCCTTTCAGCTTCATCGAGAAATTATGATCAAATTCATTAATGTGTCAAATTCCAACTCGCGAGCATGAGTTCTGCTACTTGTTAGCGAAAAAAATAATTTTATAAAACAGATACTTATGTAAATTACGGCAGTAGAATGCCAAAGGTCCAAGTGCGGCACTTGACATAATAATGAACAGGTTCATTATTTTAGAGGTCGCACTATCGGCCCATCCACGCTGTCGTGCAACGAGACGTGATGCGTTTCAGGAAGCAGGCCGATGGTCCGTGTCGAGAGCTCAGCGCGCAGCTTGGGAAGGGGAGAGCAGTCCATGCAGCGACAGCCGTACCGCCCGGCGAAGCGAGCTCAAGGCCTGCGTCACATCCTCGGCGCCTTTCCCGACCCACTGCCGCAAATTGCCTTGGTGGATGAACCAGATGAATTCGGCGATTTCTTCCGGGGAGGCGAGGGGAAGAACCGTTCCTTCGATTTGTGCCGCTTCGATGCGGCGTGCGATGTTGAGCTTGATGCGGTCGATGAAGTCATCGTACTCGCGCGATTGCTTCCCGACAAAAAACAAGAATTCGCTCAACATGATTTTCCCGAGCTCCGGCTCACGGCTGTAAAGAAACAGGAACGGCAGGAATATCTGCATAAGCTGCTCGACGACCGGGCCGGCCCGATGAACGCCTTCGCTATCGGCCAGAGCCGCCTGAAAATCTTCGCGCATCGCCAGGTAGATCAGGTCGCGCTTGTTGTCCGCGTGCAGGAAAACAGTTCCGGACGCGACGCCCGCAAGTTTGGCGATGTCCGCAATCTTCGCGGCGTCGTAACCCTGCTTCGAGAATACATGGCGCGCCGCGCGCGCTATCGCGGTCAGCTTTTGCTGTTTGTTTGCGGCGCGCTTGCCGTGAAGCTTTACGTTCTTGTCCGTCTTCATATCCATAGTCTTGGATCATTCCGGCTTTTCAGGGATTTCGTCGGTAACTCAGCGGGATCATGAGCGTATAATTCAGGATATGTAATCGACCGGCAAATGTTTATCAACAAAAAAATCTGGCGTTAATTCAATAGTATAACTCAGGTTCACAAAAAGAAAGGGGAAGTCCATGCAATACTCTTCCAATATGTCTCGGCGTCAAATGCTGTTGTCTTCTGCTGCCGCGGCCGCGATAACGATAACTTCGACATCGTCGGCGCAGACGGCCGGCCCCGTGCGCGGGGGAACCTTGACGATCCATCCGTCATGGGAACCGCCCCAATTGGTCTCGTTCACGCATGTCGGCGCATTGTCGTTGAGCGCGAAGGTCACCGAAGGCCTGGTGTGGTTCGACCGTCAATTGAATCCTCAGCCGCAGTTGGCGACGGCCTGGACCGTGTCCGACGACAAGCTGACATATACGTTTCAACTGAGGCGCGGCGTCAAATGGCACGACGGTCGAGATTTCACCGCAGCCGATGTTGTGTACTCCATCAACACGCTGAAAACGAAGCATCCGCGCGGGCGCATCTCGTTCGCGCAGGTGATCGATGTCCAGGCGCCGGACGACTTCACGGTCGTGGTCAAGCTGGTCAAGCCGACGGCGTTCCTCATCATGGCCCTGTCGGCCGCCGAAAGCCCGATCGTTCCCCGGCACATCTATGAAGGTACGGACCCGACGCTCAACCCCGCCAACAACGCTCCGATCGGGACGGGCCCGTTCAGGTTCAAGGAATGGGTGCGCGGCAGTCACGCGTCCTATGTGCGCAACGAGGAATACTGGGACACGGGCAAGCCCTATCTGGACGGCATCATCGCCCGGTTCATCCCCGATTTTGCGTCGGTCGCGGCGGCGTTCGAAGCCGGCTCGCTGCATGCCGGGTTTCGCACGCCGGTTCCTCTCGCCGACATCGCTCGCCTGAGGAAACTGTCCATCCTGAATTTCGAGCGGGGTGGCTACGAATATTCGCCGCCCAACAGCATTCAGCTCGATTTCAATCTGGACCGCCCGACATGGGCGAACCACAGGGTTCGCCAGGCCATCGCGCATCTGATCGACCGGGACGCAATCTGCCGGGCCGTCTTCTTCGGCGAGGCGGTGCCTTCGCCATCGCCTGTCGTGCCTCAGCTGAAGGAGTTCCATAACCCCGCTCCTTCGCCCTATCCGTTCAACCTGGCCAAGGCGAAGCAATTGCTCGACGAGGCCGGTTTCAAGGCGGATGGCAAAGGGGCGCGACTTTCGGCGATCATCGACCTGCCGGCGGATGACTGGTTTCGCCGTCTCGCGGACTATCTCCGTGCGACGTTCGCCCAGGTCGGCATCGCTGTGCAAACGCGGCCGGCCGACTACGGCACGCTCGGGAAGCGCGTTTACGGCGATCGCGATTTCGACATGATGATCTCGTCCAGCAGCCCGCTTTGCGACCCGCAACTCGGGGTGCAGCGGCTCTACTGGTCCAAGAACTTCATCATCGGCGTGCCGTACTCCAATGCGACCCACTACAACAATCCCGAGGTCGACAAGCTGATGGAAGATGCTGCCGTCGAGGCGGATCAGGCGAAGCGGGTGGCGCTGTGGAAGCGCATGCAGGAGATCGTCATGGTGGAAGTGCCTTCCATCAATATCGCGATGCCGCTCTGGAGCACGGTCCACAACGTCAAAGCTCACGGGCTCGCCGACACGGCGTCGGGGTTCGAGGGCAACTTCGCGACGGTCTATCTGACCAAATAGACGTCGACCCATCGCCTCGCGGTTCGCCGCGGAGCGATGGCCGACGGCAACCTATGAAAGGCCATGTGCGGCATCTGCGCATGGCCTGTCCGTCACGCTTGTTCTCTTCATCGACCAGCCGCATGGCAGGAATGCATCTGAAATGAAACAGTCAGTAGATCCGATTACGTTGTCGGTCGTCGAATATCGCCTCTCTTCGATCGTCACGGAGATGGGAGAGGCGATGCTCAGGACATCCTACTCCCAGATCCTGAACTCGAGCCGGGATTTCTCGGTCGCGATCATGGATACGCAGAGCCGGTTGATCGCGCAGGCGGATCACATTCCGGTCCATGTCGGGGCCTTGCCCTGGGCCACGAAGGCCGTCGAGGCGCGCTTCGGCGATGTAGCTCCCGGCGACGTCTATCTGATGAACGACCCCTATCGCGGTGGCTCCCATCTCCCCGACCTGACGATCTTCGTTCCGGTTTTCGACAAGCTCGACCGGCTGTTCTGGACCGTGGTGCGGGCGCACCAGAGCGACATCGGCGGAGCGACGCATGGCGGCTACAACCCGTCCGCGACCGAAATCTGGCAGGAAGGCCTTCGCGTTCCGCCGATCAAGCTTTGCGAACGCGGTGTGCTGCGTGACGACATCCTCGACCTGCTGGCGCTGAACACGCGAAACGACAAGGATTTTCGCGGTGACCTTCTGGCCATGATCGGAGCCGCCAAGCTGGGGGAGAAGCGCGTTCTCAAGCTTCTCGACGAATGCGGCACGCCCATCGTGGTGCAAGCGATCGAGACGATCCTGGATTCGGCCGAACGAAGGGCTCGTGCGCTCGTCTCGAGCTGGAAGGATGGCGTCTTCCACGGCGAAGCGTTCCTGGACGATGACGGTCATGGCCGCTCCAATGTCCGCATCGCGGCCAAGGTCACGAAATCGGGCAGTTCGATCGTGATCGATCTGTCGGAGTCAGATCCGCAGACGACCGGCTTCGTGAACTCGCCTTATGCCAACATGTGGTCGGCCTGCATGATGGCGTTCGCGTTTCTGATCGATGCCGGCATTCCGAAGAACTCCGGCTCGTTCCGTCCGGTCGAGGTCGTCGCCAGGCAGGGAACCGTCGTCTGGGCGGACGAGGGCCGCCCGATTGGCCTGTGCACCAGCCACCCGTCGAACGAGATCATCGAAGCCGTCATGCGAGCCTTGTCGGAATGCTGCCCGGACAGGGCGATGGCCGGCTGGGGAAAACGCTTCCGCATCGCGCTGCAAGGAACCGACCCGCGCAGCGGCCGGGATTTCATCTGGCACCTCTTCCATGCCCGACCGGGCGGCGGAGCATCCATCGCCGGCGATGGCTGGTCCTCGATCGGCGAATGGCATTCGGCGGGCGGCTTGAAGTTCGGCAGCGTCGAGTTCGCGGAGACGCGGTTCCCGCTTCATTTCCGCCAGCATGAATTTCTGCCGGGCTCGGGCGGCGATGGCCGCTATCGCGGGGGGCTCGGCGTCGCGCTCGATCTGGTGGTGCAGACCGATGAGCCCGCCGTCGCCAACACGGCAGGCGACGGTGTCGTTCATGCGCCCTGCGGCATGCATGGCGGCATTGCGGGCTCTCCGCATGCCTACCGGCTCTTGTCCTCTCGCGCGGCGCCGCGTGACCTGAAGACCAAGGAAGTCGGCATCGTCGTGTCGCCCGGCGACGTTATCGAGATCCGCTCCAGCGGCGGCGGCGGTTGGGGGCCGCCGTCCCAGCGAGATCCGCGCGCAAGGGAGCGCGATCTGCTCGACGGTCTCGTCATCGCTCAGGGAGCCTGATCTGTGTATTCTTTCACTATTGGAATTGATGTCGGCGGAACGTTCACGGACCTCGTCTCGATCGACGAATCCGGTGCGACGATCATCGCGAAATCCCCGACGACGCCTGCCGACCAGTCCATCGGCGTGATGGCGGGCCTGGACGTCCTCGCCCATCGCCACGGATTGACGCTGCGCGAACTTCTCGGTCGGACCGAGCGCATCGTTCACGGCACGACGGCGGCGACGAATGCCCTGCTGGAGCGCAAGGGGGCCAAGACCGCCCTGTTGACCACCGCTGGCCATCGCGACGTGCTGGAAATGCGCGAGGGTCTGAAGGATGATCGCTACGATCTGCGCTCCGTTCCGCCCGAGCCTCTCGTGCCCCGCCATTTGCGGTTCGGCGTGAAGGAGAGGATGCAATCCAACGGCACCGTGCATGTGCCGCTAGACCAGGCGTCTCTCGGTGAGGCGATCGTCGCCGTCCGCGAATCCGGTGCTACCGCGGTCGCCGTCTGTTTCCTGCACGCCTACCGCAATCCCGCTCACGAACTCGAAGCCGTCGAGCGCCTGAAGCGGGAGCTGCCGGACGTCTACCTGTCCCGCTCCAGCGACGTGCTGCCCCAGATCCGGGAATACGAGCGCGTCTCGACGACCGTCGTGAACGCCTATGTCGGCCGCATCGTCGAGCGCTATCTGAACAATCTCCGCGATCGGCTGAAGGAAGCCGGGCTGACCGGCAGCCTGTTCATCATGCTTTCGCATGGCGGCATGGCGCCGGTCGAGGAGGCCGGGCGGCTGGCGGCGGCGACGGTTTTGTCCGGCCCCGCGGGCGGCGTCGCCGGAGCGCGGCGTTGCGCCCAGATGCTCGGCGTGCCCGATCTGATCCCCTTCGACGTCGGCGGCACCTCGACCGACATCTCGCTGATCGCGAACGCGCAAGCCTTCCTGTCCTCCGAGCGTGGACTGGCGGGGCAGCGGATCGCGCTGAAATCGCTCGACATCATGTCGATCGCGGCCGGCGGCGGCTCGATCGCCGGGTGGGGCGTCGGCGGAGGCTTCCATGTCGGGCCGGAAAGCGCCGGCGCCGTTCCCGGACCCGCCTGCTACGGCGGTGGCGGCGTCGCGGCCACCGTGACCGATGCGAATTTGATATTGGGCTATCTCGGCACGGAACGGCTGCTCGGAGGCAGCAAGCGCCTCGATGTCGCGGCAGCCCATGATGCCATCGACCGAGAGGCCGGCAGGCTAGGACTGACGCGCGAAGAGACGGCGCAGGGCATCTATCGGCTGGTCAATCTGCAGATGGCGGAGGGAGTCCGCCTGATGACCCTGCGGCGCGGGGTCGACCCGCGCAAATTCGCATTGCTGTCTTTCGGCGGCGCTGCCGGGCCGCATGCCGCCGACGTCGCCCGCGAACTGGAAATTCCCCGCGTCATCGTGCCGACGGTCGCCTCGGTGCTGTCCGCCTGGGGGATGCTGTCGAGCGACCTGCGTTACGAGACCGCCTGCACCCATGTGGGCGACAAGCACGCGCTCGACGACGAACGCATCCGTTCGGGCTTTGCCGAGATCGAACGCGACGCTCGCGAGCGGCTCGGAGGCTGGTACAAGGGCGATATCAGCATCGAACGGTCCGCCGAAATGCGTTACGGCGAGCAGGTCTTCGAGATCGACGTCCCGCTCGACGGGCTCGACTGGCACGCGCCCGACCTCGTGAACCGCATTCACGAGCGTTTCCATGCCCGTCACGAGGAGCTCTACACCTATGCGTCCCGCGATCAGGAGGTGATCTTGGTCAACGCCCGCGTCGCCGCCATCGGCACCGTGCCCGCACCGGCACAATTGTCCGAACACGCCTCTCCGCGAGCTGCCCGGACCATGACCGAGCGGACGATCTTCTCGGGTGGCGACTGGCGAATGGTGCCGGTCTATCAGATCGACAGCCTCGTGCCCGGAGAGACGATCGCCGGCCCGGCGGTCCTCGAAATGGAGACCACGACCATCATCGCCCATGCCGGCGACAGGGTCGTCGTCAACGCGATGAACTGGCTGGAGATCGAAATCGGCCAGGCCACGGTCGATCTCGAAGCCGCCGCTTGAAAAGCGGTCTGAACGCCATGAGGCGTTGAGAGCGGCGCGTGCGGGATCATTGATCCAGGCGCGCCTCGTCGGGGCCGGCAATCGCGCGCGCGGCCGAGATCGCGGCGGTCATGCAGATTACGCATCACCCTTGGAAGGGCGCATTGCCGATTGCTCGGGCGTGACCCGGGGGCGATGCCCCACTCTTCACACTCAGAAGCGGTCCGCGCGATAGGGTGTGGTATCCAGGAAGGGCTGCTCGCCCGTGATCAGTTCGGCGAGCAGCCGGCCGGTGGTCGGTCCGAGTGTCATGCCCTGGTGACCGTGGCCGAAGCCGCACCATAGCCCCGTGGTTCCAGGCAAGGGACCGATGACCGGGATCATGTCCGGCATGCACGGCCTGACGCCGGTCCATGGCGCGTCGTCCACGCGCTCCCTCAGCGGCAGGAGACGCCGTGCGATCGGTTCGGCACGCGCAAGCTGGACCGGGTTCGGCGCGCTGCCCTCTCGGGCGAACTCCACCCCCGTGGTCAAACGGACACCCCGGCTCATCGGAACGAACAGGAAGCGGCTGGCATGATCGACCAGGGGACGATTCAATGTCGCGCCCGGCGCCATCCGATAATGCATATGATAGCCGCGCTTGCCGAATAGCGGCGGCGCGTAACCGTACCGCCGCGTGATCTTCGCCGAGTCCACGCCCAGCGCCACGACCGCGTCGGAGCCCTCGACCACGCCGTCGCCGACCGGCAGACGCCAGCCCGAGCCCTTGCGTTCGAGCCTCTGCGCATCGGCCACGACGATCGTGCCGCCCATCTGCCGGAACAGCGCGACATAGGCGTCGATCAATGCGCCGGGGTCGCTCAGCGACAAAGAATCGGTCCAGTGGATCGCGCCGATGCGCTCGACCTGGAGATCGGGCTCCGCCCGCGCCAGTTCAGTGCCGTCGAGCAGGTCGAAGTTCACGCCGAACTCGCGCTTGGCCTGCTTGGCCACAACGAGTCCCGCATCGAGGTCTCCGGCGGAGCTATAGGTGCGCATCCACCCGGTCGGCCGCAGCAATGCCTTGGCGCCGGCGGCCTCGGCGAGATCGAGGTGCTCCTCGAGACAGGTCGCGATGAGCGCGGCTTCGCGCTTCACGACCTCCGCATAGGAGCCGGGAGCGGAGTTGCGCCAGTAGCGAAACAGCGTCGGCGCGAGGCGCAGCAACGCCAAGGGATCGTAGGTCACGTCGACGGCGCGATTTCCGGCAATCCGCAGCAGGTCCCGGATGTCGCGAGGGAACCGATAGGGAAACACCGCTTCGCGCTGGATGAGGCCGCCATTGCCGAAGGAGGCGCCGCTGCCCGGCGCGCTCCTGTCGGCCAGCACCACCGGGACACCCCGCCGCCGCAGATGGACGGCGGTGGAAAGGCCGACGATGCCGGCGCCGAGAACCAGGACTTGCTTGGCTGTCATGTCGTGTACGCCATGTGAGGCTTCGTCCGCATGCGAACGCTGTCATTACGGGCACAAGCCGGTCTCCCGCCAATGCAAACATTGCATTGGCGGGAGACCGGTTGGCGGGAATAAAATCTCGTCAATAAGGGGAACAAACCGCTTGGAAACGAAATGGCTCGAAGATTTTCTCGCTCTTGCCGAGACGGGAAACTTCACGCGTGCCGCGCAAGCGCGCAACGCGTCGCAAGCCGCCTTCAGCCGCCGCATCCAGGCGTTGGAGATGGCTGTGAATGCGAACCTCGTCGATCGTAGCATCTACCCGACCAAACTCACGCCCGCGGGGGAAGCCTTCCGCGCGAGGGCGGCCGAGATTCTGGCCCGGCTGCGTGAGGCCGTTCAGGATATATCGGCGGGCGGCCCGGGCGGGGCGCTTCGCATCGCCTTGCCCTCCGCATTGGGGGCGACTTTCGCCGGCCGCTGGCTGAAGCTGTGGGCGCCGGAAAAGCTGCGCTACAGCATAGAGCCCGGCGGCGTGCACGACATGTTCACGGCCTTGGCCTCGGGCCGTGCCGATTTGCTGATCACCTATTACAGCCCGCTGCAGCCGATCCAGATCGACCCGCAGCGCTTCGAAAGGCTGCTCGTCGGGCAGTCGCATGTGCGCCCCTATGCGCATCGCGATGTGCGCGATGCGCTGCGGTTTCCGGGGACGCCGAAGCGGCCTGTTCGGCTCCTCGATTTCCCGCCCACCGTCTATTTCGGCCGTCTGATCGAAACCATTATCGAGCGCGCTCCGCAAAAGCTTCATGCCGATCGTATCGTCGAATGCGAGATGGCGGACGTCCTGCGTGACGCGGCTCTATCAGGACTGGGCATCGTCTGGCTTCCGGCCTGCGTCGTCGATCCGATCGCTCACGCCGGGCTCGAGCCCGTCGATGACGGGTCCTGGACGCTGGATGTCGAGATCATGGCGTTCCGCGACAGGGAGTCGTCGAACCCGGCCTTATGCCGCTTATGGGAGCGCCTGAAGGCCGCTCCAACGCTCGTGCCGTCACCACACTGAACAAGGAAAAAGAGATCTCATGCGCTATCTGTCTTCATTCTCGCTCGTCGCCATTCTGCTCGTCGCGCCGGCCCATGCTGAGGAACTGACCGGAACATTGAAGAAGATTAAGGAGAGCGGAGCGATCACGCTCGGGACTCGCGACAGTTCCGTGCCGTTCAGCTACAATGACGAAAAGCAGAAGAACGTGGGCTATGCCATGGATATCTGCCTGAAGATCGTCGATGAGGTCAAAGCTGAGCTCAAGCTCGACAAGCTCGAGGTCAGGGAAAACATCGTCACGTCGTCCAGCCGGATCCCCTTGATGGCGAACGGCACGATCGACCTCGAGTGCGGCGCGACGACGAACAACGCCGACCGGCAAAAGCAGGTCGGCTTCACCAATACGCATTTCCTGACCGCGACCCGCTTCGTGTCCAAGAAAGCGCTGAAGATCGAGAAGATCGACGACCTCAAGGGCAAGTCGGTCGTCTCGGTGTCCGGCTCGACCAATCTGATCCAGCTCAACCGCGCCAACAGCTCGCGCTCGCTGGGCATCAATGTGTTGACCGCCAAGGATTCGGCGGAAGCCTTCCTGATGGTGGAGACCGACCGCGCTCAGGCCTTCGTCATGGACGATATCCTGTTGGCGACCTTCGTCGCTGCTTCGAAGGAGCCGTCGCTCTACGCTATCAGCGCCGAGACCATGTCCGATCCCGAGCCCTACGGCATCATGCTGCGCAAGGGCGACGACGCCTTCAAGGCCGTCGCCGACCGCGCGACGAGCAAGCTTTTCAAGAGCCCCGAGATCGTGAAAATCTACGACAAGTGGTTCACCGCGCCCATCCCTCCGCGCGGAATGAACATCAACGCGCCGATGCCGGACTCGATGAAAAAGTCGTTCCAGAACCCGTCGAACAATCCTGATCCGGCTTCTTACGCGGGCTGAACCCATGCAGTATAATTGGGATTGGAGCATCTTCTGGCAGATGTCCGCCAATGGCGACGGCACTTATCTCGAGATGCTGTCCAGAGGATTTTTGATCACGATCTATACTGCCGTTCTGGCCTGGTGCATCGCCTTGCCGCTTGGCTCGCTCATCGGCGTCTTGCGCACGATGCCCGGGCGCGCTGCGGCCGTCGTATCGGGCTTCTGGGTCGAGTACTTTCGCAACTGCCCCCTGCTCGTTCATCTGTTCCTGCTGTATTTCGTTCTGCCGGAACTTTTGCCCTTCGGGTGGGGGGCGTGGCTGAAGCAATTGCCCAATTCGGCCTTCGTCACGTCGGTCGCCGGGATCGGCCTGTTCATGTCGGCCCGCATCGCCGTTCAGGTGGAGGCCGGCATCCGCGCCTTGCCGCGTGGGCAGCGCGCCGCCGGCATGGCGCTCGGCCTCACGACGATCCAGAACTATCGCTATGTGCAGTTGCCCGTCGCCTACCGCATCATGCTGCCGGCGCTGACGAGCGACCTGATCAACACGATCAAGAATACGTCGGTGGCCCTGACGATCGGCTTGGTGGAGCTCACGGCTTCCGCGCGCGCCATGCAGGAGCTGTCCTACCAGGTATTCGAGGCCTACACCGCGGCGACGATCGTCTATGTCGCGATCAACCTGTCGGCGACGGCCCTCGCGGTCGCGCTCGAGCGCCGCCTGCGGCTTCCGGGGCATCGTTGACATGATGAACTTCGATTTCGACGTCGTCGTTAGCAATCTCCCCTATGTGATCTTCGAAGGCCTGCGCTTCACGGTGCTGCTGACGCTCATGTCAGCGCTCGGCGGCGTCGCCTTCGGCACGGTGCTGGCGTTGATGCGCCTGTCGAAGAACCGCGCTCTGGCGAGTTTCGCGGCCGGCTATGTCAATCTGGCCCGGTCGCTGCCGCTGGTGCTGGTGATCTTCTGGTTCTATTTCCTGGTCCCCTACATCGCCCAGTGGATCACGCGCAGCGAAAATCCCGTCCAGGTCGGCGCCTTGGCGTCGGCCCTCATCACCTTCATCGCCTTCGAGGCGGCGTTCTTCTGCGAGATCGTGCGCTCGGGCATCAACAGCGTCTCGAACGGCCAGATGATGGCGGGTCAGGCGCTGGGGCTGCGCAAGGCGCAGATCATGATCTACATCATCTTGCCGCAGGCATTCCGGGCGATGATGCCGGTGCTTCTGACGCAGACGATCATCCTCTTCCAGGACACGTCGCTCGTCTACGTGCTCGGCCTGACCGATCTGCTCGGAGCCGCCAGCAAGGTCGCCCAGCGCGACGGGCGTCTGGTCGAGATGTATGTGACGGCCGCCGTGATCTACATCGGCATCTCCTTCGTCGCGTCACGGCTCGTAAAGCGCCTGCAGTCTTCGATCGCGGTATCCCGTTGAGGTCATCATGAGCGACATCGTCATCGAGATGAAAGAGGTCTCCAAATGGTATGGAGGCTTCAAAGTGCTTAGTGACTGCTCGCTGCTGGTCAAGCGCGGCGAGGTCGTGGTGGTCTGCGGCCCCTCGGGCTCCGGCAAAAGCACATTGATCAAATGCGTCAACGCTTTAGAGCCGATCCAGCAGGGCGATATCAGCGTGGCCGGTACGAGCGTCTGCGCCAAGGGGACCGATTTGCCAAAACTGCGCGCCCGCGTCGGTATGGTGTTCCAGCACTTCGAGCTGTTCCCGCACATGTCGGTCCTCGACAATCTCTGCCTCGGGCAGACAAAGGTGCTTGGCCGTTCGAAAGAGGAGGCGCGCGAAAAGGGGCGTAAGCTTCTCGAACGCGTCGGCCTGACCACTCACGTGGACAAGTTTCCCGGCCAGATATCCGGCGGCCAGCAGCAGCGCGTCGCCATCGCCCGTGCGTTGGCGATGGATCCCATCGTCATGCTGTTCGATGAACCGACTTCCGCGCTCGACCCGGAAATGGTCAGCGAGGTGCTCGACGTCATGGTCGAACTTGCGCAGGGCGGAATGACGATGCTCGTCGTGACGCACGAGATGGGCTTCGCCCGTAAGGTGGCGCACCGCGTTGTCTTCATGGACGCCGGTGAGATTGTCGAAGATGCGGGCAAGACAGCCTTCTTCGAAGGCGCAAACAGCGAGCGCGCCCGCACGTTTCTCTCGAAAATCCTATCGCACTGAGATGGGATATCTTCAGTGCATTTCCGGCGAGGATTGAAGCGCTTATGAAGTGTTGCGGTACCCATGCTTGATTTCACCGCGGCCTGATTTCCGAGGTGATCGTCGAAGATGTCAGCGACGGCGGGCACTGAGCGATTATCCGCGCGGACTGATTTCGACTTTGGCGGATGGGCTGTCGGCGCGATCGTCGATCTCTTCACAAGCTGGATGCGCGATCTGCAATTGTCTGCCGTCAGCGCTCTTAAGACAGTTCAGGGTGTGCAGGGCGGTGACAAAACCATCAATTGGAGTGCCGCCGTTTGTGGTCGCGCGGGCGGCGTAAAAGTCGGCCACTGGATAGGCTGATCCCTTTTGGGGTTGGCGGGGATGTTCGCTGTGGAGGTCTACGCGGCGGTTGGTGATTTTTGTTTTCCTTCAGGGAAAGAGCCGTCGCGAGGCGGCGCGTGTTTTTGGTCTGAGCCACGAGACGATCGCAAAGATGTGCCGGTTTTCGCTGCCGCCGGGGTACACTCGAACGAAGCCTGCCGAGAAGCCGAAGCTCGGCCCGCTACTGCCGGTGATCGACGCGATCCTGGAGGCTGACCGGGGCGCGCCGGTGAAGCAGCGCCACACGGCGAAGCGGATTTTCGAGCGCTTGCGCGACGAGCATGGCTTTGCTGGCGGCTACACCGTAGTGAAGGATTATGTGCGGGTCGGCCGGACGCGAGGGCGCGAGACCTTCGTGCCGCTGGCGCATCCGCCCGGGCACGCCCAGGTCGATTTCGGCGAGGCGATCGCCGTGATCGACGGGGTCCGGCAGAAGATCCATTTCTTTTGCATGGACCTTCCGCAGTCGGATGCCTGCTTCGTGAAGGCCTATCCCCGCGAGACGACGGAAGCGTTCTTGGACGGGCACGTTTCGGCGTTTTGCTTCTTCGATGGGGTGCCGCTGTCGATCCTGTACGACAACACGCGCATCGCGGTGGCGAAGATCTGCGGCGACGGCAAGCGCGAGCGAAGTCGCGCCTTCACCGAACTGGGCAGCCATTGCCTGTTCCGGGACCGCTTCGGTCGTCCCGGCAAGGGCGACGACAAAGGCAAGGTCGAGGGGCTGGTGAAGTACGCCCGCTCGAGTTTCATTACGCTGATCCCGGTGGCGGCGAGCTTCGAGGCGCTGAACGCCAGACTGGCCGAGCAATGCGGGCTCCGGCAGGGCGAGCGCGCCGGACGGCATGCCGGGACGATTGGGGAACGGCTTGTCGCCGATCTGGCGGGGTTGCGCGACCTGCCGGCCGTGCCGCTGGAATTGTGCGAGAAGCGCAGCGGCCGGGTCTCATCGACCGCATTGGTCCGCTACCGCTCCAACGATTACTCGGTGCCGACCGCTATGGCTTCGAGGACGTTGTGGTGAAGGGCTTCGTCGACGCGGTCGTGATCCTGTGCCGCGGGGCCGAGATTGCCCGTCACCCGCGTTGCTACGGCGAAGGCATGTTCGTCTCCAACCCGCTGCATTATCTCGCTCTGATCGAGACCAAGCCCAATGCACTCGACCAGGCGGCGGCGCTGCAAGACTGGGCTCTGCCCGAGGTCTTCCAGCATCTGCGCCATCTGCTGGAGGCGTTGCCGCTTGAGGTCATGACCTTCGCCGTGACCGAGGCGATCACGCTCGGCGTTATCGGCTTCGACGCGGTCAAGCTGATCGCGCTGGCGCGGATCGAGCGCAGGCCAGCTCGTCTATCTGTCGGCCTATCCTCATCTGCCCAGGACGACGGTGAGGACGACCTCGGCTGCCGACTATGCCGTGCTCCTGCCGGAGGAAGCGGCATGACCGGCACCACCAGCGACGCGATGCCAACGGAAACGACTAGCGGCACGCCCCAGGTCCTCTTGGCCCACCATCTCAAGCAGCTCAAACTGCCGACGGTGCTGCGCGAGTATGACAAGGTCGCCCGCGAATGCGCGCGTGATGGTGTCAATCATCCCCGCTATCTGCTGCGCCTGATCGAGCTAGAACTCCTTGATCGCGAGCGCCGCACGGTCGAGCGGCGCATCCGGGCAGCGCGGTTCCCGGCGGTGAAGAGCTTCGACACCTTCGACTTCACCGCCATCCTTGGCCTCAACAAGATGCTCGTGCTGGAGCTGGCGCGCTGCGGTTATCTCCTGCGCCGTGAGAACATCATCGCGCTCGGCAACAGCGGTACCGGCAAAACCATGTCGCGCTGGCGCTTGGGCTGGCGGCTTGCCAGAAGGGCTCTCCGTCACGTTCACGACGGCGGCCTCGCTGGTCAACCAGTTGCTGGAGGCGCGCGACGAGCGCCGCCTGCTCAAGCTTCAGCGCGATCCGCAGGCGGTCAAGCTGCTGATCGTCGACGAACTCGGCTATGTTCCGTTGTCGCCGATTGGTGCCGAACTCCTGTTCGAGACGTTCTCGCAGCGCTATGAGCGCGGCTCGACCATCGTTACCTCGAACCTACCCTTCGAGGACTGGACCTCGATCCGGGGATCGGAGTGTCTCACGGGCGCGCTGCTCGACCGGCTCACCCACCACGTCAGCATCCTCGCCATGAACGGCGACAGCTATCGGCTGAAGCAATCCGCCGGCCGACGGCGTAGCCTCGCCGTGGCGGAGCAAAACCAGGCCACTGCTGAGCACGTCGATCCCGAAACCGGAGAGATCACCACAGGCTAATAAGAAACGAGCAGGACGATATGCAAAGGGCCCCGATCGGGGCCCTTTGCATATCGTCCTCCCGGGCCGCCACTGGCCTGCTTTTACTCTGCCCCGATGGCCTGGAATCCGACCGCCGTTGACACCGTGTCATCGCCTTTCCGACGATCACTCTGACATCAGGCGAAGGCGAAATCAGGCAGCAAACACTACTGCACTTCACGAGCAGTTTGATCCGTGCCGGAAATCCCCTGAGCCGAGTCTATCCAGCTTTGCCGGGACGGCGCTCGCCACCGCCGGATCTGCGGTCGCCATCACCGCTTCAAGGCCGGCGACCCGGTTGCTGTGAGGTCAAGGTAGCGGGTCACGGAACGTCAAGGTCGAGAAGCCGCACGGCATTCTCGGACGTTATCGTTCTGATTTCGGCCTCTGTATAACCAAGTCGAAGGCACATATCGATCGCCTGCCGCATGCCATCGATCGGATTGACAGTTCCAGCCTGGCCTAGGTCGCTGCACAGGATCGTGCGGTCCACGCCGGCCGCGTCGATCTGCTTGCGCAAATCGTCTTCCGAGAAAATTTTGAACTTCGAGCCTTCGACGAACAATCCCATGGAATGTTCGATATAGGCTCCCAGAGCCGCCAGTCCCGCCACGTCCTCGAGTGATGCGCCGATGACCTCCTCGGGGTGATTCACGATGAGCCGCTCCACACCACGCTTTTTCGCCTCTTCGAACAGCGTCCAGATCTCACCGACATGCAGATGTCCGGCTGCCAGCGTCATGGCCGTCCTTGCGACGATATCAAGGATCTCCTTGACATCGTCGCGCAGGCTCCTGTCCGGGTTCAGGACCGACAGAGGCATCGCGGGTCTGCTCCCGTTGCCGACGCCGGGATGGGCGAAATGCGCTGTTCTCTGCCACCGAATATGGTTTTCCGCAGCCAGCGTCGGCATCCAGACGATCTTTCCACCCATCGATGCGGTGTGCTCGACGGCGTAGGGGTTGAAGCCGCCGACCGTATTGTTCAAGACTATGCCGGAAAATATCTGCGTCGAGAGCTCGGAGAAGTTTTTCCGCACAAGCTCCGCGGTGGCGACGCCACTATAGTCGTGGTCTTTCGTGACAACGGCACGGTAACCTGCCGCAGACGCCAGCCGAAGTAGTTCGACATGGTCCAGGCCCCGGGCGGCAGCCGATGGTCCGCTGTGGATATGAGGATCGACGCAGCCTCTCAGCAATTCAGACGCCGTCGTGTTCGATCGTGATGTGGCCACGCCGTATCTCCTCGCCTGAGCGCGGCGGCCGACCCCCATGACGCCCTGCTCAGGCGCTGTCGCGTCGCCCCGGCCAACCTATCGTTAAACATTGCAAAAAAATATTTTTATGCAATAAAAAGATTTCAAAAACGGCCTTGAGTGCGGCGAAAAACAATCTTCGGAGGCGGAACCGACATGACGGCAGGCGTGTCCGGGCTGCTCTGCCAGTCCGGTTGCTCGCGATCGCCGAGAGCGCCTTGCCTGCCGATCAAGATGTCGGGCGGAACCCGCGCATGAAGGCATGGGACTGCTGACGACGGCGAAACGCGGATGAAGACGACATCGACGACGTCGCGTCCTAAAATGCCTGACGGTATAGCGCGCTCAAATAGAATAAAATAACGCAGAACTGGAGGAAAAGATGAGTGCTGTTGCTGAAAATTCTTCCGGAACAACTGATGTGAAAACTCAAGCGATCATAGCCGGAATTGTCGGAAATGTTCTGGAGTGGTACGATTTTGCGATATACGCTTTTCTCGTTCCGATCATCTCGCAGATATTCTTTCCGACCACATCGCCTGCGAACGCGGTTCTTTTTTCTTTGGCGGTGTTCGGGTCGGGATTTGTCATGCGTCCGGCCGGCGCAATCGTGTTCGGAATCTGGGCCGATAGGTTCGGTCGCCGCTCGGCTCTGTCGGCGGTCATGATCGTCATGGGGTTGGCGACCTTCGGGATCGGCCTGATCCCGACTTATGGGTCGATCGGCATCCTTGCGCCGATTCTGCTGGTTTGCCTTCGCCTGCTGCAGGGGCTGGCCTCCGGCGGTGAATGGGGCGGCTCGGCTTCGTTCATGGTCGAGTATGCGCCTCTGGCCAAACGGGGCTTCTACGGGAGCTGGCACGTCGCGGGGCTCGCGCTTGGGATTTTGCTCGGCTCGCTTTTCGTCTCCGCGCTGACCGCCGCCGTCGGGACGCCGGCGATCTCCGCCTGGGCCTGGAGACTGCCTTTCCTGTTCGGCGTCGTGGTTGCGCTCGTCGGCCTGTTCATCCGTCTTAAACTTCCCGAAACGCCTCATTACGCCGAGGCGGAAGCCAAGGGCGAGATCGACCAGACGCCGCTTCGGTCGGTCTTCAGAAACGATCTCGGGACAGTCCTGCTCGCCTTCTCGATCACGACCTTCCAGGCGATCACGTCCTGGCTGCTTCTGACCTATATGGTGACGTACCTCACCACGGTCGCCGGCCTGCCGTTCCAGACAGCTTTGATGATCAATACGGTTGGCTTGGTTGTGCTGATCGCGGCGATCCTGGCTTCGGGCGCGCTGTCCGACAGCTTCGGCCGAAAGCCGTTGATGATCGCCTCGTGCATCCTGATCTTCATCGCCGCGATCCCGGGCTTCATGGGCATCCTAAGTGGATCGACGGCGATCATCGTCTTGTCGTATTGCGCGCTGCTCGTCAGCTTCTCGCTTTATGCCGGCGCTATGGGGGCCGCGATGGTCGAGCTTTTCCCAACCTCCGTTCGGGTCACCGGCCTGTCGATCGCCTATAATTCGGCGCATGTGATCTTCGGCGGCTTTGCTCCCCTGATCGCCCAGTCCCTGGTCAACATCACCGGAAACTCACTCGCTCCGACCGGCTACATGATGGCTGGCGCGGTCGTGTCACTGTTGGCTCTCATGAAAGCCCGCGAAACCGCCTTTACGCCATTGCGGTGAATGCGCGTGGGACAGGCGGGGCCCGGCCGTGGCGCCCGGCCTTGCGCCGTGTCAGGGGTTCGACCGATCCGACGAAGCGATCGACCTGATCGCTCGGCTACCCGTTCTTCATGCACAGCCAGTCGAGGATGGTCTTCATCGTCGAGTTGAAGTGCTCGGTCAGGATCAGGCTGGCGGCTTCCAGGTCGCGCACCACGACGGCTTGCGCGAGCGCATGATGTTCCGCCGCGATATCGCGGGTGCCGTGGACCAGCGTGTGGCAAAGGCGGCGATAACGCTCCGATTGATCGAAGAGGAGTTCGCGGATGCGTAGAAGCCAGGGGCTCTGGCACCCTGCGACGAGCGCGGAGTGATAGGCGCCGTGAGCGGCGGCCCACTCCGGCGACGGCGCCTCCATGTCGTCATAGGTCGGCGTCCTCGACAGCTGATGCAGCGTCGCGAAAATCTGCCCCTCCTATGCGATCGAGCCGTGACTCATCGACTCCCGAAGCGCGATCGTCTCGATCTGGATGCGCGTCCAGGTGATGTCTTTGATCTCGTCGATCGAGACTTCCGAGACCCGGAACCCGTGCTGGGCCTTGGCCGTGACCAGGCTTTCAGCGGTCAGGCGCGACAGCGCTTCGCGAACCGCACCCGGATTGACGCTCAACTGCTCCGCAAGTGCTGCGATCCGCAGCTTGGACCCCGGAGCCAGGACCCCTTCGACGATGTTCCGGCGCAGGCGGATGACCGTCGCTTCGGTCAGGCTGCCCGATTCTCCCGTTTGCCGATTCTCAAACAAGGTCGATCAGCGCCTATGTGACGCCTGTCCCGCTCGGAGGGACCGACGTTCTGACGCTGCCAATGCTGATCTACTCAGCAGGTCAGCGCAAGTTTCAACACGGGCTTTGCCGGCGCGCTGGGTGTTGTACTGCTCTGCGTCTCGCTGCTGATCATCTTTTACGACAACAAGATGATCTTCAAACCTTCGATCAAATATCGGCCGCGATGCCTCGCAGGAAGAGCTCGACGGCCGAAGTTACCATCCGATCGATTTCTGGCCAATGCGGCGCGTCATCGACGCGAAACAGCAGGCGGGTACGGGTCGGGGCGATGACGAGCGAAGCGTACTGCCCGGCCGCGAGATCGCAATCCGCGCAATCGATCTCTCCGGCATCGGCGCGCTCCTGAAGGAAGGCTTCAAGTGCCCTGTGAGCCATCGCCGGCCCCTGTTCGAAATACCGCCTGCTGACGGACGGAAAGCGGAGCGCTTCGCCGACGCAAAGGCGGTGCAACGCAACGACCTCGGGCGCGAGCACGGCACGCGAATAGTGATGGGCGTGATTGCGCAGCACCTCGGCGATCGGCCGACCCCGTGCATCCTCGCTCACCAGCGGCTCGATCAGCCGTGCGCAAGCGGTTTCGAGGATGTGCAGGAAAAGCCGTTCCTTGTCGCCGAAATGGGCGTAGATCGTCGGCTTCGAAACACGGGCGCGACGCGCGATTTCATCGACGCTGACGCCGGCAAAACCATGCGCGACGAACAGATCCTTGGCGACCATCGCCACGCGTTCGCGCGGGGAGTTCGCTAAGCGCTTCGGCTTCACCGACATTTGGGCTGTCATGCGGCGGCGACGCTGTTCCTGGCGATGAAGGAGATCACGGCCGCATCGAACTCGCGCGGCTTCTCGATGTTCACGAGATGACCGGCGCCGGGAATGATCGTTAGCTCGGCTCCGGGGATCAGAGCCGCAATCTCGCGCGCCATCTCGGGCGTCGTGAGTTGATCCTCGCCTCCGCAGACGACATGCGTCGGCACCGCGATCTCGCCGAGCCTGTCATGGGTGCCGGTGCGCACCGAGGCTTCGATGCTCTTGATGTAACTCTCCTTGTGAAGGCGGCTCATGCTGTCGATCAGTTTGTCCAGCGCCTCCTGGCTCGCATTGGCGCTGACCAGCGTCTTCGCCACGGGACCGGCGATGTCCTTGGGCTCGCCGCCGTTCACCAGCGGCTCCTTCCTCAGGCGGATGAACTCGGCCTTCTTTGCCTCGCTGAAATGCGAAAAGCCGCGATGCGTGTCGCAGAGCGAGAGCGTCAGGACGCGCTCGGGATAGGTCTCCACGAAATCCATGGCGATCCGCCCGCCCATGGACAGGCCGACGATATGGGCCTTGGCGGCGCCGAAATGGTCGAGCACGCGAGCCAGATCATGGGAGAAATCGCGGAAGACCAAGTCGCCCTCGTAGTCGTCGCTTTCCCCATAGCCGCGTGCGTCCCAGGCAACTGCATGAAAACGCCCGGCGAAGGCCGGCAGGTTGTCGTGCCAGTTGCGCTTGTTGCCGCCGATACCGTGCATGAGGACGACGAGGTCGCCCTCACCGGCGTGATCTACGGCGATGAATGGCGCCGGCCCGATGCGGGTTGTCGTCAAGGCTGTCATGAGGTTCCTCCCTGATTGCGCGAATAGGCCTGCGCCAGCGGACGCAGCAGCAGCCGGTCCAGCGCGAAGACGATAACGACGATGACGAGGCATATGGCGAAGAGCATCGCGGCGTTGGCGTTGGACTGCGCCTGAACGAGCAGGTAGCCGAGCCCGGTCTGGGCTCCGAAGAGTTCGGCCACGAGCGCGATCTTCCAGGCGATCCCCGTCGCAACGCGCAGACCGGCGATCAGGAAGGGCGCGAGCAGCGGCAGCGTGACCTTCGTGAAACTGAGCCAGCGACGCCGTGTGAAGCTGCGGCCCATCTCCTCCAGTTCGCGGTCGATCTGCCGGAACCCCTCAAGCACGGCGATAAGGCAGAAGGGCAGCACGATCGCGACTTGGATGAAGACGACGGTGCCGTTCGAGACGCCGAACCACGTCACGCCGAGGATCGCCCAGCCGATGCCGGGAAACGAGTTCAGCACGAGCAGGATGCGCGCCTCCAGAACCAGCGCGAAGAGCTCGGAGCCCCGCGCCGCCAGCCCGAGGCCGATCGCCAGCGCCATGGTGAGCACGAGCGCTGCCATGATCCGGGCGAAGCTGACGCCGACATGAACGAACAGCGAGGGCTCGATGAGGAGCGTGGCGAAGGTCTGCAGCACGTCCCACGGCCCGGGCAGCACGAAGGCGGGCAATCCCCGCGCTGTCGACCACCACAGCAGAACAAAGAGCAGGATCGCGCCCTCGGCAAAGCCGTGCGAGATCAAATTGGCGGCGCCTGCACGGGCTGTTGGCGGCTCAATCATGGCGATAACGCCTGTCGAGCCGGCGCTGCAGCGGCCGGAGCAGCACGGTTTCCGTCAGCGCCACGAACAAGATGATGAAGACGATCACGGCGAAGATCGTCTCGGTGTCGAATTCCTGCCGCGCCGTGTTGAGCAGGTAGCCGACGCCTACGTTCCCGCCAAAGAGCTCGGCCGTGAGCACGACCTTCCAGGCGACGCCGAAACCGGTCCGCAATGCGGCGAAGACGTAAGGTACGAGCATCGGAACGATCAGCGTCCGGATTTGGTGCAGCCGACTGCGCGTTAGGCTACGACCGAGCTCGACAAGCTCGCGATCGAGTTCGTTCAGACCGGTCCTGATGTTGATGGTCGTGAACGGCGTCAGGATAAGCGTGACCGCGAAGACGACCGTCAAGCTGTTGATCCCGAACCAGAGGATCGCGAGGAAGAGCCAGCCTATCCCCGAAAAGGCATTGAGGAACGGGGTTACCCTCGCATCGATCAACAGGCGCAGCATCGGCACCGCATAGGCGACGACTGCGAGCACGCCGCCGATCAGGAACGACAGGACGAGCGCGGCGGCGACATGGCAAAGCGAAGCCAGGAGTTGCACGGTCAGGGTGGGGTCGGTCAGGAACTGCGCCATGCGCTGCAGCACGTGCCAGGGGCCCGGAAGCAGATAGGCCGGCACCAGTTGCGCATAGCCCCACCACGCCGCCACGAAGACGAGGGTGAAACCGTGCAACACGATGTCGCGCCGCAACAAGCGCCAGAGGCTGGGAGCTCTACCCCTTGGTGCTGACGACACGAGCATTAGCCGCGATTGACCTTCTGCCACACGGCCTCGTTCAGCGGCGGCAGCTTGGTCAGAATCCCCATCTCGACGGAGCGCTTCCAGAGGATGTCGATCGCTTTCACGTCGTCGGGCAGCAGCGTCACCGGAAACTCCGAGAAGCGCGTGAACCAGGCCTTGAAGAAGGCCGGATCGGTCTGCGTATCCTTGCCGACAGCGGCGAAGACCTCGTCCTGGTTGGCAAGGGCGTAGTCCACTGAGGCGCGCAGTACGCGCAGAAACTCCTCGTAAAGCGCCGGCTGCGCGTCGAGCTTGTCGCCATATCCCGCGAGAACGGCGGAGACCATGCGGACGCCGAAGCGCTGCGTCATGTCGCCGGCCGTGCGCGCAATCGAGATGAACTCGCCGGTCTTCTGCGCCTGGAATGCCTGGGCATGGATCAGTGTCGCCGCATCGACTCGGCCTGCCGCCAGCGCAGCCGGCATGGCGGGTGCCGGCATTTCGACAAGTTCGATGTCGCCGCCACGCTGTGCGACGTTTAAGCCGTGCACATCGGCGAGCGCAATGCGGATGAGCGTCGTCCCGGCCGAGCCGATCGCGTAGATCGCAAGCTTCTTGCCTTTGAGATCGGCGGCGGAGCGGATCGGGCTGTCGCGCTTGACCCAGATATCGGAGCCCTCGCCAGACATGTGGTAACGCAGACCAGTGCCGATGATGCGCAGATCGAGCCCGCGCTCGCGAGCGCGGGGTACCGCTATGGCGGCGGTCTCGATCACGTCGTAGCTGCGTGCGGCAGTCGCCTGGATGAGCGCCGCAATATCGAGCGGGGTGCTCTCTATCCGCAAGGACGGTGACGTCACCTTGCCATTGCGCAAGGCCCAGAGCGCGGCCTCGTGCGACGGGTCTGCGAGATAGCCGAACTTGAGTGTCGTGGCCTGGGCCCGCGCGGCCGTGGCCAGCGGCAGGGTCAACCCCATGCCCAGCGCCGCGCGCCTTGTGAAATCCTGCTTCATGCCGTGATCTCCTCGTGCTCGGATTCGCCCATCTCTTTGAACAGTGCGGCCAGTTCGGCACGCATTTCGCGCAGCGATGCGTCGCTCTCGACGTCGCGCGGGCGTGACGCGGTTATCATGAGCGTTCGTTCCACGCGTGCGGGCTTGGGTCGCAGCACGATGATGCGATCTGCCAGCATCAGCGCCTCGTCGATGTCGTGGGTCACGAAGACGACCGTCTTGCCGGAGCCCTGCCAAAGCTCGACGACCTGCCGTCGCAGGCGCGTGCGGGTATTGGGATCGAGCGCGGAGAACGGTTCGTCCATCAGAATGATATCAGGATCGAGGGCGAGGGCCCGCGCAATGGCGACACGCTGCTTTTCGCCGCCGGACAGCGCAACGGGCAGCTTATACCCGTCCTGTCCAAGACCGACGCGCTGCATCTGCAGCAGCGCGCGTTGTTCACGCTCGGCAGCGGGCATCGCCGGTATACGCAGTTCAAGCCCGAATGCGGCGTTCTCGAGCGCGCTCTTCCACGGGAGTAACCGCGGCGACTGGAAGACGTAGGCGATCTGATCCCAGGCACGAGCCGGCGGCGCACCTTTGATCCGGATGTCCCCGCCCGAATGCGGCATCAGATCGCCCATCAGCCGCAGTGCGGTGGACTTGCCGCAGCCAGACGGCCCGAGGAGGCAAAGGAACTCTCCCGCTTCGACCTGGAAACTCAGGTCCTCATAGATCGTAGAGCCGGCAATCCGAAGCGCGACACGATCAAACGAGATGGCGGGTATCAACATAAGAGCGCACCAATTTTACTAAACCGTATCGTATTGAAGACAGACGCCGCTTAGCTGTCAAGACGTTTATCGGCGAGAAACGACGTCGATCCGGCAAGAGGTGGGCCGAGATAAGCCGACGAGCCTCAATCCTCCCGTATGGCGCAACCTGCCACGCAGCCTTGGGCTTGTAGACATCGAACGGATCTGACACTGGCCCATCCAGAGAATAGCCCCAATCTGCGCCGATGCCGTTGAAAAAGTCGTCATTGCCGCGGGTATGAAGTCCTGATTCAGTTCTTTCTTGGGCGGAGGGCGCCGCGATGATGGCAAACAGCGGGTGGCGCAAGAGCGCTGTTCTACGAGTTCAGCCTGGAGCGTCACGTTCCGGCTGATCATTGGGCGCGAGCCATCGACCGCTTCGTCGATCTTTCCGATATCCGCGCGCATCTGCGTCCGTTTCCAGAACGAGATACAAGGCCGCCCGCAATGCTCTGGCGACGCGGTTCAAGGACCGAATGCTCGGGGTCGTCACCCCAAGCTCGCCCGTGCGTTCGGACGGCTCGAGCCAAAGCCAGGTGTCGAGCGCGAGCGCGGCCGCAAGCGCAGCCGGCAGCCCCCCTCTTCCAAAATCTCCAGCCAGCGCGCGAACAGCCCGGTGGCGTCATAGCCGGGATCGCGCAGTCGCAGGGTCTTGCGGCCTTCGTTGCTGTCGGCGCTGTGTGCCTTTCTCGGGCAGCAGGATCGCGAGGGCATCGGCGCCAGGCTCGAACGCTGGTGCAATGGCGCACCGTTCGGCTGGGTTCTGGATGCCGAGGAAGACGCGATCGCGCTCGACGCCAGCTTCATCGGTTTTGACATGACCGACGTGCTCGACCACCTCATCGTGCGGATGCCGCTGATGATGGTGCTGTTTCATCGCGTCGAGCAGCTCATCGACGGCCATCGCATCAGCATAGGCATCGACAAGTTCTGGAAGGTCCGTGACCGATGCCAAATCGCTTTTGGGAATGGCGCGCGCGGAGAATAACTCCCTATCTTAAAGTCAAGCGGACGATTTAATCCTTTTGATGCCGGTCGTTGCCACATGGGTCACGAGGGGCAAGAGACGTCGATAACGGCGTCCAGACAAAAAGGGGATAGTCATGAACCGCCGCGAACTTATCGCGGGAGCCGCTGCGCTCCTGCCGCTGGCCGCGATACGCCAGGCGGTGGCCCAAGGCGCAACCGAGGTGGTCATCGGGGCGATCTACCCGATGTCCGGCAACAATGCGCAGATCGGTCTCGACACCAAGCATGTCTACGAGACCGCGCTCGACCTTATCAACAACATCAACGACCTCAGGCTGTCAACGGCGCGCGGAAATGGTTTGGCCGGGCTTGGCGGCGCCAAACTTCGCCTGGTCTTCGCCGACCATCAGAACGATCCGCAGAAGGGGCGGGCAGAAGCCGAGCGCCTGATCACGCAGGACAAGGTCGTGGCCGTCATCGGTTGCTATCAGTCGGCGGTGTCTGCAACAGTCAGTGTCGCCTGCGAGCGGTATGGCGTGCCATTCATGTGCGCCGAATCCTCTTCGCCGAGCCTGCACCGGCGCAATCTCAAATATTTCTTCCGCGCCTCCCCTCATGACGAGGGCTTTACGCTGGGCATGTTCGACCTAATGGACGCACAGAAGCGTCGCGGCCATCGCATCGAGACGATCGCGATTTTCGCCGAAGACACCATCTTCGGCACGGACTCCGCCAACGTCCAGCGCAAGCTTGCGGCGGAGCGTGGGTACAAGATCGCCGTCGACATCAAGTACAAGGCGAGCTCGCCCTCGCTGACGGCCGAGGTCCAGCAGCTCAAGAGTGCCAACGCCGATGTTCTGATGCCGTCGTCCTATACAACCGATGCGATCCTGCTGATCAAGACCATGGCCGATCTCGGCTATCGCCCGAGGAACATCTTGGCGCAAGCGGCGGGTTTCTCCGAAAAGGCGCTCTACGATGCAGTCGGTGACAAGCTGCGCGGTGTGGTCACCCGCGCCAGCGCGTCGCTCGATCTCGCGCCGAAGCGGCCCGCTATCACGCCTGTGAACCAACGCTACCGCGCCCGCTCGGGCAAGGACCTCAACGACAACACTGCGCGCCAGTTCATGTCGCTGCTCGTCCTCGCAGACGCCATCGACCGCGCCAAGTCGACCGATGGGGAGAAGATCAGGTCAGCGCTCACCGCAACTGATATCCCCGGCGACCAGACGATCATGCCCTGGTCGCGCGTCAAGTTCGGGGAAGACGGGCAGAACGCATTTGCCGACGTAGTGCTCCTGCAATGGGTCGGCGACAAGTTCGTCACGATCTTCCCGACGGAGGTCGCTATCGCCGAGCCGATCTGGCCGATGTCGTCTTGAACGCCTGAGGACCAGATCGATGACATCGCAGGCAATCCTTCAGGTGCTCGCCAGCGGGCTTCTGATCGGCCTCATCTATGGACTGATCGCCGTCGGTCTCTCGCTGATCTTCGGGCTGATGGACGTGGTGAACTTCGCTCATGGCGAGTTCCTGATGATCGCAATGTACGCGACGTTCTTCCTGGTCGTGACGTCGATGGTCGACCCGATCCTGCTCACGCCTCTCGTGGCCGGGCTTCTGTTCGTCGTCGGTGCAGCGTCGTATGTGTTCATCGTCAGGCATGCGCTCCGGGCGACGGCGAATACGGGGATGGTCCAGATCTTCGCCACATTCGGGCTGGCGACATTCCTGCAGGGCGCGGCGCAGTACTTCTTCACGCCTGACTATCGCAACATCGGCAACTCGTGGCTGGGCGGCAAGACGCTGGAGATCGGCGGCATATTTCTGCCTTGGCCGCAGATCTTCGGCGGCGCGGTGTCGATCATCGTGTTCGGTGGTCTCTATCTGCTGATGTCGCGGACGGACTTCGGCAAGGCGCTGGAAGCGACCCGCGAAGATCAGGGCGCCGTGGCGCTGGTCGGTATCGACCGGAATCGCGTCTTCATGTTCGGCTGGGGTCTGGGAGCAGCGTTGGTCGGTATCGCCGGTGTCGTGCTTGCCACCTTCTACTACATCCATCCCCAGGTCGGGGCGACCTTCGGCCTGATCGCCTATGTCACCGTCGCGCTCGGCGGCTTCGGCAGCGTCTTCGGCGCACTCGCTGCGGGCGTGATCGTGGGGCTGGTCGAATCGGCGACGACATTCGTGCTGCCCCCATCGATGAAATCGGCCGGCATCTACGCACTGTATCTTGCCGTCGTGTTCGTCAGGCCGAGTGGCCTCTTCGGGAAACTGTGATGACCTCGACCCCATCTTCCGAAGCGGTGGTTGCGGCCGTAGACCGGTTCTCGACCAGTCGCCAGCGGCAGCTCGTCTTCGCAACCGCCGTCTTCGCCGTCATCGCCCTGCTGCCGCTGGGCATCCGCGACGTCTACCTGCAAAACGTCATCATCTTGACATTGCTTTACGCGGCTGTGTCACAGAGCTGGAATATCCTTGCCGGCTATTGCGGCCAGATCTCGCTTGGTCATGCGCTCTATTTCGGTATCGGCGCCTATGCGACGACCGTGATTTTTTCCAAATTCGGCCTGGTGCCCTGGGGCGGCATGCTCTTCGGCGGTCTCCTGTCCGCGCTGATCGCGCTCGGCCTTGGTTACGTCTTCTTCCGGCTCAAGGGGCACTATTTCGCGATTGCGACGATCGTGGTGGCCGAGGGCGGACTGCTGATCATCCACAACTCGGATTACCTCGGCGCGGCGATGGGAATCCAGTGGCCGTTCGGGCCCGATTCATGGTGGACGCTGCAATTCGCCCGCAACAAGTTTCCCTATCTCTATTTCGCGCTCGGCCTCGTCATCGTGACTTGGTTCGCGACCTTCCTGATTGAGGATTCGCGCTGGGGCTATTGGTGGCGGGCCGTGAAGGACAATCCCGAGGCGGCCGAGAGCCTCGGCGTGCGCGTGTTCAAATCCAAGATGGCCGCAGCCGCGCTGTCGGCGTTCTTCACCGCGGTCGGCGGCGGATTCTATGCAGCTTTCGTCTCCTACATCGACCCTGAAAGTGTCATGAGCTTCCGCTTTTCCCTGCTCTTCGCCCTGCCGGCCGTTCTAGGCGGTCTTGGCACATTGTGGGGGCCTCTGCTCGGTGCCGCGATTCTGATCCCGCTCACCGAGATGACCCGCAGCTATCTGGGCGGTTCGGGTTCAGGGATCGACCTCATGATTTATGGCGGCCTCATCGTCGTCGTGGCCCTGGCGCGGCCGGAGGGGCTTGTCAGTTTCGTCAGCCAGTTCGGCCGCGGACGGCCTGCCGGGACGCAGGAGGCCCGGCTGTGAGCGATGACGTCATTCTGAGAACCGAGCATGTGACGCAGCGCTTCGGCGGCTTGCTGGCGAATTCCGACGTCTCGATCCAGGTGAAGCGTGGCGAGATCCTCGGCCTGATTGGTCCGAACGGCGCCGGAAAATCGACGTTGTTCAGTGCCGTGGCCGGCATGCGCAGGCCGACATCCGGCACTGTTCTTTTTGAAGGGCGGGACATCACCGCGCTGTCGGCTCCGGAACGCTGCGAACTCGGCATCGCCCGAACGTTCCAAGTGCCGCGCTCTTTCGACTCGATGAACGTGGTCGAGAACGTGATCGTCGGCTCGTTCGTCCGCAACCGAAGCGCAAGTGCAGCGCGCCGGGCAGCGCTTGAGGTGCTCGACTATGTCGGGCTTGCCCATCGTGCGACAATCGAGGCACGGCTGCTGACGCCGCCCGAAAAGCGGCGGCTTGAGGTGGCCCGCGCGCTGGCGACCAGGCCGAAGCTTCTGCTGCTCGACGAGGTTCTCACCGGCCTCACGCCGCAGGAGGCGCGCCAGGGCGTCGAGCTCGTCCGCCAGGTCCGGCGCGACGGCGTCACCGTCGTCATGGTCGAGCACGTCATGGAGATCGTCATGCCGCTGGTCGACCGCACCGTCGTGCTGCATCTCGGTAAGAAACTCGCCGAGGGAACGCCGGCGGAGATTGTCCGCAATGACGAGGTGATCGGCGCCTATCTCGGGGAGCGTCACCGTGCTGCTTGAAGTCGCCTCTCTCGATGTCGCCTATGACGGCATGATTGCCATAGCCGGCGTCTCGCTTGAGGTCGCCGAGAACGAGATCGTCGTCGTCGCCGGCGCCAACGGCGCCGGTAAATCGACCTTGCTGAAGGCGATCGCTGGCATGGAACGACTGCGTTCGGGCTCGGTCACCTTCAATGGTGAGCGGCTGGACAGTTTGCCGGCGCATCAGATCACCGCGCGCGGCGTCGCCTATGTTCCCGAGAATCGTCGGCTTTTTCCGAGGCTCTCGGTCGAGGACAATCTACGCCTGGGCAGCTATCTCCACCGGGGCAAGCCCGACCGCGACCAGCCGCTCGAGCAGATATTTACCCTGTTTCCCAGGCTCAAGGAGCGCCTGCCCCAGCGCGCCGAGACATTGTCGGGCGGCGAGCAGCAGATGCTGGCGATCGGGCGCGCTTTGATGACCCGGCCCAAACTGCTGATGCTCGACGAGCCGTCGCAGGGCATCATGCCCAAGCTCGTCGACGAGATCTTCGAAGCGGTCCAGACCATCCGCAAGACGGGCGTGACGATCCTGCTTGTCGAGCAGCGTATCGTCGAGAGCCTCGAGATTGCCGACCGGGCCTACATCCTGCAGACCGGCAGGATCATGCTGTCCGGCCAGGCCGCCGACATCCGCGACAATCCGGATGTGCGCCGGGCCTATCTCGGCATCTGATGCAAAGCGGCATTCCTGGACACCGATCCATGCGGACAATCGATCTCAATTCGGATCTGGGCGAAGGCTACGGTGCCTATTCCATCGGTGACGACGCGCAAATGCTGTCCATCGTCACCTCGGCCAATGTCGCCTGCGGGTTCCACGCGGGCGACCCCGAGATCATGGCCGACGTCTTCCGGATCGCGCGAGAGAACGGCGTCGCCGTCGGCGCGCATCCCGGGTTCCCGGACCTGTGGGGCTTCGGGCGTCGTCGCATGCCGTATTCGGCGAGCGAGATCGAGCGGATCGTCGCCTACCAGATCGGCGCGGCACAGGCGCTCGCGGTCTATGCCGGCCATCGCATCACCTATGTGAAGGCCCATGGCGCACTCGGCAACATCGCCGCGGCCGAGCCGGAGATCGCGGCTGCGGTGGCGCGCGCCATCAAGGCGGTCGATCCGTCGCTGCGGCTGACGGCGATCGCCTTGAGCGAACTTGTTGGTGCCGGTCGGGCGCAAGGCCTCGATGTGATCCACGAAATCTTCGCCGACCGTGCCTTCGGCGAGGATCGCCAGCTCGTGCCGCGTGGCAGGCCCGGTGCCATGATCGAGGACGCGCAGCAGGCGGCGGCCCATGTCCTTGCCATGGTCGAGGCCCGGGCCGTGATCACCATCGACGGCACGCGTCATCCCAGCCCCATCGATACGATCTGCGTCCATGGCGATTCTCCCCATGCGGTTGCGCTCGCGCGCGGCGTCCGGCAGCGTCTCGAGGCCGCTGGCGTCGTCGTTCAGTCTTTCGTGCCGACCTCCGTCTGACAGGAAACTCCAGCCATGGATCTGAAGCGGGTCGCAAAGCTGATCGACCTGATGGCGACGTCACCCCTGGTCGAGCTCGAAATCGAAGGTGGCGACGGACGCATCAGGCTGGTGAAGCGCGGCGCAGCCATCGCTGCCGCTGCGCCAGGGGCCGATGCCGGCTCGCACCGGCTCTCCATCGTCGAAGCCTCGCCGGCAGTCACTGCAGCCGCTGACGTAGCCGGCGGCATCGTGGTTTCCCCGATGGTCGGCACGTTTTACCGCGCTGCGGCGCCGGGCGAAGCCCCCTTTGTCGCGGAGGGCGATGCCGTCGAGTCCGGGCAGACGCTCGGCCTCATCGAGGCGATGAAGACGCTCTGCAAGATTCCGGCGGAAACCTCGGGCCGCGTGCGGCGCATCCTCGCCGCCGATGGGGCCGCCGTCGACGAGGGCCAGCCCTTGTTCGAGATCGCGTGACGTGACCGACAGCATGTACGGGCCGCCATGTTCGACACTGTCCTGATCGCCAACCGTGGCGAGATCGCCCTGCGCATCCAGCGGGGCTGCCGGCGGCTCGGCCTGCGCTGTGTCCAGGCCTTCTCCGAGGCCGACCGGGACGCGCCTTATGTGCGTCTCGCGGATGCGAGCGTCTGCATCGGCCCGGCGCCATCCGCAGGCAGCTATCTCGACAAGGACGCGTTGCTCCTCGCGGCGCGCGCGGCAGGCGCCCAGGCCATTCATCCCGGCTACGGCTTTCTCTCGGAGAACGCCGATTTCGCGCAGATGATCGAGGAGGAGGGACCGGTCTTCCTCGGTCCGCCGGCTTCGGCCATCCGGACGATGGGCGACAAGATTTCGGCCAAGCGCGCCATGATCGCAGCCGGCGTGCCCTGCGTGCCGGGCTATGAGGGAGGGTTGGAGGCCGACGAGACGAGCCTCGCCATCGCCCGCCGCGTCGGCTTTCCGGTCATCGTCAAGGCAGCCGGCGGCGGCGGCGGGCGCGGCATGCGCATCGTTCGCGACGAGAGCGAGCTCATCGGCGCGATCGCGATGACGCGCGAGGAGGCAGGCAGGGCCTTCGGCAACCCGACGGTCTACCTGGAACGCTTCCTCGAGAAGCCGCGCCATATCGAGATCCAGATCGTCGCCGACGCGCATGGCGATTGCCTCTGGCTCGGCGAGCGCGACTGCTCGATGCAGCGCCGCCATCAGAAAATCCTCGAGGAAGCCCCGGCGCCTAGCGTGCCGCGTGCGCTGATCGTGCGGGTGGGCCGGCGCTGTGTCGCGGCCTGCAAGGCGATGGGCTATCGCGGCGTCGGCACGTTCGAGTTCCTCCACGAGGACGGCGAGCTCTTCTTCATCGAGATGAATACGCGCCTTCAGGTCGAGCACACGGTGTCCGAGATGGTCACCGGGCTCGACCTCGTCGAGCTGCAGCTGCGTGTCGCCCTGGGCGAGCCCCTGCCGCTGGGCCAGGACGATGTCCGCCGCGACGGGCATGCCATCGAATGCCGCATCAACGCCGAGGATCCGGTGACGTTCATGCCCTCAGCCGGGCGCATCGGCTTTTGGCACGCGCCGGGTGGTCCCGGGATCCGGGTCGATAGTCACGTGACCTCCGGCTATGTCGTCCCGACGCACTACGATTCGATGATCGCCAAGGTCATCGCGCACGGCGCGACCCGAACCGAGGCGATCGCCCGGATGCAAGGCGCGCTCGCCGAGCTGGTCGTGGAGGGGATCAAGACCAACATTCCGCTGCACCGTAACCTGCTCGCCGATCCGGACTTTGCCGCAGGCGGCGCCTCGATCCACTTCCTCGAACGACGCAGGAAGGTGGATCGCGCATGATCGAACCGCCGCTCTACATCAGCCGGATGGGCGAGGCCGCTTTCCTGCTGGAAAGCGGGCGGACGCTCGACATGGCGGTCCAGCATCGCGTTTGGACCCTAGCCGGGCGCGTCGCCGCCTGGCCGTCGGTCGTCGAGGTCGTGACCGGGGTCAACAACCTGCTGGTCTTGTTCGATCCCTTCGCCGAAGACGTTGCCGATCTTGAGGACGCGCTGCGAAGCGCCTGGTCGGATGCGGAGGGCGAAGGTCCGACCGGCCGGCTCATCGAAGTGCCGGTGGCCTATGGCGGCGCTTTTGGCGAGGATCTCGCCGATCTGGCCGCTCATGCCGGTCTCTCACCGGACGATTATGTGGCGCGCCATAGCGCAGCGGAGTACCGGGTGCTGGCCATCGGTGCCGTGCCAGGTTTTCCCTATCTCTCGGGCCTAGACCCTGTTCTGGGCAAACCGCGCCGCGACGTGCCGCGGGTAAGGGTGGGAGCCGGTGCGGTGATGGTGGGAGGAGTCCAGGCCGGCATCCTGCCCGTTACGACCCCGTCGGGCTGGCATATCCTCGGCCGCACCAGCCTGACGCTCTTCGATCCCTCCGCCTCGCCGCCCGTGCTGCTGGCGCCGGGCGACCGTCTGCGCTTCATCGTCGAGAGCTTCGAGCCATGACCGACGTCCCGGCTTCGATCGAGGTCCTGGCATCTACGCCCCTGGTCACGGTCCAGGACCTCGGTCGGCCAGGCCGGCGCGCCTTGGGCGTCGCGAGCGCCGGCGCGATGGACGCGCTCGCGCTGCGTGTTGGCAATGCGATGCTCGGCAACGCACCCCAGGCGGCGGCGCTGGAGGCGACCCTCTCGCCACTGCGCCTGCGCTTCCGGGCCGCCACGTCCTTCGCCTTAACTGGGGCCGATGGCGAGGCGCGCCTCGATGGCAGGGCAGTGCCGCCCTGGTGGACGATGCGGGCGGAGGCCGGCTCCGAACTCGTCCTGCGCGCGCCGCGGGGCTGCCTGCGCGCCTACGTCGCACTTGCCGGCGGCATCGCGTCCGAGCCGGTGCTCGGCGCGCGAAGCACCGATGTGAAGAGCAGCTTCGGCGGCATCGAGGGGCGCGCCGTCGCGGCTGGAGACGTGTTGCCGCTTGGTCCGGGAGGGTCGCTCGAGGGATTGGAGGGCGGTTTTGGCGTGCTGCCTCCGCAACGCGTGCTGGCGGATCCGGCAGCACCGGATTGCGAGAGCGACGTCACCGTGCGCGTGCTGCCGGCGGCGGAGTACCGGTTCTTCACCGAGGCCTCGCGCGAAGCCTTGTGGTCGACGCCCTAGACGATGCGGCCCGACAGCAACCGCATGGGCCTGCGGCTGGCAGGCGTCGATCTGATCGCAGCAGAACGGCACGAGCTTTTGTCGCATGGCATCCTGCCCGGTGTGGTCCAGGTGCCGCCCTCCGGCCAGCCGATCATCCAGGCCGTGGAGGCCAATACATGCGGCGGCTATCCGAAGATCGGCGTCGTCATCGGAGCCGATCTCTGGCGCCTCGGGCAGCTTCGCCCGGGCGGCCGCCTGCGCTTCGTCGAGACGCGTTGGGACGCCGCGCTCGATGCCCTGCGCGAGCACGACCTCTATCTGGCGCGGATCACGCGCGCGGTCGCGCTGGCCCGGCGGCTTTCCCTGCGCTCCGCGACCGGGAGATCGGCATGAATCTAAGCGACCTTGCCGAACTTGCCTGTCGGATGGCGGAGCGTGGCATCGACGAAATCGAGATCTCCAGAGACGGCATGCGTCATCGTCTCGTGGTGGAAACGACTCCGGCGCAGAGCGGCCTAACTCCCATCTCACTCGCCCCGGCAGACATTTCATGGCTCACCGCACCGGTGCCGGCCCGCTTTCGACCGGCCCATCCGGCTCGCGCTCAGCCCGAGCTGGAGCGGGGTGCCGATGTCTCGGCCGGCGACATCGTGGCATATCTGGAAGCCGGCGATCTGGTGCTTCCCGTTCTCGCGGCGGTCGGTGGAAAGGTCAGCGATATCGCAGCGCGCGATGGCGACCTTGTGGGCTACGGAAGCAGGCTGATCGGCCTGACCGCCGACCCCGGTTCATCTTCGGACTAGCCCCACGCGACCGAGGCGGAAAAACCCGTCCCGTCGGACCTCATCGATTTTCTGACGGCTTGCATCGGCTAAGACGATGCCGTCGCCGGTATCGCAGTCGGCAACCCCGCGCGGCTCTACGGCTTCGAAGACGAGCCCGGGTGAGCTTGCGTCCTGTTCGTCGATCAATGCCGGATTTCGGCCAGGAATTTGCGTGCGCGTTCCGTCTGCGGGGATGCGAAGAAGCCCGAAGGGGTGCCCGTCTCGACGATCCGGCCATGGTCCATGAACCAGACCTCGCTGGCGACCTCGCGGGCGAAGCCCATCTCGTGGGTGACGCAAACCATGGTCATGCCGTCGCGGGCCAGGTCCTTCATGACCTGCAGCACTTCGCCGACCATCTCGGGGTCGAGCGCGCTCGTCGGCTCGTCGAACAGCATCACCGGGGGCTGCATCGCAAGCGCCCGGGCGATGGCGACGCGCTGCTGCTGGCCGCCCGAGAGATGATGGGGATAGCGGTCGATCCGCTCCGCGAGCCCGACCCGCGTCAAAAGTTGCCGGGCCCGCTTGCGAGCCTCCTCGCGCGACACGCCCAGCACGCGGCTCGGCGCGATGGCGACGTTGTCGAGAACGCTGAGATGCGGGAACAGGTTGAACTGCTGGAACACGAAGCCGATCCGGCTGCGCATGCGGTTCACATCCTTGCCCCGCAGGGCGTGGACGTCGATGCCGTCGATGACGACCCGGCCCTTGTCGATCGGCTCGAGCCGGTTGATCGTGCGGATCAGCGTCGACTTGCCGGAGCCCGAAGGCCCGCAGACGACGACCACGGATCCGGCGTTGACCTCGGCGGTGACGCCGACGAGCGCATGATAGCCGTCATACCATTTGTCGATGTTCTCGAACGTGATCATGCGGCATTCCCTTGCAAGGCGGGTGCGTTGCGCAGCCTGGAGGTCCGGTGCTCGATGAGGCGCGCGACCGAGGTCAGGGTGAAACAGACGGCGAAGTAGATCGCCGCCAGGATCAGGAAGACCTCGAACGGCTTGGTCAGCATGCGGTTATTGATCTGGTTGGCGGCGAATGTCAGCTCCTGGACGGCGATGATGTAGCCGAGCGAGGTTTCCTTGATCGTCGACACGAACTGGCTGACCATGCTCGGCAGCATCGTGTAATAGACTTGGGGAAGCACGATATCTCGGGTCGATTGGGCGGAGCTCATGCCCAGTGCGCGCGAGGCTTCGAATTGACCCTTCGGCAACGACTGGATGCCGGCGCGGATGATCTCCGAGAGATATGCGCTCTCATACAGGATCAGCGCGGTCAGCAGGGTCCAGAAGCCCGGGATGGGCCTGCCGATGAGGGCCGGCAGTGCGAAATAGGCCCAGAAGACAGCCATGACCGGGGGCAGCCCGCGCACGAGATAGACCAGCACCGCCGCCGGCCTGCTCAAGGCCGCAGACCCGCTGGTGCGTGCGAGTGCAATCAACGTCCCCAACACGAAGGCCGCCGCGATCGCGGATACGGCCAGGATCAGCGTCATCGCCAGACCGCCGAGCGGTCCGTGGGGGAACTGCCCGATAAGGAGCAGCTCCCAGTTCGCGCGCAGGATCTCCCACATCGTCAGCGCCTCGCGATGCTGAGGCGACGATCCAGCAGGGATCCTGCCGCCATGATGGTGAAGGACACGGCGAGATAGAGCACCGTCGCGACGGCGAAGGCCTCGAAGGTGCGGAAGGTCGCGCTTTCGATCTCGCGGGTCCGATAGGTCAGTTCGGCGACGCCGATCGCCATGGCGAGGCTGGTGTTCTTGAACAGGAGGAGCGTCTGGTTCGTCAGGCCGGGCAAGGAGACGCGGAAGGCCTGCGGCAGGATGATCAGGCGCATCGACGCTCCGTAGCCGAAGCCCATCGCCGTGGCGGCCTCGTACTGCCCCTTGGAAACCGAGCGCAGCCCGCTGCGCAGATCTTCTGAGATGTAGGCGGCCATGCACAGGCCCATGGCGATGCCGGCGAAGGCGAACTCGCTACCGCGGTCGTTGATCCAGTCTGAGATGCCGTTTGGCAGAAGGGCAGCGACGCCGAAATACCAAAACAGGATGTGCACCAGCATCGGCACGTTGCGCTGGAACTCGACATAGGCCGCGATGACGCTGCCGAGCACGCGCCCCCCGGCAGCGCGCGCCACGGCCAATGCGATCCCCAGTCCGAACGCGATCAGGCCGGACCACAGGGTCAGGCCGAGGGAGGTCAGGATGCCATGCCAGATCCAGGCGCCGCCGTCGGCGGCGAGGATCTTCGAGAAGTCCAGCGCATAGCCCATTCCCGATCTCCCTCTCGCGACAGGTCAGGTCCGGGGTTCGATCTTGAATCCCCGGGTCAGCTTATAGAGCGTGTTCGGTCCGAGCCATTTGGCGAAGATCGCATCGGCCTTGCCGGAGGTCTCCATTCCGGCCAGCGTCTTGTTCACGGCCTCGAGCAGTGGCTTCTCGCCCTTGCGCACGCCGACGCCCCAGGGCTCGCGCATCAGCGAGGGCTCGAGGATCTTGAAGCCCGAGCCGGCCTGGTCGCGAAACTTCACAAGCAGGATCTCGGAGGCGACGAAGCCTGCGACCTTGCGCTGCTGCAGGGCAAGGAAGGACGACGGCGCATCCTGAAAGGTGACGGTCTGCGCGGTCGGGATGCCCTGCTTCACCGCGATCTCGGAGGTCGAGGCCTTGATGGCGCTGATGCGCTTGCCTGCCAGGTCGCCGGCGACGGTCTCGCCATCGCCCTCGCGGACCATGACCTTCTGCTGGCTGACATAGTAGAAATCGCTGTAGTCGATCTGCTCGGCCCGCTCGGGCGTGTAGCCCAGATTGGCCGCGACGACGTCGACGCGCCCCTGCGACAGCTCGGGAATGCGGGCCTCCACGGCCAGCAGCTTGAGTTCGAGCTTCACGCCGATCGCCTCGGCGATGGCCTGGCAGAAATCGACGTCGTAGCCGACCGTCTGGCGACTCGCCGAATCCTGGAAGCTGAAAGGCTCGGCCGTGCCGAGTGTTGCGCAGATCAGCGTACCGCGTTTCTTGATGTCATCAAGCTGGTCGGCATGGGCTGCGGTAGCCGCGACGACGGCAAGCATCGATGCTCCTAGGACAAGCGCTTTCATGGGTTTCTCCTCAATGGATTCATGGGTCGGCAGGTTTTGGTCAGCTCAACGTCGCGCAGGCCTCGCGAAGCTGGGTGCAACCGGCTTCGATGGCTTCGAGCGAGGTCGCGAAAGAGATCCGGACATACGGGCTGAGTCCGTAGGCGCCGCCGTCGACGACGGCGACGCCGCCCTCGCGCAGGAAGAACATGGTCACGTCGAGGTCGCTGCCGAGCATGTCGCCCTTGAGCGTGCGCTTGCCGATGAGCCCGCTGACATTGGGATAGACGTAGAATGCCCCGTCGGGCCGCGCGCAGGTGATTCCCGGCACCGCCGCGAGCAGCTCGACGACCCGGTCGCGGCGCTGTTGGTAGCTGTCACTGGCGCGGCGCACGAAGGCCTGGTTGCCCGTCAACGCGGCGACCGCCGCCGCCTGGCTGACCGAGGATGGGCAGGTCGTGCTCTGCGAGAGCAGGCTGGTGATCGTCCTGATCAGGACCTGCGGGCCGGTGGCATAGCCGATCCGCCACCCGGTCATGGCGTAGGCTTTCGAGACGCCGTTGATCGTCAGCGTCCGGTCGGCCAGCGAGGAAGCGACCTGAGCGAAAGAGGCGGCCAGCCTGCCGTCATAGACGAAGTGCTCGTAGATCTCGTCGGTCATAACCAGCACCTGCGGGTGCCGCTCCAGAACCGCGGCAAGCGCAAGGATCTCGTCTGCCGTATAGACCGCGCCCGCGGGGTTGTTAGGCGAGTTGAGCACGAGCCATCGGGTGCGCGCCGTGATGGCTGAAGCCAGCCGGTCCGGCGTCAGCTTGAACCCGACATCCTCGCCGCAGGCCACGAACACCGGCTTGCCGCCGTTCACGATCGCCATGTCGGGATACGACACCCAATAGGGTGCCGGGACGATCACTTCGTCGCCCTCGTCGAGCGTGGCCGCATAGGCTGCGAAGATGAGCTGCTTGGCGCCGCAACCGACGGCAATGCTGTCCGCATCGACGACGAGGCCGTTCTCCCGGGCGAACTTCTCGGCAATCGCCGCACGCAATTCCGGGGTTCCGTTCGACGCGGTGTAGCGCGTCTCTCCCGCCATCGCCGCGCGCATCGCCGCCTCGGTGATGTGGCGCGGCGTGTCGAAATCCGGCTCGCCGATGGTGAAATCGACGATCGTGCGGCCCTCGCCCCTGAGTTTGATGACGAGCGCCCTGGCGGCCATGCTGGGCGACGGCTTAATGCGCGACGGCCGGCTGGCGATGGCGATCCCGGTGGTGGTCATGACGTTGCTGCTCCCTGCTCAGACCTTGATGCCGAGACCTTCGAGGACGCCGTGCAGCCAGGCCTGCCGTTCGGCGCCGTTCGCGATCTCGTCCATGATCGCCTGTTCGGCACGAGCCTTGGCCCGGGCTGCGTCGATGACGGCGTCGAGCCGATCGCGCGGAAAAGCGACGAGCCCGTCTTCGTCGCCCACGACCACGTCGCCGGGATTGACCACCTGCCCACCGATCGAAACCGGCACACCGACACGCGCGGGCCCCGATTTGTAGGGGCCGCGATGGACGACGCCGCGCGCGTAGCAGGGGAAGTCGCCCGACGCGAAGGTCGCCACGTCACGGATGGCGCCGTCGACGACGAAACCTGCGCAACCGCGGGAGACCGCATACGCCCGCATCAGGTCGCCGCAGAGGGCGTTGTTGAGGTCGCCGCCGCCGTCGACAACGAGCACATGGCCCGGTCGCATCACGGTCATCGCCTGGTACATGCCCAGATTGTCGCCCGGACGCGTCTTCACCGTCAGCGCCGTGCCGACGAGCTTGCCCGACCCGTTGTACCGCATGAGCCCCGTGACGCCGGTGAGCCGGTCGAGGTGGTCGCTGATCAGCGGCGTCGCGAGTTCGCGGAGGGCTTCGGCGTCCGAAGCCTCCAGCACGGCCGGCAAGGCGCCGGCGGCCATGACTGTACTGCTCATTATTCAGCCTCCTTCGCCACCGTTCCCATGTTTCAATCTCAGAAAAAAGCGACTAAAACTCTCAGAGAATGATCGCTTTTAGCGATGATCGGAGCCCGTCAGTGATCACGTTGAAGCAGCTTGAAGCTCTGCGCTGGATCGTTCTTCTCGGGAGCTTCGAGAAGGCGGCAGAGCGGCTGCACACGACGCAGTCGGCGATCTCGAAACGTATCCAAGAGCTGGAAACCGTACTCGACACCGCCGTGTTCGACAGAAGCCAGCGAGGAGCACGCCTGACGGTCAAAGGGCAGGCGATACTCGCGGCTGGCGAGGAGATGCTCGAGCTGCGCGACAAACTCGTCGACGTGGCGACGGGCGCTAGGGTGCAGATACGCCAGCTCCGCTTCGGGGTGACGGAGCTCACCGCCCTGACTTGGCTGCCAGACCTCGTCACGGCGATCAAGGACGCGCTTCCAGAGGTGCGTCTCGAACCGGAGGTCGAGCAGAGCGTCGATCTGTTCGAAAGGCTTCGGAACGGCACGGTCGACTTCATCGTCGTGCCGGATGCGTTCTGGCATCAAGACATCCGCAGCGTGCCGCTGGCGGTCGTCCAGAACGGCTGGATGTGCAGTCCGACGCTGTTTCGCGAACGTCACATGATCCCGTTGGCCGAACTGGCGCGGTACAGCATCCTGACCCAAGGGAGCCGCTCGGGCTCGGGCCTGATCTTCGACAAATGGCTTCGGCAGTCCGGCACCCTGATTCCGCATCTGATCAGCAGCAACAGTCTCGTCGCCCTGGTCGGGATGACCATCGCGGCGATCGGCGTGAGCTATCTGCCGCTGCGCTGCTTCGAGGGCCTCATCAATCAGGGCCGTCTACGGATCGTCGAGACCGATCCGTCTTTGCCACCGGTGACCTATGTCGCGATGTTCCGCAACGACTGCCCCGAGGCGCTCGTGGATCTCGTCCTTGGCATCACCCGGGCCACTTGCGATTTCACGCATGCGATCAGCTGGGCCTAAGTGTGCAGAGCCATCTGCACGTAGCCGCGCTTGACCGACCTCCTTTCTCGACGCGCTCGCCGGTTCGACGCTCGTCGTCGATTTCGCGGAGGGTGATCTGCGCACCCGGCTCCTGCATGAGCTCGGACAGCGGCTGCCGGAGATCAACAGCCCGGTAGCCATGGCGCCGGTGGGCGTGCTGGCGGGCCGCAGCGAGCATGACGGCGAGATCCGCCCCCTGCGCGACGTCCCCTTCGGCCGCATCATCGACTCCATTACCGATGTTATCGCCAATGCAAGAGATGAGGGCGAACTCGCCCCGAGGCCCCGGCACGCGAATTAGCCATGATGATCCTCAGGGCGCTGGTGAAAGAGCGCGCGCTGTTGGGACGCGACGTCACCGTAAAATTTCTGGAGACGGTCGTCGACGCCGCGCTGCAGGGGTGGTGGCGCTCCCCAAGGCAAACGAGGGGCCGGTCCTGAAGCGTGTCATTTCAGGGGCGGCTCCTATAGGGTCAGGACTCGTTGATCAGAGCTAGAAGATGACGATGGCTGCGAGTGCGATGGCGGAGAAGAAGACCGTTGGGCATCTGTCGTATCGGGTGGCGACGCGGCGCCAGTCCTTGAGGCGGCTGAACATGATCTTGATGCGGTTGGGGCTTTTGTATCGGCGCTTGGCGTATTTGATGGGCTCAGTGCGAGATTTTCTTCCCGGAATGCATGTTTTGATGCCCTTTCCCTGAAAGGCATCCCTGAACCAGTCGGCATCATAACCACGGTCCGCGAGTAGCCATTGTGCTTTGGGCAGATCATCCAGCAAAGCTGCAGCGCCGGTATAATCGCTGCTCTGGCCAGCGGTCATGAAGAAGCTGAGCGGGCGGCCGTTTGCATCGGTGACGGCGTGAAGCTTCGTGTTCATGCCGCTTTTCGTGCGGCCGATCAGCCGCCCAAGACCCCCTTTTTACCCTTAGGCTCGATGCCGTGCGGTGCGCCTTCAGGTAGGTTGCGTCGATCATGATCGTCTTCGGATCGGCGCCCGCGGCAGCCAGCCCTTCCATCATACGGACGAAAACACCCATCTGGCCCACCGCTTCCACCGGTTGTAGAGCGTTTTGGCTGGACCATATTCCCTGGGCGCGTCCCACCAGCGCAACCCATTGCGATTGACGAAAATGATCCCGCTCAACACCCACCGATCATCAACGCGCGGCTTGCCGTGGCTCTTGGGGAAATGCCGCTGCAGACGCGCCATCTGCTCATCCGTCAGCCAGTAAAGGTCGTTCATCCTCAGTCCTCAAAGAACCTGAATCAGATCGCGCCTCTCACATCAATGGGTCCTGACCCTGAATTAAATTCAAACCAGACGGAAATTTCATATTAAATTCGGGTTAACAATAGATATTTTTAGAATCAACAACGCGTGCAACTAACGGGATTTTGTCGATAGCCAATCGAGAATCGTTTCCGTCGTCGAACTGAAATGTTCGTTCAGGATCCGGCTGGCTGTTTCTAGGTCGCGCGCCACGACGGCCTGCGCGAGCGCCTGATGTTCGGATGCGATATCGCGGGTGCCGTGGACCAAAGTATGGCAGAGGCGACGATAACGTTCTGACTGATCGAAGAGTAGCTCTCGGATTCGCAAGAGCCAAGGGCTCAAGCATCCTGCGACGAGCGCGGAATGATAAGCGCCGTGGGCTGTGGCCCACGCTTGCGACGGCGCTCCCATGTCATCATAGGTCGGCGTCCGGGAAAGCTCGTGCAACGCCGCGAAAATCCGACCTTCCCATGCAATCGAGCCGTGCGTCATCGATTCGCGAAGAGCAATCGACTCGATCTGGATGCGCGTCCAGGTGATATCTCTCAGTTCATCGGCCGAAACCTCCGAGACCCGGAAGCCGTATTGCGCTTTTGCGGTGACTAGGCTTTCGGCGGTGAGGCGCGACAGCGCTTCGCGGACTGCTCCCGGATTGACGCCCAACTGCTCGGCTAGAGTGCCGATCCGCAATTTGGCGCCTGGGGCCAGAATGCCTTCGACGATGTCCCGACGCAGTCGAATGACAGTTGCCTCGGTAAGGCTGCCGGATGCTTGTGTCTGCCGGCTATCCAATAAAACGCTCAATTCCTCGCTCCTGCGATCTCGGCATCCTATCATTCCAAAGAAGCGAAAAAAATCTTTTTTTATTGACCACCTCATATTTTTATCGCATCAGTGGGCAGAGAGCAAAGGCGTCATTCATGATTGAAGCGCGGGCATTTATGTTCGGGGACATGCCGAAGCAGGGCCTGATGGAGGGCCTGTTCGAGCGGACCGCTCTGCGGACGAACGATTCGCTGGTGACGTTCAACTGGTTCCAGCCGGGTTTTCCCAGGCAGGCCTTGCATCACCATCCGTTCGATCAGTTGGCGCTGATCATCTCGGGAACGCTCAAGCTGCAGATCGGCGACAAGGAGATCGTGGCCGGCCCAGGAAGCGCCGTATACATCCCCCCCGACGTTCCACATACGGGCTGGCCGGTCGGTGACGAAGTCGTCTTCAACATCGATATTTTCGCGCCCGCGCGCGCAGATTACCTGTTCCTGGCGCTGAACCAATCGGATTGGGGCCCCACCCCCGATGCCGAGCAGAGCGCGCCGTTCATTTCGACGGCCAGATAGGGCCGGCTTACCTACGGATACCGTGGTTTGCATGATCGTGCAGGCCGACGCGTCCCACATATCTGCTTCGAGGAAAACAAAATGCGCCTTTCAACATTGACCCGGGATGGGAAATCGTTTGTCGCCGTGCGAACGGCGGTTGGTCTCGTCGATTTGTCGCTTGCCGAGCCCGGCGCGCCCAAGGACATCCAAAGTATCCTGCAGGGCGGATCGGAAGCGCTCGCCGGAATCAAGGCGGCGGTGGCCGCCGCTCCGAGAGAGGCCCTGCTGGACCCGGAGAAGGTGACCTGGGCGCCGCTGATCGCTCACCCCGGCAAGATCATCTGCGTGGGCTTGAACTACAGGGATCACACGATCGAGAGCGGTTTCGTGCAGCCGAACTATCCGACGCTGTTTGCTCGCTTCTCGTCGAGCCTCGTCGCCCATCGCGAGCCGATCGTGCGTCCTCAGCTTTCGGATCAGCTCGATTTCGAGGGGGAGCTTGCGGTCATCATCGGCACCGGCGGTCGCCGTATTTCCCGGGCCCAGGCACTCGACCATGTCGCCGGCTATTCGCTGTTCAACGATGCGTCGGTACGCGACTACCAGACCAAGAGTCCTCAATGGACGGTCGGCAAGAACTTCGACGGCACAGGGGCCTTCGGACCCGAGCTCGTCACGGCCGACGAATTGCCGGCCGGCGCTGCCGGCTTGCAGCTGACCACGCGGCTTAACGGGAACGTCGTGCAGAATGCCTCGACAAACGATTTGGTCTTCGATGTCGTCGATCTGATTACTATCATCAGCGAAGCTATTTCGCTGCACCCCGGCGACGTCATCGTCAGCGGCACGCCTGCCGGTGTCGGCTTGGCGCGCAAGCCGCCGCTGTGGATGAAGCCCGGCGATGTCGTCGAAGTCGAAGTCGAGGGGGTCGGCATACTGTCGAACGCCATCGTCGATGATGTCAGTCTTGGCGTTGCCGCGTAATATGATCGAATAATAAAAAGCGGGGACGGAATGGAATACCTGAGGCTTGAACACATCAAGAAAACGTATCTGAAGGCAAACGGCGAGGAATATCGTGCGCTCGAAGATATCAATTTCTCTGTCGAAAAATCACAATTCATATCCATCGTCGGGCCTTCCGGCTGTGGCAAGACAACGCTGCTTGGCTGTATCTCGGGATTACGCGCCAATACTTATGGCCGGACAGTTCTCGACGGGCGCGAGATCTCGTCCCCGCCGAAAGAGATGGCCGTCATTTTCCAGGAGTACGGCCGGACGCTGCTGCCTTGGCGCAGCGTGATCGGCAACGTCATGTTCGGGATGGAGAATCGCAAGGAAATCCCCAAGGCTTCGCACGACGCTTTGGGGCGCTCGGCCTTGCGCGACGTCGCGCTCAGCGGCTTCGAATCGTCGTATCCTTGGCAATTGTCGGGAGGGCAGCAACAGAGAGTCGCGATCGCGCGCGGCCTCGCGAACGGCGCCGATATCCTGTTGATGGACGAGCCTTTCGCGTCGGTTGATGCCCAGACCAAGGGCGACCTCGAAGATCTTCTGCTCGATATCTGGGCTCGCAAGAGGCAAACGGTCCTGCTCGTGACGCATGACATCGATGAAGCCATCTATCTGGCCGATCGGGTCATCGTTTTGTCCAAGCCGCCCTGCCGGGTCGTCAAGGACATCAAGATCGAGCTGGACCGCCCTCGCGTACAGATCGAGACGCGCGAGCATCCGACGTTTCTCCAGTACCGGCGCCAGATCCACGAGGCGCTCGGTCTCGGCCATCGAGCCCCCGCGGCGATCGCGCCGGAACAGACGGCTCAATACGCCAATGCAGACTAAGTCGATTCTCGACAGGCCGGTCTGCGGCTATCTGTTCATGCTCGGCGTTCTGCTGGCTTGGGAAATCGCCGCCACGGCCTCGCCTTTGGTCGCAGGGTATCTGCCGCCGCTGCATCGCGTGCTGAGCGTCCTATGGACCGGTGCGATATCGGGCTCGTTCATCCGCGAGGCAGTCGCGACGATCGCGAGGCTGGGTTTCGGTTATCTCGCCGCGGTCGCGGTCGCGCTGCCGCTAGGGTTTCTCATTGGCTATTCGCGTGTTGTCTTCGCTGTTCTGCGGCCGACGCTCGAAATGCTGCGCCCTGCGCCGGCAGTCGCCATCATTCCGATCGCCATGCTGTTCTTCGGTCTAGACGACCGGATGAAAGTCTTCGTCGTTGCCTGGGGATGCTTCTGGCCGGTTTTGATTTCCGCGATCGACGGCGTCAGAAGCGTCGATCCGGTGCTGGCGGAAACGGCGCGCGCCTATGGCTATCGCCCCATCGGTCTCTGGCTTCGCATCATCTTGCCGGGGGCGCTGCCATACGCGATGTCCGGTCTGCGGCTGGGGCTGACGGTCTCGCTGGTCCTAGCGATCTTCACCGAAGTCTATACTGGCGGTGACGGATTGGGCTTCCTGCTGCAGCAATATAACGAGAATGCCAGAATGGCGGAGATGTATTCGATCATCGTGTTAATCGCCATAATCGGCTTTGGGCTCTATTTGCTGTTCAATTTTACCGAGAGACTTGCCGTCGGCTGGTATATTATTCAGAGAGCGGGGCGCTGACGATGCGGTTCACGCGCAGATTCGATTTTTCGACGTTGGCCGGCTGGCTCTTGTTCGCCGCGCTGATCGGCATCTGGGAGCTGGTCGCGAGGCTTCATCTGGTGTCTCCCATGCTTTTTCCGAGCATGAGCGCGATCTTCGCCAGTTTCGTCCGCCTCATTGCCAGCGGAGAGATCCCCGGCCACCTGCTGATTTCCCTTCAGAACATGTTTTCCGGAATCGTCATCGCTGCCGTGCTGGCGATTCCGCTCGGCTTGGCGATCGGTTTCAGCTCAAGGCTTCACAACCTGCTGATTCCGACGATCGAAGCGATCCGGCCCTTGCCCGACACGGCATTGATCCCGCTCGCCATGGCCGTTCTAGGCGCGGGGGCGGGCTCCAAGATCGCGCTTGTGGCGTTCGGCTGCGCGAGGATCCTGATCATTGCGGCGATGTATGGAGCTCGAAGCGTCGACGCGCAGCTTGTCGAGACTGCCAAAAGCTACGGCTATCGCAATTTCGGTCTCTTCCGGCGGGTCATCCTGCCTGCCGCCGCGCCACATATCATGACCGGAATTCGATACAGCATCATCGTCGCGCTGTTGCTGGAAATCAGCGCAGAAATACTTGGCAGCTTTGCCGGTATTGGCTTTCTGACAATGCTGATGATGCGCGGATTCAATACCGCTGAGATGTATGCGTGTGTTCTTGCGCTGTGCGTGGTCGGTTATTTTCTAAGTCGCGTGATCAACATAACAGAGCATGTCGTCATGCCTTGGTATGGCGGCTACAAGAGTGCCTCTCGTTGATATTATTACATTCGAAAAACAAACACCTGGGAAGGACGCCATGCATAACTCCTCGCTCAAGACCAGAAGAGATGCCGTCAAGTTCGGACTGCTGGGCATGGCTTCTGGCCCGCTGACGTTCCCGGCCGCTGCGCTGGCCCAAGCCCAGCCCGTAGCGGTCAAGGCGGCGTATCAGGCGGTGGCCTCGTGCGCGAACTTCTTCGTCGCCAAGGAAAAGAATTTTTTTGCCGCGGAAGGGGTCGATCTGAGTGCCTCCGCGGTGGCGTCCAACATCATCGTGCAGGCTGTCGCCGCCGGACAATACGCTTTGGGGGTCACTGACATCGTCCAGGTGACGAACCTGGTTCTGAAGGGCAGCGACCTCAAGATCATCTACCCGGCGGCGCTCGTGGCCGCGGAGCATCCCTACGCGCTCGTACTCGTTCCATCGGGGTCGCCGATCAAATCGGCCAAAGACCTCGCCGGCAAGACGATCGGCGTGCATTCGCTCCAGAGCTATGTCGACGCGACCCTGAAAGCCTGGCTCAAGGGCGTGGGCGTCGATCCGGCCTCGGTTCGCTTCCTGCCCGTGGGTTTCGCGGGAATCGTTCCGGCCGTGCGCTCCAAACAGGTCGACGCCACCTTCGCCCTCGAGCCGCAGGCGGCGACGATGCTGCGGGAAGGCATCGCCACCGTTCTCGGGGCGCCCACCGAAACGCTCGGCACGCATCTGGCGGCCGGCTACATCGCCAGCGAGAGCTGGCTCGACAAGAACCCGGCTGTCGCGCGCGGCCTGGTCCGAGCCTTGGACCGCGCCACCGAATGGCTGATCGCCAATCCCTCCGAACTCGCCGGGGTCGTTTCGCGCAACTGCAATATCGCGATCGAGGTCGCAAACGAAATGCGGATGCCGGGGTTGGTCAGGGTCGCGCGCATGGGCCAGACCGAAAAGCTCTCGAGGGCGTTGGCTGAATACGGCGTGGTCGAGCGCTACGTCTCGCCCTGCGATCTGTTCTCGAAGTATTGTCCGAAGGAAGGCTGCTGATCTTTCGCTCACGCAACGGAAACGAGGGAATCATGAACGTCATGACGAAGCCGTCGACGGCAGCCGGACCATTGAGCGAGGTCGAGCGCAATCTGCGCCGCGATCTCGCCGCTTTCTACCGCATCGTCGCGATGAACGATTGGGCGGATCTGCTGACGGCGCATATTTCGGCGCGATCGCCAGACGATCCCGACCATACGATCATGCACCCGTCGCATCTGCTGTTCGAGGAAATGAAGGCATCGTCCTTCCACAAGCTCGACAAGAACTGCGAACATGTGAACCTGTCAGACGAAAGGCCTCACAGCTTTGCATTTCCGATCCACCGGGCGATCTACGAGGCCATCCCGGAGGCGAAGGTCGTCGTTCACCTTCACACCGATGCCTCAACGGCCATGACGATGCTGGAGGAGGGGCTTATTCCGGCAAATCAATATGCCATGTGGTTGGGGCCCGTCGGCCAGCATAATTACGGCGGCCTTTTCGACGGGCCCGGCGAAGGAGAGCGCCTGGTTCGATCGTTTGGATCGGGGCAGATCGTGCTGCTTCGTTCGCACGGGATCATGCTCTGGGCCCATTCGATAGCGGGCGCGTTCATGCTGACCTATCTGCTCAACCGGGCGATGGAAGCTCAGTTGGCGGCCCGGGCCTGCAATGTTCCTCTGTCGATACCATCGCAGGAAATGATCGAACTCACTCACAGGCAGGCCGAATTCGTTCGAAAGGGCGACAACCCTTTCGTCGTCAACACCTGGAAGGCCATGTTGCGGAAGGTGGAACGTCTGGCCCCCGACTACAAAGACTGATCGTCGCGCATCTGAGCAAGGATGCCGAGTATCGATCTTTGTAAATTTATGACGCGTCATCCGCATTTTGTTAGAAAGCCTTGTCATGCAGTCAGCTTTATCGGCAATCGAGGCGCTGAATATCGAGTTCGCCTATCTGGTCGACCATCAATCCGGCGATGGTGTGTCGTTGATTTTCGCCTCGGGCGGCGTGATGCAACTCGATGATACGATCATCCAAGGTCGGGTGGGTATCGCCAGATTTTATACCGCGAGACGGGCGTTCGACCGGACGGCGCGCCATGTGATCTCCAACCTTCGCATCCGCATCGAATCCGACGACGTTGCGACCGGCGAAAGTATCATGACGCTCTATGCTCAAAGTGGGCCGCCGCCTTTCCCGGCATCGCCGATCACGATTGCCGATGTGATGGATACCTACTCCCGCTCGACATCCGGGGCATGGCAGTTCAGCCATCGTTCTGTTCAAACCATTTTCGGGAATTTGCCGCGCTTTATGCCGAACAAGTAATCCCTGCATGGTGGCCAGCTTCTCAAAGGCCAGCCCGTTTCACTCTCGCGGATGCTCAAGATCCGGCGTCTTACGGCTGATGCATTGCCGAGGTCGCTGCGAATAGGAGCTTATACCGATCAGCCGTAAGAGTCATCCATATAAGAAAGTAATTGTCACATATTGGGCGTCGTCGTGGCGTGATATACTTGGCCAATCATCTGCCGAAATGAATTGTTAACGATCTTGGCATAAGCTTTCACCGGCATAAATCATCGAGGCATGATACGGCAAATTCGAGGATTGCCGCATGTATTGGCTTGATGAAAGAAGCTGGAATCGCTTCGGTAAGACATGGTGATTAGGCTGTGAATCCATGAATACAAGCAACGTCAGAATCGGCGCGAAGATCGCGCTCTCGATCGTATTGGTCGGCCTGCTAGGCCTTGCAGCCTCCCTGTATGGCAGCGCCCGTATGGGTCGCATGGATGCCGACTACGCGGCGATGCTGGACAGCCGGCCGCCAGCGATCCTCGCCAGCGCACAGGCGGCGCGGACGACCAATGATCTGATTGCACAGACTTACAAGGCCATTGCATATCGCAGCGGCTCCAGGGGTTTCACCGAAGCCAAAGCCCAAGGCGAAACGGCCTACACGACCACGCTCGGTTTCCTCGCCGCGATCGTTTCGAAATTGCCGGAAAACAAAAATGTCGTCGATGCGCTGATAGGGCAGGTCAACCTGATCAAGGCATCTGTCGACGAAGCCATCTCGCTCGGAGAATTCGACGCCGACGAACAGGCGCTCGCGCTGATGGAATCGCTCGACGCGCGGCTCCGTGATCTCGTCGGCGACATCGCGACCTTCAACAGTGGCCTGTTGCAGAAAAGTCAATCGGACAGCGCGGAACTCGGCGTCGTCGTGCGGCACACCATCATTACGGTGATCGCACTCAGCATTGCCGCGATGCTGCTCGGCCTGCTCGGTGCGCTGCTGATGTCGTCACGCACGATCGTGCGCCCCTTGAACCGCCTCAAGCAGGCGATGGGCGAACTGGCCTCCGGGAACTACGACGCCGCCGTCGCCGGCGAGACCCGCCGGGACGAGGTCGGCGACATGGCCAGGACCGTGCTGGTGTTCAAGCGCAACGGCCTGGAAATGCGCCGTCTGGAAGCCGAGACCGAGGCGTCGCGCTCGGCATCCGCTGCGCAGCGCCTGCAAAGCGAGCGCGAGCGCGCAGCACGTGTCCAAGAGCAGGAGCGCCTGGCCGCCGAGCAGCGTCAGGTCATGACCCTCCTGGCCGAGGGGCTGGACCTGCTCTCCAAGGGCGACCTCACCTACCGCATCGATGCCGGCATCGCCGCCGACTACGAAAAGCTGCGCGACGACTTCAACGTCGCAGTCGAACGCCTCAGCGAGACCGTCGCCACCATCCAAGCCACCATGGCCGATGTTGGCAATTCGGCCCGCGAGATCAACATGGGCGCGGACGATCTGTCGAAGCGCACCGAGGAGCAGGCTTCCTCGCTGGAGGAGACCGCCGCCACGACCGAGGAACTCGCGGCCTCGGTCAAGGCCTCGGCCAATGCCTCGCGGCAGGCGGTGACGCTCGCCGAGCAGGCTATGTCGGTCGCGGAGAGGGGCGGCGCCATCGTGACCGACGCGGTCGAGGCGATGAGCCGCATCGAGACGGCCTCGAAGAAAATCTCGGACATCACCTCGGTGATCGACGAGATCGCCTTCCAGACCAATCTGCTGGCGCTGAACGCAGCCGTCGAGGCGGCCCGTGCCGGCGATGCCGGCAAGGGCTTTGCGGTCGTGGCCTCCGAGGTCCGCACCCTCGCCCAGCGCTCGGGCGACGCCGCCAAGGACATCACCGCGCTAATAAGCGAATCGGGCCGCGAGGTAGAGCAGGGCGTCGCGCTGGTACGCTCCGCTGGCGAGGCTCTCGGGCAGATCGTCGAGGCCTCGCGCAAGGTCCAGGTCACGGTTTCAGACATCTCCTCGGCCTCGGCCGAGCAAGCCAACGGCATCGACGAGATGAGCCAGACCGTCGCCCATATGGACGAGATGACCC
>NZ_JCABZI010000021.1:0-196264 GCF_059499825.1 Pseudorhodoplanes sp.
CGGAGGACATCCGCCTTCGGCGGAACAGATCAGACTGGCATCTGGGCAGGAGCTCGCGAGGCCAGACGGTTTTGCTGGCCCGGAGCGCGCAACAGGTTATCCAACATCCTGGCTCTGGATTCTGGCGACAGCGTTATTGACCGGTGCAGCGGCGGCTTTGGCCTTCGCGCTGCGCTAGCGTTTGGATCGCTATCCCTACTCTCAGCTAGCGGGCTGGATGACTTTGTCGAACTTTCGCTTCTGTTCTGCGTCCGGCCCGGACGAGCAGCCAACCTACCACCAGCATGACTGCGCCCCAAACCAAAAATCCGAGGTCCCAGAGGAACCACTGGTCGCGTGGCACAGTCTCGTTGACGTGGTGAATGCCTAACAGATGATGATTGATGAGGCCCTCCACCACGTTGAAGGCACCGAAGCCGATCAACATCGATCCGATCAGAAGCCTGGTGGACCAGTTCAGATGCTGGCGATGGGCCGAACGCCACAAGATGAACAGCCCTACCAGGACGAAGATATAGGTGCTGCTGTGAAAAAGGCCGTCCCAAAGCGTGTTGAACTTGAGATTCTCGACAGAATGCGGCGGATGCCAGCTACTCACCATGTGATGCCACTGCAGGACCTGATGAAGAATGATGCCATCGAAAAATCCACCCAGGCCGAGACCGAAGAATACGCCTGCCGAAAGGGGAAAATGGCGGCTCGTGACGCGATCGGAGATCGCGGTCATACGGAGCGAGCGATCTGCAAGGCAGCAAGACCTCTTGCGCTCCCGCGGGGCAGGTTATCGAAATCTCCGCGTACCGCCTGGAGGGCTCGCCGCTCTTCCTCGATCTCGTAGGCCGTGCGGAAACCGAGACGACGCAGGATCGGGACCGGCGGGCACCAGCCCTGGATGGCGTGCTGGAACAGGAAAGCCGTTACCAGGCCCGGCAGGATCAGCCACCGCTTGTCGTGCGCAGCTCCCAAAGTCACGCCTGCGAAAGCGAGCGCCGCCGCGTTCGCCTCAATTGCGCGTTCAATGTCCCACTCCTCGTCCAGCTCCTTGAGACGCCGGGGAATCTCTTCTCGGTTCTCGTTGAGAAACTGAACCCGTTCCTCTGTTTCCCGCCGGATCCGTTCAGTGACGGCACGATCGGTGTGGGCCGGCACCCGCTCTCTGGTGTTTTGCATCTGAGGCCTCCAAACCCACAACGCAAAACGGTTCCCCCGGTTGCAGTCGCACCAAAATGGCTCGTGAGCCACCTCGGATTAATTGAATGAAAAGTCGATCGGGTGATCGAACCGGCATCCATCCTGCGAATAAATGCAGGACCTCATTCGCCGTCGACCGCGGCCGCCTTCAGGGCGGCCGTTTTGATTTCGCGGGGTACCGCAATCGTCACGCCAAGCTGAGGCAAGAGGAAGCACCGGGTTGGCACGGCCACTTAGGAACTTCTCCGGAGCACGCCGCTTAACCCGCCGGGACGCAATCGGTTCCGGGAGGAGATATGGCGAAAGCGAACTGGCCTGGCTCGCCTATCGGGCGCAAAGGCCCGCGCAAGGCGAACCCGAAATACAAACGCCGCTCGGGCGAGCCCTGGGAAAGCGCGGAAGTAAAAGAACTACGTCAACTGGCGAAAGGTAATACGCCCACCGGCGTCATCAGCCTCAAACTGCAGCGGCCCCCGGCCGCGATCCGCAGCAAGGCGCACCGCGAAGGGATTTCGCTGCGCCCCGCAAACCGTTCACCTTATAGCCGCCGCAAGGCGAGTTAGGACATCGTTATGGCACGTGCCACCAAGCGAAAGCCGGCGAGCCAGCCGCGCACCGCATCCTCTTCACGCCGCAAGACCGCCCGCAAAACCACGCCGGCGCGCGGCAACGGGTTCGCGCCCCGTGTCGCGACGGACCCGAGCGAGGAAGTCCACGAAATCTACATGGTGGGCCTGCGCAACGCCCACGCCGTCGAGAAGGAAGCCATTCAGGTCATGCAGAGGCAGGTGGACCGGATCAAAAACTATCCGGACGTCTCGAAGCGTCTGCGCGATCACATCAAGGAGACCGAGCAGCAGGTCCAACGCCTCGATGAAATCCTGGAACGGCATGAAGAGACCCCCTCCATGCTCAAGGACCTGGTCACGCAGGTTATGGGGAACTCGGCCGCGGTTGCCCATTCGGCCGCAGGCGACGAGATCCTGAAGAACGCCTTCGCCAATCAGGCCCTCGAAGCATATGAGATCGCGGCCTATAAATCGCTGATCACCATGGCGATGCGCCAGGACGACCGGAAGGCTGTCCAGCTCCTGAAGCGAAGCCTCGCCGAGGAAGAGCGCATGGCGAAATGGGTCGACGCCAATGTCGCCAAGCTCACCCTCGCCTATCTCGACCGGGAGGTCAGGGGAAAAAAGGCCGACAGGTAGGGAACGCTCGGGCGCCGTTCTCGATTTATCGTCCTGCCATGATGTCTCTGCCGCCCGGGGCGACCCGGGCGGTTTTTTGTTATCTTTCAGGACTTTTTCCCGGTGCGCGTGTCGAAACGCTTCTCCTCATGCGTGAGGAGTTCATGGCTCGGAATAACCTAGAGCTCGAAGCGCAAGGTCGTGCTGGCGAGGATCGCGAGTGAATCCATCCGCGATTGAGTGGTCTCGACAATCTGGCCGTCGCGACGCAAAACGCCCTCCACCATTACATCCGACGCAGTGACGCCGGTAATGTTCCTCGCAACGAATTCTACGTGTAGCTGTGCCGGGATTCCATAATGCGTCCCTTTTCGATGGCCACTGCTGGCATAGCCTTAGTCTTTTGCAAGCCATCCCACGAAAGGATTGCGGCTAGAGTAGCAAGGATCGTCAAACCGGACATCGAGGCGACCCATTCGAGTACGGGTTTGCCAGCTGCTTGCTTCTTCTGCTCTTTGGATTTGCTTCGTGATGCCATCTCGACGTACACAAGCAGACGAGCCAACGCTGCGCCAATGGCAGCAGGAAAACCCAGAACGGCCACCATCTTCGCACCATCGAAGAGCGAGACACCTTCCGTGCGGCCGAATGTCCAAAGCACATAAAGGCTCACGAGCACAGCTATTGCATAGCCGGCAACGCTGTAGTGTAGCAACGTCGAGCCAAAGGTCGCCCCCGTGCTTGGAGACAATACCCTCCAGCCCCATCGTACAGGCGTGCTCGAATATCCTAGGGCCATCGCCACCATATGGTCTACGAACTATTGTTCCTGACCAGGAAAGCCCGCTTTATTTCGTGCTGTGACTACGGCCCGAACATCGGACAGGCCGACCCTGACAGGCACGATCGCGCCACGGTTATTGGTTGGCTGGTGCACGGGTCAATATTACCCCCCAAAGAGTCATTGAGGTCGATATCAGCCTAGGAACTTCGCGCGACGTAACCCTTGAGATTTTGAGGAAGTCGAGGAACAGCGGAACCTTGGCCGAAAGTTATTTGCCAAGGCTTAAAGACCTCCTCTAAGGCAAGGAGACCCCGGAACTTGAAGCCCGGGCGAAAGGCCGGGCTTTAATTTACCGGGAACAGGCGAAAGCTCATCATCCACAAACCGGTATGCGCTCACGGCCTTGCTGTGGCACCGGGAACAGACGAGCCTCTTGGTCACCTTTACCAGGCTCTCGTCGGGCCGGAATCCCATCTCGACCAAGTCTTCCGACATGGTGCTGTGGTGATTGCAACTGAGACACGACACCGCGACGCATACAAAACAACCCGAAAACAAAAGGCCGTGCGTACATCCGGCCCGGCCTTCAGCGCGATCACCGGACAAAGGACATTATCGACCGCCCTCACTCACAATCTTAAGTTCTCTCGCTCGTTCCTTTTCGGCTGCCCAGTCGAGGGCTTACATTCTCACCCCGGTTCCACTTTCCGCCAGCGCAAAGTTGCTTCAAAGCCCCGGGAGAGACGATGAGACGGAGACTGACAATGCTGTTGCCGACTGAGAACCGATCGATTTGCGCGACGGAACGACGCGGGCAAGTGGGGAATTTGTATTGCGTAAACCAGGGAGACTCAGATGAAGAAGCTCGCAATTGCAGGTGTCGCGCTCGGATTGGCATTATCGCCAGCGGCTGCTCAGAACAAACCCGCGCCTAAGGACCTCGCGCCCGGGCAACAGCAGTCCACGCCGGGGGGAGCTAAAAACGCAGCGCCCGGCCAGCGGCAAACTGCGCCAGGCGGAGCTAAGGAGTTTGCCCCTGGCCAAAGGAATGACACCGTGACCAAACCTCAGAAAAGGAAATAAGGCTAAAGTCTTAGTTCGGGCCCGTCGCTCTTCGGCGGGCCTGATCTCGGTACAAGTTTAAGGTTGCAGTAGCCCTCTCCTCGCTCACGACGTGGGAGACCATGAATTTTTCGACTTCGCTTCAGATGCCAGACCGGCTTTGCCTACAGTCGAATTCCCATGCAGCCGCCGACGCAATTGTCTAATGCGCGGGTGGTGTGCTGTAGTTCGAAGTGCGAGAGGTCAGTATCAAACTGGGCTAAATCTCGGGCGGAATCCTGAGCGAATTGAATTCTAAATTGTCGGGGCCCGGACCAATACATATCCGTATCTGTCCTACCGAACGAACTTAAGCACCCGCACACGCGTGGGAGGTTCGTGTGCCATGCCACACCAGATTCCAGTATGCCCATAGGCATTTGGGCGCACTTATATACTTGACAAAAGTTCGGATAGGGGCGATATTGTCAACATCGAAAGGGTTGACCAATGACCGCCGTGTTCCAGGACCCCATCTTTCAGGACGAAACAGCCGCCCGCGAGGCGCTGGAAGCCGTTCGCTGGCCCGAAGGTCCTATCTGCCCTCATTGCGGCAACTCCCATCCTGATCGTATCGCCAAGATCACGACTAAATCCGCGCGTCCCGGCCTGCATTACTGCAACGAGTGCAAGGGCCAGTTCACTGTGACCGTTGGCACCGTGTTCGAGCGGTCCAAAGTCCCCCTGACCAAGTGGTGGATGGCCGCTCACATGATGAATTCGGGGAAGAACGGCTGTTCTGCCCACGAAATTCACCGCAACCTTGGCGTCACTTACAAGACCGCTTGGTTCATGATGCATCGCTTGCGCGAAGCCATGAAAGACCTTGCTCCCGGCCCCATGGGCGGGAATAGCGGCTCTGTGCAAGCTGACGAAACTTACTATGGCAACACGTCCAAGCGCGCGAAGAACTACCGCAAGGGCCACAAGCACAAGCAATCGGTGCTGGCGCTCGTGGATGACAGCGGCAAAGCCCGCGCGTTCCATGTTCAAGGCATATCGGTCGATAAGGTCTGCGACATCGTTTTCACAAACGTCATGCGCAAGGCCACGCTCGGTACCGGCGAAGCCGGTATCTATAAGTTCCTCGGCTCACAATATGCCGACCATCAAACCGTGCTTCACGCTGGCCGCGAGTACGTGAACGAAAACGGCTACACCACGAACAACGTCGAAAACTTCTTCGGCCAGTTCAAGCGCGGCATGGGCGCACCTATCGCTTCTGCAACGAGAAGCATTTGCACCGCAGTCTCTCGGAATTCGAATTCCGCTACAACAATCGCTCCGGCCTTGGCGTCAATGACGGGGAACGGACGGCCCTTGCCATGAAGGGTATCGAAGGCAAGCGCCTGACGTACCGGCCGACTGACGGCTCAAAATCCTCGCTATCTTAAGGACACCGCGCGACGGTTTCTGGCGTGGAGGAGCGGGAGAATGCGGGGTAAGTTCCCGCCGTTCCCGTTAGGTTCTTGCTGCAACCTGGGGAATCTAGTAAATTTATTGCAACCTTGAATCGAACGAGGCCGCCGGATGGTGAGACATCCGAACGGCCCTTTTTCGATTTAACCCGCGTCCATTTGGGCTGGCAGCGGGGCAGTCGACTCCAACGGTTGGACAATGAATCCAATCGCGCCTGAGGTCAAGACCAGCCTTCTTTACGGAGGCCAAAATGGCTTGTTTCACTGTTAGCTACGACCTCGTTAAGCGCAAAGACTATCCCGAACTCTGGGCCGAGTTTAAGCGCCTTGATGCGCACAAGTGCCTGCGTTCAATGTATCTGCTGGACGTAAACTGCACGTCGACAGAGTTGCGCGACCATCTCGTCGGCTTCATTGATGAAGACGACCAGATGGTAGTGATTGAGTTCGCGAAAAAGCCAGCACACCGGAAGGCATTCCAAGGCACAAACGCATGGATTGACGCACGGTTCTAATCCTCGGTAGCAGCCATTGATGGCCTACCATAGCTGATGTCGCCAACCTTGATGTGAAAGCCCAATACGCGGGCCACAATATCGAGAATAAACAGGCGCATCAGACAACTCCAAAAATTGGAAGTCCGGCCTACTTGCCGGGCTTCTTCTTCGCCTTCTTCTTTTTGCCACCAACCTTCATTTCCTCGTGCGGCTTTGGCTTCATGCGCACAAGAGCGCCCATTAGGCGCTTGGTCGCCTCTATCTCTTGATCGGGTTTTTTAGCCATGAAGTTTTGGACCTCAGCCGACGACCTAAAGTTTCTCCAGGAATCGCTCGATAAGCGATTGAAGGAAGGGCCTGACCAAAAACTCCACTTCCTTATCGGGTTCTTTACCGCAGCCTACGCTATCGTAGAACTGCGAATTACTCTGATGCTGGCCAAGGCTACCAAAATAACCCAGCTACAGTCTTTCGACCTTTTAACCAGAGGCATGGACATCAAGACAAAGATAGAACGGCTCCGGCGCGCCTCAGAAAAAGAAAGCCTACTAGGTCCGAACCTAATCGCACGACTTAATATCGTTGACGATTATATTCGCCCACTAAGAAACAAGGTTGCGCACACATACGCCGTTCTGGACGCAACTGAAACAAAGCTGCATTTCGCCACTCTAGTGGCGCTGCCGAAAACTTCGGCCACGCGACATCCAGAAGCCACGGACCCAGAAACAATTGAAGCCTTCGAACTATTCGAGGCGGCAGCATGGCTGCGCCTATTAAATGCGGAACTCAGCGAGGCATACCGCTGGCAAGCTCACACAGGAAAATTCGAAATAATCCATCCCCGTTCGCCTCTGCGACGGGGATCAGGTCAATCTCACGATCAGCCAAAGACCGCCGCCAAACTTGGTAGGCGCGAGCGAAAGCGTGAGCGCAAAGGGCAACCTCTGCGGCGGAAGGAGCGCAAGTAGTCGTGCCGGCCTGTCGGCCCTTATTTGTGTTCTGTGTCACTTTTGTCAAGTATATAAGTGCGTATTTGGGACTACGACCTATTGCTATTTCGATAGCTTTATACTAAAGCTTACCGTCTCTGCTTGAGTCGGTTTTAAATATGGAAAAGTTCGAAAAAACTCAGGTGCGTAGCGCTGTGGCAATGCGCGTAGTGAATCTCGACCGCCAGAGATTTAACGAGGCCGTCGCTAACAATTATTACGAATGCGCGCCGAGTACGGTCGCTGGTTCGGTCCGCTTGTTTAAGGAGGACGACCTCGTAGCTCTCTTTGTTTTTGCTCGATTACTAGAGTTGAACGTTCTTCCTCGTCGGGCTGGCCAGTTGGCATGTGAGCTGAAGAGCTCGCTGCGCGACCGAAATCACAACCCATCTTTGAATGTCGTGTACGTGCGGGGAACCACAGCTGGCTTTTTCATCGATGCAAGCGCGTATAACCCCAATCACGAAGCTGATGAAAACAAGGAGTATCCTGCGGCTGGCGCCATTTTTCTCTCGATGCACTTTAACATAAGCACCATCCGCAGACTGATTAGAGAGCGTCTGGAGTATGAAAGGTCCATATTAGGTATCGAAGGTTCGGACGACTGAAGACATGCCGCGCCATTCCGCCCTCCCAGCTACTCTTCCGCCTCGCCTAATTAATAGGGAGGCCGCCGCGGCTTACATTAACGTTTCCCCAAACACATTTGACCGAATGGTGGAAAGCGGTCGAATGCCGCGCGCGAAGCGCGTGTGCGACCGCCGTATTGCTTGGGACGTGCGCGAGCTTGACATCGCAGTTGATGAGCTCCCAGCAGAAACTACCGAAACCGGAGACGAAACTTGGAGTGATGTGGATGCCCCGCAAGCTGCCGCCTCACGTTGAGCGCAATCACGTTAAGGGGCATACGTACCTCTCGTTTCGCAGAGGCAAGGGTGCACGCGTTCGGTTGCCCAGCGACCCGACAAGCGCCGAATTTCTTGAGGCCTACAAGGCTGCACTGCTGGGCCAAGCTTCCCCCCCTCGCAAGCGTTTCGTGCACGCGGCTCCGGGCACTCTCGCGGCGCTCATCGTCTCATATATGAAAAGCGCGGAATACCTTGGACTGCGCGACACGAGCAAGGCCGGCTATATCAGCCGTCTGGAAATGCTTCGCACTATGCATGGTCACCGTACAGTGGCAGGCCTCTCACGAGAGCGCATCATTACCGGAATTATGCAACCATACGCCGATCGTCCAGGTGCTGCACTCGACACCCTCAAAAAGCTTCGCATTCTGATCCGCCACGCGGTCGATACTGGATGGTTGAAGCACGATCCGTCGATCGGCATCAAAAGACCGAAAATCAAAAAGGTCCGTTCTTGGACCGACAGCGAGATCGAGCAATTCAAAAGACGCTGGGCGCTCGGCACAAAGCAGCGGACGGCATTCCACCTTTTTTTGAACTTGGGGCAGCGCCGCTCGGACGTGGTGCGGATGGCCCAAACACACATCACGCTCGACCGCAGGATCAGGATAAAACAACAAAAAACGGGCCGCGAACTATTGATCCCTCTGCATCGCGACACCATTGAAGCACTAGATGCCTATGACATGCAGCATATCGTGCTTATCACGACGGCCTACGGTAAGCCGTTCACAGTCGACGGTTTCAGCGGATGGATGCGCGAAGCAATCTCTGAAGCTGGTTTACCACTCGATTGCAAACCGCATGGCCTGCGCAAAGCCGCCGGGCGGTTACTTGCGGAAGCCGGTGCAACTGCGAAGATGATTATGGCGATCCTCGGACACACTTCGCTTGCGGAAGCCGAGCGGTACACTGAGGAAGCCGATCAAGCCGGCCTCGCGGTCGACGCCGTAATCAGACTTGAGGGATATAAGGCGAACAGGTTTCCCCAAACCGCTTCTGAGCGTTTGGGGAAAGTCGACAAAACAAAAGGAAAATCAGAGTGAAAGCGAACACCTTGGCGCTCCCTAGGGGAATCGAACCCCTGTTTCAGCCTTGAGAGGGCCGCGTCCTAACCGCTAGACGAAGGGAGCATCAGGGCCTCCAGATAGCCGCGATCCGCCGCGGGCGCAAGCCGAGGCCGGGCCGAAGCGCTGGCAGTCCGGGCGGAAAGCGCATTTCCTGCGCGCCCGCGCCGCCAGCCGGTCCCGCGGTCAATTCTTGCGGTCGATGAAGCGTTCGGAGCCCTTGCCGGCATCCTTCTTCACGTCGGCACAGATCTGCTTCAGCGCCTGCCATTCCTGCTCGGTCAGGATCGGCGGGCCGGTCACCCCGCGATCCTCCTTTTTCATGCGGTCCAGCCGGTCGGCGCTGAGCGGATGGCTGTCGATCACGGTGGCGACCTTGCCACCACCAGTAATCCGCACCAGAAATTCGCCCATCGGGCGCGGCGAGCGGCCGAGTCCGTTCATGGCCTTGACGGTGAAGGCGTCGGCGCGGCTCTCCGCCTCGCGCGAATAGGATGCATCGACGATCGAGCGCGCCGCGAACAGCACCGCAGAGCCGCCGGTCACGTCGCCGAACAGAAGGCCGATCAAAAAGGATGATCCGCCAGTCTGGATGATCTTGCGCAGGCCGTCGCGGTAATGCGCGTGGCCGAGTTCGTGCGCCATGACACCCGCGACTTCATCGACATTCCTCGCGCGCTGAAGCAGCCCGTCGAGCAGATAGACCTTGCCCCCCGGGAGCGCATAGGCGTTCGGGACGCTTGAGGAGAGCACCTGCGCCTCGAGCGGAGCATCGAAGCCACTCGCGTCCCTGATCTTCGCCATCATCTTGTCGAACGCCGCTTGCCCGTCGGGCCGCGCACAGACTTGTCCGCCGAACACAGCCTTCGCCTGCCGGTCGACGGCCTCGCCGATCCGCTTTTCCACGGCAAAGGGCACGAGCGGCGCGAGCCGGTCTGCCAGCAGCGGAATGCCGTAGATCGTGACCAGCACGATCGAGACCGCAGCCGCGACCGACCACGCCACGATGCGTCCGGTCTGCGCCGGGCCGCGTCCCGCATCGAGTTGCGGGCAAAGCGCTGCGAGTTTCGACGCCGCGTCGGGATCGGGGACTTCAAGCCTCGCCAGCGGCAGGGCGCTCACGCATGACAGTCTCAGTCCTCTCTTGCCATCGGCGCGGCGCAGATCGGCATAGGGCCAGGTTGCGACGACTAAGCCGTCCTCAAAGATGTCCAGCGCATCACCAAGGCGCAACGTGACACTGCGCTTGCGGTTGGAGGTGCCATCGTAGAAGACGGCGCCACTGTCCTGGCTGTGCGTGTCCTGCGTCTGCGTATCGGTCATCGCCGTATCTTTGGTGCTGGAGATATGGCGTCAGAACCCGCCGATATCCAGTGAGTCTGCGAAGCCCTCGCCGATCGCGCTCGCTGCATCACCCATCACCGCAACATTGTCGGCCGCCGCGATGTTGTGCACCACGCTGGTCTCGGCGATTTTGGCCCACAAGTCGCGCACCAGATAGATGCGGAAGATCACGTTGAACGCCAACGCTGCAATCAGATAGCCGAGACCCATGCCGACCAGAATGGCAGGGTGTCCCATCACCGCCGCGAACTTCGCCTCGCCTTCAAGCGCACCGCCGGCGACGGCATGCCCTACCGCAAGCACCGCCGCGAACCACATCGCCATCAGAACAAAAACCAGACACAGCCAGCCGATCACCTTCCAGTAAAAGCCCATCAGATCGGCGATATCGAGATCGCTTTCGAACCGCACCGCGCCGAAGCGCATGCCGTTGACCCACCAGCGCCACTCGATCGCCTTGTACATCGCGTAGAAGAACGGGATCGGGAAGATCAGAAATGCCGACGGCCACATCAGCAGCCACAGCCACCAGCCCTGCCTGAAGAATTGCCCGGCCGTTCCCTCGAACGAGCCCTGCAGCGTTCCGTAGGAGGTGTAGCGCATCTTGAATCGCTCGAGCGCGGCAGCACGCCACGGCAGCGCAAGGCCGAGCGTCATCCACACCCACAACGTCCACAGCGCCGCGCGCCACGCATAGGACCAGCCGGAGCCACCCATGTTGAAGCGAACGCCGCGCCACACCGTGCGCGTCATGCGATAGCGCCGGGCGCGATAAAGCGCGAATTGCGTGAACAAATAAAGGAAGGCGATCAGCGGGATCGAGGCGAAGGCCTGTATCCGCTCGGCTTCGAGGCCGGCGAAGAAATAGGCGACATAGACCGGCACCAGGATCGCCATCGCGACCAGGAAGCCGAGGAACAGTTCTTTCGCAGTGCCGGTATATTCGGCAGCGTCGCCATGCACCTCGGTATGCGACCACAAATGCCGGCGGATATCGGTCGCGAGCCAGAAGCGGTAGAAGCCGAGCGTGATCAGTTCGAGAAACGCGCCGCGGGTGACGAGCTTGCGGAATTCGCCGCGCTCGCCGGTAAAGACGATGGCCTGGGGGACGGCGTCACCGCCCTGCGGAATCAACGGCACCGAAAACGGCTTATGCATCGCGACCACGCGTTCCTGATCGGGCCCGGTATCGGGCCGCGGGGATTCGGGCGGGCTTTCTCCCGCAGGGGTTACGCCCCCGTGCATGCGTCGTCACCGGTATGAAAACGGTTCAAGCCGGGATCAAGATAATCAGAATGGTTGACGGATTGTTGGCGAAATCGCGCGGTTCGCTGTTTGCAGCCCGCTGCTGTCGCCTATGAAGAACGCCTCAGCGCTTCTTCTTCTTCGCGGCCGCTTTCTTGGCAGCCGGCTTTTTCTTGGTCGCCAGCGCCTTGACCTCGGCATCCGAAGCCCCGGCATCGCGGGCGAGACGGGCGGCCTTGAGCGCCGCCATGCGATCGACCGCAGCATCGTGCTGCGAGCGGTATTCCTTCATCGCGGCAAGCTTGTCCGCGTCTGTCTGCTTTTCAGCCATGATACCTCCCCTCCCTGCCGGATATTGGACGCTGCCATTTCGCGGGGAAATGGTTACAGGAGGCAGAGTTCACGGCGACGCGCTGCGTCGCCGCTCAAAAAGCGGGCCTTGCCAGTACATCCGTGGCAAAAGGCCCGCTCGCTGTGCCTTAGGCGGCCTTCAGATTGTCGGCCGAGGACTTGCCGGTCTTGCGGTCAGCACGGACCTCGAACGAGACCTTCTGGCCTTCGTTCAGGCCATGCATGCCTGCGCGTTCGACGGCGCTGATATGCACGAAGACATCCTGTCCGCCGTCGTCCGGCTGGATGAATCCGAAGCCCTTGGTTGCGTTAAACCACTTCACGGTTCCCGTCTGCATGGGAGCCTATCCTTCATATATGCGTGTATAGAGCCGCGCGTGAACGCGGCCGGTTCGTTTCGAGATTTTGAGGTGAATGTCGTTGTCAGGCGCGTCTTATCGACGGGCCACGTATTCGGCCGAAAAGCTCTCGAACCACCCATATAGGGCAATGGCCCCAAAAAAGCAACCGCATGGCGGTGCGGGATGTTGGGCGCCAGTTTTCGGCGTGCTCGATTCAAAATGCAATCAGTGCATTTGCACCTGTAGACCGGATGCGGTCGCAGCGCGCCTGACGAATTGAGCCCCTATTTTCGCACCGGCCAGTCGGCCATCGTCGCATCGACGCCCGCGGACAGCACGTCGGGCATGAACAGCATCACGCAATTGCCGCCGGCGTCGATTACCGGTTGCACGCCGTATTTGTTCACCGGACAGCCGGCCGACTTGCCGAGCGCGCGCGCCAGCTCCAGCAGCCGGAAGGCAATATCGCGAACCTTTTCATGGTCGCCGCGCCGAGGCAGCCCGATCGACACCGCGAGATCCGATGTGCCGATCTGGGTGGCATCGCAGCCATCGGCGAGCATGATATCGCGCGCCTGTTCGACACCGCGCACGGTCTCGATCAGCGCGAAATAGAGCATGGTGTCGGCGTCGGCCGGATGGATCTCGGCCATCAGCGAGCGCGCAGATGCGACTTCCTCCGCGCTCTCCACATCCGGCATGATGAAGCCGTCGATGCCGCAGCCGAGATAGCGCCGCAGCACGCCTATGCCCTTCGACCAGGGGCGAAGCAGCGCCGCGGCGCCGCCCGCATGCGCCGCGCGCACGAGATCGGGAATGCGCTCGACATCCGGCCCGGCATTCTCGCAATCGAGAAAGATATAGTCGAAGCGCGGAGCCAGCGCGGCCACGAGATCGGCGGACGAGAATTTCGGCGCGATGCCGATAACGAAATCGCGGCACGCGAGGCGGGCTTTCAAAGACTCACGAATCCGAGACATCGGCCCGCCTGTCCGCGTTATCCGGCCTTGCGCTTCCGGAACGCCTCGATCACCTCGGGCACCGCGTCGTCATTCATCGGCGCCATGATATGCGCGCCGGCAACGCCGGGGATTTCGGAAATTTCCATCAGATAATCGGTGAGGATCGCCTTGCCCTCGGCGACCGGATCGGCGGCCGCCTCCATGCGGTCGATCATCGCATCCGGCACCACAGAGCCGAACAGCTTCTCCTTGATCCAGCGCGCCGACTTCGCCGAACGGAATGGCACCACGCCGATGATCATCGAGAGGCCGGGGATGACGCCCTCCTCGGTCAGCCGCTGGGTGTAGCGGCGCAGCACGCCGGCATCCATGCAGAACTGGGTCTGCGCGAAGCGCGCGCCGCCCTCGACCTTGCCCTTGAGGCCGGCCGGCTTCCAGTCGGGTGCGGGATCGATGGGTGCATCCGCGGCGCCGAGGAAGAAATCCGCCTTGCCGCCGATTTTCTTGCCCGACGGCAATTCGCCGGCATCGCGCATGCGGGCTGCCGTGGCGAGCAGGCCGCGGGCATCGAGATCGAAGACCGGCTTGGTCTCGGGCTGGTCGCCTTGCGTCGGATCGTCGCCGCGCAGCGCCAGCAGGTTGCGCACGCCCATGGCGGCGGCGCCCATCAGCGCGCCCTGCAGCCCGAGCCGGTTACGGTCGCGGCAGGTGAGCTGGAGGATGGGCTCGATCCCATTCATCAGCAGGATGGTGGCGGCGGTCACCGAGTCCATATGCGCGCGGGCACCGGCGCCGTCGGTGACGTTCACCGCGTCGGCCAGCCCGCGCAGCGGCAGCGCCTTCTCCAGAAGATCGTTCTTGTCACAGGACACCGGCGGGGTGATTTCGGCGGTGAGGACGAATTTGCCGGATTTCAGGGTGTCTTCGAGACGCGCAGGAGCGGATGACATACGGGACCACGCATTGATGAGAGGAGTGACGCTGTTAGAGGCCTCAATCGCGGAGCCCCGTCAAGCGTGGGCAGCGGCTGGCACATCGGCCATCGCATCGAGTTCGCCCAGGATCGCGTTGCCCATCGCCACGGTGGAGACCGGCGGATGACCCGCCAGCGCGATATCGGCGGTGCGCGCACCACCGGCGATCGCCCGGATCACGGCGGCCTCCAGGAAATCGGCCTCGTCCGGCCGCAGGAAGGTATGGCGCAGGCACATCGCAAAGCTCAGGATCGCGCCGCACGGATTGGCGATGCCCCTGCCCGCGATATCCGGCGCGCTGCCATGGATCGGCTCATACAGCGCGCGATGCCGCCGCTCTCCGCCCGCATACATGCCGTTCATCGAGGCCGACGGCAGCATGCCTATCGAGCCCCCGACCGCGGCGCCGATATCGGACAGGATATCGCCGAACAGGTTCTCCATCAGCAACACGTCGAATTGCGCGGGCGCGCGCACGAGCTGCATCGCGGCATTGTCGACGAACAGATGCGACAGCGCGACGTCTCCATAGTCGGTATCGTGCAGGGTCTGCACCACCTCGCGCCACAGCCGGCTCACCTCCAGCACGTTGCTCTTGTCGACCGAGCAGACGCGAGCGCTACGGGTGCGCGCGAGTTCGAATGCAGCGCGCGCGATCCGTTCGATCTCGGGCTCGCTATAGGCCATGGTATTCACGCCGCGGCGCACACCATCGGCCGTCTCGATCCCGCGGGGTTGGCCGATGTAGATACCGCCGGTCAATTCGCGCACGATCACGAGATCGGTGTTGCCCAGCACCTCGGGCCGGAGCGGCGACACCGCAGCGAGAACGGGGAACGCGCGAACCGGCCGCAGATTGATGAAAAGGTTCAATTCGACACGCATGCGCAGGAGCCCGGTGCCCTCGCGCACGCCGGGGATGGCATCGTATTCCGGCGACCCGATCGCACCGAACAGGATCGCGTCCGCGGCTTCGATCTCGTTCCATGTTTCGTCGCGCAGGACCGAGCCGTGCGCATGCCAGGCCGGTATGCCGAACAGTTCCTCGCGCAGGTCGATATCGAGACCGCGCCTGGACGCGAACCATTCCACCACGCGCCGCACCTGGGCCATGATCTCCGGCCCGATGCCGTCGCCGGGCAGGATGAGGATGCGCTTGCGCGAGTTGGCTGCGCTCATCGCCGTCAGGCCGCCGCACGCGCCGTGAAAGCCGGCATCACCTCGCGCGCGAACAGGCGGATGGAATGCGACGCCTGCTCGAACGACATGTGGCCGAACATCATCTGCCCCAACACGTAATTGACGCCGCTTTCCGCCTGCAATCTGCCGACATAATCGCGCACCGTTGCAGGGCTTCCGGCGACGCCATGCCCGATCGCCTCCAGTTCGTCCCAGCTTTCCGGATAGACCGGGTTGAGAACGAACGGCACGCCGGAGCGCTTCCACAACATCTCGATCGCCTCGCGCCAGATCGCATAGGCGGGCCGCGCCATGGCCTTTGCGTCGGCGTCGCTGTCGGCGACGACGATATGGCGGGTGATACCCATCATCGGAATCTCGGCGGCGTTGCGGCCCAGTTCCGCCCAGTCCTTGCGATAGCGGTCGGTAATCGCACGCGCGCGCGCGGCCGGCCCGAGCGACACGATGTTGACCGCATTCGGCGCCGCCCAGCCGACAGCATCGGCATTCGGCGCGCCATACCAGACCGGAGGATGCGGGCGCTGCACCGGTTTCGACTGAACGAGGTAATCCTTGAAATTGTAGTACTTGCCCTCGAAATTCAGAATGTCGGAGTTACACGCCTTCATGATCACCGCATAGGCCTCGTGATACATCGCGGGCGCATGCGCCGGATCGACGCCATAGCGCTGATGCTCGACCATGGCTGCGCCACGGCCGACACCGAGCATGAAACGTCCATTGCTCATGTGATCGAGCATGCACATTTCCTCGAAGACACGCAGCGGGTGGTACATCGGCAGAACGTAGACCAGCGGGCCGATGCGCAGCCGCCTGGTGCGCTGGATCGCGGCGGACACGAATACGCTTGGCGAGGGCACCCAGCCGAGCGGCGTCGAATGATGCTCGGCCATGTGAAAGCCATAGAAGCCTTCCTGGTCCATCACCTCGAGGAGCCCGAGCCGGTGCTCCAGCATCTCCCCCAGCGGAGATCCATCGGCATCGAGATGATCGAAAATTCCGAACCTCAGCACGAAACACTCCCTTGGCAGCCTTTTCTTGATCTTGCGCGGCAGTCCTCGCGCAGACAAACCCAGGCGCTCCGCGAATTCAAGCCTTTGGCACGCATGGCGCGGTTGTGTGATGCGGCCGCGGGCGAGACGGGTTTCATTCGTGCAAAGCTCCGCCGGCCCTGTTCTTTGGCCGGCGCGGGCACGCCGTAGTCTCGGGGGAAGTGAGGGGAATGATGCGCCAGACGCAGGGCATTCCTGATACGCCGCCTGCCATCGCTGACAGTCGGCCGCCTTTCGGCGCATCACACCCGCACAGGCTTGTGCCGTGCGGGCGCTTTCTTGCGGCGTTTTCCTTCCGGCATGGGGCCGCGCTTTGCCTCCATGCGCCTTGATCTGCGCACGGCGTCAGCCGGCTCCCGGCAGGGGTCCCTAGTGACCCCGGGCGGTGCCCCCATGCAGCCCGAGTGCCGTGGCGACGAACCACGGCCCGCAGGCGCCGCACCCCGCTCCATCAACAGACGTCACCGGTTGACGCCCCTCATGAACGAGGCGGGGAGGGTATATGCTTTTATTCCTACAATGTCAAGACCATCCTCGTAGCAACCATCAGTCCTCCCGCACCTTGCCCCGCATACCCTTGACGCTGCTGCGGATTTTCTTGCCTTCGAGCCGCCTGGTCCTGGACGCCTTGGTCGGCTTGGTGGCCAGCCGCTTCACCGGCTGCGCCGATGCCTCGCGGATCAGATCGACCAGCCGCTCGCGCGCCTCGGCGCGATTGCGCTCCTGGGTCCGCGCGGTCTGCGCGATGATGACGATGACGCCGTCCTTGGTCAGCCGCTTGCCGGCGAGCTTCATCAGCCGGATCGCGACATCGTTCGGCAGCGACGGCGAGCGCCGCACGTCGAAGCGAAGCTGCACCGCAGTGGACAACTTGTTGACGTTCTGCCCGCCGGGACCGGAGGCGCGCACGAAGCTCTCCTCAATTTCGTCCTCATGGATGCTGATGGAATCGGTGACGCGGATCATGATCCACATTAACCCAATTCGCGTAACGATTGAAAACCAGCCGGGCCCGTAAAAACGGGACGGCCTGCGTCACACGCGTTGCGCCAGCCAGACCGTGTGGCCGTTACAAGTGGGATCATCGGCGACATGGGACACGACGCGGAAACCGTGCGCCATCAGCAACGCGCGGTATTCATCCGGATCGAGGCTGGCGTGATAGAGCGGCTCGCCTTCGAATTCGCCGATCGCTTCGCCGCGCGCCGGCCCGCTGGTGAACATCAATGCCGCGCGTGGCGCCGCATGATCGCGAAACACCGGGAACATGGCCCGCTGGTCGTCCGGCGTGAGGTGAAAGAAACTGTCCCATGCGATCAGGCCGTCGAACACGCGGCCGAGTGACAGCGCACGCATGTCGGCTGTCACCCATGTCTGTTGCGGAAAGCGCTCGCGCGCCATCGCGACCAGCGTTGCCGATGAATCAATCCCGGTGACGTCGAATCCGCGCGCGATCAGATGACGTGCGATCGGCTCGCCCATGCCGCAGCCGATATCGAGCACCGAGCCGCCGTCCGGCAGCAGCGCAGCAAAGGCATCGAGCCAGGATTTCTCGAAAAGACTGCGTCCGCGCTGGCGGTCATAGGCCTGCGCATGACGGTCGTAGAGCGAGATGATGGTGTCGGAGGGCATGCAATCGCCGCCGCCCGCTCAGTCCTTCCCCTCGAGATATCGCTTCGCCAGCACCTTGCCTTCTTCCACCGCCGGCTGGTCGAACGCATCGACACCGAGCAGCTGCGCGGCGATGATGGTTTCCAGCATGAAATGCATCATCAATTCGCCCAACGATCGCTCGTCGATGGTCTCAAGATGGAAGGTGCGCACCGGAAGCCCGTTCTTGGCCAGCGTCTCCGCCGTGGCGCGGCCCTGCGCGGCGACCAGATCGCCGATGGTCTTGCCGCCGAACTCCGGTTCGCCCGCGCGCTGCGCGAGTTCGGGATCGATCGCGGGCCCCTTCCCGGCAACACCGGTGGTGATCACCGAGAACAGCTTGTCGCGCGGTCCCGCAATGAAGAGCTGCAACTGGCTGTGCTGATCGACCGGGCCGAGCGCGCCGACCGGGGTGGTGCCATGGCCGTCCTTGCCGAGGCTTTCGGCCCAAAGCTGCACGTACCATTTGACGAATTTCTCCAGCCGGTCGGCATAGGCCATCACCGCCGAGATGGTCTTGCCGTTTTGCTGCGCGAGCGCGACTGATAGCGCGGCACCGAGCGCCGATGGCACCTCGACCGCAGGCTTTCCGTCGAGCACAGGCGCAAGCGCCGCCGCGGCGCCGTCGCGCAGCGCAACCACATCGAGACCGAGAATGGCGGCCGGCAGCAGGCCGACATTGGTCAGCGCCGAAAAACGCCCGCCGACGCCAGTATCGTGATCGAGGAACGTCACGCCCTCGGGCTCGAGCAGATCGCGCAGGCCGTTGCGCTTGCCGGGCTTCGCCGGTTCGCTGAGACCGAAGAACATTCCGCCGATGCTCTCCTGCAAGCCGGCCGCCTTGCAGGCCGAAAGCGCCGCGGCGGTCTGCATCAGGGTCTCGCCGGTGCCGCCGGATTTCGAGATCGCGATAAAGCGCGAGGTCGCGAGCGGCAGCCGCGCCAGCAGCAGGGCAAAGCTGAGCGGGTCGAGATTGTCCATGAAATGGATGCGCGGGCCGACCCGCAGCGCGCCGACGCCGGGTACCGCGTAACCGGCCAACTGCGCCAGTGTCTGGCCGCCGAGGCTCGATCCGCCGGTGCCGAGAAAAACGATATCGGTCGCGCCTGTGGTCAGGCTCTTGGCCGCGGACTGGACGGCGGCGATGTCGTCGCGCTCGGCCGGCAGCTGCAGCAGCCGCAGGCCGTTGTCCGCATGACGGGCGCGCAGCCAATCGAGCGCGCTCTCGCTGCGGGCCAGTGCGTCATCCAGGGCGGCGTCGGAGATGCCGTCGGGGCCGATGGCGGACCCGCGGGCAAGGTCGATGGACTGAGCGATCATGGAGGCTGCTTTAGCGGATGAGGGGGACCCCTGCCAACGTCGGCGGCGCCGCCCGGTTCCACCTTGTCGCGGGATGGCTAATACATCCCCCGCCGGGCCATTTCCGCGTCCTGCCGGAGATTTTCTTCCCGCGTCAGGCCCTCGACCTGCTCGCCCAGCATGTCCATGTAGCTCGGCAATTCGGCGCGATTGATATGCATGGCGGCGTCCCAGAGCTTCGCCCGGTTCACCGCCTTGGCGCAGTGTAGATAGGCCTCCTTCACCGAGATCACGAGGCCGACCTTGGGCACCTGGCCGCGCATCGCGGACGGCGCCAGCAGCGCCTGATCGTCGGTGATGCGCGCGGTGCCGTTGATGCGCAGAATTTCCGACATGCCCGGCACCAGAAACAGCATGCCGAGCGCCGGATTGTGGAACAGGTTGCCTATCGTATCGAAGCGGTTGTTGCCGATCCGGTCGGGCAGCAGCAGATGCCGGTCGTCGAGAATCCGGCAGAAGCCCGGCGGATCGCCGCGCGGCGAGACGTCGGCGCCGGAAGGACCGAAGGACGAAATCACGCAGAAGGTCGAGCGTTCGATCATGGCGCGGCAATGCCGGTCGAGCGCGGGCAGCACCTTGCCGGTGGCCCGCAACATCGGCTGGTGATGCCGCGCCGCGATCTCGTCGAACGAGCTGACGTAGCTTACCTTGTCGGGGTCGAATGCGTCAGTCCCGGACATCGGTACCCTCTCGTGTCTCGCAAACCGCCGTCAGGATTTGCGCTTCAGTTGCAGCATCATCAGATCGTACTGGAAGTCGGCGGCCTGATGATAGCTGTAGTTCTTGTCGCGGAATTCCTTTTGCGACGTATAGATTTTCGCAAAGGCCGGATTGGTGGCGATGATGGAGGCGTAAAGCTCCTCCGACGCCTTGTACATCGTATCGATCACATCACGCGGGAACACCGATACCTTGACGCCGGCGCCGACCAGCCGGGCCAGCGCTTCGGGATTCTTGGTGTCGTAATGCGCGAGCATCGAGGTGGTGGTCGCCTGCGCCGCGATCTCGATCGCCTTCTTGTAGAGCGGCGGCAGCGCGTTGAACTTTTCGGTGTTGAAGATCGCGTGGAAGACCGTGCCGCCTTCCTGCCAGCCGGGCGTGTAGTAGAAGCTGGCGACGCGGTTGAAGCCGAGCTTCTCGTCGTCATAGGGTCCGATATATTCGACCGCGTCGATCACGCCGCGTTCCATCGCGGGATAGATGTCGCCAGGCGCGAGTTGCTGGGTGACGATGCCGGCCTTGGTCGCGACCTGTCCGGCGAGGCCGGCGATACGCATCTTCAGGCCCTTCAGATCGGCCGCGCTCTTGATCTCCTTGCGGAACCAGCCGCCCCATTGCATGCCGGTATTGCCGCACGGGAAGCCGATGACGTTATACTTGGCCATGAACTCGTTCATCAGATCGAGCCCGCCGCCGTAATAATACCAGCCGTGCTGCGCGCGCGGATTCATCATGAAGGGGACGGCGGCGCCGAGCGCGAAGGTTGGATCCTTGCCGATGTAGAACAGCAACCCGGTATAGGCGCCGTCGACGCTGTTGTTCTGCACGGCATCCAGCGCCTGCAGGCCCGGCACGATCTCGCCGGCGGCGAATTGCTGGATCACGAACTTGCCATCGGTCAGGTCGGAGACGTATTTGCCGAAGGTCTCGCCGGCGCCGTAGGTGATGTCGAGGCTCTTCGGAAAGCTGGATGTCATGCGCCAGCGAATGGTCGGGGCCGATTGCGCGATAGCGGGAGCGGCCAGCGCGGTGGTGGCGGCTCCACCCGTGCTGAGGGCAAGAAACTTGCGGCGATCCATCGGATAAAACTCGCGGTTCGAGGACCCGGGCCGCCTTCACAGTGCAACCGGCATACCAGTTGCTTAGTCAGTTGGTTGCCGTTGGCTTCGCGGTTGATTGCGGCGCATTCGCAAGCGATCGTGCGCACAGAGCGTGCCGGGCGGCCCGTTCGGAAGGCACGGCCTGACGGGCTCTGCCTAGATTCGACGCATCGCGCGCAATGCGAATGCGAATTGCAGGAGGCCCGATGAAGGATCGCAACGCCGCGGCGCTGTTCGGGATCGTGGTCTATGACGGCGTCGAGCCGATCGATATCGGCGGTACGGTCGGCGTGATCTCGATGGCGCGCCGCGTGTTGCCCGCAATCGAGAGCGTGACGATCGCGGAAACGGCCGGGCCGGTCGAACTGGCCGGCGGACTGTCGATCATCGCACAGGCGGGCTTCGCCGATGCGCCGGTTTGCGATGTCGTGATGGTGTGCGGCGGGCCGGGCTGGCGGCGTGAAACAGCCAATCCGGCGATGCTGGATTTCCTGCGCAAACCGTCGACGGCGCAGGTCACGTCGGTCTGTACCGGGGCGATGATCCTCGGCGCCGCGGGCTTGCTCGATGGCAGGATGGCCACGACGCGCCGCTCGGCGGTCGGCAACGAGGCGCAGTCACCCCTGCAGGAGCTTGCCTCGTTTGCGCCCACGTCGCGCGCTCAGGCCGCTGCCGTGGTGGACGACGGCGCGGTCGTCACCGGCGGCGGCGTCTCGCTCGCAATCGACGCGACGCTGTACCTGATCGGCAAAATCTACGGCGAAGACGCGCGGGCCGAAGTCGCGCAGGTGATCGAATACGATCGCGCCTATGACGCGAACCGTGCGGCGCTCGGCCATGTGCAGACCGAGCGCGGCATCCCTTGAGCGATCAGCCGCCCTGCTTCGCGGCGGCAGTCGGTTGCGTGCGCCCGACCACGGTGAACAGCACGCCGCCATTGAGCAGACGGCTGGCGACCCGCTTGACGTCCGAGAGCGTGACGGCGTCGATCAGGCCGTTGCGGCGTTCCCAGTAATCGATGCCGAGATCGTCGACCTGAAGCTGCACCAGCTGCGCTGCAATCTTCGTAGACGTATCGAAGTTCAGCGGATAGGAGCCCTGGATATACGACTTCGCCCGCTCAAGCTCGTCGAGCGTCGGGCCGTTCTCGGCCAGCCGGTGGATTTCCTGCTGGATCAGCCCGACGGTCTCGTCCGCCTTGTCGGCGCGGGTCTGGGTGCCGCCCATGAACAGCGCAGTGGCGTCCAGCGGCAGCAGATAGGAATAGACCGAATAGGCCAGCCCGCGCTTCTCGCGCACCTCGTTGTAGAGCCGCGAGGAGAACGAGCCGCCACCCAGGATGTGGTTGACGATGAAAGCCGGGATGAAGTCCGGATCCTTGCGGGCGATGCCGAGACCGCCGAACGCGACCACCGTCTGCGGTACGTCGAGGGACACCTCGAGCCGCTTGCCGAGCACATCGGGGCGGACACTCGGCACTGGCTGCAATTGCGAGGTCTTCGGCAGCGATCCGAACACCTGATCGAGCACGGTCCCGAGCGCTGCGGCATCGATGTCGCCGACCACGCCGATCTTCAGATTGTCGCGCGCCAGCACGCGTCCGGTATAAGCGGTCAGATCGTCACGGGTGATCGCCGGCACCGATTCAAGCGTACCGTTGGTCGGCAGGCTGTAGGGATGGTTCGGGAACGCGGTGCGCCACCACAATCGCGAGCCGATCTCGTTCGGGCTCGTGGTCTCGCGCTTGAGCGCGGTTAGCATCTGGGCGCGAATGCGCTCGACTGGCTCCTTGTCGAAACGCGGCTGCGTCAGCGCAAACCGCAGCAGGTCGAAGCCTTCGGTCTGGCGATTGCTCAGAACCTTGAGCGAGCCGCGAATCTCGTCTCGGCTGGCCCGGAAGGATAGTTCGACCGCGTTGCGGTCGCTTTGCGCCTGGAACGCCTTGGCGTCGAGATCGCCCGCGCCTTCGTCCAGCAAGGCCGCCGTCATGTAGGCTACGCCGGGCTTGCCGGCCGGATCCTGGTTGGCCCCGCCCTTGAACGAAAACTCCATGGCGATCAGCGGCACCGACGGCTCGCGCACGAGCCACGCCTCGATGCCACCCGGGCTCACCACCCGCTCGATCTTGGCTGCCGCCTGCGCGTGCGGCGCAAGCACGAACAGCGCACCGGCGGCCGCCGCGACCAGCGCGAACGCGCGGCCTGTCGAAAGTCGGTTGGCGATCATGAACGGCGCTCCTGCGGCTTCGGGTGCTCCTTGACCAGATATCCGGTCACCGAGCGTCGCTTGTCGAGCCAGGTCTTGGCGGCGTCGCGCACCTGATCCGAGGTGACCTTCTGGACGCGGTCAGGCCAGGTCTTGAGATGCTCGACGGTAAGACCGGTGGTCAGCGCGCCGCCATACCAGCGCGCCATGGTCGCCTGGCTGTCCTGCGCGTAGACCACGTCGGCCACGAGCTTGATCTTGGCCCGCTCCAGTTCGTCGTTGGTCACGCCGTTCTCGGCGAGTTCGGCGATCACGCCATCCATCGCCTCTTCCAGATCCTTCAGCGTCACATCGCTGCGCGGCGTGCCGTAAATGCCGAAGCGGGTATGGTCGAGCGCGGAGCCCTGATACCAGGCGCCGATCGAGGTCGCCATCGGCTTCTCGATCACCAGCTTTGAATAGAGCCGGCTGTTATTGCCGCTGCCGAGAATCTGCGACAGCACTTCCAGCGCTTCGGACTCGCCGGGCTTCGCATTGGCAGCCGATGGCACGAGGTAGCTGCGCTGGAGGCTCGGCTGCGTCACGCGCGGATCGGCGAAGGTCACGCTGCGGACCGAGCGCTGCTCCGGCTCCTGCGGCCGCGTGCGCGGGCCAATCTCGGCGCGCGGCGCAATCTTGCCGTAGGTCTCTTCGGCCAGCGTCTTGACCTCGTCGGCGGAGACATCGCCGGCCACCACCAGAATGGCGTTATTCGGCGTGTACCAGCGCTTGTAGAAATCGAGCGCATCCTGACGGTTGAGCTTCTCGATCTCGTGCCGCCAGCCGATCACCGGACGGCCATAAGGATGATTGAGATAAAGCGCGGCCTGTACTTCCTCGCCAAGTTTTGCGGAGGGGTTGTTGGCGACGCGGCTGTTTTGCTCTTCGAGCACAACGTTGCGTTCCGGCAGCACCGCTTCGTCGGTGAGCGTGAGGCCGGTCATGCGATCGGCTTCGAACTCCATCACCATCTTGAGACGGTCGCGGGTCACGCGCTGGAAATAGCCGGTGTAATCGCTCGAGGTGAATGCGTTCTCCTGGCCGCCCATGGTCGCGAGCACCTTGGAGAAGCGGCCGGCCGGATTTTTCTCGGTCCCCTTGAACATCAGATGTTCGAGGAAATGCGCGATCCCGGATTTGCCCGGCGGTTCATCGGCGGAGCCGACGCGATACCAGACCATGTGGGTGACGACCGGCGTGCGGCGGTCGGGAATGACCACCACTTCCATGCCGTTGGCGAGCTTGAAATGCGATATCTCGGGGCCGGAAGCGGCGCGATTCGGGGCAACACTCAGAAACATCAGTGCGGCTGCGGCCGCGCAGGATGCCAGTAGCGTTCGTCGGCGGATCATGAATGTTCTCACAAGCGCCCTTGCCTGCGATGCAGGCGGACGGGCCCTCAGGCAATCTGGGCCGGCAAAACGGAATTGCAAAGCCCTTCAGAACGCGCGGATGATTAAATTTCCGACACGCTATTCGCCGGTGCCGCGCCTGTTAACGTAGTCGTAGGGTTTCGCCTGCTCCTTGCGCGGCGTCAGGCCATACGGATGCGCCGAGGACGGAGTCCGGTAGCCCGGCGGCGGCTGGGTCAGTTCGTTGCGCGCCGGCTCTTTGGTGAAGGTCGCCACTTCCGGCTTCGAATTATCCTTGAACAGACCGCCAAGCAGGCCGCCCTTGTATCCGAGTTCGCTAGGCCGCTGCGGGCGCTGACTGTCCGATTCCGCATCCTGCGGGCCAGTGGGGTTGAGCACAGTGCTGCCGGTGGGCTTGCGGCCATAGGCATTGAGCTCGGCCGGGCTCAGGGCGCGATCGTCCTCTTCGGAACTGGTCCGCCGCTGTTTCTTCTTGGCCTCCGCTCGCTTCTTGCGCTCGACGGCTTCGGGTTCCTTCGGCCAGGACGGCGTATTCGCGATCGCGTTGGCTTCCGGCTGCGGCAACTGGCCGAGATTGGGCGGCACCACCAGCGGCGGACGCTCGCGATAATCGATCGAGCCGTTATTGTTGATGCCGAACAGGCCCTTGATGAACTTGGTTTCGAGGCTCTCTTCCTCGTCGTCGTCGTTGGCGATCGCAACCGACGGAACGGAAACCGATACGGCGCCGGTGAGGGCAATGGCGGCAATGGCGGCCATCAGGCCGCGGCGCCAGCCGGCCAGGCGCAAATCGGAGCGCAAATCAGACATCCCTGTCGCTGTTCGCAAGATCTGTCCCCGCACGGTTCAATACCCGTCCCCGACCGGGAAACTCCCGAAAAATCAGGGCGCTTTTGCGGCGCGGCCGCCCAGAAAGGTTTCATACAGCAAACCGGCCACCCCGGCAACGATGGCCACATCGGCGAGGTTGAAGACGTACCAGTTGAAGGCCCAGGTCTGCGTGGTGATGTGCAGCAGCGCGAAATCGACCACGGCGCCGTGCGCCATCCGGTCGATCGCATTGCCGATCGCCCCGCCGATGATCAGCCCCAGCGAGAGGGCGGTCAGCCGGTTCTCGGCCTGCGACAACCAGCCCCAGAGCACGACCACCACCACCACCTTGAAGCCGAGCAGCATCCACATGCCGGCCGCGGTATCCTGGGACAGCCAGCCGTAGCTGATGCCCCGGTTCCAGACCAGCACGAGGTCGAAAAACGGCAGGATCACCACCCGGCCGAGCTTGCCGAGCTCGAAGCCGTAGAGCAGCCAGAGCTTCAGCGCCTGGTCGGCAAGCGCGGTGACGAGCGCCGCTACCACGCCATCGCGGGTGAAGGGGCCGATGAGGTAGCTCTTGAGGTTCATGGTCGCGGCGATTACTCCGCGGCCTTGCGCAGCGTGTCCCATTCGCGGAGCGCCTGTGCGTCGCGCGGGGTCACGTCGGGATAGGCCGGGTCTTCGCCGACGCTCTCGGTGACCTTCCACGAGCGTGCGCACTTCTTGCCATGCGCACGCTGCGGCATCACGGCTACACCACGCACATCATCGAGCCGAAATGCCTCCGCAGGCCCCTCGCCTTCGGCGAGCGTCGCGTTCGAGGTGATGCAGATCTCCGCGAGATCGGCATCGACGATCGCACCGAACAGGTCGAGGTCGGATACATAGATGATCGGAGCGGCTTCCAGCGACGAGCCGATGCGCTTGCCCGCGCGTTCCAGCTCGAGCGCGCCGGTGACCACGCGGCGCACGCTCCTGATCTTGCGCCACTTCTCGGCCAGCTTGTCGTCGCGCCATGCCGCCGGCACGTCGGGGAACAGCTGCAGATGCACGGACGGCGCATCATCGCCATAGCGCGACAGCCACGCCTCCTCCGCGGTGAAGCACAGCATCGGCGCGAGCCATGTCACCGTGCAGCGGAACAGATGATCGATCACGGTCAGCGCCGCCTTGCGCTTCACCGACGAGACCGGATCGCAATACAGCGCGTCCTTGCGGATATCGAAATAGAAGGCCGAGAGATCGGACGTCATGAAGGCGCTGAGCATCGCGAAGATGCGCTTGAAATCGAACGCGCGATAAGCCTCCTTCACTGCGCCATCGAGCTCGGCCAGCCGGTGCAGCATAAGCCGCTCCAGCTCGGGCATCTTGTCGAGAGCGACGCGATCCTCATCGGAGAAATGCGCGAGCGAACCCAGCATCCAGCGGATGGTGTTGCGCAGCTTGCGATAGGTCTCGACATTGGTCTTCAGGATTTCCGCGCCGATGCGCAGATCGTCGGCATAATCCGACGCGCAGGCCCACATGCGCAGGATGTCGGCGCCGGAATTCTTGATCACGTCCTGCGGCGCGACGGTGTTGCCGAGCGACTTCGACATCTTGCGGCCGTGCTCGTCGAGCACGAAGCCGTGCGTCAGCACCATGTCGAACGGGGCGATGCCGCGCGTGCCGCAGCTTTCCAGAAGCGAGGACTGGAACCAGCCGCGATGCTGGTCCGAGCCTTCGAGATACATCACCTGGTCGTTGCCGCCCTTCGGCTTGCGGACAATGCCCCTGAGCTGCGGGAAGTTCTGTTCGTCTTCCAGCACGAAGGCATGGGTCGAGCCTGAATCGAACCAGACGTCGAGAATGTCGTCGACTTTCTTCCAGCCTTCCTTGGCTCGATCGCCGAGGAAGCGCGCGGCGGCGCCCTCCGCATACCAGGCGTCGGCGCCTTCCTTCTCGAAAGCGTCGCCGATCCGCTTGTTGACGGCGGCATCGTTCAGGATCTCGACCGAGCCGTCGGCCTTCTCCTTGACGAACACGGCAATCGGCACGCCCCAGGCGCGCTGGCGCGAGATCACCCAGTCCGGGCGGCTCTCGATCATGCCGGTGATGCGGTTTTCGCCCGCGGCGGGAATCCATTGCGTGACGCTGATCGCGGTCATCGCGCGATGGCGAAGCGTGTCGCCCTTACCGCCGATGTTCTTGTCCATCGCAATGAACCATTGCGGCGTGTTGCGGAAGATCACCGGCTTCTTCGAGCGCCACGAATGCGGATATTGATGCTTGAGACGGCCGCGCGCGATGATGTTGCCGACCTCGACCAGCGCCTTGATCACGGCGTCGTTGGCGTCGCCCTTCTCGCCCTTGTCGTTGATCACGCGCTTGCCGGTGAAGCCCGGTGCATGCGCGGTCAGCGCCCCGTTCTCGTCGACGGTATAAGGGATCGCGGGGTTGATGCCGTCGTTTTCGAGCGAACGCGCGCTCGCGGTCCAGACCTCGAAGTCCTCGCGGCCGTGTCCGGGCGCGGTATGCACAAAGCCGGTGCCGGTGTCGTCGGTGACGTGATCGCCTGCCAGCAGCGGCACGGTGAAGTCGTAGCCGAGCGAACGCAGCGGATGCGCGCAGCCGAGATCTGCGAGATCTTCAACCGGCACGTCGGCGATCTTGTCGTAGGCCGTGACGCGGGACTGCTTGAACACCTCGCCGGCGAGATTTTCCGACAGGATGAAGAGATCGCCGAACTTCGCCCAGTTGTCGGGCGCGGCATCGGTGACCTTGTAGAGTCCGTAAGCAACCTTCGGCGAATAGCTGATGGCGCGATTGCCCGGCAGCGTCCAGGGCGTGGTGGTCCAGATCACCACGGAGGCGCCCTTGTATTTTTTCTCCAGCGCTGCGTGCCGCTTGCCGCGCGCAGATCGGACTGGAAACTTCACCCATACCGTGTCGCTGGTGTAATCCTCGTATTCGACCTCGGCTTCGGCGAGCGCGGTCTTCTCCACCACGCTCCACATCACCGGCTTCGATCCGCGATACAGCGTGCCGTTCTGCGCGAACTTGATGATCTCGCGCGCGATCTGCGCCTCGGCCGCAAAGCTCATCGTGGTGTAGGGATGATCCCAGTCGCCCTCGACGCCGAGCCGCTTGAATTCCTCGCGCTGCACATTCAGCCAATGCTCGGCATAGGCGCGGCATTCCTGCCGGAACGCGATCATCGCGGCGGGATCGGAGAAGTTCGGCTTGCCCTTGTTCCTGGAGCGGTAATTCTCCTCCTCGACCTTCCATTCGATCGGCAGGCCGTGGCAATCCCAGCCCGGCACGTAATTGGAGTCATAGCCCAGCATCTGCTGACTGCGGGTCACCACATCCTTCAGGATCTTGTTGAGCGCAGTGCCGATATGAATGTTGCCGTTGGCGTAAGGCGGGCCGTCATGGAGGATGAATTTCGCCCGGTCCTTCGCCGCTTGCCGGAGCTTGCCGTACAGGTTCTCGTCCTTCCAGCGCTTGAGCAGCACCGGCTCGCGCTCGGGCAGGCCGGCGCGCATCGGAAATTCGGTGCGCGGCAGGAACAGGGTCTCGGAATAGTCGCGTTCAGTCTGGGTCATGTCGGGAAATCGCCTCCGGCGGAGGCTGTGTAGCAGGGGTGCCGCAGCGCGCAAAGGCGCGATGCGGCAGAGCCGCGGTCAAATCTGCCCGAGCGGGGGGAATGCGCCCGGATTGCGGGCCAGCGCATCGCGGGCACGCTCTGCGTCCAGATTCATCTGCGCCATCAGGGCGTCGATCGAGGTGAATTTCTCCTCCGCCCGGATCCAGCCGATCAGCGCGACATCGATGACCTGACCGTACAGATCGCCGGAAAAGCCGAACAGGAACACCTCCAGCAGCGGCGCGCCATTGTCGAAGGTCGGGCGGCGGCCAAAACTCGCCACACCGTCGTATCGGGCGTCGCCGATGCCGACCCGCACTGCATAAATGCCGTGCTTCAGGCCGCAGGCAGGGGCGAGCCGCAGATTGGCGGTCGGGAAGCCCATCTCGCGGCCGCGCTTTTCGCCGTGGACCACCTCGCCGGAGGCGAACCAGGGATAGCCGAGCAGTTCGGCCGCCTCGACCACGCGCCCGGCTTCCAGCGCTGTGCGAATGGTGCCCGAGGAGACCGGGCGGCCCTCATCCTCCAGTTTCGGCGCCACATCGACCGGAAAGCCGTAGCGCTCTCCGGCTTCGGTCAGGAACGCGGGCGAACCGCCCCGGCCCTGCCCGAAATGGAAGTCGAAACCGATGGCGACCCCGCTCACGCCCAGCCGTCCGACCAGGATATCCGCCACGAATTGCTCGGCCGGCAGGCCCGCAAGCACCGCATTGAAGGACAGCACCACCGCGCCATCGAGCGGCGTCGCGGCAAGGAGCCGCAGCTTCTGGCGCTCGTCGGTTAGCCGGAACAGCGGGACGTCAGGACGGAAATAGCTGCGCGGATGCGGCTCGAGCGTCAGCACCGCGGACGGCTTGCCGGCCGCCGCGGCGCGCTTCATGGCCAGATCGATGACCGACCGGTGACCGCGATGCACGCCGTCGAAATTGCCGATCGCAACCACGGCGCCGCGCAGCTTTTCGACTTCGGGCCCGTCGTCACGGACCACCACAAACGGCTTCTGGCGTTCGGATTGCGGCATTGAGAACGTGGCTGGATTGTCGATGCGCACCGTGTCGGCCCGCTGCCGCCGCAAGTCAAGCGGCCAGGCCCTTCGGGTCTTAAGACTTCGGACGCCCCGGCACCGATACGATCGCCTCGCCGTCCAGAACCACGGCGTTGTCGACCAGGGCCTCGCAATGCAGCCGCACCTTGCGGCCCTCCGGCACCAGTTCGATCACCTCAACGATGACAGAGACCACGTCGCCGATCTTCACCGGAGCGTGGAAGTTCAGCGTCTGCGAGCGATAGACCGCGCCCGCGCCCGGCAGCCGCGTGCCGAGCACCGCCGAAATCAGGCTCGCGGTATACAGCCCGTGCGCGATCCGCTGGCCGAAGCGGGTGCCCTGAGCATAGGTGTCGCAGAGATGGATCGGGTTCTCGTCGCCGGACACATTGGCGAAGCCGACGACGTCGGTCTCCATCACCGACTTCATCAGGGTCTCGCGCATGCCGATATGCAGGTCCTCGAAGCACAGGGTGCGGACCATGCGCGGATCGACGGCGGCTTTTGCGGGGGCTGTGGTCATTTGCCTCTGTTAACACAGTAAATGAAATCTAAAATGCTTCACGCATCGGCAGCGCGCAATGCGCCTTTCGGCAGATTTCGCCGCACTTTAAGGCAACGTCCACGATACCCCTCAAAACTTGCGGGTTTAACGGAAGTTCAAGGCGCAGGCGCTATGCTGCGCTTACCGTGGGTAGAAAGCTCATGGTGCGGCCCGGCTAGGACCGGTCGCCACGACGGAGCTTGAGACGATGTCTGTCGATCTATCGATGCCCGTTCTGGTCGTCGACGACTACAGCACGATGGTCCGTATCATCCGCAACCTGCTGCGGCAGGTCGGCTTCACTCATGTCGACGATGCCTATGACGGCATCAGCGCACTCCGCCTGCTGCGCGAGAGGCATTACAAGCTGGTCATTTCCGACTGGAACATGGAGCCGATGTCCGGCTTCGAATTGCTGAAGGAAATGCGCGCCGATCCCGCTCTCGCCGCCGTGCCCTTCGTCATGATCACGGCCGAGTCCAAGACCGAGAACATCATCGCCGCCAAGAAAGCCGGCGTCAGCAATTATATCGTCAAGCCGTTCAATGCGGCCACGCTGAAAGCCAAGATCGACGCGGTGTTTTCCGAACAGCCGCATTACGCTGCGTAGCGCAGGGAACAGCTTCGCGAGAGACTGCTACCATTTCAGCTTGCGCGCGATCGCCCGCGGCTTGCCGCCGGCCGCGATCAGCACGCGCTCGACCGCATCGGGATCGGGATCGTCGCGGCCGCCGAACTCGGCCGCGTGAATGCCGGCAGTCACGAACAGGCAATCGATGCCGTAGGACGCCGCGCCCTTAAAATCGGTGCGCACCGAATCCCCGATCGCGATAACGCGCTTGCGGTCGACACCGGCGCCACGCGCCTGTTGCGCCAGCTTCAAGGCCAGATCGTAGATCGGCGCATACGGCTTGCCGGCATACAGCACCTCGCCGCCCATCCGGGCGTACAGGTCCGCGATCGCACCGGCGCAATATAGCAACTGCTCGCCGCGCTCGACCACGACATCGGGATTGCCGCAGACCATGAACAGACGACGCGAGAGCATCTGCCCGAGCATGTCGCGATAATCGTCCGGCGTCTCGGTTTCTTCGTCGAACAGGCCGGAGCAAATCACGTAATCGGCGCTCTCCGGGGGCGCGAAGGTTACGTCGAGCCCCTCGAAGATCGACAGATCGCGCTGGGGCCCGACGTGGAAGATCGACTGACCGGGCCGCTTCGCGATTTCGTCGCGGGTGACGTCGCCGGAACTGACGATCGCGTCATAGATCGAACGCGGCGCGCCGAAATGCTCGAGCTGATCCGCGACCACGCCGTTCGGCCGTGGCGCATTGGTGATCAGCACCACATTGCCGCCGCCCTCCCGGAAACGCGTCAGCGCATCGCAGGCCTCGGGGAAGGCGGCAACGCCGTTATGCACCACGCCCCAGACGTCGGAGAGCACCACGTCGTAATCGCGCGCAAGCGATGAAAAATGATCGGTGAAAATGGTCAAGGGAAGAACCTGTGTGGATGGCGGACCGCCGGTGAGCGGGCGCTGATCTAGCGCGGCGCGCGGGCGCCGTCACCCTCAGATCGTTAGCCTCAGATCGCGGCCCTGGCCGCGGCGCCGACGGTGGTCTGGGCCATCGGGCGGTCCGCGATGCCACTGACCGCCGCCACGCCTTGCAGCGCATCGGCCCGAACCGGACGCGGCGGCGAGAACAGGAAGCCCTGGCCGAAGCGGACGTCATAATCGAGCAGGTCCACCACCGCCGCCTCCGTCTCGATCCGCTCCGCGATCAGGCTGATGCCATGGCGGCCAAGCAGGTCCGACAGGTCGGCGGTATGGATATCGGCGGAGACTCCGGCCCGATTGAGCAGGAGATGCGCCGGCACCTTGACGAAACGCACCCCGAGATCCGACAGATCGCGCGGCCCGATCCGCAGGTCGCTGACATGATCCATCGAGAATCGGTAGCCGAGCGCGATCAGGCCGGCGAGGCTTTCCTGTTCGATCGGACCCATGTTGCGAAGCGCGTCCTGGGTGAATTCCAGCGTCAGCGAGGAACTGAGCGCGCGATTGGCCTCGAGGAATTCGTAGAACTGGCGGAAGATCTCGGCATCGTTCAGGGTCGCAATCGAGACGTTGCAGAACAGGCCGATCTCACGATTTTTCAGCAGCAGGCGGCGCAGCACCTGCACGCAGCGGAACAGCTGCATGTTGTCGATCTTCGCGACCAGATTCGCCTTTTCGGCATGGGCGAGAAAATCGCTCGGCAGGATCAGCGTGCCGTCTTCGGCGCGCAGCCGCGTCATTGCTTCGTAGAAGCGGACCTTTCGCTGCGGCAGCGTGACCACCGGCTGCAGGTAGAGGTCGATCCGGCTCGCGTCGATTGCGCCGGAGATGATGGCAACGATTTCTTCGGCGGTCTTGCCCTTCAGCGGCCCGGTGGCAACGAGTTCCGGTTCCGGCGGGGGCTGTTCCGCGACCGCCTTGACCGGCTCGGCCGGGCCAGGCTCGGGCGCCTCGGCGACAGGCTCGGGGAGCTGGACCGGCGGCGGGGGCGCGGGGCGCAGCGCTTCGGCGACGAGAACGGGCGCCACCGCCGCGTTCTGCACCCGCTTCAGCTCGACCAGGCGTGCATCGTGATCCGCAACGGTTTCCGCAAGCTCTTTCAACAGGGTGCCCAGTTCGCCGATTTCTGCAGTCATCGCGTCGTTTGGCGCGCGCGCTTTCCGGGCGCCGTCCTGAGCCTCGACCGCACTCAGGCGGCGTCCGATCTCGCCAACCTGGCGCGCAAGGTCGGCGGTGCCGCGCGACAGATCGGAGATCTGCTCGCCGACGCGGCTATGGTCGCGCAGCCGGGCTGACACCGTATTGTAGAGCGCGAGCGCCGTCATGGCCGTGAGAGCGACGACGGTTGCCTCGGTGACGGTCAGGCCGAACAGCAGAAAGCCAACCGCGCCGAGCGATGCGGCAATCACGATTACGCAGAGCGCGATGAATATGGCCGTCAGCCGCAGCATGAATATCCCGCCGGCGGTCGAAGCGGCGCCCCACCGTCTGATTCGCCCGCCCGGGGACTAATGTCCATGAGGCCTGCGCGGAGCGCAAGCGATCCAGCACGACACTCCTTAGGAATTTTGGCGCGCGGCTTTCGCCTCAGGGCTGTGGCGGAACGATCCAGTACCGCATCTCGACCGGCCTTATCGGAAGCCGCGTCTGTCGCGGCAGTTGCAGGGACATCACCGTGCCCTGCGCACCGAAACGTTTGCGCCATTCGTCGATATGGGCGGCATTGATCTTGTCCTCCCAGAGCACCAGGACCCCGTGCTTGCGCAGGTCCTTCATGTCGATCCACGGGCTGATCTCAGGCCGGCCATGCGCCACCACCCGCGGCCGGTCAGGTGAATAGACCGCAACATTGTTGATCGCGAATTCCGATCCCGCGACGTAACGCAGTTCCGCTCCGGTTTTCGCCCGCCATTCGCGCGTCATGACCTCCGCCAGCATTTTGCCGGGAAAATTCGATGCCTTCGGGCGCGGGCGCCAGAATTGCTCGAAGGCATAGGTACTGAGATAGATTGCCGGACTGAGCAGGAAAAGGAAGATCACGCCGACCGCAAATATCCGCAGCCGCCGCATGTCCGTGACCGGACCGAACCAAACGATGGCGGCCAGTGGCAGGAACGACCATAGCGGATAGCCCCACAAAGCGATCGCCTTGCGCCCGGTCAGCGCCGACGCCAGGGTCACCACTGCGAACGGACCGAACGCCAGCAAGGTCGCGTAACGGCGGCCGAACGCGGCCTTCGGCGGCAACTCCTGCTGTTTCCCCGTTTGCGGAAACAGGACCAGCGCCAGCAGAAGGAGTGCGGGGAAGACAAAAAAGGCCTGCGAGGCAATCCAGACCACCGGAAAGGTCACGTACTGGTACCAGCGGCTCGCTTCGATGGCGCGGCCGCTCACATAGCCGAACGGCAGGAAGTCGGTCTGTATCAGCCAGATCGCATTCGGGGCGATCACCACGCAGAATGCCAGCACCATCAGATAGGGACCCGGCGTGCGCAGCGTCCGCCGCGCCAGCGGGTCGATCAGCAGGAAAGCGGCCAGGCTCGTCGCCAGCGCAAACGCCGCATATTTCGACCAGAACGCGCCCGCCAGCATCGCCCCGGCCAGCAGCCAGTCGAGCGGACGGCCGCGCACCAGCCCGCGATAGACGAACAAGCCGGTGAACGCCCAGAATGGCAGTTGCATCTGGTCGTGGGCGAATTTCACCGACGAATAGTTGTAATAATGGATGCCGACGAGCGACAGCGTGGCGATCAGCGCCTGCACCGGGCCGGCAATGTCGCGCGCCAGCAAAAACACGCCGAGAAAACAGGTCGCGACGACGACGGGCGCGATGAAATAGATCGACTCCACCTGTCCGGTGAGGCGATAGACCGCGTCCGAAAGCCACCAGGGCAGCGGCGGGTGCTTCCAGTAACCGAGCTGCCATTCCTTGCCGAGCGCCAGATCCTCGACGAGGTCGAGCTCGAGATTGTTGGCGGTGAAGAGCGGCAGCGCTGCCCAGACCACGATATGCGCGGCCATCACGGTCAGCAGAACCCGGAACGGGTATCGCAGCGCGACATTTACGACGGCCGCGAGAAAATCGCCGTCCCTCAGGGTCGTTCTCGCTTCCATGCGCCCGTCGTAGTATGCCACCTGCGGCCGGCCATGTCGGTCCGGCTGCGAATGAGTGCCCGGCACGGCCCTGCCAGTCAATGACCGGATATCGCATGGACGACGACGATGACTATGAACTGGCACCGGTATTGGTACCTCACACGGAGATGAGCGGACCCGTGCCGGATATCTCGGTGGTCATCCCGGCCTTCAACGAAGCCGGCAACATCGCGCGCATGGCGACGACGCTCGATGGCATCCTGAAGCCGCTCGGTCGCTACGAGATCGTATTTGTCGACGACGGATCGTCGGACGGCACCCTTGCCGCCATCCGCGATGCTGCGGCCGCGAACTCCCAGGTCCGCTACATCTCGTTCACGCGCAATTTCGGCCATCAGGAAGCGCTGCGCGCGGGGCTGCGTCATGCCCGCGGGCATGCCGTCATCATGATGGATGCCGACTTCGAACATCCGCCGGAACTGATTCCGGAGCTGATCGGGGCCTGGCGCGACGGCGCGAAGGTTGTCGCCACCCGGCGCGAGGATGGCGAAGCCGACCTGCCGCCGCTGAAACGTCTCACCTCGCGGCTCTATTACCGGCTGCTCGACGCCATCGGGGACGTGCGCATCGAGCCCGGCTCATCCGACTATATGCTGCTCGACCGCGCCGTGATCGACACCATCAACGACTTCGGCGATCAGGACGTGTTCCTGCGCGGCACCGTACGCTGGTTCGGCTATCCGACGACCACGGTCACCTTCTCCCGCGGAGCGCGGACCTACGGCGAGAGCAAATACACGTTCAAGCGGATGATCGATCTCGCGGTGACCGGCATCGCCGCGCACAGCGTGCGGCCGTTGCGACTGGCGATCTGGCTCGCGCTCGTCTTTGCTGCGGTGGGCCTGCTGCTGCTGATCTATTCGGTCGTCAGCTATCTGCTGGTGCCGCAGACCGTCACCGGCTGGACCTCGATCATGGCGACCATCGCCCTGCTCGGCGCGGCGCAGCTCCTGGTGCTCGGCATCATCGGTGAATATGTCGGCCGCACATTGCGCGAGGCGCGCGGCCGCCCGACCTACATCATCGGCGAGACCGAGGCGGATCAGAAGCAAGAGCGCGAGGTCATCGGGTTCCGCCGGCCGGCGGAATGAAGTCGGAGCGCGTGCGCTCCGGCTTCAATGCGTGACGGCAATCCGGCCATCGCCGGCTGCCGCTTCCGTCATTGCATCTTGATGTTCGAGGCCTTGATCGCCGCACTATACTTGCCGTCTTCGGTATCCATGAAACCCTTGAATTCGGCAGGCGTCGAGCCGATCGGATCGATGCCCTGATCGATCAGCTTCTTGCGGATTTCGGGCTTCTTCAACGCCGCGACCACACCGGCATTCCACTTGTCGATGACCGCCTGCGGCGTCCCCGCCGGCGCGACCAGACCGTACCAGGATTGCGACGTGTAATCGGGGTAACCGCTCTCGGCCACGGTCGGGACGTTCGGGAGAAATTCGGAGCGCTTCATGCTGGCGATGGCCAGCGGACGCGGCTTGGACGCCATGATGTTTCCGTCGACATGGTCCGCCAGCATCATGTCGACATGGCCTGCCATGACGTCGGTCAGCGCCGGCGAATTGCCGCGATAAGGCACATGCACCACCTTCACGCCAAGCCGATGCAACAGGATTTCGGTACCCAGATGTCCCGACGACCCGTTGCCGAACGAGGCATAGGTGGCCTTGCCCTCCTTCGACTTCAGCCACTCGACCAGTTCGGCGAACGTCTTGGCCGGCACGTTGTCGCTGACGACGATCACATGCGGAGACGCCGCAACGAGGCTGATCGGTGCGAACTGTGTGTTGCGGTCGTACGGCCGGCTCGGCATCAGATGCGGCGTGACCAGGAAGCTCGCGGTGTTGAACATCAGCGTATAGCCGTCCGCGGGAGACGACAGCAGGGCCTGCGCGCCGAGCGTCGTTCCGGCACCCGGGCGATTTTCAACTACGATGTTGGCGCCCCAGTCGTCGGCAATCGACTGCACGATGGTGCGGGCAACGATATCCGTACCGCCGCCTGCGGCCAGCGGCACGATTACCTTGACCGGACGCGCGGGATAGCTGTCCTGCGCCGCGGCAAGCGACGGCACGAACAGGCTCGCAAGGACGAGCGGGATCGTCAGCAAACGCATCATCTTATTTCCTCGCGAATAAGTCAGGCATTGGGGAGGTAGGCGACAGCCTCGATCTCGACGAGGATTTCCTCGCGCATGAGATTGGCCTGATAGCAGGTGCTGATAGGCGGCTCGTCCTTGAAATATTGCGCGCGCACCGCGTTCATTCGCTGATATTCGGAGGGATTTTTCAACTGGATGACGACCTTGTAGATGTCGCGCATGGTGCCGCCCGCGGCCTCGACGCACATCTTGATGTTCTCGAGCGTCAACCGGGTCTGTTCCTCGATCGTGTCGGGAAGCGCCCGTTTGTAATAATCGCCGCTGATATGGCTCAACGCCGTAGTCCCCGCGATATGCAGGTGCTTGTCGATGAGAACTGCGCGCGAGAATGGACCGATTGCCTCGGCCATTCCTGCAGGTTGAATGAAGGTCTTGCTCATGATGCTCCAGGCTCAGCGATAACCGCCCACACCTGTGGTTATCGGTTGCCCGGCACAAAGGCCAGAGCACCGGGCACATGCATCGTATGCAAGGTTACGCCACCGCCTTGATGATCCGCGCGACCTTCTCGAAAATCTCGCCGATCTGGCTCTCGCTGACGATCAGCGGCGGCGACATGGCGAGCGAATCGCCCACCGCGCGCAGCATGATGCCTTCCTCGTGGAAGCCGCGATCCATCGCCTCAAAGCCGCGCTTGCCGACGCCGTCGGGCTTCGACGCCAGATCGATGCCGACGGTGATGCCGACGCAGCGGATGTCGAGCACGTTCGGCAGGCCCTTCAGCGACATGCAGGCGTCGTACCAAATGGGCTCGAGCTTCTTGGCACGCTCGAACAGCCCCTCGTCGCGGTAGACATCGAGCGTGGCAAGGCCAGCGGCCACCGCCAGCGGATGCGCCGAGTAGGTGTAGCCATGGAAGAATTCCACGACGTGTTCGGGCCCGTGCATGAAGGCCTCGTGAATCTCCTTTTTCACCAGCACGCCGCCCATCGGCACCGAGCCTGACGTCACGCCCTTGGCGAAGGTGATCATGTCCGGCACCACGCCATAGCGTTCCGCGGCAAAGGCGTGTCCCAGCCGGCCGAAGCCGGTGATGACCTCGTCGAACACCAGCAAAATCTTGTACTTGTCGCAGATCGCCCGCAGCCGCTGCAGATACCCCTTCGGCGCCGGCAGCACCGCGGTCGATCCCGCCATCGGCTCGACGAACACCGCGGCGATGGTGTTGTCGCCATTCAGCGCGACCAGACGCTCCAGCTCATCCGCCAGATGCGCGCCCCATTCCGGCTCGCCCTTCGAGAACGCCTGATGCTCGCGGCTATAGGTGTGCGGCAGATGGTCGACGCCCGCCAGCATGGTGCCGAAGGCCTTGCGGTTGTTGCCGATGCCGCCGACCGACATGCCGCCGAAGCCGACGCCATGATAGCCGCGCTCGCGGCCGATGAAGCGCGCCCGCTGCCCCTGCCCGCGCGCATTCCAGTAAGCGAGCGCGATCTTCATCGCGGTGTCGACCGCTTCCGAGCCCGAATTGCAGAAGAACACATGGTCGAGATCGCCCGGCGCCATCGCGGCGATCCGGCTCGCCAGTTCGAACGATTTCGGATTCGCGTATTGGAACGGCGGGGCGAAATCCATTTCCGCGGCCTGCGCCTGGATGGCGGCGACGATCGGCTCGCGGTTGTGCCCGGCATTGGTGCACCAGAGGCCGGCGGCGCCGTCGAGCACCGGTTTTCCCTCGGGGGTGAAGTAATGCATGTCCTTGGCGCGCGACACCATGCGCGGCCGGGCCTTGAAGGCGCGGTTGGCGGTGAACGGCATCCAGAAGGCTTCGAGGTCGTTCGGGACGGCGGTGGCGGCGGGCTTGCGGGCGGACTGGGTGCTCATCGGGAGCTCCGGGATTTGGGACTTGGAGAATTCCGGAGACATTGCGCGCATAGCTTTGCGTCGCGCAAGTGGCGGTTTCTCATGCGAGGGGTGCGTTCTCCCTCCCCCCATGAGCGCCCACTTTCTTTACCTCCCCCTGAAAGGGGGAGGTCGGATCGCGTCAGCGATCCGGGTGGGGGTCCTTCCTTCAAGTGACCCCTCCCCCTCCTCCTTCACTTCGTTCAGTCGGACGACCCTCCCCTTTCAGGGGAGGGTGAAGAAGCGTTTGCGGCTGCTATCGCAGACTGTTACGACGCCCGCGACTTGGAAGCCGAAGCACCGGACCAATGACCGACAAACCGAGCAAACTGAAGGCGCGGCTGCCGCGCGGCCTCGTCGATCGGGGCCCCGCCGACCTCGCCTCCACCCGGGCGATGCTGGAGAAAATCCGCGCCGTCTACGAGCTTTACGGCTTCGACCCGGTGGAGACGCCCGCGATCGAATATACCGACGCGCTCGGCAAGTTCCTGCCCGACCAGGACCGCCCGAACGAAGGCGTGTTCTCGTTCCAGGACGATGACGAGCAATGGATGAGCCTGCGCTACGATTTGACGGCGCCGCTGGCGCGATATGTCGCAGAGAATTTCGACGCGCTGCCCAAGCCCTATCGCAGCTATCGCGAGGGCTATGTGTTCCGCAACGAGAAGCCCGGGCCCGGCCGCTACCGGCAATTCATGCAGTTCGATGCCGATACGGTCGGCTCCGCCTCGATGGCCGCCGATGCCGAGATCTGCATGATGGCGGCGGACACGATGGAGGCGCTCGGCATTCCGCGCGGCAGCTATGTGGTGAAGGTGAATAACCGCAAGGTGCTGGATGGGATGATGGATGCCGCGAACATCGCAAGCGAAAAGCGCCTGACTGTGCTTCGCGCCATCGACAAGGCTGACAAGTTTTCGCTGGACGAGGTGAAGAAGCTTCTCGGTGAAGGTCGGAAGGATGAGAGCGGCGACTTCACGAAAGGCGCCGGTCTAGACGAACGCCAAAGCGAGATCGTCTTGAGCTTGCTGAAAGCGGACGCCGCAGCGTCTGCCAAGGCTCCACTCAACGAAACCGGAAAAGCTGGTTTCGACGAACTCGCTCAAATCCGCGACCTCGTCCGGGCGTCGGGATATGACGACGACCGCATCCGCATCGATCCCTCCGTCGTGCGCGGCCTCGAATATTACACCGGCCCCGTGTACGAAGTAGAACTCCTGCTCGAAACCAAGGACGAAAAAGGCCGACCCGTTCGATTCGGCTCGGTCGGCGGCGGCGGGCGTTATGACGGGCTGGTCTCGCGCTTTCGCGGCGAGCCGGTGCCGGCCACCGGCTTCTCCATTGGTGTATCGAGACTCGCGGCGGCTCTCGCGCTTGTGAACAAGAGCGATGCACAGCCAAGTTTCGGCCCCGTGGTCGTCACGGTTTTCGATCCTGATCGAATCGCAGATTATCAGACGATGGTGGCGGAGCTTCGCGCAGCGGGGATTCGCGCCGAGTTGTATCTCGGTTCAGGAAAGTTCAATCCGCAGATGAAATATGCCGACAAGCGCAACGCGCCCTGCGTAGTGATCCAGGGCTCGGATGAAAAAAACGACGCATTGGGCGAACTGGTGGTGGTGAAGGATCTGGTCCTCGGCGCCGAGCTGTCGAAGCTTGAAAAGGGGCGCGACGAGTATCTGCAAAAGCAGGCCGATGCGCAGCGCAAGGTGCCGCGCGACCAGCTGGTCAAGACCGTTCAGGACATCCTGGCGCGCCACGGCGTCAAGACGCGGATGGCTTAGAGTCGCCTTGCCCGCATCACCTCTCTCTTGCGGGGGAGGTCGCTCTCCCTCGTAAGCGAGGAGGGAGCGCGCCGACCGCAGCGTCACAAAGTGATCAGATCGTCCTGCTCTGGCACCAGCGGCACATGTTCGATCGACTTGTTGATGTCGATCGGGTGGCCGACCACCTGCTCGGCCACATCGAAGGTGTCGGCAATCGAGCGGAAGGACACGAGCTTGCCGCCCCGGAAGCGCATGAAGTGCACACCCCGGAAGCAGATCGTGCGGCCGGTTTCGCGCTGGCGCGCGCGGACATGCCAGTAGGTGGCGACGCGCTCGCCCTGAACCGCCAGATGCTGGAACTCGAAGTCGTTGATCTGGAAGAAGCACGGCATGATGCGCGTGATCACCTCGATAGTTTCGGCCTTGCCATGCCGGCGGCCGTAATAGTCGAACTGGTCCACTGGCCCTGTGATGAGCCATTCCACATCGTCGTCGAGAATTGCGTCGAGCAGACGCGCGTCGCGGGTCACGTAGGCGCGGTAAAAATCGGCCAGCCAGGATGGAATGTCCTTGCCCTGCGCGGATGACGGCAATGCGATGGCGCTGATCGCTGACGTCATAGTGCGATCACATCCTTCAATTCAGCGATGCGTGGATCGCGATAGGCGTCGATGCGATGACCGACCAGTTGCTCGGCCATATCCAGCGTGTCCGCAACGCCCCTCACCGATACCACCTTGCCATCGCGGAACATCATGAACAACGCGGTCTGATAGGTCAGAATGCGGCCGGTATCCTTCTGCACCGAGGTGATGTTGTTGATCACCGCCGCCGTGTCGCCATCGATCACGATCTCTTCGGGCTCGAACCGCTTGACCGACAGCACCGACGGCACGATCCGGCCGATATAGTCGGCGACCGCGGCCTTGCCGCGCCTGTAGCCGCAAAATACGAGCAGATCGACCGGCCCCGACATGTGCCATTCCACATCGTCGGCCAGAAACTGCGCGACACGCACGGGATCGCGCGAAGCCAGCGCCTCGTAGAAGGCTTGTACCGTGGCGCGGGACACCGGTTCACCCATAGCCGTCTCCAGACAACCATCCACGATGGAGGCAAAATCCTTATTTTTCATGACCAGAACGGTCCAGCTCTCCCCTGACGCCGGGCTCAACCGGACGTCACGCCGGACCAAGCGAGACCTGCGCCCGACAGCGGCAAGGTTTCACAAAGTCCCTTATTCTTCGTGATCCCGAACCAATCCCATTGGTGCACTTCAAAAGGAATCGTTAAGCCTTGCCGCCGCGCCGCCCATTAAGCGCTGCCGTGGACTATCGTCGAATCGTCAACCCATCCGTGCTAAAGGCCCGCGGCCATGACCAGATCGCTGACCCCGGCCCCGTCCGACCCGCGCGCCGAAACTCTCGCCTCTGCCCGCAGCCTGCTCTCGACCTATGAGCGGGCGGGCTATGCGCGGGCGCATCCGGCCATCCTGCAGCCGGCCGAGCCGTTCCTCGACCTGTCCGGCGAGGATATCCGTGCCCGCATGTTCCTGACTGCCGGGCGCGCCGGCGAGGAATTGTGCCTGCGGCCGGATTTCACCATTCCGGTGTCGCGCGACTATCTCGGTTCGGACGCCGCCGGGCGGCCGCAGGGCTATTGCTATCTCGGCCCGGTGTTTCGCGACCGCGGCGCCCTGCCGGGCGAATTCCTGCAGGCCGGAATTGAGTCTTTCGGGCGCACCGACAAGGCCGCGGCCGACGCCGAGACGCTGGCGCTCGGGCTTGCCGCCACCGCGCATTTCGGCCGCAGCGCGCCGTCCATCATGACCGGCGATGTCGGGCTGTTCACCGCGCTGGTGTCCGCGCTCGATCTGGCGCCGGGCTGGAAGCGGCGGCTGGTGAAGGATTTTAACCGCAAGGCCTCGCTGGCGCAGGACCTGGAGCGCCTGACGCTGCATGCGACCAACGGCAAGGCGGATTATCAGGGCGTTCTGGCGGCCCTCGCCGGCTCCGACCCGAAAGCCGCGCGCGCACTGGTCACCGATCTGTTGTCGATCGCGGGCATCAGCGCGGTGGGCGGCCGTTCCGTCGGCGAGATCGCCGACCGCTTTCTCGAACAATCGACGCTCGGCGCCTCCGCTGCGCTGCCGCGCGATACGCATGATCTGGTCATGCGCTTCCTCGGCATCGGCGGTACGCCCGATGCCGCTGCTACAGCGATGCGCAAGCTCGCGAAGGAAGGCGGGCTGTCGCTCGACGCCGCGCTCGACCGGTTCGAGGCTCGCAATGCCGACATGACGAAACAGGGGATCGATATCAGCCGCGTCGCCTTCTCCTGCGCCTTCGGCCGCGGCATGGATTATTACACCGGCTTCGTCTTCGAATTGCGGGACGCCGGCAGCGACGAGCCGTTGGTGGCGGGCGGCCGCTATGACGACCTGCTAACGAGGCTTGGATCGCAGACGCCTATCCCGGCGGTTGGCTTCTCGGTCTGGATCGAGCGGCTCGCAGGAGGTGCGGCATGAGCGCCCCCCTGATCATCGCGGTCCCGGCGAAGGGCCGGCTGCAGGAGAATGCGGAAGCTTTCTTCGCGCGTGCGGGGCTGAAGCTCGTCAAGCCGCGCGGCGCCCGCGACTATCGCGGCACCATCGCCGGCATGGACGGCGTGGAGATCGCCTATCTCTCGGCCTCGGAAATCACCGCGCAGCTCGCGCAAGGCGCGGCGCATCTCGGCGTGACCGGCGAAGACCTGGTGCGCGAGATGATCCCGGACGCGGACCAGCGCGTGATCCTGCTCGAAGGGCTCGGCTTCGGTTACGCCAATGTGGTGACGGCCGTCCCGCAGGCCTGGATCGACGTGCGCAGCATGGCCGATCTCGACGATGTCGCCACCGCATTCCGGCTGAAGCATAATCGCAAGATGCGGGTCGCGACCAAATACGTGAACCTGACCCGCGGCTTTTTCGCCCAGCACGGCATCGCCGATTACCGGATCGTGGAAAGCCTCGGCGCCACCGAAGGCGCCCCCGCTGCCGGCACCGCCGAACTGATCGTCGACATCACCACCACCGGCAACACGCTCGCCGCCAATGCGCTGAAGGTGATCGAGGACGGCACCATGCTGCGCTCGCAGGCCAATCTGGTCGCCGCGCGCAACGCCGACTGGAACAATGGCACGCTCGATACCGCACGCCGCATCCTCGACCGGCTTGCCAGCCAGGCCCGGGCGCAGGCCTTCCGCGAGATGCGAACCCGGTTCAAGGGCTGCGACGACGCGCTCCTGTCGCTCGCGCGCGAGAAGTTCGGCATCGTCACGCCGTTCGGCGGCCCGACCTCGTCCGGCATGCTGACGCTGCATTGTCCGCCGGATCAGATCTTCGCGCTTGCCGATTTCCTGCGCGAGAAGGGTGCAGAGGCGATCTCGGTGTCGGAGATCGATTATGTGTTCACGCAGGACAACCCGCTCTTCGAAACGCTGAAGGCGGGTGTGTAGCCGGGCTAGCGTGCGTCCGGAGCGCGCGCGAATTGCGGGATCTGGAAGCGCTTGCGATAAGAGCCGGGCGACGATCCGGTGAGACGCTTGAACAGCCGCCGGAAAAACGCAGCGTCCTCGTAGCCGACGCGCCAGCCGATCTCCTCGATCGGCGCATCGGTCCGCTCCAGCCTTCGCTTGGCGTCCTCCACCCGCAGCCGCTGCACATAGTCGATCGGCGACAATCCGGTCATGTCGGTAAACCGCCGTTTGAAGGTGCGCTCCGCAAGCCCCGAGCGGCGCACCATCTCCTCGACCGGCGCCGCGACGGAAAAGTGGTCCGCGAGCCAGGCCTGCGCATCGGCGATGACGGCATCGCCATGATCCTTGCGGCCTTCGAACACGATATAGGGCGCAAGGCCGTCCTGATGCCATTGCAGGGCGAAGAAGCGGGCGGCGGCCTGCGCTGCAGGCGCGCCAACATGGCGCACGATGAGATAGAGCACGAGATCGTGCCAGCTCGTTGACGCTCCGGAGCTGATCAGACTTTCGCGCGCACCGGCCGCCACAAGCACCCGCTCCGGCTCCGAATGGATGCGCGGATAGGTCTTCGCGAATTCTCCCGCATAGCCCCAATGAACGGTGGCGCGATGACCATCGAACAAGCCGGTCTCGGCCAGAAGAAAAATGCCGGAACAGGCCGAGCACAGCAACGCGCCCTGCTTGTGCATGCGTGCGGCGAAGTCGACCAGTTCGGGGTAGCGCCCCTGCTCCCATCCTTTTGGCCCAAGCACCACCGACGGCACCAGCACGATATCGGTCACCTCGATATCGGCGACGCCGCGCCCGACGCGCAGCGGCAGTCCGCTCGCCAGCACAATCTCGCCCGGCGCGGTGCCGACGATGTCGACCGCGAATGGCGGGATGTCGGGGATCGACGGGTCGGTCTTGGCCAGCAGGCCAAACGCATTCAGCACGTCATAGATGCCGACCAGCGTCGACATCGCCGCTTCGGGTACGGCGACCAGACTGACATGCAGCGGGCGGGTCTCTGAGGGCATTGCCTCCCTTATACCGCCCGTTGGCACAAATGAACCGGTTCTGGCTGGTACCGCGCTCGTTTTGCTGCGCTCCGCCCGGCACATCACCCGCCAATTCCGGTGCAGCGGGCGCCGGACGGATCGGAGAATGTCGTGATGAATTTCGACCAGCAGAAACTGGATACCCTCGTTGGACGGCTGTTTGCGGACCTCTCGGCCGGCTATGGCGGCGTGATGGTCAGCCTCGGCGACAAGCTCGGCCTGTACCGGGCGATGGCGGGCGCGGGCCCGTTGTCCTCGCGCGAGGTGGCGAAACGGTCCGGATGCGCCGAGCGCTATGTGCACGAATGGCTGAACGCGCAGGTCGCCGGCGGCTATGCCGATTATCATGTTGCGTCCGGCACCTACGAATTGTCGCCGGAGCAGGCCGCCATCCTCGCCGACGACACGAGCCCGGTCTATCTGCCGAACGCGTGGCAATGCGTCGCCTCGATGTGGGCCGACGAGGACAAGTCGCTCGACGCAATGAAGACCGGCCGGGGCGTGAGTTGGGGCGAGCACGACGGCCGGCTGTTCTGCGGGTCCGCTGCGTTCTTCCGCAATGCCTATAGCGCAAGCCTGGTGCAGGAATGGCTGCCGGCGCTGAACGGCGTGGTCGACAGGCTCAAGTCCGGCATCACGGTGGCCGATATCGGCTGCGGCCACGGCCATTCGACCGTGCTGATGGCGAAGGCGTTTCCGAATAGCCGCTTCTTCGGCTTCGACGCGCATGCCGGCTCGATCGCGATCGCGTGCAAGGTCGCCCAGGACGCTGGCGTCGCCGATCGCGTCCGCTTCGAGATCGCGAAGGCCGATGCGTATCTTGCACGCGGCTACGACCTGATCTGCTTCTTCGATTCCCTGCACGACATGGGGCATCCGGCCAACGCCATGCGGCACGCGGCGAAGTCCCTTGCCGAGGATGGCACCGTGATGCTGGTCGAGCCGTTCGCAAGCGACAAGCTAGAGGAGAACATCAATCCGGTCGGGCGGCTGTATTACGCCGCATCGACCACGATGTGCTGCGCGCATGCGATCTCGGAAAACGGCACGCATGTGCTGGGTGCACAGGCCGGACCGAAGCAGCTCACGAACATCCTGCATCAGTCCGGCTTCGGCTCGGTGCGGACTGCGATGCAGACGCCGTTCAATATGGTGATCGAGGCTAGGCGATAACTCTTCCCCCCGAACCTCGCGCCAGGGCCGGCGCCTTCGCAGCCTTAAACAACGGTACCGAAAAGTTTTCCGATGCCGGCTGTCAGCGCCATCGCAAGCGCTCCCCAGAACGTCACGCGGATTGTTGCGCGCATGACGTTGGCGCCGCCTGCCCTGGCGCCGATTGCGCCGAGAAGCGCAAGAAATCCTAATGATGCGGCCGACACGAGAGGAGCGATCAGGTTCGCTGGTGACACGACCACCATCAGCAACGGCATCGCGGCACCAACGGCGAAAGTCGCCGCGGAAGTCAGCGCCGCCTGAACCGGACGCGCGGTAGTTATCTCCGATATGCCGAGTTCGTCCCGCGCATGTGCGCCAAGTGCATCTTTCGCCATGAGTTGCGCTGCAACCTCCCGCGCGAGCGCAAGGTCAAGTCCGCGCTTGACGTAGATTTCCGCAAGCTCCTCCTTTTCGAAGGCCGGGTTATCCTCCAGTTCCTTGGTCTCGCGGGCAAGATCGGCATGTTCAGTGTCCGACTGCGAACTCACCGAGACGTATTCGCCTGCCGCCATCGACATGGCGCCGGCTACGAGACCTGCGACGCCGGCAAGCAACACGTCGCTGTGGTTCACCGAGGCGGCAGCCACTCCGACAATGAGACTTGCGGTTGAGACGATTCCGTCATTGGCGCCAAGCACCGCGGCCCTGAGCCAGCCGATGCGGTCGACGAGATGATTTTCCGGGTGCGTCCGAAGCCGGCTCATGAATTAGATCCCAGTCGGGCTATGTACCAACATGCCCGAAATTTGAGATTCATAGGCAAGATTTCGACTGGGTTGTGGTTGACACTGATCAACTTAGCACCGGTCGCGTTCGATATGCTTCATTGATGCAATATCGTAACTCGGCGACCGGCTACGGCGCAGTTCCCATGTCCCTGCATTGGCTGACAGCAGGGCTTGTCATCGTTGCATGGCTGCTCGGGACATTCGACGACGTACTTCCAAAAGGTGCGCCCCGCGCATATCAGTTGTTCGCCCATGTGTCGGCCGGACTCGCCATATTGATTGCCGCGTCGGCTCGCGTGCTGTGGAGAATGTTCGATCCTGCGCCTCCGCTCGAAGCATCCGCTCTTGGGAAATGGCTCGATCTCACAGCGCATCTAGCCCATTACGCGCTTTATGCCCTGCTGATAGCGGCCGTGATCTCCGGCGTGGTCCTGCAATTCGCGCGCGGCAACGCGCTGCCTCTGTTCGGGCTAATGGAAATTCCTTCGCCGTGGCCGGAAAACAGGGCTTTCTCGCGTAACGTCAAAGAAATGCACGAATTGCTCACCAACAGTCTGGTGGTCTTTGCGGGCCTTCACGCTGCAGCTTCCCTTTTTCATCACTGGATACTCGGGGATCGCACGCTTGTGCGGATGCTGCCGCAACGAGGCGGGCCTAGCGCGGGTCCGGCCTCGCGATACGCTCGATAACCGCTACCCTCCCGAATAGCCGCCGATGATCGGCAGGATTTCGCCGGTGATGTAGCTCGAACAGCTTGGCGCGGCGAGAAACACGAAAGCCGGCGCGATCTCTTCCGGTTGCGCCGGCCGTTTCATCGGCGTGTCCGAACCGAATTTCGAGACGCCCTTCGCGTCGCGATCGGCGGGATTGAGCGGCGTCCAGACCGGGCCGGGCGCGACCGCATTCACACGAATGCCCTTGCCGACGAGATGCGTCGCCAGCGAGCGCACGAAGGCATGGATGCCGCCTTTGGTCATCGAATAATCGAGCAACTTGTCGTTGCCGAGCAGACCGGTGACCGACCCGGTCATGACGATGGAGGATCCTTCCTTCATGTGTGGCACCGCCGCCTGCGCCATATGGAAATAGCCGTAGAGATTGGTCTTCAGCGTACGATCGAAATGCTCGGGCGTGAGATCGAGAAAGTCCTTCACGTGTTCCTGGAAGGCGGCGTTGTTGACCAGGATGTCGAGGCGGCCGAACTCCTTCACGGTACGCTCGACCGCTTCCTTGCAGAATTCACGATCGGCGACATCGCCCGATACCGTGATGCAGCGGCGGCCTTCCTTCTCCACGGCCCGCCTGGTCTCTTCCGCGTCCTCGTGCTCGGAGAGATAGGCGACCGCCACATCAGCGCCTTCGCGCGCATAGAGGACGGCGACGGCGCGGCCGATGCCGGAATCCGCGCCGGTGATCAGCGCGACCATTCCCTTCAGTTTCTCCGAGCCCTTGTAATGCGGCGCGTCATACATCGGCGACAGATCGAGATCGGATTCCTGACCCGGTTTCTTCAGGTGCTGCGCCGGCAGCGGCGGTTCGGGATAACGGCGCGCGCCGGCCTGCATGGCGCCCGGTTCGTTGTCCTGCTTCGGCCTGGCCTTGTCCTTCCGGTCGATGTCCGCCTGAATATCGCGCTGGGCGGCGGCCGTCTGCTCCGCTGCGCGTGCAAATCGGTCTCTGGTTGCTGCGTCTACCATGTTGTCCTCGCATGAATGGATCAGAGGACCAACGGGTGGGAGGCAGGCGAAGTTCCGGGGCGCTAGCGGTCCAGAATAGGCAGCAGCAGTCGTGACGAGGACAGGATGGTGGAAAGACAACTCGTACCGACCGAGGCGTGCCGGAAGCCCATGATGGCGGGCGCACCCGGATTCTGGTCGTCTCCGGTGAGCACCAGCCGAATGCGGTGTCCGGCCTTGAAGCGCCGCGCGTTATCGACCAGCGGAATGCGGTAGCGGATGACCTGCCCGATCGGAACCGCTTCAAAGCTGGTGCAGGGCAAGACCGGGGCACCTGGCCGGCTCGCATCCGGGTCGACCTTGCGCAAGCTGGCGCGCAGATATCCGGCGGTGACATCCGTCGCGGTTCCCGAGGGATCGACCTCCTGCAGCGTTGCAAAGAACGCCGTGTCGCCTGCGGTCGCTGTCGCATCGACCGCAAGTTCGACCGGTCCGATCATGTCGAGATCGCGCTCCAGCGGCTCGCTGGTCCATACGAGGATGGACGGCGGGTCGGTCTCGCTTGCATGATCGCGGTTGAGGCCGGCGCCGAGCGTCATCATCGCGCGGTGGCCGGCCGCGCCTTCCTCGGCCGCAAGGCTGCCATCGGCGCGGAGCGCATAGTCGCGATACGCGACACCCGGTACCGGCCAGCTGTTCGCTTCGCGAAATCCGTCCGCACCCGGCAGCACGTAACGGATACGCGGTCCTTCGAGGATGCCGGTGTCGCTGCCCTTCAGCCAGTGATCGAACCAGGCCAGCGCCTCGACATGCAGACTTTCCCACGGCCAGGTCAGGCCATAATCGCCGAGCATCGCCACCCGCACATGCCTGCTGTTCGTCAGCGCGTTGAAGGCCGGGAAAGTCGACGGCAGATGCAGCGGCACATTCTGCCAGTCGCAGCCAAGATAGACCGGCACTTCGATCCTGTGCAGCAGCGGCAGGAGATTGCGTTCGTCCCACCATGCATCGCGCAGCGGCCGCTCGACCGCGATGGTGCGCCAAATATCATCCCAGGGATGCGGATCGTGATGCAGCTTCATCAGCAGCTTCAGCGCCGTCACCGCGGCCTCGCCGTTCATGGTGGCGAACTTCCGGTGCACGGCCGGAAGATGCAGCACGGCCCGCGCGGCATCGAGCAGCTTGCCGCGCAGGAACGTATCGGACAGCTTCGACGTCATGCCGACCATCGCCAGGAACGGCGTGACGAACGAGCTGGAGAACAGGCCGTGGTGAACTGCAGCCTCGTAAAGATCGGCGGTGACCGCGACCGGGAAGATCGCCTTCAGATGCGGCGGCCGCTCGACCGCGGCTTCGAGCTGCGTCATGGCGAAATAACTGATCCCGACCATGCCGACATTGCCGTCGCACCAGGGCTGCGCCGCCGCCCATTCGACGAGGTCGTGCATGTCGCGCCGCTCCTGCGCGTCGAAAAAGCCGAAGCTGCCGCCCGAGCCGCCGGTGCCGCGCAGATTGGCAATCAGGTGGACGTAGCCGCGTGGTACGAAAAAGTCGCTGGCGCCGGCCTCGATGAACCCCATCGGCGCGCCGAGATCCTGAATCTGACGTGGATAGGGTGACGCCGCGATCAGTACCGGGTAGCGGCCAGCCTCGGCGGGACGATGCACATCGGCAAGCAGCATCACGCCGTCGCGCATTGGCACCGCGACATTGTTGTCGCGGGCCATCGCATGACGCGGCGCGGAGAGATTGCGATAGCTGCGGCCTGTCGTCTGCGGCCCGTTGAGCTGACGCTGACCGGGCTCGGTTCCTGCAACGGACATGCGCTAGACCCTCGGCTTACGAAACACCACGAAATGCGACATCGAAAAGTTGACCAGAAAAGCCGCGCCGATGGCGAGCAATTTGGCATACAGCACCGGCATCACCATCGCCGCGACAACCAATGTGCCGGTGCTGGCAGCGAGCCCGAGCAGCTGCGAGGCGACGAAGGCGACGTAGGTGCGCGGCGTCAACCGCCGTCCGGATTCAGCTGCGAATGTGATGAAGGAATTCATCACGTAGGAGCCAGACACCGCCACGGTCCAGGCCAGAACGTTCGCTACCACCAGCGACGCTGTCAGGTATTTGAGCGCCAGCAGAAACAGTCCGAGGTCGACGAGCGTATTGACGACGCCGATCGAGGCGAAGCTCATGGCCTTGACCATCAGCGCCTGTCGCCGCAATGCCGCCACGATGCGCGCCGGCAAGCTCTGAGGGTCGGGCAAATCCTGCATTGGCGGGCGTTAACTTTCTGACGGAACGGCGCTTTCTGAACAAAAGCTCATGCAATATCCGTGACTTGCGGATATATGTTGCGAACGAGACGCGCAAGCCGCGAGGGCGCGAGAGATGCCGGCAAGGACCAGACGAGAGGGCAATACAGCAGTCGCAGCCGCGCGCAAGCGCGACGAACTGGGACTGTCAATCATCGTCCCGTGCTTCAACGAAGCCGGCAATCTGCCCGCCTTCCACGCGCGGCTGTGCGAGACCGCCGAGGCGTTGCGTCAATCCCGTGGACTGAAGATCGAGGTCGTCTATATCGACGACGGTTCGCGCGACAACACCTATGCGGTTGCAAGCGCGCTGCCGGCGATCGGCCTAGACGTGCAGACGCTGTCGCTGTCGCGCAATTTCGGCAAGGAAGCGGCCCTGATGGCCGGACTGAACCACGCGCGTCACGGCGCGCTGCTGTTCATGGACGGCGACGGCCAGCATCCGCCATCGCTGATCGAGCGGCTGGTCGGGCATTGGCTGGATGACGGTTACGACGTGATCTATACCGCCAAGGCGCATCGCGATCAGGAATCGCTGTTGCGCCGCATCGGCGTGAAGACGTTTTATACGCTGGTCAATTTCCGCGCGCGTTACAAGATTCCGGAGGACGCCGGCGATTTCCGTTTGCTGTCGCCGCGCGCGGCGGATGCGTTGCGGCAATTGCCGGAGCGCAACCGCTTCTTCAAAGGTCTGGCGAGTTGGATCGGCTTCCGGCAATTGCGCGTCGACTACGAGCCGATCGATCGTGAGCATGGCAGCTCGAGCTGGAATTTCGGCGCGCTGATCGGATTGTCGATCGAGGGGCTGACATCGTTTTCGGTGGCGCCGCTGCGCATTGCGAGCCTGCTCGGCATCCTGATGGCAACCGGCGCCCTGATTTTCGGTATGGCGATCCTGTACGAGACCCTGATGTACGGGAAGTCGGTGCCAGGCTATCCGTCAGTCGTAGTCGGCCTGATGGTGCTGGGCGGCGTGCAACTGATCATGATCGGCGTGCTTGGCGAATATATCGGCAAGATCCTGTCCGAGCAGAAGGCGCGACCGGTTTATTTCGTCGCCGAACATCAGACCCGCAGCGAGGCGAGCGAAGACGCCGGCGACGATCGCCAGCCCGGCGCGGCCGCCTGATCAGATGAACGCGACCAACCTGCGGCGCATCGTGTTATGCGCGGACGATTACGGCATCTCGCCCGGCGTCAACGAAGCGATCCGCAGCCTGATCGCCAAAGGCCGCATCAATGCCACCTCGGCGATGGTGGTGGCGCCGTCCCTCACCTCGACAGAGGCGGCAGCACTCACCGCCCTGAAGCGCATCGCGCCGCATCTGCAGATCGGCCTGCACTTCACCCTCACGGCGCCGTTCCGGCCGTCGAGCGAGAGCTACACCCATTTGCAGGACGGTGCCTTCCTGTCATTGCCCGCCACGCTCGGCAGCGCGCTGATCGCGCGGCTCGACCGCGAGCGCATCGCCCACGAATTGCGCACGCAGATTGCCGCCTTCTCGCAGACGTTCGGCTATCTCCCCGATTATGTCGACGGCCATCAGCATGTGCAGATCTTCCCGCAGATCCGGGATGCAGTCCTGTCGGTCATTCGCGAAAGCCTGCCCGGCGCCTGGATGCGGCAATGCGGACGGGTGACACCTCTGTCGGCGCGTATGTCCGACCGCAAGGGCCTGCTGCTCGACATGATGAGTGCGGGCTTTCGCAAACGCGCGACGGCCCTGGGAGTCACGGTCAATCCTGGCTTTGCCGGCAGCTATGACTTCAGCACCGACCCGGATTTCGCCACGCTGTTTGCCAAATTTCTCGATGGGCTGCCCGATGGCGGCGTCGTCATGTGTCATCCCGGATTTGTCGACGACGAACTCAAGGCGCTGGATCCGCTCACCAATTTGCGCGAACGGGAGCACGCCTTCCTGGCCGGCGATACCTTCCCCGACCTCCTGCGGACCCATCGCGTCACGTTGTCGTGACCTCTCCCGCAGCGCGATCCGCATTCCTACATCCTGCGCGTCCGCAGACGCGGATTCGAAGGAGGAACTTATGACACCGCAGGAACGCAGACTGGTCGATGACTTGTTCGAACGGCTTGCGACGCTCGAGCGCAATCCGCGCGAGCCCGACGCCGAGGACGCGATTCAAGCCGGACTGCGCCGGGCGCCGAACGCGACCTACGCGCTGGTGCAGACGGTGCTCCTGCAGGAGGAGGCACTGCGTCAGGCCCATGAACGCATCGCCGAACTGGAATCCGCGGAGGCTCCGCCGCAGGACAGCGGCGGATTTCTGGGTTCGATGCGCGATGCGGTCTTTGGCGGCGGCAACACCCGCTCTTCCGTGCCGCCGGTCGGCGGTCTTCGGCCGGGAGACCGGCCAGGCGACCGTCCGATGGGCGTGCCGCCCGGCTTTCAGCGATCGGGCGACGCGTATCCGGAACAAGGCGGCTACCCGGGTCGCTATCAGGGCGGGCCGGCGCCGCAGGCCGATGCCGGACGCGGCGGTGCCGGTGGCTCGTTCCTCGGAACCGCAGCGGCCGCGGCTGCGGGCGCGATCGGCGGCTCATTGCTGATGAATTCGCTTGGCGGGATGTTCGGAGGCCAGGCCAAGGCGCAAGGCCTTGGTGACGTCGCCGGTAAGGATGCGGCTGCGGCCAATCCTTCAGCCAATCCTTGGGGCGACGCAGCCGGGGGCGAAGGCAATCTCGCGCAACAGGCCGGGCTCGACAGCGTCGGCCGGTCGGAGGGCGCCAGCGACCGCACCGGGCTTTACGATCAGGCGCATGGCGCGGCCGACGACGGCGCGCTGATGCCGGAAGACGATGGCGGCTTCGACATGGATATGGACTACGATCTCTGATCCACCCGCCGCACGAAAAAGAAAAGGTCCGCTCTCGCGAGCGGACCTTTTTTAATTGACGGGCCGGCCATCGTTTACGGAAGGCTGGGGACCTTCAGACAAGCGAATGCGCGGCCCGCTGATCGCCGCATTTGCGATCAGATCACGATAACCCTGGTGCCGACCTTCACCCGCTCGTAGAGATCGGTGACGTCCTCGTTGCGCATGCGGATGCAACCCGACGACACCGCCTGGCCGATGGTCCAGGGCTCGTTCGAGCCATGGATGCGATAAAGCGACGAGCCGAGATACAGCGCGCGCGCGCCGAGCGGATTGTCCGGTCCGCCGGCCATGTGGCGTGGCAATTCCGGCCGGCGGGCGAGCATTTCCTTAGGCGGCACCCAGTCCGGCCATTCCGCCTTGCGGGTGACCGACTTCACGCCGGCCCAGGTGAAACCCGGGCGTCCGACACCGATGCCGTAGCGCAGTGCGGTCCCGTTATCCTGCACCAGATAGAGAAAGCGCTGCGGCGTATCGACCACAATCGTGCCGGGCTTTTCCTTGCCGGAATACGGCACCACCTGCTTGGCGAAACGCGGATCGAAGGCGCGTGAGCCTCCCTGATCGGGACCGCGATAGACCAGCGGCGGAGTGCCGTTCGGATCCTGATACATCCCGGGCTGGTAATAGCCCGGCGAACGTTGCTCATCGCCCTGAACCCGTGCGCCGGGAAAGGCCGGCTGCTCGCGGTAGCGCGGCTGCGCGCCGGATTGTCCACCGCTGAACAGAAACTCGATAAACCCGCCGCCCATATTCGGCTGACTTTGCGCATGGACCGGCGTTGAGATGAGCGCAGCACCGGTTACACCGGTCATGGCTGCGGCAAGCAAAAGACCAGAACGCTTCATCGACGCTACTCACACTTGTTCGACATCGGCTTGGAGATGGGCGCCAAACAGCGGCGCCGCTCATGCGAGCGACTACACGGGAAAAATCGATGCGAATGGTAAACAGCGCGCGGCAACGCATCGCTAACCACGATCGGGCGGCCTTTACCTGCGATTAGCGTTTATTTTGGGTGAAGCGGCGTGGTTAACGCTTCGCTTCCAAGCAGGCATGAACCCCGCATTAAGCCGGTTTGGTTATGAGTATCGCGGGGGACCACCATGCCGGTTCAGCGCAAGATTTTCCGGATCGAAGAAACGATGCGAGCGAGGTTCGAGCCTCGGGGCGCTGACGTGTCCCGGGATGGCGAACACCCCGCCGACGTGATCGCCGAGTTGCGCGCCATGCGCGCGCTGATGGAGGAGCACCGGCCGGATCGCGGCGAACCGCTTCCGTCCCTCGAACCGTCGCAGGACGCGCGCAAGCTCAGGATCGAGCTGGACGTGATCGGCAGCGCGATCAAGGAGACCCGCGCCGAGATCGGCTCGTTGCAGAACCAGGGTTTTGATTCCGGGCGCGTTGCGCGCGTCACCGGGGAACTGGAGGCGGTGTTCGCCGACACAACGGCAGCGACCGAGCGCATCCTGAAAGCAGCCGAGGACATCGACCAGACGGCCCAGGCGCTCGCAAGCCTTTTGAAGGGCAGCCACGAACGGGGGTTGGCGCAGGATATCCAGGAGCGCGTCACCGCGATTTTCGAAGCCTGCAATTTCCACGACCTGACCGGCCAGCGGATCGCCAAGGTCGCGGGCATGCTCAAACTGGTCGAGGAGCATCTGGCGCGGATGATGGAAATCTGGAGCGTGATCGAGCGCTTTGATGTCGACGCCGCCCAATCGACCACCAGCGGCCTTGACGGCTTCCTCAGCGGGCCGAAACTCAGCGGCGACAGCGGACATTCGACCCAGGCCGAGATCGACAAGCTGTTTCACTAACCGATGATATAAAGACCGGCCGCCTGTGGTAGATACCGGTCCCGAGCCATGTCCGCCTCCTCACCAGCCGCTCTTGCCGTGCCGCCGAAGCCCGCCCGCGTCGCACGGATGACGGGCACCGCGCGGCTTGTGCGCGCGTATGCCCGGCTCGTCAGCGGGCTCGTGCTGCTCGCATTCGTGCTGTGCCATTTCGGCAGCCATATTTTTCTGATCATTTCGATACCGGTGGCCGAAAAGGCCTTCGACGTGCTGATGCGATTCTGGCTGTCGGACGTCGGCACCGGCCTGCTTGTGATCGCGCTGACAGTCCATGTGCTGAACGCGCTGTGGTCGATTTATATTCGCCGCTATCTGCGCATGCCCGCCTGGGAGATCGCACAAATCGCGCTCGGGCTCGCGATTCCGCTGCTGATCATCATCCATGTCGTCGGGACAAAGGTCGCCGACGACTTCTTCGGGACTGACAACAGCTATTCCTCGGTTCTGGCCTCGCATTGGCTCGGCCGGCCTGTGCTGTTCGGCGCGCCATGGTTCGTCTATCTGCATATCGCCGCGATCCTGACGGTCTGGATTCACGCCTGCATTGGCCTGCATTTCTGGTTGCGGCCCAAACGCTGGTACGCCGCGTGGTTTCCAACCCTTGCCACCGTTGCGGTTCTGATCCCTACGCTGTCGATCGCCGGATACATCTCCGGCGGAAACCAGATCCTGCGGGATGCACAGGATCCGGACTTCGTCCGCGAACTCATCCGCGAGGGTAATTTCTCTCCGGAGGCGATCGCCAAGGCGTGGCAGGCCATCTACATCACGTTCGCCGTCTATGCCGGCCTGGTGCTGCTGCCGTTCATTGCACGCACCGTCCGCGGACTCATTCACCGCATGTACCGGGCGCCACGGCTCACCCATGCCGTTGGCCGCACCATGAGGATCCTGCCGGGAGCGACCGTGCTCGAAACCCTGCGCGCCAACGGTATCGCGCATGCGTCGGTCTGCGGCGGCCGCGCCCGCTGCACCACCTGCCGCATCCGGGTGACCAACGGGCAGGACGGATTGCCTGAACCGCAGGGGCTCGAGGCCACGGCCTTGTCGCGGATCGGCGCAAACGACGGCGTCCGGCTTGCCTGTCAGTTGCGGCCGACCTCCGACATAACGGTGCTGCCGCTGCTGACGGCGGATGCGACCGCAACCTATGGCCTGATCCGTGCCGGCGCCGAAGGCAGCGAGCGCCAGCTCACCGTGATGTTCATCGACCTGCGCGGCTCAACCACGCTCGGTGAAGCCAGGATGCCCTACGACGTCCTGTTCATCCTCAACCAGTTTTTCGACGAGATGAGCAAGGCGCTGGCGGCGACCGGCGGTCACTACTCGAACTTCACCGGCGACGGACTGATGGCGATCTATGGGCTCGATACGCCGGATCCCAAGGCGAGCGCCGTGCAGGCGTTGCGCGGCGCTCGCGAGGTGTTGATGCGCCTCGACCAGGTCAATCTCCGGCTGAAGGCCGACCTCAAAGAGCCGTTAAAGATCGGCGTCGGCATCCATTTCGGCGAAGCGATTGTCGGTGCGATGGGCCCGCCGCGCTCGCAGATCATCACCGCGATCGGCGACACCGTGAACACCACCGCGCGCCTCGAGGGCCTGACTAAGGACCATTCCTGCTCGCTGATCCTGTCGCAGGCCGCGGCACAAGCGGCCGGGCTCAAGCTCGAGGGCCATGAGCTGCACCACGCGACGGTCAAGGGGCGCACGGGGTCGATCGCGTTTTATGCTTTGAACGAGGTGCCGGAACTCCGGTGACCGGCGTGGCGCCTTGCACCTGCATGCAGAGCCTGCCCACAATTTTTGCAGCTTTGGCAGCAAGCTGAGAACATTGGCCGCAATGCGGAAACATTTTCGCGAATAAAGCCATTTGGCCTTTTTTCTTTGAAACTATTCTTGTCTATCGAGATTGATCGCTCGCGTGCGCGCACGGGTTCGCGATGGACGGCTGCACGCATGCGCAATGCTCGCCTGGAGTTGTCCATGCCAAATGACGCATCACGAGCGACGACGACTCGTGCTTCACACCCAACCCGCCGCGAGGTTGTCGCGTCCGGAGCGGCGTTGCCGCTGGCCCTCACCCTGCCCTCCGATACCGCCCCTGCTCAGATTGCGGAGAACGGGGTCTCATCAGGCGTGAAAACAAACATCACCGTCAACGGGAGGCCGCATGCGCTCACGCTCGACCCGCGGTCGACGCTACTTGATGTGCTGCGCGAGCAACTCGACCTCACCGGATCCAAAAAAGGATGCGACCAGGGCCAATGCGGCGCATGCACCGTTCTGATCAACGGCCGGCGCGTGGTCTCATGTTTGACGCTCGCTGTGATGCAGGATGGCGCCAGCATCACGACGATCGAAGGCCTTGCGACCGACGGTAAGCTGCATCCACTGCAGCAGGCCTTCATCGATCACGACGCTTTCCAGTGCGGCTATTGCACGCCGGGCCAGATCTGTTCGGCAGCAGGTCTGATCACCGAAGGCAAGGCGAAGACGCCGGACCAGATTCGCGAATTGATGAGCGGCAACATTTGCCGCTGCGGCGCTTATCCGAACATTGTTGCGGCGATCCAGCAGGTAATGGGGCAGTCATGATCGGCTTCGAATATTCGCGTGCGAGCAATGTCGCCGATGCCGTGCAGCAGATGGTCGCAAGCAAAGGCGCAAAATTCATCGCCGGCGGGACCAATCTGGTCGACCTGATGAAAATGGATGTCGAGAAGCCCGCAAAGCTGATCGATGTCACGCGGCTTCCCTTGGACAAGGTAGAGGAGACCAGGAACGGCGGCCTGTACATCGGCGCGCTGGTGCCCAATTCCGATCTCTCTTACCACCCGGTCGTCGAGCGCCGCTATCCGATGCTGGCGAGCGCCATTCAAGCCGGCGCGTCGCAGCAGCTGCGCAACATGGCATCAACCGGCGGCAATCTTCTCCAGCGCACGCGCTGTGCCTATTTCTACGACGTAACGACCGCATGCAACAAACGCGAACAGGGCTCCGGCTGCTCGGCCCGGAACGGCGTCAACCGGATGAACGCGATCCTCGGCACCAGCGAAGCCTGTATTGCCGTGCACCCGTCCGATATGTGCGTGGCCCTTGCGGTGCTGGAAGCGAAAGTCCACGTCGCCGGACCGCGCGGCGAGCGTGAGATTGCGTTCGCGGAGTTTCATCGACTGCCCGGCGACACGCCGCAGCGCGACACCAACCTCGAGGCGGATGAACTGATCACCGCCGTCGAGCTGCCGCCGCGTGGCTTTGCGTCGAACTACACCTATCTCAAAATCCGCGACCGGCTGTCTTACGCCTTCGCGCTGGTCTCGGTCGCCGCGGGATTTGAACTGGACGGCGACGCCATAAAAGAAGCGCGGTTCGCTCTTGGCGGCGTTGCGCACAAGCCATGGCGCAGCACCGAAGCGGAGGCAGCGCTTCGCGGTCAACCGGCGAATGAAGTGGCGTTTGCTAGGGCTGCCGATATCGTGCTGCGCGAAGCTGAAGGATTCGGCGGCAACACCTTCAAGATCGAACTGGCGCGCCGCACCATCGTCCGCGCGCTGTCGCAGGCGGCGCGCGGAACGCCGCAATCGCAATCCAACAAGAAGATCGCGTGAGCTTTGGCCATGGCACCTTACATCGGCACGGCAACATCCCGCATCGACGGCATCGCCAAGGTCACCGGCGCCGCCAAATACGCCGCTGAATTCAACTCACCGGGTCTCGCCCATGCGAGCCTCGTCACCTCGACCGTCACCAAGGGCCGTATCACCCGTATCGACGACAGCGCCGCGAAGGCGACCAAGGGTGTGCTCGCCGTCCTGACATACCAAAACCGGCCGGCCATGGCCGACAAGGATGAAGCCTATAAGGACGAGGTGGCACCGGAAGACGGATCGCCTTACCGGCCGCTTTACGACAGCAAGATCATGTTCAACGGTCAGCCGGTCGCCATGGTCGTCGCCGAAACGTCGGAGATCGCCCGCTACGCGGCATCTCTGGTGAAGGTCGAGTACGCGACGGAAAATTTCGTTACGGACATCTTTCGCGAGCGCGACAGGGCTACGCCGGTCAAGACCAAGGAGGGGCCAATGGCCCCGCCCAAAGCCCGCGGAAAGCCGGAGGAGGCGCTGGCAGCGGCGGCCGTCCGTCACGAGGCCGAGTATTACACGCCGATCGAACATCACAACCCGATGGAGCTGTATGCCTCGACGGTCGTGTACGAGCCCGGCGGCAAGCTCACAATCTACGACAAGACCCAGGGCGTGCAGAACGTCCACAAGTATGTCTGCGGCGTCTTCGATATGAAGCCGGAAGATGTGCGCGTCATGTCGCCTTACATGGGCGGCGGCTTCGGGTCGGGACTGCGGCCGCAATTCCAGGTCGCACTGGCGGTGCTGGCGGCGCGCGCGCTGCAGCGTTCGGTGCGTCTCGTTCTGACGCGGCCGCAGATGTACGAACTGGGCTACCGGCCGGCGATGATCCAGACCATCGCGCTCGGCGCGAACGGCGACGGCACGCTCGATGCGATTACCCATGACGCCGTCACCGTCACGTCGCAATACGAGGACTTCCACCGGCAGGAGACCGGCTGGTCGGGTCTGCTCTACAAGTCCCCCAATGCGAAATATGTTCATCGGCTGGCACGGCTTGACCTGCCGACCGCCGCCGACATGCGCGCGCCCAGCGCCGTGACGGCACTGTTCGCGCTCGAATCCTCGATGGACGAGCTGGCGGTCAAGCTCAAGCTCGATCCGCTCGAGCTTCGCCTGCGGTGCTATTCCGACCGCGACCAGAACGAGGACAAACCGTTCGGCAGCAAGGCGCTGCGCGAATGCTACAGCCAGGGCGCGGCGGCGTTCGGCTGGAGCAAGCGCAATCCCGCACCGCGCTCGATGCGCGATGGCGGCGATCTGGTCGGCTGGGGCATGTCGACCGGGATCTGGGAGGCGCTGCAGATGCCGATCACGGTGCGCATCGCGCTGACTGCGAATGGACATGCCGAAGTCGCCTGCGCGACATCCGACATCGGCACCGGCACCTACACGATCATGGCGCAGGTTGCGGCCGACATGCTGGGCCTACCGATCGAGAATATCAGCATCAAGCTCGGCGATTCGAGCCTGCCGCAATCGCCGGTCGAAGGCGGATCGTGGATCGCGACCTCGGTATCGAACGGCATCGTCACCACGGCGGGCGCGATCCGTGATGATCTGCTGCGCATGGCAAAGCAAGTATCGAACTCGCCGCTCGCGGATGCCGCACCCAGCGATGTCACGCTCGCCGACGGCAAACTGGTCAGCAAGCACGACGCCTCACGCAGCGTCACGATCGCCGACGCCATGCGGCATGGCGCCGTGGAGCGCATCGAGCAGGAGAAAACCACCAGTCCGAACGGCGACCACTCGAAAGCAAACAACACGCACGCCGCCCATTTCATCGAGGTGAAGGTGGACGAGCAACTCGGCGTTGTGCGAGTCACGCGCGCCGTCAGTGCGATTGCGGCCGGGCGCATCCTGAATACCAAGACCGGCGGCAGCCAGATCAGCGGCGCGGTGGTCTGGGGCATCGGCATGGCGCTGCACGAGGAAACGCATATCGATCATCGGCTCGGACGCATCATGAACGCCAACCTTGCCGAATACGCCGTGCCCGTTCACGCCGACATTCACGACATCAAGGTGATTTTCGTCGACGAAAAGGACGACAGCAATCCTCTCGGCCTCAAGGGGCTTGGCGAAATCGGCATTGTGGGTGTTGCAGGCGCCGTGGCCAATGCGGTTTATCACGCAACCGGAAAGCGCATCCGCGAACTGCCGATCACGCTCGACAAATTGCAGGCCTGACCACGCCCCCGGATGCCCGTATCAGGCTTTCGGACGGCGGATTGCGATCAGACAAATGATGGACACGACGCCGAAGGCCGCCGTCACCGCCAGTGCCATCGGATCGCCACTACGCTCGACAACGAAGGCAAGCGCCAGCGGCGCCACCGCCTGCATTACCTGATAGGGTTTGGCGATCCGACCCAGCACGCGGCCATAGCGGGTGGCGCCGAACAGCGCGAGCGGCACCGCGCCGCGAGCGATCGTGAGCAGGCCGTTGGCGGCGCCGAACATCACCGCGAACGCGATCGCCGCCCAGAGCGCGAAACCGAACACCGCCAGCACCGCAAAGCCGGCCAGTATCAGCGCGACCGAAAACCGCGCCAGATTGAGCGGATGCGCGCGTCCGCCAAACGTCAATTCGCAGATCCGCGCGGCAACCTGCGAGGGTCCGAACAGCGCACCGATGGTCACGGCGGTCGCGGGATCGATCCCGGCGCGCCCGAACATCGCAATCAGATGCGCCGCCAGCCCGGACGGAATGAAGGCGTAAGCCGCGAATGCGGAAGCGACCAGAATGAATGTCAGGCCGCTCGACGGAAGAACCGTCGGCAGCTTCGTTGCCGCGTCATCGCTGACGGGCGCCGCGGCGGCCCTGGTGCGCGGCAGGACGAAGGCATGCAGCGGCGCCGCAACGAAGGCGAGCACCGCGGCAAAGATCAGATAGGTTCCGCGCCAGTCCGTATAGGTCAGCGCCACCTGCGTCGCCGGCCAGCTGACGGTCGAGGCGAAGCCGCCGGCGAGCGTCAGATAAGTGATCGGCTTGCGCGCGGCGATGCCGAAGATACGGCCCAGCGTGGCGAAGGCCGGATCGTAGAGATTGGCCGCAATCGCGACGCCAAGGAGCGCCCAGACCGCGAGATAGGCCGCGGGATGCGCGGCGACGGTGAGCAGCGCTACGGCGAGTGCCCCGGTCAGCGATCCCGCCGCCATCACCAGATGCCCGCCATAGCGATCTATCCAGCCGCCGATCGTCGGGGCGGCTGTTCCCGCCACCAAAAGCGCGAGCGAAAAGCCGGCCATGGCGAATGAGAGAGACCAGCCGCGATCCGCCGCGATCAGCGGCATAATCAGAACGGGCGGATAGAAAAGGATGCCCCAGGCGAGAATCTGCGTGACGCCGAGCACCAGCACGGCGCGCCAGGGACCAAGAATGAATTCGCGGAGACGGGACATGCGGGCGCCGGCAGGACACAAGCCAGTCTAGCATGCCGCTCGCAAAAGCCGGCGTGCCGGCACTGCAATTCAGCCCTCAGCCGAACGACCGGCAATCATCCGATCGAACCCAAGGCCGATGGTTTGGGACGATCAGAAACCGCGATCAGGCCCGCGGAGCACAGCGCACATAAACCTGCGTGCCGTAGCGGCCCGACACTTCCGGGTCGAGAAAGCGCACCGTCATGGTGCGGCCATCGAAGGAGGTGATTTCACGATCCTGCAAGCCGCCGGCCGGCTCGCCGGGCGGGCCGATATACGTCTTGTTGCCGGGCGCGCCCTTCAGCCGCAATTCTTCCGGCTGGGCCTTGTCGGGCATATGCATGACCACGCCGCCGGTCGGGCCCATGCCGATATTGTACGGCTGCCGGCAGCCATTGCGCGCGGCCGCTTCGGTGCGCTTCAGATCCTGCGGATTGTGGAAGGCTGCGAGCCCCCAGCGCCCGGTGATTTCCTGGGCCTTGATCGCCGGCGGAACCTCGGTCACCACCGGCGCCATGGTGGTGGGCGTATTCCCCGACCCGGCGCAGCCTGCAACCGCGAACGCGGCAGCAAGGCCCGAAATGGTTTTTATCGGCAGACGAAGCCGTACGGCTAACATGGCTCGACCTCGGTTTTACGGGAGTCCCCGGCCCCCTCGCTCCGTCACTGTGCTGTCAAGATCGCTCAGGCGCAAGTCTTGGATTGGGACCGCTTGAGGAGACCGCGGTCCGATCAGCTTTGATACGAAGATGAAGCTATTCCGTAAACCCTGCATTAATCCTGCCGGCGCCCGGCGGGAGATCGGACCCCGGCCCGTGACTGCCGCCTCGCCTGCATAAAGCTTGACAGCAAGCCCTTTCGCCTCCTATCACGCTGGCCGTTGGCACTCTTTTGAGATGAGTGCCAAGTAGCTGCAATGTCAGCAATTTTCAGCTCTGCAGCCCAGCCCGCGAGGAAATCATGGCCAAGACCAAATTCCGCCCCCTGCATGACCGCGTGGTCGTGCGCCGCATCCAAGCCGATGAGAAAACCAAAGGCGGCATCATCATTCCGGACACCGCCAAGGAAAAGCCCCAGGAAGGCGAAGTGATCGCCGTCGGCCCGGGCGGACGCGACGAGGCCGGGAAGCTGATTCCGATCGACGTGAAGGCCGGCGACCGCGTGCTGTTCGGTAAGTGGTCGGGAACCGAAGTGAAGCTCGATGGTGAAGAACTCCTGATCATGAAGGAGTCCGACATCATGGGCGTGGTCGGCTGATCGACCGCACCCCACCGGGCGCATTGTTCAGGCAACGCGCCCTCCATCATGCCCGGCCATAGCCGTCGTAGAAGGCGTCGTTGACGCCTCATGTGCCGGGCAGCCACGTCTCCAGATCGACGACCGGCGCAAGGCCGGCCATGGCGCACTGATCGAGACAGGCGCCCCCAAACCAGGAGAAATCCAATGGCTGCCAAGGACGTTAAATTTTCCACCGACGCGCGCGACCGGATGCTGCGCGGCGTCGATACCCTCGCCAATGCGGTGAAGGTCACGCTCGGTCCGAAGGGCCGCAATGTCGTGCTCGACAAGTCGTATGGCGCGCCGCGCATCACCAAGGACGGTGTGACGGTGGCGAAGGAAATCGAACTCGAGGACAAGTTCGAGAATATGGGCGCCCAGATGGTGCGCGAAGTCGCCAGCAAGACCAACGACCGCGCCGGCGACGGCACCACCACCGCCACCGTGCTGGCGCAGGCGATCATTCGCGAAGGCGCAAAATCGGTTGCCGCCGGCATGAACCCGATGGACCTCAAGCGCGGCGTCGATATCGCCGTTGCCGCCGTGGTGAAGGATCTCGAGAAGCGCGCAAAGCCGGTGGCGGCCTCGTCCGAGGTGGCGCAGGTCGGCACCATTTCGTCGAACGGCGACCAGGCCATCGGCAAGATGATCGCACAGGCGATGCAGAAGGTCGGCAATGAAGGCGTGATCACGGTCGAGGAAGCCAAGTCGCTCGACACCGAGGTCGAGATCGTCGAAGGCATGCAGTTCGACCGCGGCTATCTGTCGCCCTATTTCGTCACCAACGCCGACAAGATGATCGCCGAGCTGGAGGACGCCTATATCCTCCTGCACGAGAAGAAGCTCTCCGGCCTGCAGGCGATGCTGCCGCTGCTGGAATCGGTGGTGCAGTCCGGCCGTCCGCTGGTCATCATTGCCGAGGACGTCGAGGGCGAAGCGCTCGCGACGCTCGTGGTCAACCGCCTGCGCGGCGGCCTGAAGGTCGCGGCCGTGAAGGCGCCCGGCTTCGGCGATCGCCGCAAGGCGATGCTCGAGGATATTGCCATCCTCACCGGCGGCCAGCTGATCTCCGACGATCTCGGCATGAAGCTTGAGACCGTCACGCTCAACATGCTGGGCCGCGCCAAGAAGGTGATCATGGAGAAGGAAAAGACCACGATCGTCAAAGGCGCCGGCAAGAAGCCGGACATCGAAGCCCGGGTTAACCAGATCAAGGCGCAGATCGAGGAAACCACCTCCGACTACGACAAGGAAAAGCTGCAGGAGCGGCTGGCGAAGCTCGCCGGCGGCGTTGCCATCATCCGCGTCGGTGGCTCCACCGAGATCGAGGTGAAGGAAAAGAAGGACCGCGTCGAGGACGCCCTCAACGCCACCCGCGCTGCGGTCGAGGAAGGCATCGTCACCGGCGGCGGCACCGCCCTGCTTCGTGCAAAGAAGGCGATCGGCAAGCTCCACAACGAGAATTCGGACATCCAGGCCGGCATCAATATCGTGCTGAAGGCGCTGGAAGCCCCGATTCGTCAGATCGCCGAGAATGCCGGCGTGGAAGGCTCGATCGTGGTCGGCAAGATCCTGGACAACAAGTCCGAGACCTTCGGCTTCGACGCGCAGAACGAAGAGTATGTCGATCTTGTCGAGAAGGGCATCATCGATCCGGTGAAGGTGGTGCGCACCGCGCTGCAGGATGCGGCGTCGGTCGCGGGCCTGCTGATCACCACCGAAGCGATGGTCGCCGAACTGCCGAAGGACGCTCCGGCCCCGATGCCGGGCGGCGGCGGTGGAATGGGCGGCATGGGCGGCATGGGTTTCTGACCCGACACCCGTCACTCTCGCAAAGGTTACGAAAAGGCGTGGCGCAAGCCGCGCCTTTTTTCTGCGCCCTGTTTGTGGCCATGATAGATTCGGTCACGGTTTCTGCGGAGGGCATCAGATGCGCGTGCTGACGGTCGCTGTTCTGGCTTTGGCGTGCAGCGGATTTTCCGCCTCGGCGCAGACGGTTCGCTATTTCAACAACGTTTACGGCCTGATGGGCGACATCGAAACCGACGCGTTCCTGAAAGAAACGCGTCAGGGCGGCAAGGTGGTTTCCGCCGAACTCGACGTCTGCCACGCCCCCTCGCCCGGCTCGCCCTTGCGAGACCGCTTCGTTGTGACCCTGAAGCCCCAGGGCAACCGGCTGGTCGGCTCCGGTCAGACCCAGGAAGGCAAGCGTCCGGTCACGGTCGATCTCAGGCGGTCCGGAACCGGCAACAGCTTTTCTTTAGACGGCACGGTGAAACTCGGCGACCAGACCCTCGAGGCCTCGTCCGAGGACCTTGCCGACATAAGCCCCAAGGAGTTCGAGGAGCAGACCGCGGTCGAAGAGACGATCGTCGAGAACCCCGCCGATTTCCGCGAAACCACGCCCGGCACGCTCGCAATCCGCGTCGCACGCACGGCAGCGATCGATTTCCTGAAAGCCTTGCGTGCGGACAACGTGAAGGTTCAGGGCTACAGCATCGCGCCCAGTTGTGAGGCGCTGCGGCGCGGTACGCTGGACGTGCAGATCGATGTCGACCCGGAACGCGCGGCGGACCTGATCGCCAAGGCCAAGGCGATGCCCGGAGTCAGCCGCGCCGGATGGACCGGAGGCGGCATCGATCTCAGCCGCGCCGTCCGCATTCCGGCAGGCAGCTTCCGCAACGGCACCGGCAAGCTCGACCGGCAGAAGCTCGGCGACGCCCTCGCCGCCGTCGCCGCCAAGGTGTTCTCGGCGCAACCCGGCACGGTGGAGTGGGACGATGTCACCGGCGAACTCGCCGTCACCGTGAAGCGGCCGGACACCACCGTTCCGGGGCTTGGGCTGACCCAGGTGATCGGCATTCCCTTCATCGTCAGCGGCGAAAAACCCGGTGCGAAAGACACGCTGGTCATTCGCATCGGTCAGACCGAAAGCGAAATCCAGGATGACGGCGCGCCGCCCCGCCTGACCATTGCGGCGAGCCGAAGCGACGAGGAGACCTCGGAACCCAGCGGCACCGATGACCTGCAAGGTGCGCTTGCCAAGGCGCTGAAAGGTCAGACCTGGGATACTGACAAAGAAGACTGGGCGAAGTAGGTCTGGGCCGTTCGTTCGGAAGCCGCACAACAGCGCGACTGTCCGCGGCCCGGCAAGGTCGCGTTCCTGGTCCTGAGAAACCGGTTTCCGTCTCAGGCCATCGCCGCGTCCGGGACGGGCATCAAAATCAGTTCGACGCCGGCCGCCAGCGCAAGGCTTCGGGCCCCTCGAGCACCAGCAGAACGCCCTCCCACCGCCAACTGGTGACCTGCATCAGCTTGCTGAGGAAGTCCTTGTCCTGCTCGAGTTGTTCCGGGGAACACTGGTTGTCACGCAGGGCCGTGGGTACGATTGTGATGGTCCGATCCACCACGGTGGCGCGGCCGCGGCCGGTCGCGCACCACAGGTCGATGTCGACAGCGCCGTTTTCGGAGAATTGCAGCCAGGGCAGCCGCTTCGAACCCTTCATCGGATTTGCTTCAAGCCGCAATTCAGCGCCGTAGGGAAACGCCTTTTGCGCTGCCGCAGGAGCGCTCAGGGCGAGGATCGCCGATGCAGCGCAGGCGGCCAAAGCGATGGTCATCGCGCGAAAAGGCGCTGGATACATGCAGAACCCCGATGTCTGATTGGGCGGCCGTTCGGCCCGCAGGATGAAATTTTGGACAGGCGTGGATTAGAGGCCGCCGTCAATTTATAGTGCCGCACGGAAACGGACAACGACATGAAACGACTGATTCTGGCTCTCGCCTGCTTCGCCGCACTCGTATCCACAGCCTCGGCGCAGGACCGGTTGCGGGTGGTGACCACGACCGGTGACCTGCGGGTGCTGGCCAAGGCGGTCGGTGCCGAACGCGTCATCGTCACCAGCCTTGTGCCGCCGGGCGAGCGTCCTGAGCGCTACGCGCCGCGGCTACAGGAGACCTCGATCCTGAAGGGCGCACGCGTCGTGGTGCGCGCGGGACCGGGCATCGACGGCTGGTTCGACAAGCTGCTCGCGCGCTCGGCCGAGAAGAACGGCCGCACCGGAATCGAGCGCGGCGAGAAAGGGCATGTCGATGCGTCCGCCGCCGTTGCCGCAACCGACCCGACGCTGGTGAGAGCGGGTTTCGCTGCGCGGAACCGCCGCTCGCAACGCGGCCTGGCGACGCTGCATTTCTGGCTCGACCCGCAGACCGCGGACTCAATCACCGCGGCGATCGTCAAGACATTCTCCGAAGTCGATCCCGACAACAAGAAATATTACGAACAGAACCGCGCCGCCTTCCTCTCCCGGCTGAACCAGAAGATCGGAGAATGGAAATCGCGGCTCGAGCCGCTGAAAGGCGAGCCCTTGATCGCCTTCCATGACGACTGGGATTACTTCGCCCGCCGGTTCAACCTGGATATCGTCGATTTCATCACCGAGCGCGATGGCGCGCCGCCGAAGCTCGGCCGCATCGGACAACTCGCGAAGCTGATGAAGGACAAGAATATCCGTTTCATCCTTGCCGAGGCCAACCAGCCGGAGCGGCATTCGAACATGCTCGCGGAACGCACCGGCGCCAAAGTTGTGCAACTGGCCGGCAGCGTCGGGATGCTGCCCAACACCGACGATTACATCGCGCTGTTCGATGCCAATGTGAATGCGCTGGTGAGCGCTTATAAGGAGAAGTAGCGGCGCGCCCTCTGCCGCTCCGACCTCCGTTCATTCCCGCGCAAGCGAACTAACTCTGGGTCCCCGCTTCGCGGCGACGAACGAAATACTCATCCGTCGCTCACAGCACCTCGTCCACGGCGCGCTTCGCCTGGTCGATTGCGCTATGCGCATAGGCACTCCAGTCGGCATCCGAATTGGCGATGGCGACGCGGCCATGTGGCTGGCGGGCCCGCTCCTTGGTGTCGTCGATGTCACCAGCATCGAACAGCGAATTTTCCACGTAGGAATAGCCATGCGCCCAGCGATTGACAGTGATCGCGGCGATGTCGCGGCCGGACGAGAAACCGCCGGGGCCCAGCATGCGATCGAGCTCATCGCGGATCCGCGCCTCGAAATCGGCGAAGGTCATCTCCAGCAGCTTCATGCGGCCGATGCGGAACATGTCGCGCGCTTCCATCCCGGGATTGCTCTCGTTCGGTACATGCACGAGATGCAGCCCGATCGGTTCAGACGGCGCGCGCGGGTGGCGATAGCCACCCATGCTGACCGGATAATCGAGCTTGACCCGGCAGTGAAACGACATCGGCCCGGAGATTTCGTGCACGCCGAGCTTCACCCAGGGTTCCCAGTTGCGCACGATCACCTTGCTGTAAACCAGTGGCGCCTTGACGTTGCGCAGCAGCGCATTGCGCTGTTCCTCCGGCAGGTCCGGCATCATATAGGGGATGGCCGAGTTGAAGCCGGCGAGGATCGCGCGGCTGGCGCCGACGCGATGCACCTCGCCGTTGCGGACATAAGCAATCTCGACGCCGCCCTTGCGATCCTTCACGTGGACGCAGGTCGACTGAAGGCGGATGCGCACCGCGTTGTCGCGCAGGTCGAGCCGGTCATAGCGGAACGGCGCCAGCACGATATCGTCCATGGTCTTGCCCGGCGCGATACCGGGAATAAGCGCGCGCACAAGCAGGCGCGCAATCGATGCATTGCCATCCGGGAAATGATGGATGTAAGGCTCATCGCGTTCGGCGCTGGCCTGTTGTGACAGGCCGAGGCCATCGAAACCCGGGAGCCCCATGTCGCGCGCTTCCCCCGCAGAGATCATGTCGCTGGCAAGCGCCATGAAATCGAGCGAGCGGCCATGGAAGCAATTGGCGGCCTGTTCGCTCAGGCCGCAGATCTTAACGAGATAGTCGCGGTAGCTGGTCTTTTCGAGAATGTGCTCCTTCTCGCCGCGGCTCTTGCCGCGCAGCGGATCGCGCCGACGGTCATACAGGGACAGCACCTTTGCACGGTCGGCGGCATCGAGCGGGAAAGCCGCGACGAACTCGGCAACCGGCTTGGCGTTGAGCAAGCCCGGTCCGAGTTCGTCCGCGGCGGTGTGGGTCGGATCGCCGGTCACCAGCACATCGCGGCCGAACGCTTCGCGCGGAAAGAACACGCCGCGTGACAGCCCAAGCGACGGATAGAACTCGCGCTCGAACGCAGTGTCGAAGCGCGCAATATCGACGCCGAGATCCTTCAGCAGACCCATCGCCACAGGGCTCCACAGGGCCTTGGGCGATTGCAACGATTCACTGCCGCCGTAGCCGAGGATCATCCGGCCATCGACGGAGAATTCGTTGCGTTTGGCGTGACCGCCGAAATCGTCGTGATTGTCGAGGATCAGGATGCGGGCGCGCGGGCGCTGCTTGCGGTAGAAATACGCCGCCGCGAGCCCGCTGATCCCGGCACCGACAACAATGAGGTCGTAATCCTCCTCGGTCGGGCGTCCGGCGAAATCGGGTACCTCGCCGTCGCGCATTGCATGCGCGATCTCGAACGAGCCCTGATGATGGCCGCGCAAACCGGTCGATGCGGCCGGTCCCGGCGCAGGCTGCGCGGCGGCGGCGAATTGCGCTCCCGGCGTCAGGCCCGCCGCGATCGTCAGCGCGCATCCGTCGAGAAAATCGCGGCGTGTAATGTCGCGCATTACCCGCAGTCTCCGTTCATGACCGGGCGGAGACTACAGCACCTTCATGACGATTCACCAGCCGATCGCCTTGGGCAACCAGGTTGCAAGGGCCGGATACAGAAACACCAGCGCCAGCGCCACAAGCTGCATTCCGATGAAGGGGATGACCCCGCGATAGATATCGCCGGTCGTCACCTCAGGCGGCGCGACCCCGCGCAGGAAGAACAGCGCCCATCCGAAGGGCGGCGTCAGGAACGAGGTCTGCAGGTTCACGCAGATCAGGATCGCCAGCCACACCATGTCGACATTGGCCTGCAGGAACACCGGCAGGAAAAGCGGCACCGCAATGTAGGAAATCTCGATCCATTCGATGAAGAAGCCGAGGATGAAGATGATCAACATCAGGAACCAGATGTCCGAGTTGATGCCGCCCGGCAGGAACGCAAAAAGGTCTTCGACGATCTTCTCACCCTGCAGCCCGCGGAAGGCGAGCGCGAAGGCCTGCGCGCAGATAAGGATGAACATCATCATCGCGGTGATTTTGGTGGTAGCCTGCGCAGTGTCGCGCAGGACTTGCCAGGACAACCGGCGGCCGATGGCGGCCACCGCGATCGAGCCGAGCGCGCCCATCGAAGCCGCTTCCGACGGCGCCGCAATCCCGGCGATGATAGAACCAAGAACCGCGGCGACGAGCCCGACGGGCGGCGCCACCACTTTGAACAGCTTCCTCGTCAGGTCGGAGCGTGAAACCGATGCGCGCTCCTCGGCGGAAAAGGCCGGGACGCTCTCCGGCCGCACCATGCCGAGCACGAGAATGTAGACGACATAGATGCCCGCCAGCATCAGGCCCGGGATCATCGCGGCGGCGAAAAGGGTTCCGACCGACAGGTTCAGAATATCGGCCAGCAGGATCAGGATCAGGCTGGGCGGAATGATCTGGCCGAGCGTGCCGGACGCGCAGATCACGCCGCAGGCCAACCCCTTGTCGTAGCCGCGCCGGATCATGCCCGGAAGCGTGAGCAGGCCGAGGGTCACGACGGTTGCGCCGACAATGCCCGTGGTCGCGCCGAGCAACACCCCGACGACCACGATGCCGATGCCAAGCCCGCCACGCAGCGAACCCGAGAGATGACCGATCACGTCCATCAGGTCTTCGGCGAGCCTCGACTTCTCCAGCATCATGCCCATGAAGACAAACAGCGGGATCGCAAGCAGCGTCTGATTGGTCACCACGCCGAAAATCCGGCCCGGCAGCAAATTGAACAGCAGGCTGCCGAAGCCGAGATAGCCGAAGAAAAGTCCGGTGGTGGCGAGCGTCAGCGCGACCGGAATGCCAGCCATCAGCAAGACGAAGAACGACGCCAGCATACAGATGGCGAGAATCTCGAGATACGGCATCACGCTCTCCGCATCGCAAGATAGCTCTTGATCGCCTCGGACAGCGATTGCAGGAACATGATGGCGAAGCCGATCGGGATTAGGGATTTGACGATGTAGCGATATTCAATGCCGCCGGGATTGGCGGTGCCCTCCCCGATCGACCATGACTGGTACACATAGGGGATCGAGAGCCGGATCACGATGATGCAGAACGCCATCGAAATGATTGCCGCGACGATATCGACGCGATGCTTGTTGCGCTCGGAGAAATACTGGAACAGCACGTCGACGCGCACATGCTCCTTGTGCAGCAGCGCATAGGACATGCCGAACAGGCAGATCGGCACGAAGATGTGCCATTCGAGTTCCTGTGCCCAGATGAACCCGATCGAGAACATATAGCGCATCAACACATTCGCGCCCATGACGAGCGCGATGCCCAGCGCCAGCCATGACGTGGCGCGGCCGACGAGATCGGTGAAAGCATCGATCCCGCCGGCCAGCTTTTCCGCAGCGTGCAATCAGGCCTTCCGGATCTTGGTGTGGTAGACGGTTTCGCTCAGATCGGCCCAGGCGTCGTACTTGGCCTTGTAGGCCATATAGGAGTCGTGGACCTTCTTGGTGACCGGGTCCTTCGCCACGGCTTCGGCGAGGATCTTGTCGTTGGCGGCACGCAACGCCGCCACCACTGAATCCGGCAGCGGCCCCGCGATCACGCCCTGGTTCTTGACCAGGTCTTCCATCGCCTCGGCGTTGTTCTTCTGGCACCAGGCCTCGCTGATGGTGTTGCAGGCCAGGCAGGCATTCTCGACGATCGCCTTCAGGTCCGGTGGCAGCGAATTCCACTTCGCCTTGTTGATGGTGAGCTCGCTCGCCGTCGCCATCTCGTGCCAGCCGGTGGTGTAGTAATATTTCGCGACCTTCTGCAGGCCGAGCTGGCGATCGAGATACGGACCGACGAATTCGGCGGCATCGATCACGCCGCGCTCGAGAGACGGGAAGATTTCGCCCGGCGCGATCAGGCGCGAGTCGACTCCCAATTCCTTGTAGACGCGGCCGGCGAGTCCCGGGATGCGCATCTTCAGACCCTGCAGGTCTTCCGGCTTCTCGATCGGCTTCTTGAACCAGCCGGTCATCTGCACGCCGGTATTGCCGCAGACGAACGGCACCAGATTGAAGCGGTCGTAGACCTCGCGCCAGAGCTGGAGGCCGCCGCCGTCGAACATCCAGCCGTTATAGCCCTGGAAGTTGAGGCCGAAGGGGACCGCGGTGAAGTATTGCGCGGCGAAGCTCTTGCCGGTCCAGAAGTACGAATTGGCGTAGTTCATCTCGACGGTGCCGGACGAGACCGCGTCGAAGCCTTCCGCCGCCGGGATCAGTTCGCCGGCGCCGAAGAACTGGATCTTCATGCGGCCGTTCGACATCTCCTCGATGCGCTTGGCCAGATCCTTGGCGCCGCCCGGGCCGGTCGAGTAGAAGGCCGCGTTCGGGCCGTAGAAGCTGGTCATTTTCCAGTTGAAGGTGGTCTGCGCGCGCACGACCGCAGGCGCCGCCACCGTCGCGGCCGCACCGGCCAAGGCAATTTTCGTGAAATCCCGACGTCGCATAGACACTCTCCCGCTGTACGATTTTTGAGCTTTATTTTTAAGCAAATAGCAGGCCAGCCCGCTTTCTCGGCACACAGCCTTGGCTGCATGTCACAGGCGGAAACTGCCTAAATCCTAGGCGCAATCTTGATCGCTGCGCAATCAGATTCGCGCAGCGGATGCATTGCGCTCCGCCGGTGTTCGCATCTTTGAACGCCGGGAGGACTTCATGGACCAGCGCATCATCGATCTGTACGACCGCTTTACACATGGTGAAATGAATCGCCGCAGCTTCCTGGACAAGCTGGCCCATCTCGCGGGTTCGAGCGCCGCAGCCGTGGCGCTCCTGCCGATGCTGCAGAACGATTACGCCAAGGCCGCAATCATCCCGGCCGACGATGCCCGGCTCGTCTCCGGGCGGGTGTCCTTTGAATCGCCGAAGGGAAAGATCAACGGCTATCTGACGCGGCTGAAGGGCAATGCGAAGCGCCCGGCGGTGCTGGTGATCCATGAGAACCGCGGGCTGAATCCGCATCTGGAAGACGTCGCCCGGCGTCTGGCACTCGATGGTTTCCTCGCCTATGCGATCGACCTGCTGTCGCTGGTCGGCGGCACGCCCGCCAACGAGGACGAGGCGCGGGACCTGCATCCGAAGCTCAACCAGGATGACGCGCTGGTGGCGCTGGTGGCGGCGGTCGACTTCCTGAAGAAGTATCCGGAATCCACCGGCAAGGTCGGCGCCGTAGGCTTCTGTTTCGGCGGGTTGATGGTGAATCGCCTCGCGGCGGCGAGTCCCGAACTCGATGCCGGTGTCGCCTATTACGGCCGGCAGGTGCCGGCGGCGCAGGTGCCGAACATCAGGGCGTCATTGTTGCTGCATTATGCGGAGAACGACGCAGGCGTGAATGCCGGCATTGCCGATTACGAGGCCGCGCTGAAAGCCAACAACAAGAGCTACGTGATCCACACCTATCCGGGCACGCAGCACGCCTTCAACAACGACACCGGTGCCGCGCGCTACAACAAGGCCGCTGCCGATCTCGCCTGGCAGCGCACCATTGCGTTCTTTACCGAGAAGCTAGGCGCGCCGCCGAAGGGAGCGTAGGACCCTCGCCTAGGCCTTCCTGCGCTTCCCCTTCGGCTCCAGCTTGCCGACCAGCCAGTTCGCCGACCGGATCAGCCGCGCATCGTCGAGCGGCGCACCGACGACTTGCACGCCGATCGGCAGGCCGCTTTCTCCGGTGAGCAGCGGCAGCGAGAGGGACGGAAGGCCCGACAGCGTCCACATCGAGCAGAAGACCGGATTTCCGGTCGCGTCGAGCCCCTGCGGCGCCACACCCGTCGTCGCGGGCGTGATGAACGCATTGCAGTGCTGGAAATAGCCGGCCAGCGAGTCCGTGAGTTGCCGAGCCTCATCCAGGGCGCGCTGATACGCAACCGCGCTGACTTGCCGCCCCTCGCCGACCAGCTTGCGCAGGACCTCGCTCACCCCCACACCGCCGCGATCGACGATTTCACCGAGATTATGCGCCATCTCGGCAATCATGATGGTGCGGTGAATATCCCACGCGTCCGCATATTCCGGCGGCAGATCGATGCGGATGCAATTGTCTCCAAGCATATCGGCAAGTTGTTCGAATGCCCGTTGTGCATCGGGCTCGGCCTTGTCCCAAACGGGCGTCCGGACGAATCCGAAGCGCGGCTCAATCGGGAAATCCTCCTCCGCGAAAGCGCGGAAATCCGGCACCGCAAAAGGCCGCATGTCCGAGTCGCCCGCGTCGTAGCCGGCGATCACCCCAAGCAACAAAGCAAGGTCAGACAACGAGCGCGCGAACGGACCGGCCACGTCAACGGTTTTCGACATCGGCAGGATGCCCGTCCGAGGAACCAGCCCCTTGGAGGGTTTTGCACCATAGACGCCGCAGAAAGACGCCGGACGTATGATGGAGCCGTTGGTTTGCGTGCCGATGGCGAGCGGCACCATTCCGGCCGCGACCGCAGCGGCTGACCCCGACGACGAACCGCCCGGCGTGCGTGACGTATCGTGCGGATTACGGGTCTTGCCGGGATGGAAGTATGCGAACTCAGTGGTGACGGTTTTTCCGACGATCACGGCGCCTGCGGCGCGCAGTTTCGACACGATCGCGGCGTCCGTCCTGGGTCTTCGGCCGGCAAACAATGGCGAGCCAAATTCGGTCGGATAATCTTCCGTATCGATGATGTCCTTTATCGCAACCGGGATGCCGTGCAGCGGCCCGAGCGGCTTGCCCTGAAGCCGAAGCATGTCGAGGCTGCGGGCTTGCTCGATCGCATAGTCCGGAACGATAGTCGCAAAGGCCTGAATTTCCGGCTCGACCTCTTCGATGCGTTCGAGGCATGCACGGACATAGTCTTCCGCCGATACGGCCCCGCTGGCGATCTGAGCTGCCGCCTCAGTGGCGGACAACATGAGCAAATTGGCGTCAGACACGACTTCCACCCTGCTTGCAACGCGGACCGGCTCAGCGCCCGTACAGATATTCGGGGAGCCACAGGGCCATGCCCGGCCACACATACAGAATGACCATGCATAGCACCACAATGGCCATGTAGGGCATCATGCCGGCGAAGATCTGGTTGATGGTGATGTGCTTTGGCGCGACGCCCTTGAGATAGAAGGCGGCCATCGCCACCGGCGGCGACAGAAACGCCGCCTGCAGATTCACGAACACCAGCACGCCCCACAAGACCGGATCGATGCTGAAATGCTTCAGCAGCGGCAGGAATATCGGAACGAAGATGATGATGATCTCGGTCCATTCCAGCGGCCAGCCGAGCAGGAAGATCACCGCCTGCGACAGCAGCATGAACTGCGTCGGGCTCATGTCGAGTGACAGCACCCACTGCTCGATCAGCGCCTGGCCGCCGAGAAGTGCGAACACGGCAGAGAACAGCGCGGATCCAACAAACAGCCAGCACACCATTGCGGTGGTCTTGGCGGTCAGAAACACCGCCTCCTTCGTCTTCTTCCAGGTCAGCGTTCGAGCTTGCAGCGCGAGCAGGAAAGCACCCGCCGAGCCGACCGCCGCCGACTCCGTCGCCGTTGTCAGGCCGAACAGGATGGCTCCAAGAACGAGAATGATCAGCAACGCCATCGGCACGACCGACGACGACAGCATCTTGATAAGAACGAGACGCTCCGCTGTCATGCGGCCGTAGGTGCGCGCCAGCATCAGGACGGCCAGCACGGCGAGGACGGCAAAGGTGATGTAGAAGGTGGTTGAGGGGCCGGTGTCGGCAGCCTCCGCCGGAGCCGAGGACGCCGAGCCCAGTTGCTCAAGTCCCTCGAATTCCTCCAGCGCGCCGCGCCGCGAGTGGATGACCACGTACCACCACAGCAGCCCGAGAACGCCCGAGGTCAGGAAGAATGGGACGAGCGCGATCAGGAAATTCTTGACCACCTGCTTGTAGGTGAGTGCCGCTTCGCCATCACCATCCGCCGCTGCCGTCGCGGGCGAGACGAGAGACCGGCTCAATCCGGCAAAGACATTGCTCGACGTTTTCCGGTAGGTCTCCATCCAGCCTGGAACGGAAATTCTGGTCATCTCTTCCGGCAGCCCGGGCGCCAGCTTCGGATTGAGCATTGCGCGACCGATGACATAGACGATGTAAAGGAAAGCGAGGAACAGGCCCGGGAACATGGCCGCTGCATAGAGCTTCACGACCGACTGTCCGGCAACGGCGGCATAGACGATAATCATGATCGAAGGCGGGATCAGAATGCCCAGCGTCCCGCCAGCGGTAATGACGCCGGCCGCAAGCTTCACGTCGTAGCCCGCCCGCAACATCGGCTGAAAGGCGACGACGCCCATCAGCACCACCACCGCGCCCACAAGGCCGGTTGCCATGCCCCAGAATGCGCAGACAACAAGCGTTGCGACGGCAAGCGACGCCGGGATCTTGCGGAACGCGAGTTGCACGGAGTGGAACATCTTGTCCACGAGTGCGCCGCGTTCCATCACGTAGCCCATCAGCACGAACAGCGGAATCGCAATCAGGACGTCATTGGTCATCGCGCCATAGGTGCGCTGGACCATGAGATCGAAGACCCGGTTGTCGAACCAGAGCTCCGCCGGATTGTAGAAGGCGTAGAAGCCGAAGAACACGCCAAGACCCATCAGGGTAAAGGCAGTCGGGAATCCCATCATGATCGTGATGACGATGAGACCCAGCATAACAAGGCCGAGCGCTGGATCGCTCATATCAGGTCTCCGTCATGCCGCGCTGGCGCGCGGTTTCGTCAATCTTGTGTGCACCGACAATTGCGCGCTCGCGGGCTTCTTTGTCGACGTAATCGCTGCCCGCGAGCTGCGTTTCGATGACGTCCATCTCCATCACGTCGTGTAGCCGGCTTGGCCATTCACCCGTTCGCAGGCAAATCACGCAACGCGCTATCTCGGCGAGGCCCTGCATCATGATCAGAGCACCGGCGATCGGGATGATGGTCTTGAATGGGTAGATCGGTGGACCTTCCGCCATGATGCTGGAATGTTCGCCGATGCGCCACGAGATCGCGGCGAAGCGGTAGCCGGCATAGAGCAATGCGGCAATGCCCGGCAGAAAGAAGATGATGTAGAGCACGAGATCGAGCGCAGCCTGCGTTCGCGGCTTCATCGATCCGTAGAGGAAGTCGCCGCGCACGTGCGCGTTCTGCGCCAGCGCATACGCGCCGGCCATCATGAACAGCGTTCCGTACAGCATGTTGTTGAAGTCGAAGATCCATGCGGTCGGCGCGTTGAGCACGTACCGCTTGAACACCTCCAGACAAACAACGCCGGCCAGAACGAGCACCAGCCACGCAAAGGCTTTCCCGGCCCATGTACTGATCGCATCGATGGTATGGAGCGTGCGCTGAACGTTCATCGGAACCCAGGCAAAAAAGATGTCTTGATAAACAAAGCACCATCCGGGCGTTGCGCCCGAATGGTGCTTGTAGATTATGCGACGTCAGATTTTCTTCGCAGCCGCGTTCTTGCCGAAGTAATGGTCGAACGCCATGCGGCGGTTGACGACGGTGTCCTGCTCCCAACGCGTGGCGCGTTCAGCGAACGCGATCTGCGACAGGATGATCTCCTTGAACACCGGGCTTTCGCCGGCGCGCTTCTTGACGACCTCGTCGTAGACTTCGAGCTGCCGCTGCAGAACCGCATCCGGTGTCTTGTAGAACCGGACCTTGTCCTTTTCCTGCATCTCGACATAGTCCTTCGAATACCGGTCGATCGCCTTCCAGGACATGTCCTGGCTGGCCGCTTCCACCGCATTCGAGATGATGGCGCGCATCTTTTCCGGAAGAGCGTCGAATTTGCCCTTGTTGAACAGGATTTCGAACTGCTCGGCGTTCTGGTGATAGCTCTGCAACATGCAGATCTTGGACACGTCGGCAAAGCCGAGAAGGCGGTCCGACGAAGCGTTGTTGAACTCCGCCGCGTCGAGCAGGCCGCGATCCATCGCCGCAACGATTTCGCCGCCGGGCAGCGCGTTGACTGCGGCACCGAGCGCCGTGAACACGTCGATCGAGATACCGACGGTGCGGAATTTAACGCCCTTGAGATCGTCCGGCCTGGTGACCGGCTTCTTGAACCAGCCGAGTGGCTGTGTCGGCATCGGCCCGTAAAGGAACGAACGCACATTGGCTCCGATCGACCCATAGAGCTTGTCGAGCAGTTCCTTGCCGCCGCCATATTTGTGCCAGGCGAGCAGCATGTTGGCGTCCATGGCGAAGCCCGGACCCGAACCCCAGAGCGCCAGCGCCGGAGCCTTGCCGTAGTGATAAACGGCGACGCCGTGGCCGCCGTCGAGCGTGCCGGACGACACTGCGTCAAGCAGCTGGAAGGCCGGAACGACCGCGCCAGCCGGCAGCACTTCGATCTTGAGGTCGCCGCCGGTCATGTCGTTGACCTTCTTGGCGAAGTCCAAAGCATATTCGTGGAAGATGTCTTTTGACGGCCAGGTGCTCTGCCAGCGCATGCTGACGGCTCCCTGCGCCTTCACAACACTCGGCGCGGCCACAGCCGCAGCAGCGCCAACGGCGCCGGCCGTCAGCAAAAATTTGCGGCGCGACGTCTTCTCAACCTTCTTGGTCATGGAGTCCTCCCTAGCGACCGTTTCTGTACGGCTTGATGCCGTTTTCGTGACTAACCGCCGAGACGTATATGATATTCCAGCGGGTCTCATGATAGTTTGGACGGCTTGCCCGGTTTGCACAAGTCTGCCGATGTCGCGCTTTGGTCGACCACCGGGCCGAGCAACATGACATCTTCGGCGGCCGTTTTCTTCGCAACGCGATCGCGGCGGAAAGGCCCGGGTTTTCAAGGGTTAGAAGCGTGAAAGAACTGCCCCGGCTGTTTCGCGAGGTCTTCCGGCTGTCGCTGCCTTATTTTCGATCAGAGGACCGGCGGGCGGGGCTGATCCTGCTCTCGGCGGTGATCGCGATCGAATTGTCCATCGTCGCGGTCAACGTCCTGATCAATCAATGGAATGCGAGGTTTTTCAATGCCTTGCAGGATCGGAACTGGGATAACTTCGTCACCGAAATCAGCATTTTTTGCGGGCTGGCAGCCATCTTCATCGTGCTCGCGGTCTATCAGCTGTATCTCAACCAGTGGCTCCAGATACGCTGGCGCGCCTGGATGACGAAAGTCTATGTCGACCGCTGGCTTGCGGCATCGACCCATTACCGGATGCAACTGCTTGGCGACGCCGCGGACAATCCGGACCAGCGCATCGCCGACGACATCAATCAATTCATAGAGAAATCGCTGTTCATCGTGGTCCGCCTGCTCGGCGCGATCGTGACGCTGGTGTCGTTCTTCGCGATCCTGTGGGGCCTGTCCGCCGCGGCACCGCTGACGCTGTTCGGTGCGCCGGTCAACATCCCGGGCTATCTGGTCTGGACCGCGCTGATCTATTCGGTCATCGGCACCCTGCTCGCGCACTGGATCGGCTGGCCGCTGGCCGCGCTGAATTTCCGTCAGCAGCGATTCGAGGCCGATTTCCGCTTCAACCTGATTCGCGTGCGCGAGAATGCCGAGCAGATTGCCTTGCTGCGTGGCGAGGATGCCGAGAAGGGGCGGCTGGGCGAACGCTTCTCGCGTGTTGTCGAGAATTTCATGGCGTTGATGTCGCGGCAGAAGAAGGTGATCTTCGTTCAGCAGGGACATGCACAGGTCGCACTGGTCCTGCCTTATCTGGTCGTAAGCCCGGCGTATTTTTCGGGTGCGGTGCAACTCGGCGCCCTGACACAGACCGCGAGCGCTTTCGGCAGCGTCCAGGAATCACTGTCCTTCTTCGTCACCTTCTATCGCAGCATCGCGGAATGGGCGGCGGTGGTGGATCGCCTGACCGGCTTCAACCGCGCGCTCAACGAAGCGCAACGCATGGCCTCCGCATCGGATATCGCCGTCACCTCCGATAAGGACGCCCGCTCCATCCGCATCGAAGACCTGTCGGTGAATCGCCCGGACGGCGCGCCTCTGCTCGCTTCGGCGGGGGCGACGTTCCATCCAACCGAGCGCGTGCTGGTCAGCGGTCCGTCGGGTGCCGGCAAGTCGACGCTGTTTCGCGCCATGGCCGGGCTATGGCCGTTCGGCTCCGGCCGCGTCGTTATCCCCGCCGATGCGCGCATCATGGTGCTGCCGCAACGGCCCTATTTCCCCGAGACCACGCTCGCGAATGCCCTGTCCTATCCGGCCTCCGGGGCGTTCGACGATGCCACGCTCGTGGAAGTCCTGGACGCGGTCGGTCTGCCGGCCCTCGGCGCGCGACTGCACGAGGAGGCGCACTGGAACCGCACGCTGTCGCTCGGCGAGCAGCAGCGTCTCGGTGTCGCGCGCGCGTTGCTGCAGGCGCCGGATTATCTGTTCCTGGACGAGGCGACCGCCTCGCTCGACGAGCCGTCGGAGGCCAGGCTTTACGGCCTGCTGCACGAGCGGCTGAAGGGCACCACGATCGTGTCGATCGGACACCGCTCCACCCTGATCGGCCTGCACGGCCGGCACGTTGCCTTCGAACCCGACGGCGATGCCCATAAGCTGTCGGAGAAAAAACCGGCCGCGGCTGCGGAGTGACCGCTGGCTGGACCTACCACCAGCGTTCGGGCCAGTTGCTTCGCCGCACGACATTGGTCCAGGCGAAGGTGTAGGCCAGCAGCAGCAGCGCACCGGCTGCAACCGGAACCAGCACGAAGCTCCAGGACATGCTGTTCATCACGATGATCAGCGGATTGATCCCGGCCGGCGGGTGAAAGCTGTCGGTTGCCAGCATGGCCAGCATCGCGATGCCGACCGCCATCGCGGCGACCCAAGCCTGCGGTCCGGCGATCTTGACAGCCAGCACCCCCACGATCGCCGACAGAATGTGGCCGCCAACCAGCGCTCGCGGCCGCGCGGGCAACGCTTCCGGGGTTCCGGTGACGAGTACGATCGAGGTGGCAAACGGGATCGCCGCCAGCGGGAATTCGGTCTGCAGGGAGAGCAGATACATCAGCCCGATGGCGACGCTGCCGCCCGCGGCGCCCGCCACCATCATTCCGAATTTCCGGTCAATCCGCATGGCATTCAAAGGTGCAACGACAATGCCAATAAGTGGCTCGCCAGCATCCGTGTGACCGGTCCGCCGGCAAGGCGCATCTTACGGAGACCCGAAAACAAGAACGGCGGCCTTTCGGCCGCCGTTCGCGCAACTCGGAGAGTTAGACGCCGCTTTATTTCAGCGCATTCAGCGTGGTGTCGAAGGACAGCTTGCCGATGAAGGCCTGACCGCACCACTTCGAGCCGATGCCCACCGGGCCGACGTTGGTCACGTTGACCGGGCTGATCGGGCCAGCGCCGGGATCACCCGTCAGCACGAGACACTCTGCCTCGTTCAGGTCGGTGTCGTGATAGCGCAGATCGATGGTGAGCGCCTTGTAGGTGAAGCCGATACCCGCGTTCCAGTACGTATAGCTGGGCAGTTCGACACCGCCAGTACCGGCGAGATTGCTGAACACCGCGACACCCGTCGACGAGAAAACCTGGTCGGTGGTGCCAAGCCAGTAGTGGCCCAGTTCACCCGACACGTACCAGTTCCAGCCCGACGGCAGCGCGTTGCCGGTGAATTTTGCGGTCAAGGCGCCGTAGGTGCCGTCTGCGCCGGTGTTCAGCCAGCTATCGGTGTAATAGCCCTGAATGCTGAACGCCCAGTTGTCGTTGGGATTCCAGTTCAATTTGGCGTAGAACTCGCCGAAATCCGTGTCTTTCAGGCTTGTGACACCGTTCGGAACGGTCACGATCACGCCGTCGATCTCACGCTCTCTCGGGTAAGCGTAATACCAATAGCCGAGGTCGAGGGTGAACTTGTCCCAGGTGAAGCGGCCGCCGCCGTAGATGTCGATTTCAGCGGTGGGATCCGTCGCCAGCTTCACGCTGTAACCGCCCACGCCAGCGTACCACTCGATATTCGAAGTCGGCTTGTAGCGCGCCTCGAAGTAAGAAAATACGGACGCGCCGCGGTCTGATTGAGAGATACCTCGGAAATTATAGTCGGTCATCACCGCCGCACCGACCGCCACATCAAACGGATTGACGGCCACCGGCGCAGGCGCCGCCTTGTAGACCGGCTTCAGATCGGCAGCGAGCGCCGGCGCAGCAGTCACGACTGCAGCCGCAACAAACGCCGGCAGAACGAATTTCTTCATGGTTAGCCCCTTCGAATTGACGCTTTCCAGTGCTTTGAGGCTCGCTGATCGCTTCCGATCGAAACCAACCCTCGAAACACCACCCCCTGCGCTTGCACCTGCAGTTGCGCTCATTCGGCACGGAAGAAAGGTTATCGCCAATGCGAACTTTTGCGCATCTGCTGCCTTTTTGGGCGATTCGGGCCAAAAAGGTCCTAGATTCACATATCGCTGTCACAATTCATTAACGCTGTTGCAGAAGGGCAACGAAAAAACGCCGGAAAACCAGGGGCTTTCCGGCGTTCTTGGACGGTTTTCAACAAATCCGGGCGCGATCAGGCGGCCTTTTTCCGATTCGCTTCCAGCCGCTGGTCAACCAGCGCCACCTGGGCGTCGATGGCCGGCAGGCTCAGGCCCTTCTGCTTGGCGATGAGTTGCACCAGCTTGTCCGCCCGTTCGATGAACTGCGCCCCGTTGTTGAGGGCGCGGGCCGCGGAGGCAGGGCGCGACAGGCTTTGCGCCGCGGCAGCGTATTTTTCGAAGGGGACGAGATCGTTCGGGTTGGCGCCAAGCTTGACCACGAGGTCGTTCACGAAATTATAGACCGACCGCGAGGTATCGATGTCGCTGTGCACGGCTTCCTGCGCGGTGCGCATGCCGTCGGGCGTGATGCACCGGTAATTGCCGGCCAACAGCATCGCCCACTTGGCCAGCGGCACGAACAGAGAATCGTGGACCCGCAGCTTGACCGGCAGCTCGATCGGGGTGCCGTCGCCGGGATCGAAGCGGATCGCGTCCACCTCCTTTTCGAGCTGACGCAGGATCGCCGTGTCCTTGTCGTCGTCGAACTTGGCGACCTTGAAATTGGTCGGCAGCGTGACCTGCAGCACGTTCGCTTTTTCGTCCGGCGGACGGATCGCCTGCGGGTCGGGGCTGCACAGGGTCAGCTTGCCGGGATCGAAATTGTCCCACACGCTGGGATCGGTATAGGCGGGCTTGAGGCTGTCCGCGTTCAGGCCGGGGATGCGCTTCATGTAGGGCAAGGGCGGCATGTTCATGATCGACATGCAGGGCACGCGCGACTTTGCCACCGCGTCGAGCAATTCGCGCACGCCCGGCGAGCGATATTGCGGCTCCTGCATCGCCAGGCCGACCAGATCGTAATCGGCGGGATTGACGCCTGCCGCGCCGCCGGCGGTGACCTTGCCAGGCAGCTTTCGCGAATCCAGCACCACCGGATCCTTGCGGCCTCGCACCGGCAGCCGCACCACGAAGCCTTCCGCATTGATCAGATCGGCTTCCGCGGGAAGGCAGACGTGATGAATCTTGTTGCCGCCGAACAGCATCTTGGAGGCGAGCAGCGAGCCATAGGCCGCGCCCAGAATGAGGATGTTGTACGCCATCGATGAACCTCCCGATTGTCGTGAATGCTGTTGGGCGGAACCGCCGCCAAGCCGGCGTGCCGGTGCGCGATGCTATTCAGCCGGGGGCCCCGATGCAATGCGGCCGGACCTGCAGCCGGCATCGGGAACACCGCGCCGCGCAATGAGGACGTCAAAAGCGAACGGCCCGGCCTGCATCGCAGACCGGGCCGCTCCAATCTCACGTCGCCACGGAGCCTCAGGTTCCGCTGTTGTCGTTGGAATCGCTGAAGGGCTTGTATCCGCCCATATCGCTCGAGGGCGCAGGCGCGGTGTCGGGCTCAGGCATCGGCGCCGGAGCCACGGCCTTCGGCGCAGCGCGCTTCGCCCGCTTCTTCTTCGGCGCAGCGGCCTTTTTCGGCGCCGCCTTGCTGACCGTTTTCGCCTTTCTGGCCGTTTTCGCTTTCTTGGCTTTTTTGGCCTTCTTGGCTTTCTTCGGTGCGCTCTTCTTCGAACTCTTCTTTGCGCCCCGCTTCTTGGCGAGACTCATTTTCTTGGCTTTTTTGCCCTTCTTCGCCGACTTGGCCTTTTTGGCCTTTTTCCCCTTCTTCGCCTTCTTCGCCATAACTTCTCTCCGAAAAGGTTGCGCTAGGCTGCCGTCAGGCAGGTGCCGAGGTCTTTGCCGCCGTCACCAGAGTCTGCTTGTCCGGCCTCGCTTGCGCGCCGCCGGACAATCCCGCCGGCTTCGGGCCTCCCGTGGCCCAATCGATCAACTCGACCGGGTGAACCACCGGTATCGCCGTGCCCGATGCGATCTGAGTGATGCATCCGATATTGCCTGCCGCGATCACGTCGGGACTCAGTTGAGCGATGGTTGCAATCTTACGATCCCTCAGCGTCTGCGCAATCTCGCTTTGCAAGATATTGTACGTTCCTGCCGACCCGCAGCAGAGATGACCCTCGGGTATGTCCTTCACGATGAAGCCGTGACGGGTCAGCAGCTCCTTCGGCTGACGCACGATGCGCTGGCCATGCTGGAGCGAGCAGGCCGCGTGGTAGGCGACCGTCAGGCCGGTCGGCCGGACCGATGCGGCCGCTGGCAGGGCGGCGAGATATTCGCTGATGTCCCTGGCGAGAGATGACACCCGGGCCGCGCGGCCGGCATAGGCCGGATCGGTCCGCAGCATGAAGCCATAATCCTTCACCGTCGTCCCGCAGCCCGACACGTTGATCACGATGGCATCGAGCCCCTCGCCCTCGATCTCCTGCATCCAGAGGTCGATATTGGCCTTGGCCTGGCTGTGTGCCTGATGCTCGCGGCCCATGTGATGAACCAGCGCGCCGCAGCATCCTTCGCCGTCCGGGGTCACCACCTCGATGCCGAGGCGGTTCAGAAGCCGGATGGTGGCTGCGTTGACACTGACGCCAAGCACCCGGTTGGCACAGCCCTGCAGCAGCGCCACTCGGCCCTTGCGCTGGCCTTCGGCCGGGTGGATGCGGCGCTGCGAGAGCTGCGGCGGCAGCGATCCAGCTGCGGGCGCGAGTCGCAGCATCGCCGCAAGCGGCTTCAGCCCGATCGCCGACATGAGGCCGGCAAAGGGTCGCGCCAGCGGCGCAAATGTCAGGGCGGCGCGCAGCCTCGCCGGATAGGGCAGCACGGCCGCGAGCAACGAACGCACCATCCGGTCGCGCCATGGCCGCCGGTAGGTGGTCTCGATATGGGCGCGCGCGTGATCGACGAGGTGCATGTAATGCACGCCCGACGGACAGGTGGTCATGCAGGACAGGCAGGACAGGCAGCGGTCGACATGCTTGACCACGTCGGCGGTGGCGGGCCGGCCCTGCTCCAGCATGTCCTTGATCAGATAGATCCGCCCGCGCGGGGAATCGAGCTCGTCGCCCAGCAGCACATAGGTCGGACAGGTTGCGGTACAGAAGCCGCAATGCACGCACGCCCGCAGAATTTTGTTGGATTCGGCGGTGGCGGGATCGGCGAGTTGCGCCAGCGAGAAGTGCGTTTGCATAGGGTTACACGCCCGCCCACATCCGGCCGGGATTGAGGATGCCTTTGGGATCGAAGCTGTCCTTCACCCGGCGCGTCAAGGCGGCAACGCCCTCGTCCTGTGGTTCGAACACCGCGACCGCGGCGCGAATCGCCGCAGGCGCCCTGATCAGGGTGGCGTGGCCGCCGCCGCGGGCGACCGCCGCCCGGATCGCGGCGCTTCCCGCATCGTCCGAATGCGGCAGCGCAACCCAGACCAGTCCGCCGGCCCAATCGAAGTAATACGCGCCGTTCTGCTTCGCGGCTTCGGCCGCGATGTCCGCGCCTTGCATCGGTGGAACGGATACTCGCCACACCGCACGGTCATCACCGGTGAAGGGCAGCACATCGCGGATCGCCTGCCATGCCATCCGCGAACGCTCCTCCGCCAGGGATTCCACGACCCCATAGGGCTTGAGTAGCGCGGCCAGCACGGCGACGCGATGCGACACCGAAGGCGCCACACCTTCGAGACGCAGCAGGGTTGCGGACCGGCCGCCGAATAATCCCTGCAGCTCGCCCAGCGCGTCGACCGGCAGATGCGCCGCACCCGACACCTCGCAGGACGACCCCATCGCGTCAGCCATCGCCTGCACGGCGCGACGGTCATCGAGGCCGGTCAGAAATACGGTTGTTTCGGTTTCGGCGCGGGGCAGCGTCTTGATCGTGACATCGGTCATCGCCCCGAGCGTGCCCCAGGAGCCCGCCATCAGCTTGCAGAGATCGTAGCCGGTGACGTTCTTCACCACCCGGCCGCCCGACTTGAAGCTCTCGCCGCGGCCGGACACCGCGCTCACCCCCAGGAAATGATCGCGGACGGCGCCCGCCTTGATGCGGCGCGGGCCTGACAGATTGGCGGCAAGCACGCCGCCGATGGTCCCGCCACCCGGTGCGCTGCCGAGCAGCGGCCCATAATCCATCGGCTCGAATGCGAGCTCCTGGTTTCTGTCTGCGACCAGCCGCTCGATCTCGGCGATCGGCGTCCCGGCGCGCGCCGACAGCACCAGTTCCTCAGGCTCATAAAGCGTGACGCCGGTCAGACCGGACAGGTCGAGCGTGATATCCGACTGGCTTGGACGGCCGATGCCCCGCTTCGAGCCCTGCCCCGCAATCTCGAGCGCCTTGGCTTCGGCAAGCGCCCAGACGACGGCGTCCTCGACGTCCTTTGCATCTCGCGGTTTCAGTGTGTCCGACACAACATCTCACCCGGCTCGCAGCTTTCGCCACTCGCCCTTGTCCGCGTCAATTGGGAAAGGGTCAAGAGACCGGGCGGTCGTCCGCAATGACCTTGCCGTCGTTGGGTAGATCGCCGGGCGCGACCAGTTTTACTGCGCCCTTCAGCTTGGTGACCGCTTGCAGGGTGGCCGCGACTGCGTCCGCAAGCCCTTCGCCGCCCGCGCTTTCGCCATGCAGGGTCATCGCATCCTGCTCGGCCTCGCGCGTGACCACGAGTCGCAGGCGGCCAAGTTCCGGGTGTCGCCGCGCGATCTCGGCGATCTGCTCCGGCCGCACGAACATGCCCTTGATCTTGGTGGTCTGGTCGGCGCGCCCCATCCAACCTTTGATCCGCATATTGGTGCGCCCGCACGGCGAGCGACCCGGCAGCACGGCCGAGAGATCGCCGGTGGCGAGCCGGATCATCGGGTAAGCCGGATTAAACGAGGTCACGACCACTTCGCCGACGTCGCCCTCAGCGACGGGATCGCCGGTGCCCGGTCGTACGATCTCGACGATGATGTTCTCGTTCACGATGAGGCCCTCGCGGGCCGCTGTCTCGTAGGCGATCACCCCGGTCTCGGCGATGGCGTAGCATTGCAGCACCTCGACCCCGCGCGATGACAGCTCCTGCCGCAGCGAAGCGGGAAGCGCGGCGCCCGACACGAGCCCACGCTTGATCGATGAGGCATCCTTGCCGGAGGTCTGCGCGGTATCGAGCAGGATTTTCAGGAAGTCCGGCGTGCCGGTGTAACCGTCCGGCTTGAGGCGGGCGATCGCCTCGACCTGCTGCTCGGTGTTGCCGACGCCCCCCGGGATGACGGGACAACCGAGCGCCTCGGCTGCGGATTCAAACATCCAGGCGCCGGGCGTCAGGTGATACGAGAAGCAGTTGAGGACGATATGGCCCCCGCGGAAGCCGGCGGCGAACATGGCGCGCGCGACACCGGCGAAGTCGGCCTCGTGTCCTTCCGGCTCGAAGATCGGGCCGGGCGACATCAACAGCCGCTTCGCCTTGCCGGGTGGCGTGACATTGAAGCCGCCGAACGGAGGCGTCTCGGCCTGCAGGCGTGGCAGGTCGGATTTGCGCAGCAGTGGCAGTTCGGCGAGCGCGGCGCGTGAGGTGATGGATTTCGGATCGATGCCGTCAAGGTGCTTCGCCCAGCCGGGCGCGGTCATCGCACGCGCTATCTGTTCCGGAAGCTGCGCGAAGGTCTCGCGTTCGCGCCCGGCCGGGTCGCGGGTTTCGAGTGTGTCGTAAAAATCGCTCATATTAGACATCCGTCAAACCACCTACGCGAGCAGGAGAAATATGACGTAGCCGCCAATTACGAGAGAGGTTGTCGCCCAATAAATTCGACCGCGCTTGCGGAAAAAGCCCAAGGCCAAGAGCCACACTACGATCAACAGAAGCGGGGCGCCCAATATTGTGATCTTCCAGAAGCGGCATAAACCTAAATCGCTCGCCACGGCACAATCGGTCGCTACACCAAAGAGTCCAACGGGGACAAAAACAAGAATTATCGCAGTCGCTAGCACAGCAGCCATGATTGCCAGCCAACCAAAGCTCTTCATCTGCGCTGCTTCCGCAGAAACAATCACGCCAGCCATCGCTTGCGCCGCTTGTAATGCTTGCCCTCGCGGAACGACTTGCGCTTGCCCTCGGCAATGCCGAGGTAGAATTCCTTAACGTCCTCGTTCTCGGCCAGCGACTTGGCGTCGCCGTCCATCACCACCCGGCCGTTTTCCAGAATGTAGCCATAGCGCGCATATTTCAGCGCCATGTTGGTGTTCTGCTCGGCGAGGAGAAACGACACATTCTCCTTCACATTCAGGTCGTTCACGATCTCGAAGATTTCCTCGACGATCTGCGGCGCGAGCCCCATTGAAGGCTCGTCGAGCAGGATCATCTTCGGGCGCGACATCAACGCGCGGCCGATCGCGCACATCTGCTGCTCGCCGCCAGAGGTATAGCCGGCCATCGAATTCTTCCGTTCGCGCAGCCGCTTGAAATAGCCGTAGACCAGTTCAAGATCGCGCGCGATCGCAGCGCGACCATCTTTCCGGGTGAAGGCGCCGGTCAGAAGATTTTCCTCGATCGTCAGATGGCCGAAGCAATGCCGGCCCTCCATCACCTGGATGCAGCCGCGGCGCACCAGTTCGTTCGGCGACAGCGACTGCACCTCGGCGCCCTCGAACACGATCGAGCCCTTGGTGACCTCGCCGCGCTCGGAATGCAGCAGGTTGGAGATTGCCTTCAGCGTCGTGGTCTTGCCCGCACCATTGGCGCCGAGCAAAGCCACGATACCGCCCTTGTCGACCTCGAGCGAGACGCCTTTCAGGACGAGGATGACGTGATCGTAGAGCACCTCGATATTGTTGACGGAGAGGATTTTCTCCGGCGCGGGTGCGGCTTGTTGCGCGGCTGCGGTGGACATGAAGGCTCCGACGTTTCGGCAGGCTTACCTTTCCCCGCGTTGCTGGGAGAGGTCGATCCGGTGAGCGAAGCGAAGCCGGATCGGGTGAGGGGCTGGCGCAACGCCTGCCACGAACAAGCCCCTCACCCGGCTCGCATCGTCGATGCTCGCCACCCTCTCCCCGCCTCGCGGAGAGAGGGAAAAGCAAGCGGGGAGAGAGACGTTACGACGCCTTGTCGCATTGCTCCGTGCGCTTCGGCCAAGGCTGGTTCTTGCTGACATAATCCGCGGCCGCAGCCTCCAGCAACGGACGCACCCGCTCCTTCATCGGCGCGATCCAGTCGGTGATCTTCACCCATTTGGAGCCGTCCCATTGCTGCATATAGGCGGCGTGGTGGCCGTTATGATCGGTGCAGGACAGGTTCTCGACCGGCGCGCCGAAGTCCGGCAGACCGAGTTCCTTCCAGCGCGCCGCCGAGATCGTCATGGTCTCGAAACCACGCCGCACATCCTCGCCGGTCACGGCCTTCTTGCCGGTCAGCTTCTGCGCATTGCGGATGGCTTCCGCAATCAGCACCGAATTGTAGACGCCGCGATTGTAGAGGTTCTCGCCGAACTTGTCGGCCGTCACCTGGCTCTTGCCCTTATCGACCACGTGCTTCTTGATGTCCTGGAGCGCCGGATATTGCGTGCCGAGACCGTTGAAGTTCAGGGTCAGATAACCCTTGGCGGCCTCGCCGCCGCCGCGCGCATCGTCCTCGCCGCCCGACCACCAGACGCCAACCATCTTGTCCATCGGGTAATTGATGCGGGTGGCTTCACGCACCGCGGTCGGGTTCATCGCGCCCCAGCCCCACATGATCATCCAGTCCGGCTTGTCGCGGCGCACGTTCAGCCATTGTGCGGACTGGTTCTGCATTTCGGTCGCCGGCACCGGATAGAGCTTGACGTTGAAGCCATAATCCTTGGCGAACTGCTCAAGCAGCGGGATCGGCTCGCGGCCATAGCCGCCGTCGAAGAAGATGTAGCCGATGGTCTTGCCCTTGAGCTTGTCGAGCCCGCCTTCCTTGCCGCCGATATAGCGGAAGATCATCGACAGTCCGTCCCAATAGGTCGCGGGCGGATTGAAGATCCACGGAAACTCGTTACCGACCGCCGAAGCCGACAGGCCATACGCCATCGACAGGACCGGGATCTTGTCGACCGCGGCCTTCGGGATCAATTGCAGCGTGATGCCGGTCGAGTATGGATTCACCACGACGGGTTTTTTTGCCTTCACCTGCTCGTAGCATTCGACACCCTTCTTGGTGTCATAGCCGGTCTCGCATTCCTCGACGGTGAGCTTGACGCCGCCGATGCCGCCGTCGCGCTCGTTCAGCATTTCGAGATAATCCTTCATGCCGTTCGCAATCGGGATACCGGAGCCCGCGAACGGCCCGGTGCGGTAGGTCAGAAGCGGCACATAGATCGAGTCCTGCGCGACTGCAGGCGCGGGAATCGCGGCACCGCCGAGAAGGCCTGCGACGGCCGCTCCAATGGCAAGATGCTTGAGACGCATTGCGTATCTCCCTTGGTGTCGCCGGCGCTGAGGCCGGTCGTCTTGTTTCCCGCGGCCGGTGACCCGCCCGCGGGTTTGGATTCGAGTGTGCCTCGTCAATACGGGAAAGGCCACACCCGAAGTTTCTGCTTTCCGATCTGCCAGAGCCTTGCGAGCCCATGCGGCTCCACGATCAGGAAGAAAATGATCAGCGCGCCGACCACCATGAACTGGATGTGTTCCACGGTTGCCGCGTGCAGCGATATCCCAAGCAATGCCGGAATGAATTTGAGCAGGATCGGCAGGCCCCAGATGAAGGCCGCACCGAAGAACGAGCCAACCAGGCTGCCAAGGCCACCGATGATCACCATGAACAGGATGATGAAGGACTGGTTGATGTTGAACGAGTCCGCCTCGGCAGCACCGAGCCACAGAAACACCATCAGCGCGCCGGCAACGCCGCAATAGAAGGAAGAGATCGCGAAGGCGAGCAGCTTGGTCCGATAGAGCCGTATGCCGATCAGTTCGGCGGCGATATCCATGTCGCGCACCGCCATCCAGCTCCGGCCGATGCGGCCGCGCACGAGGTTGGAGGCGATCCATGTCATTGCCACGACAACGGTGAGCACGACAAGATAACGCGTCACCGGCGATGCATTGGGGCCGGTGAGCGGAATGTCGAACATGGTGCGGGTCGGCACCTCGATGGCGTTGGACACGTTGTAATTCACCAGCCAGGGCACCCGCACGAAGCACCATGACAGAAAGAATTGGGCCGCAAGGGTGGCAACTGTCAGATAGAAGCCCTTGATACGCAGCGACGGCAATCCGAAGATCACGCCGACCGCGGCCGAAAAGAAGCCGGACAGCAGGATCAGCAGGATGATATTGGCGTCCGGGAAGAAAGTGGTGAGCTTGTAGGTCGCGTATGCGCCGACACCCATGAAGCCCGCGGTGCCGAGCGAGATCAAGCCGGTATAGCCGGTGAGCAGGTTGAGCCCGATCGAGGCCAGCGAGAAGATCAGGATCGGGATCATCACCGCCGACAGCGTGAAGCTCGACATGGTGAGCGGGATCACCACGAAGGCCACGACCAGGATCAGCACGATGCCGATCCGGTCCTGCCGGATCGGGAACAGCGCCATGTCGGCGGCGTAGCTGGTCTTGTATTGGCCGGTCTCGCGGTAGAACATCAGCGAACTCCTTTTCCCTCTCCCCGTGAAACGGGGAGAGGGTGGCGAGCATCGAAGATGCGAGCCGGGTGAGGGGCAAGCGGCAAAGACAAGAATTGCCCCTCACCCCAACCCTCTCTCCGTAAGAACGGGGAGAGGGAGCGCAGCGGTGTTCGGCGCGAATTCCGTTTCATCATCATATCCGCTCGATGATGCGTTCGCCGAACAGCCCCTGCGGCCGGAACAGCAGGAAGACCAGCGCGATCATGTAAGCCAGCCAGCTCTCGATACCGGAGCCGAGCAGCGGCCCCCAATAGAACTCGCCAAGCTTCTCTCCGACACCGATGATAATCCCGCCGACGATCGCGCCCGGGATCGAGGTGAAGCCGCCGAGGATCAGGACCGGCAGCGCCTTCAGCGCCAGGATCTGCAGCGCGAACGAGACGTCTGAGCGCGCGCCCCACATGATCCCCGTGGCCAGCGCCACGATGCCGGCGGCGAACCAGACGATCACCCAGATCTGCTCGAGCGAGATGCCTACCGAGAGCGCCGCCTTGTGGCTGTCGGCGACCGCCCGCAACGCTCGGCCAATCCGCGTTTTCTGAAAGAACACGGCCAGCGTCGCCACCATGATCGAGGCGATGATGGCGGCGGCAATATCGAGCTTCTGGAACGACACGAAGCCGCCGAACACCTTCCACTCGATCGCGCCTTTCGGCAGGAACAATTCGTTGGTGATCATCACCTTGGGTTCGCCGCCGAAGATGATTTCGCCGAGCCCGATCAGGAAATAGGTCAGCCCGAACGTCGCCATGAACAGGATGATGTCGGGCTGGTTCACCAGCGGACGCAGCATCAGTCGCTCGACGCCGATCGCCAGCACCAGCATCACGACAATGGTAAGCGCAAGCGCGAGAAAGGCCGGCACGCCCTTGGCGTGCAAGCCGACCAGCGTCAGGGCCGCGAACACCACCATGATGCCCTGCGCGAAGTTGAACACACCGGAGGCCTTGAAGATGAGCACGAAGCCGAGTGCGATGAGGGCATAGAGCACGCCCGAGACCAGCCCCTCCCACAGCGTCTGCAGCAGCAGGTCCGGCGCACCGCCCATCTGCACGAAGGGATCGATGAAGATTCTGTAGAGGAGGTCCATTAGCGGCGCGCCCTCCCCGAATTCCGTTCACCTCCCCCCTTGCGGGGGAGGTCGGCGAGCGAAGCGCGCCGGGAGGGGGGTGAAAACGCGTCGGTCTTTCGCGAACGCCCCCCTCCCCAGCCCTCCCCCGCAAGGGAGGAGGGAGGTCGAGCAGTGCGAGCAGCGATGTCGAATCTCCCGATCAACCTCGCCCCCTCAATGCGCCACGCCGAGATAGGCATCGATCACCGCCTTGTTGGCCTTCACCTCGTCCGGCGTGCCGTCGGCGATCTTCTGGCCGTAATCGAGCACGATGACGCGGTCCGAGAGATCCATCACCACGCCCATGTCGTGCTCGATCAAAGCGATGGTGGTGCCGAAATACTGGTTCACGTCGAGCACGAAGCGCGACATGTCTTCCTTCTCCTCCAGATTCATGCCGGCCATCGGCTCGTCGAGCAGCAGCAGATCCGGTTCCATCGCCAGCGCGCGGCCGAGTTCGACGCGCTTTTGCAGCCCATAGGGCAGCCGGCCGACCGGCACCTTGCGGATATGCTCGATATGCAGGAAGTCGATGATCTCCTCGACCCGCTTTCGATGCTCGACCTCTTCCGCAAGCGCGGGGCCGAAACGGATCAACTGCCAGAACAGGCCGCGATGCATTTTCAGCGTGCGGCCGGCCATGATGTTGTCGAGCGCGGTCATACCGCGAAACAGCGCGACATTCTGGAAGGTGCGCGCGATCCCGCCGCTCGCGGCGTCATAGGGGCGCATCTTGGCGCGGGTCTGGCCCTTGAAGGTGATCCGGCCCTGCTGCGGCGTGTAGAAGCCGTTGATCACATTCAGCATCGAGGTCTTGCCGGCGCCGTTCGGCCCGATGATGGCGCGGATCTCACCCTTCCTGATGTCGAAGGACACGTCACGGATCGCCTTCACGCCGCCAAAGGAGAGCGAAACATTCTCGACCGCGAGCAGTATCTCGCCGGCAGCGATGTCGGATTGCGAGGGCGCTCTCATCGCACACCCACGAACCGGTGCATTCTCCCCTCCCCCCGCGAGCGGAGCGAGTGGTGGGGAGGGGTCGGGGGTGGGGGGTAGTTGACCCAAGCGTGAGACGATAAAGCCCCCCCACCCCGGTTCGCCTCGCATACGCGATGCGAACCGACCCTCCCCACCGCTTCGCGGGGGGAGGGAAAAGAAAGCGCGAGTGCGGGGATGCAATTCACGCCGCCTTCTCCGTTCTCGCCGGCACCGGTTCGGTCTTCATGTCGACGATCTTCAGGCGCGCGCGCATCATGCCCTTGCGACCATCCTCGAATGTCACCTCGGTCGCGATGTCGGCCTCCGACGAACCGTCGTAGAGCGCCGTGATCAGCGGCTCGTAGCGCTCGGCGACAAAGCCGCGCCGTACCTTCTGGGTGCGCGTCATCTCGCCGTCGTCGGCGTCGAGCTCCTTGTGCAGGATCAGGAAGCGCTTGATCTGCGCGCCGGCCATGACGTCCTCGGCGGCCAGCGAGCGGTTAACCTCGGCGACATGCTGCTCGATCAGCTCGTAGACGCGTGGATTGGCGGCCAGTTCCTGATACGAGCCGTAGACGACATTGTTGCGCTCGGCCCAGTTGCTGACCGCGGTGATATCGATATTGATGAAGCAGGTGACGAAATCGCGCCCGTCTCCGTATGCCACCACCTCGCGGATGTTCGGATAGAATTTCAATTTGTTCTCGATGTATTTCGGCGCGAACAGCGCACCATTTGCGAGCCTGCCGACATCCTTGGCGCGGTCGATGATCTTGAGATGGCCGGTGGCATCGAAGAACCCGGCATCGCCGGTCTTCACGTAACCGTCCGGCGTCATCGTATCCGCGGTCTTCTCGCTCTCCTTGAAATAGCCGAGGAACATGCCGGGCGACTTGAACATCACTTCGCCTGAGTCCGAGAGGCGGATGTCCACGTTCGGAGCGGCCGGACCGACAGTGTCGGAGCGGATGTCGCCGTCGGCCTGGCAGGTGACATACAGGAACGCTTCGGTCTGGCCGTAGAGCTGTTTCAGATTGAGGCCGAGCGAGCGATAGAACGAAAACAGCTCCGGGCCGATCGCCTCGCCCGCGGTATAGGCCGTGCGCACACGCGAAAAGCCGAGCACATTCTTCAGCGGGCCGTAGATCAGGATTTCGCCAAGCCCGTAGAGAAGGCGTCCGCCGAGCGGCACCGGCTGCCCATTCAGGATCTTCTCACCGTAGCGCCGCGCCACGCCGATGAAGTAATGGAACAGCCGACGTTTCAGATAACCCGCATCCTCCATCCGGATCATCACGCGCGTGAGCAAATTCTCGAACACCCGCGGCGGTGCGAAGTAAAAGGTCGGGCCGATCTCACGCAAATCCTGCTGCGCGGTGTCGGGCGATTCCGGGCAGGCCATGCAGAAGCCTGCCACCAGCGACTGCGCATAATTCAGGTAATGATCGCCGACCCATGCCAGCGGCAGATAGGCCAGCACCACATCCCGATCGGTCAGCTTGTCGAAGGTCACCGTATCCTGCGCCGCAGCGATGCAACGACCCGCCGACAACACCACGCCTTTCGAGCGCCCGGTGGTTCCAGATGTATAGAGGATGATCGACGGATCGGCAGCACTGCCCGCGTCGATCTCGCGATCGATGCGCGCCACCGCTTCCGGATCGCCGGCCATGATCGCTTCCTGCTCGGCGATCAGCTGGCCGAGACTGTGGAGGCGGCTGTGGTCGTAATCGCGCAGGCCGCGGGTCTCGTCGTAGACGATGTGCCGCAGCTTCGGCAGTTGCTCCTGCACCGACAAAATCTTGTCGACCTGCTCCTGGTCCTGCACGACCGCGACCGCGACATCGGCGTGGTCCAGCACATAGGCCATCTCGGTGGCGACCGCGTCAGCGTAGACCGGAACCGGAATGGCGCCGAGCGCCTGCGCCGCAAGAATGGATTCGTACAGGCGCGGCCGGTTGTTGCCGGCAATGGCGACCGTATCGCCGCGCTTAATGCCGAGTTTCGACAGGCCGAGCGCAATCGCGCGAACCTCGCGCAGCAGATCCGCCCAGGTCCAGGTCTGCCAGATGCCCATGTCCTTATGCCGCAATGCGGGATGATCTCCCCGCACGCGCGCATGATGGATCAGAAGCTTCGGAAATGTATCCGCAGCAGCGTCTTCCGCCACCAAAGCCAGTCCTCCCACTCGCGCCTGTCGCGCGCCGGCCGCCGTTTCCCGGCTGTTCCGTCTTTCTCGATAAGAAATCAGGCCGGTGGGCCGGTCAAGCCCTGCAAAAGTTGGGAGGAAACGTTGACTATTCCGCAGCTTTGAGCATTTGCGCGCCGCCGCTGCGGAATTGCTCCAGCAAGGCCGCTTCGTCGGCCTTTGCGGCCGTGAGGCTGCGTGCCTTCACGTGTCCGAAGCCGCGGATTTTCTCCGGAATGACGGCGAGCCCGACCGCCAGCGGATGATTGTCGGCGTTTAGCTTTTCCACCACCTCCGACAGCAGCGCTTCATAATCGGCAATCAGCTTCCGTTCGGTGCGCCGCTCGGCGGTATATCCGAACGGATCGAACGCGGTGCCGCGCAGCGCCTTGAAGCGGTGGAGCAGGCCGAACGCCTTCATCATCCACGGGCCGAAGCTCATCTTGCGCGGCTCGCCGGTGGTCTTGTCGACGCGCGCCAGCAAGGGCGGCGCCAGATGGAATTCGAACCGCATGCTACCGGGCTCGAAGGTCTGCTCGATCTGCCGGGTGAAGGTGCCGTCGGTATAAAGCCGCGCCACCTCGTATTCGTCCTTGTAGGCCATCAGCTTGAACAGATTGCGGGCGACCGCCTCGGCGAGACCGGTGCGTCCCGGAGTCCTGCCCTCCTCCGCCACACGCACCTTCTCGACAAGGTCGCTGTAGCGCGCCGCATAGGCCGCATTCTGATAATCGGTCAGGAACGCGACGCGGCGCGCCACAATCTCGTCCAGCGACCGCGACAGCTTGCGATTGTCGTCGAGCGCGGCGGCGTTCGGAATCAGCGCCTCAATTCCTGACATATCGAGCGCGGCGCGACGGCCCCAGCGGAATGCCGCCTGGTTCATCGCCACGGCTTCGCCATTCATCTCGATCGCTTTCTCGATCGATTCCGCGGCCAGCGGCAGCGCGCCCTGCTGGAACGCATAGCCGACCATGAACATGTTTGCGGCAATGGAATTGCCCATCAGCGCGGTCGCAAGACGCGTCGCATCGATGAAGGACACACGGTCGCGGCCCGCAGCCGACACGATGGCGCGCTTCAACCGCTCGGTCGGCAGCGAGAAATCGGCATTGCGGGTGAAGTCTCCGGGGAGAAATTCCGCAAGATTGATCACCATGCGGGTCGCGCCATGCTTCACCGCCGCCAGCACCTTCTTGTTGCCGGCCACGACGATGTCGCCGCCCAGCACCAGATCGGCGCCCCCCGCCGCGATGCGGATGGCGTGAATGTCTTCCGGCTTGTTGGCAATGCGGATGTGGCTGTAGACCGCGCCGCCCTTCTGCGCGAGCCCGGCCATATCGATGATGCCGACACCCTTGCCTTCGAGATGCGCCGCCATGCCGAGCACGCCGCCGATCGTGACCACGCCGGTGCCGCCGATACCGGTGACAATAATGCCGTAGGGATCGCCGATCGTCGGCAGGACCGGCGCAGGCAATGACGGCGCATCACCCTCGGCAATCGCGCGGCCCTTCTTCGGCTTGCCGCCATGCACGGTGACGAAGGACGGGCAGAAGCCCTTCACGCAGGAATAATCCTTGTTGCAGCTCGACTGGTCGATGGTGCGCTTGCGGCCCCATTCGGTCATCAGCGGCTGCACCGAGACGCAATTGCTCTTCACACCACAATCGCCGCACCCCTCGCAGACAAGCTCGTTGATGATCACGCGCTTGTCGGGATCGGGGAAGGTGCCGCGCTTCCTGCGCCGGCGCTTCTCGGCGGCGCAGGTCTGGTCGTAGATCAGCACCGAGGTGCCCGGCACGGTCGCAAAATCGCGCTGCACCTCGTCGAGATCGTCGCGATGGTGGAAGGTGATGCCTTTCGGCCAGTCGATGCCGCTCGGATATTTGTCCGGCTCGTCGCTGACCACGGCGATGCGCTTGACGCCTTCGGCCGCGACCTGCTGGGCGATCTGCGGCACTGTCAGCGAGCCTTCATGCGGCTGCCCGCCGGTCATCGCCACCGCATCATTATAAAGGATCTTGTAGGTGATGTTGACGCCGGAGGCGATCGCCGCGCGCAGCGCCAGATAGCCGGAATGGTTATAGGTGCCGTCGCCGAGATTCTGGAACACGTGTCCGCGATTCGAGAAGGGCGCCTCGCCGATCCAGTTCGCGCCCTCGCCGCCCATATGGGTGTAACCGAGGGTGTTGCGATCCATGAACTGCGCCATGTAATGGCAGCCGATCCCCGCGTAAGCGCGCATTCCCTCGGGCACGACGGTCGAGGTGTTGTGCGGGCAGCCCGAGCAGAAATACGGCGTGCGGGCAGCGACCTCCTGCAACTCCGTGAGTGCATGCTGGGCCTGTTTGAGCTGCGACACCCGGGTCGCAATCGCATCGTCATGGCCCTGCGCCAGGAGCCGGTCGCCGATGGTGATCGCGACCTCGTTCGGGTCGAGCGCGCCCTTGATCGGAAACAGCCAGTTGCCGCGCTCATCCTTCTTGCCGATGCAGACCGGCTGGTTGGCGGTGCCGTAAAGCTCCTCGCGCACCTGCACTTCGATCAGCGCGCGCTTCTCCTCGACGACGATGATGAGATCGAGACCCCTGGCAAAGTCGATCAGTTCATCGCGCGGGATCGGCCACGGGCAACCGATCTTGAAGATGCGCAGACCCAGTTGATTGCAGCGAACCTCGTCGATGCCGAGTTCGTCCAGCGCCTGGCGCACGTCGAGATAGGCCTTGCCAGTGGTGATGATGCCGATCTTCGCGTTCGACCCGCCCGATGTGATCGTACGGTTGAGCCGGTTGGCGCGCACGAAGGCGAGCATCGCGTCGCGCTTGTAATCGTAGAGCCGGGCTTCTTGGCCGAGGACCGTGTCGCGCAGGCGGATATTCAGCCCGCCCTCGGGCATGACGAAATCCTCCGGGATCACGATCTTGACGCGGTCGAGCGAGCCGTCGACCACGGCCGTGGCCTCGACAGTCTCGTGCATGCATTTGAGCGCCGCCCAGGTCCCGCAGAAGCGCGACATGGCGAAGCCGTACAACCCGTAATCGATGATTTCCTGAACGCCGGCCGGGTTCAGGATCGGAATCATCACGTCGACGAAATGATATTCGGACTGATGTGCAGTGGTGGACGATTCCGCGGTGTGATCGTCGCCCATCAGCGCGAGTACGCCGCCATGCTTGGATGAGCCGGCGAAGTTGGCATGCCGGAACACGTCGCCGGTCCGGTCGACACCCGGGCCCTTGCCGTACCAGATGCCGAACACGCCATCGAACTTGCCTTCGCCGCGCAACTCGGCCTGCTGGGTTCCCCATAACGCCGTCGCCGCCAGATCCTCGTTGAGGCCGGGCTCGATGATGATGTCGTTCGGGGTCAGGAATTTGCGCGCGCGGATGAACTGATTGTCCAGCCCGCCAAGTGGCGAACCGCGATAGCCGGAGACGTAACCCGCGGTGTTCAGCCCGGCGAGCCGGTCGCGTTCCTTCTGCATCAGGCAGAGCCGCACCAATGCCTGATAGCCGGTCACGAAGACCTGCTGTTTGGTGAGGTCGTATTTGTCGTCGAGACTGACCTGCCGCAGGGTCATACGCGCGATCCTTTATGCCTCATGTGCGCACCGGAGCTGTCGATCGCTAGCCCGGGCGGCTCATTGAAACGTGAGCAATTGGCAGATAGGTCAGCAATGCTGACCTTTTAGGGGCACCCCCGTCATTTGTCGAGGGTTCAGAGGTGCCGCTGCCGAGGCGGATTCGGGCAGTCGCATTTTGTGCGACGCGAGCATGATGTGCAACCCCGCAGCCGCATGACGCGACGTCACGGCATGCGTGCAACCCGTTGTTCGCGATAAATAATTGTTTCGTCAGATCACATGATCGATCGGAAAAACGCGGCGCCACGCTGTGCAAAGGAGCGCGTCAGACGCCTGCGGTCGTTGCTCCGGACCTTTCGACTGGCCCGGCGATTTCGATGCGTGCTTTGGACCGCAATTCTGCGCTCAGGGCGATGCCTCTGCCGCCGGCCTGCGGATGCCACCGCCGAGCAGCGAGCGATACGGCCCCTGCACCATCGCTTCGCGATAGCGGTGCCGGTCGCCCTCATCCATCGCGTATTTGACAGGCTGCCCCGCGTCAGCCCGGTTCGTGACCTTCGGGCCCAGCACGAGCGTGGAACCGAGGCCCGCATAAACGTAACGGTCGCCAAAGGTCTCCTTCAGGATCGCAAAGGCCGGCTCGCCGGTGCAGTGCGCCGGTGCGATATGGCGCACGTCCAGCTTGTCGCGCAGCGTTGCGGCGACGGCTTTGATCTGGTCGTCCTTCAGCGGCAGCAGATGCGTGCCGCCGAGGACGAGCTGGATCGGCTTGTTGGTGGCGCTCTTCGCCGCCTCCACGATTTTCTCGATGGTGGGATGACTGCACCCGACAAGCACCACGACCCCGTCCGGCGTCTCGATCGCCAGCGATATTTCTTTTACTTCCAGATCGACACCGAACGGGCCGTTCAAAAGGATCAGATGAATACCGGGCGCAATTTCGGTTGTCTTGGTCACCCAGTTGAAATCGCCCTGCGGCCACGCGCTGCCGAAGCGCAGTGTCTGGGGTGCGTTGCCGCCGAAATACCGCTGATCTGCAGGCAGCGACTCGTCGCGCCGGAAGAAGCTTCCAGGCAGAGCAGCGCCGAACACGCCGAAATTTTCCTGCGGTGCATAGATTTTGACATTCGGGTTGACCTTCAGCAGATGGCTGATGCCGCTGGTGTGATCGCCGTGCCGGTGTGAGATGACGGCGAAATCGAGCTTCGTCAGGTCGATGCCCTTGGCTTCGACATTATGCGCAAAGATCTCCGCGTTGTTGCCGGTATCGAACAGGATCCGCTTGCCATCGTATTCGATGAGTGCGGCAAATCCCCAGTCCTGCTTCAGGTTCGACGCCTTGCCGAACGCGTCATAGATGATGGTGATCTGTGCCGGGTTCGACTGCGCATGGACCGGAGGCGTGCTTGCCGCAAGACCACTTGCCACAAGACCACCTGTCGCTGAGGCACAAATCAGGAAGCTGCGCAGTGTTGCAAATGCGTCGGAACGTGGGTTGCGCATCATGGCCGTGCCCTCGAAATTGCGTCGGCTTCAGTAATATCACAAGGACCGAAACCGGCGCTGTTTCAATTATCGCAATGCCGTGGCAATTTTTTCCCTCGACAGCCCGTTTCAGGAAAGCCGGCCCCTTCTCGGGCGATGCAGCATGATTACGCCATCGCGGCCTTCGTACCACGACGCCCCGCGCGCATCAGCCAGAGTGCGATCGACAGGTTGAGCAGATTCCAGGCGAGACCATTGAGGAAGGCCGCGCGGTACGAGCCGGTCAGATCGAAAATGTAACCCGACATCCAGCCGCCGAGCGCCATCCCGAACACCGTTGCCATGATCAGTGTGCCGACCCGGGCGCCCGCCTCCTGCGGCGGGAAATATTCGCGGACAATCACCGCATAGCTCGGCACGATACCACCCTGGAACAGTCCGAACAGGATCGAGATCACGAACAGCGATGTCAGTCCGTCGAACAGGAAATAAAGGAACAGCGCGACCGCCTGCATTACCGAACCGATCAGCAGGGTCACCACCCCGCCGAACCGATCGGCAATGAAGCCGGAGCCGACCCGGCTGACGATCCCGAATGCCAGCATGAGCGACAGCATCTCCGCGCCGCGCGCAACGCCATAACCGAGATCGCCGCAATAGGCGACGATGTGGACCTGCGGCATCGCCATCGCGACGCAGCAGGCGACGCCTGCAATGCAGAGCAGGATAAAGAGCGTGTTGCGCGACACGCCGATATCCGGCGCCACGAAGGCGCGAGCCTCCAGTCCGCCATTGGCATGAATGTCGGTCCGGCGGCGGAACATCAGCGACAGCGGCAACATCGCAAGCACGCAGAAGATGCCGGTCCCGATATGGGCCGCACGCCAGCCATCGCTTGCGATGACATGCTGGATAATCGGCGGCCACACCGCACCCGCGATATAATTTCCGGATGCGGCGATCGCGATGGCGATGCCGCGCCGCTTCTCGAACCAGTGCGACAGATCGGCGATCAGCGGCCCGAACGACGCAGCGCTTCCGAACCCGATCAGAACATGCGCGGCGCACAGCAACCACAGCGTCGGCGCAAGGCCCGTGCTGACATAGCCGATGCCGAGCGAGGCAATGCTGAGCCAGATCGGGACGAGAATGCCGAACCGATCCGCCAGCCGGCCAAGGATCATGTTGCCAATGGCGAATCCCACCATGGCCATGGTGTAGGGAATGCTGGCATCGGCGCGCGTTGCGGCAAAGTCTGCCTGGACGGAGGGGAGCGCCACGACATACGACCACATGCCGACGCTGCCGACGGTGCCAAGCAGCAACGCGACGCCCAGCCGCAGCCAGGCGTAGCGGGAATCGACGAGACTGGATTGTCTTCCGGCAAGACCGTCCATCGGGCGTTCCGTTGTGGCGCGGCACAGTGATGCGGGCGCCGTCTCACATCAAGCGAATTGAATGCAAGGCACGCATTCGCATCGCTGATAGGTCACCCGATTTCGACCACCTGGCCGCCGTCGGCGATGATCGTTGCACCGGTCATGTAGGCGCCGGCTTTCGACGCCAGCAGCAGCAGTGCGCCATCGAGGTCGCCCTCCGCACCGAACCGACCCATCGGGATCGCGCGCTTCATCTTTTCGCCTTGCTCGCTTTCGAGAAAGTCGCGATTGATTTCGGTCACGAACCAGCCCGGTGCGATCGCATTGACCCGCACCCCCTTGAAGGCGAGTTCCAGCGCCAGCGCCTTGGTGAGTTGCATCACGCCGGCCTTGGCCACCGCATAGGCCGCGACGCCTTTCGACACACCGAAGGCCAGCACCGAGGCGGTGTTGACGATGGAACCGGTCAGCCCGGCCGCGAGCATGCGGCGCGCGCCCTCCTGCGACCAGAAGAACACCGAATCGAGATCCAGCGAGAGAACGCGACGCCATTCCTCCGCGCTCATGTCGAGCGCGCGGACGCCCTGCGCGGCGCCGGCATTGTTGACGAGAATGGTGACAGAACCGAACGCGGCCTCCGTTTGATCGAAGGCGCGCAGCATCGCCGTGCGGTCGAGCACATCGGCTTCGATTGCGACGGCATTGCCGCCTGCGGCAACGATCCGCTCGCACAGTTCATCGAGCCGGTCCTTGCGGCGCGCGACCAGCGCCACTTTCGCGCCGTTCGCCGCCAGCACCTGCGCGAAACGCGCACCGAGCCCGGACGACGCACCGGTCACCAGTGCAACCTCACCTGAAAGATCGAAAATCGTTCCGGCTTTCATCACCCGCCACCATAGAGCGCGCGCGGCAATGCCGTCGCCAAGTCCGGCAGGAACCACAGCACGGCCAATGCGGCAAGCTGGATCGCGACGAACGGGATGATGCCGACATAGATATGCCGGGTGGTGATTTCGGGCGGCGCGACGCCGCGCAGGAAGAACAGCGTTGGGCCGAGCGGCGGATGGATATACGAGGTCTGCAGATTCATCGCCATCATGATGCCGAGCCAGACCGGATCGACGCCCGGCATCGCCAGCAGCACCGGCGACACGATCGGCACGATCACGAAAATGATCTCGAACGCGTCCATCACGAAGCCGAGAAGGAACATCGCGACCATGACCGCAAGGATCGCACCTGTCGTGCCGCCCGGCAGATCGGAGAGCGAACGATGGACCAGATCATCACCACCAAAGCCGCGGAACACGAGTCCGAACATCGTCGCGCCGATCAGAATAACGAAGATCATGCTGGTCATCTGCGCGGTCTTCATCACGGTCGCGACCAGCGCGGGCCACAGCGCGCCCTTTCCGCGCCACGCTGCCAGCAGGATCGCGCCGACAGCGCCGACGGAAGCGGATTCGGTCGGGGTGGCGATCCCCGCGAGGATCGAGCCGAGCACGGCGAGAACAAGCGCGAGCGGTGCCAGAAGTGCGCCGAGCAATCGGCCGGCAAAATGCGCACCGTGAAGCAGTTGCGGATCGGGCCTGATCGCGGGCGCCGCCTGGGGCTTCAGCATCGCCACCGCGGCCACATAGACGATATAGAGCGCAACCAGCATGAGCCCGGGCAGCAGCGCGCCGGCAAACAGGTCGCTCACGGTCACTGTTTGCGGCGCGAACACGCCCTTGGACAATTGCGCGGCCTGGTAGCCGTTATTGAGCGTGTCGCCGAGGATGACCAGAACCGTCGACGGCGGAATGATCTGCGCCAGCGTCGCCGCCGCCGCGACAATGCCGGCGGCGAGACGCGGATCGTAGCCGTGGCGCAGCATGATCGGCAGCACGATCAGGCCCATGGTGGCAGCCGTGGCGCCGACGATGCCGGTCGAGGCCGCGAGCAGCGCGCCGACGAGAATGACGGAAATGCCCAGGCCGCCACGTAGCGAGCCGAACAATTTCGCCATGTTTTCAAGCAGATCCTCGGCGATACGCGAGCGCTCCAGCATCACGCCCATGAAGATGAAGAGCGGAATCGCCAGCAGCACCTCGCTGGTCATCACCCCGAAAATGCGCTGCGGCAATGCTCCTAGAAATGCGAACGAGAACACCCCGAGCGCACTTCCTCCCGCGGCGAACACCAGTGATAACCCGCCGAGCGTGAAGGCAACCGGGTACCCCGCGAACAGAGCAACGCAGATCGCAACGACCAGCAGAATTGCGAGGACTTCCGCCATCGCGTCAGGCCGCGGTCTGGTCTGACACGGTCTTGCCGGAGAGCACGGACCCTGCCCGGATCGCCTGTGCGATGCCCTGCAGGATCAGCATCACGGCGAAGACCGGGATCAGCGTCTTCAGCACGAACACCAACGGCAGCCCGCTGGCCTCGCGCGAGCCTTCGAAATTCGCCCATGAGCGCGCGACATACCCCCACGAGAAATACAGGATCGCCACCGCGAACGGGATCAGCAGGACCAGTGCGCCGATCAGATCGACGATGGCCTTCCGGCGCGGGCCCGCCGATGCGTAGAACAGATCGACACGGACATGACCGTCAACCTTCAGCGTCCATGCGGCGACCAGAAGGAACATCGCGGCATGGCTATAGAGGATCGATTCCTGCAGCTGGATCGAGCCGATCCCGAACAGATAGCGCAACACCACCACCGCGAACTGCAGCGTGACCACGGCGAGACACAGCCACGCCGCAGCGCGTCCGATCCTAGTATTCAGCCAGTCGATAGTGTCGGCAAGGGCGATCATGATGTCCGCATTCATCCGCGCGGACTATAACGGCGCAGCACGTATTAAGCGAACATGCGCTCGCTGGCGATATAGCCGAACAGCAGCGCGATGCCGAACACCAGGACGAGCAGCGCGGCGGCCACTTCGAGGCCGCGCAGTGCCAGCATGCCGGGGCCCGGCCGCGCCGACGCAAATCGCTGCGCAATCCCGCGCGCGCCGACCGCGAGCGTGGCGATCGCGGCCACGGTGATCGCGGTTCCCAGTCCCATGATGAAGGTCGACGCTACGCCGGCCCAGAACAGTCCCTGCGCCAGCGCAAAGACCAGAACCAGGATCGCACCGGAACAGGGCCGCAGCCCCACGGCGATAATGGCCGACAGGCCGCGCTTCCAGCCGCCGGGACCGGCGAGTTCCTGCGGCTCCGGCGCATGGGCATGACCCCACGCCGACGCATGATCGTCATGATCGTGGCCGTGGTGTCCGCAGCAGGCGGCGCCGTGCGTGTGCTCGTGTTTGTGCGCGTGGCTGTGGTGCGCATGCGCGTGAGCATGGCCGGCGTGATCATGATCGTGACCGCCGTGACCATGCGCATGCGCACCCGCGTGAGCGTGACCGGCCCCGGCAACGGCATGCGAATGGACATGAGCGTGAGCCAGAGCATGGCTGTGTACCGGCTCCTGCTCCGCGCGATACTTCCGCCATGCGCTGATCAGGGCACGTCCCTTGACCCACAACAGCCGCGCACCGAGCGCGGCAATCAGCCCATAGCTGATCACCTCGATCCACCAGATCGTGCCGTCCATGGTGCGGCGGGTTGCGCCCAGAAGCACGGCGGCAACACCCACAATCGCCACCGCGACAATGGCCTGCAAAATCGCCGAGGCAAAGGAGAGCACCACGCCGCGCCACCAGGTCTCGCCATTGGCGACCACATAGGACGAAATCACCGCCTTGCCGTGGCCGGGCCCAGCGGCGTGAAACACACCGTAAGCGAAAGACAGCCCGAACAAGGTCCAGACCGCGGAGCCGTCCGCCTTGGCGGCACGGATCGCACCCGACAGGCCGCGATAGAATTCCGATTGCTTGGCCAGCAGCCAGCCGACGATTCCGTCGGGCGGCGGCGGGGCGGTACGCGGCGCACCGAACGGGTTGGCCTGGGCGAAAGCCGGGTCGCTCATCAACGCGGCCGTCAGCGCAATCGCAGCAGCGGCGCCGACAACGACCCAGATAGGCTTTGGAGGCCAGCGGCCAGTCAGCATTTCACGCCGATCTTGTTGGCGAATTGCGCGCCGAACGGATTGTTCGGATCGGGGCGGGCGAAGATCGATTCGCTCAGGGACTTCACCTGGCTATCGTCGCCGAGTTTCACGGTCGAAATCTTGCACGATGCCGGCGCGCCCTTCAGGGTGATCGGCTCTTTCTCGGCGAATTCGAAAGCGACGAAATAAAGCGGGTCGAAGATTTCAAGGTCGACATTCTTGGTCGCCGCCGGCTTTTTCAACGGCAACGTGAAGTTCAGCGTCAGCAGGTCGTCCTTCTGCTCCAGGAAATAATCGACCGGCTGCTCGAATTCGGCCTTCTGGCCATTCAGCTTGCCCTGCGTGAAGAAATCGAACTCCTTCAGCGAGGTCACGTTCACCTCAGCCAGCGGCTGCAGTTCCTCGCGCGTGAACTTGCCCTTCACCTTCGATTCGAGCCCCTGCGTGGCGTAGGAGGAGAACATGTCGTCGAAGGTCCAGCGATGCCGGATGCCAGTCATCCGGCCCTCGGCGTCATACACAATCTCGCTCTTCATCGTGACATAGACATGAGGATGCGCGTGCGCGGCCGGCGTGGCAAAGGCCAGCGCCAGAAGGCCGGTTGCGAGGCCGAGCGCGAGCGGGCGAAGAAAGCAGGAAATCATTGGGTTTCCGGATGTAGCGATGCTGCGGGACAATATCACGGAACGCGGCGGAAAGGAGGCGGGGGCGTCGCGCTAACGCAGGCTCCGTCTGCACCCTCCCCCCGGCGCAGTCTTTCTCCCCTCCCCCCGCGAGCGAAGCGAGTGGTGGGAGGGGTCGGGAGTGGGGGGCTGTGAACTCAATCTCGAAAGCTCCCACCCCAGTTCGCCTCGCTACGCGACGCGAACCGACCCTCCCCACCGCTACGCGGGGGAGGGAAAAAAGAGGAAACGGCTCGCCCTCCTACACCCCCTCAGCCCCCGGGTCCGCTCTGGGGTCGTGCGCGCCCTCCATGCTGCCGTCCGGGTGCAGCACCACCCCGCCGGCATGGCCCATGGTGTCGGAGAAGCCCTCGTCCAGAACGGCAACATCGTGGCCGGCCGACATCAGCCGGTCGATCAGGCCGCTATCGAAGCGGGATTCCATCCGCAGGTTGGTGTGGGTGGAGCCCCAGGTCCGGCCCAGCAGCCAGCGCGGCGCCTCGATCGCCTCGGGCAGCGGCTGACCGAACAGCACATGCCGGGCGAAGATCATGCCTTGCGTCTGCGGTTGGCCGTCGCCGCCCATGGTGCCGTAAGCCATGACCCGCCCGTCCTTCAGCACGGCGAGCGCGGGATTGAGGGTGTGGAACGGCAGCCGGCCGGGCTCCAGCGGATTTGCTGCTTTCTTATCGAGCGAGAAACTCGCGCCGCGGTTCTGCATCAGCACGCCGGTTCGCGGCAGCACGCAGCCCGAGCCAAATTCCCAGTAGATCGACTGGATGTAGGACACGACCAGCCCCGATGCGTCGGCCGCACCCATCCAGATGGTGTCGCCTTCGCCATAGGGCGCTGGCCAGCGCGCCGCCTTCTTGCGGTCGATCCGCTCGACTTCGGGATCGAGAAAAGCCGCCGACAGATAGCGGTCGAGCGGCTCGTCGATGCGGTTCGGATCGGTGACCACACGGTCGCGCACGCGAAACGCCCGCTTGGTCGACTCGACCAGGCCGTGCACGAAGTCGAAGCCTTCGGCCTCCTGCACCCGCAGCCGCTCGAACAGCGCAAGGATGATGAGCGAGGCCAACCCCTGCGTCGGCGGCGGCGCGTTGTAGAGCGTGCCAGCCTTGAGTGCGACCGATAGCGGCTTGGCGATATAGGCGTTGTATTTTTCCAGGTCCGCGCGCGTGACCGGCGATGCGATACGCTCCAGATCGGCGGCAATCTCGCGCCCGACATCGCCGCGATAGAAATCGTCGAGACCGGCATTGGCGAGGTGATCGAGCGTCGCAGCAAACGCCGTCTGCTTCATCACCGCGCCTTCGGCGGGAACCTTCCCATCCTCAAGAAAGGTCTGCGCGAAGCCAACCGCCTCCCCCATCTCGGACAGCTTGTCCCGCGTCAGCGCGTGCTGACTACGGCTGACCACATAGCCGTCGCGCGCCTGCTTGATGGCAGGTTCAAGCAAGATCCGCAGCGGAATCTTGCCGCCGAGCGATTTCGCCCCGTCCAGCGCAACCATCCAGCCACCGATGGCGCCGGGCACGGTCAGCGCCGCAAGCGGCCCGCGCGCGGGGATCGTGTCGGAGCCTCGCTCGCGATAGAGCGCGATATTCGCCTTCGCGCCGGCCGGTCCGGGCGCCATGATAGCGCGCACCCGGCCATTCGGCTCGCGCACCAGCCAGAAGCCGTCGCCGCCGATATGATTCATGTGCGGATAGACCGCCGCGATCGAGGCGGCCATGGCCACCATCGCTTCCAGCGCATTACCACCATCGGCGAGGATCAGCCGGCCCGCCTCGGCGGCAGCGTGATGAGGAGCAGCGGCAACGCCGCGACGATGGCCGGAGGTGTGGGAGGTCATTCAACGTCCTGTTGCGTGAGAAGGCGCATCCGGGCCTTGTAGCGCAACGCCCTCGCGCGATCATCACCGCCAGCACGGTCCGGACCGGACATGCCAATAAAAAAGACCGGGCCCTTTCGGAGCCCGGCCTGTTCGTTTCGCCGCTTCGGCTTCAGCCAAAGGTGCGATCGATTAATCGTTCAGTGCTTCCCGGACCTTGTCCTTCGCACCACCGATGGTGTTCTGAACCTTGCCTGCGGTCTTCTCGGCCGCGCCCTCTGCCTCGGTCTTGGTGTCACCGGTCACCTTGCCGAAGGTCTCCTTTATGGAGCCCTTAACCTGCTTGGCCGCGCCAGCGATGCGATCCTTGTCCATGTGTTGCTCTCCCGTTTCCGCCGGCCACTTGCCCGGCTCCCGTCAGTTTCTGACGTCGGCCAGACAAGTCCGGCCCGGGCTCTGCGTTCCGTGGACCCGACCAGATTTCACGGATCAAAACCGCGTGTATTGATGCACCGTTTCGCGACCCGACGCCCTACGCCTCCCCGGCCGGCACCGCATCCACCAGTCCCCGCCGCGCCAGCAACGCATCCGGGCTCGGCAGCCGGCCGCGAAAGGCGATGTAGGACTCGTCGGACGTGCGGCGGCCACCCGCGGCATAGATGTTGTCGCGCAGCTTGCCAGCTGTCGCCGGATCGAAGATATCGCCGGCTTCCTCGAAGGCGCGGAACGCATCGGCATCAAGCACCTCCGACCACATGTAGCTGTAATAGGCGGCCGAATAACTCGAACCCGAAAACACGTGCTGGAAATGCGGCGAGCGGTGCCGCATCACGATCTCCTCGGGCATGCCGAGCTTGTCGAGGGTCTCGCGCTCGAAGATCGCCACGTCGAGCGCGTCGGCCGATTGCAGCGAGTGAAACTCCAGGTCGACCAGTGCCGACGACACATATTCCACCGTGGCGCAGGCCTGATTGAAGGTGCGCGCGGCCAGCACCTTGCGCAGCAAGTCTTCCGGGATCGGTTCGCCGGTCTTGTAATGCACCGCGAATTTCCGCAGCACCTCCGGCCGCTCGAACCAGTGTTCGTAAAGCTGCGACGGCAGTTCGACGAAATCGGTGTCGACATTGGTGCCGGCAATAGACGGATAGGTCACATCCGACAGAATGCCGTGGAGCGCGTGGCCGAATTCGTGGAACAGCGTGCGGGCGTCGTCGTAGCTCAGCAGCGCCGGATTGCCGTCGGCACCCTTGTTGAAGTTCATCACATTGACGATCAGCGGGCGGATGTCGCCGTTGAGCTTTTCCTGATCGCGCAGCGACGTCATCCAGGCGCCGCTATGCTTGGAGGGCCGCGCGAAATAATCGCCGAAGAACAGCGCAACGTGCTTGCCCGCGGCGTCGGTCACCTCCCAGGTGCGGACGTCGGGATGCCAGGCCTTGATGCCGCTCACTTCCTTGAAGCGCAGGCCGAACAGCCGTGTCGCGGTGTCGAAGGAGGCTTCGATGATCTTATCGAGCTGCAGATATTGCTTGATCGAGGCTTCATCGACGTCGTGCAGCTTCTTGCGCAGCTTCTCGGCGTAGAAGCGCCAGTCCCAGGGCGCGATCTTGAAATTGCCGCCCTCGGCCTGCGCCAGCGCCTGCAAGGCATCGCGGTCGGCCAACGCGCGCTTGCGCGCGCGGGTCCAGACTTCGCCGAGCAGATCGCGCACCGCGCGCGGAGTCTTGGCCATGGAATCGTCGAGGCGATAATCGGCGTAGGTCGGATAGCCAAGCAGTTTGGCCCGTTCGGCGCGCAGCGCCACGGTCTCGGCAATGATCGCCTTGTTGTCGGTCGCACCGCCCATGTCGCCGCGCGCCATCCAGGCGCGGAACGCCTTCTCGCGCAGATCGCGGCGGGTCGAATATTGCAGGAACGGCTCGACGCTCGAGCGCGACAGCGTGATCACCGAACGGCCGGCGAGACCGCGCGCTTCCGCGGCCTGGCGCGCGGCGGAGCGCACATAGTCCGGCAGCCCTGCGAGATCTACCTCGCCATCGAGTTCGATGATGGTGTCGCGCTCGTCCGCCAGCACATTCTGGCTGAAGGCGGTGCCCAGCGTCGCGAGCCGCTGACCGATCGCGGCGAGCCGGTCCTTTGCCGCCTGATCGAGATGCGCGCCAGCGCGCCGGAAGCCGGTGTGATAGCGCTCCAGCACCCGCGCCTGCTCGGCCGTGAGTTTGGCAGATGAAGCGGTCTGCATGACCTGATCGACGCGGCGGAACAGGTCGCCGTTCAGCCGGATGGCACTATGATGCGCCGACAGGCGCGGCGACATTTCGCGCTCCACCGCCTGGATCGCGTCGTTGGTATGAGCGCCGGCCAGCACGTAGAACACATCCGAGACGCGCGACAGCGACCGCTCCGTATCCTCCAGCGCGGCGATGGTGTTCTCGAAGGTCGGCGGCCCCGGATTTCCGACAATCGCGGCGATCTCGGCATTATGCTCGGCCATCGCCCGTTCGAAGGCCGGCACGAAATGCGCGGGGTCGAGTTCCGCAAATCGGGGCACCTCGAACGGCCCGACCCAGGGGGCCAGCAGCGGATTATCGGTCGAATCGGACGGGCGATCGGTCGCGGCTATAACGGTCATGCGTTGAAATATCTCGACTTTTTGCGAAAATTGGCTCGGGCTGAAGGCTCGGCAACGGGACTCGAGATGGGGTCGCTGCAGTCCCAATTCCAGCCTTGATCGCGGGCCCCGTTTCGACGACATTGCGCCGCCATCGAACCGGACCGACGCATGAACGCTCCAGCGACCGCCAAGACCGCGCCTCCCGCAGGCGGCAACCGCATCCTTTGGCTGAACGTCATGACGGTGATCAGCGCGGCAATCCTGATCGGGGCCGAGGTGTTCGGCGCGGCCTTCGCCGCCAGCTGGGCGATGACAAATCTGTTCGGGCTGGGCGAAACCGTCGGACGCGTGCTGGACGTCGCCTTCCTCGCGGTCGGTGCCTACATCATGTACAAGTTCGTGCGCTTTGCGCGCACGGTCGAGCCGTTCTCGCGCTAAGCGGACGAAGGCCGGGCTTCGATGAGCGGCCGCGCCTCAAAAGGCCAGATCTTCCGCGACCTTCTCAAGTCCGAAAAGCCGCTCGTCCTGATCGGCGCCTATGACGCGCTCGGCGCGCGGCTGATCGCGCAGGCCGGCGGCAAGAGCCTGTTCATCGGCGGCTTCTCGATCGTCGGCGCGCGCTACGGCGTTCCCGACGTGGGCTTGCGCGCCTATGCCGACATCGCGGCGGCTGCGCGCGACATCGTCAACGCCTGTGACCTGCCTGCCTTCGTCGACATCGATGACGGCTATGGCGACGTGAAGAACGTGATCCAGACCGTGCAGGGCTACGAGCGCATGGGCGTCGCCGCCATGATGCTGGAAGACCAGACCTGGCCGAAGCGCTGCGGTCACCTCGCCGGCAAGACTGTCGTGCCGATCGAGGTCATGGAAGCGAAGGTCCGCGCCGCGGTCGGCGAGCGCATTGATCCTGCGACCTTCATCTTCGCGCGCACCGATGCGCGCGCCGTTCACGGTCTCGACGATGCGATGCGCCGCGCCGAACGCTATCTCCGCGCTGGCGCCGAAGGCCTGTTCATCGAAGCGCCGGAATCGGTCGGCGAACTGCGTCGTGTCGGGCGCGCCTTCGCAGGCGTGCCGCTGGTCGCCAATCCACTGGAGGGCGGCAAGACACCGCTGCTCTCGCCCGCCGAATTCGCCGAACTTGGCTTCACCGTGATCCCGTACGGCATCACGCTGATCCTGCACGCCGCCGCGGCGATGCAGGCAGCGATCGGCGACGTGATATCCGGCAAGTTTGCACGACGCGACGAGGCGATGAGCTTCCGCGATTATCTCGACGTGGTCGGCGAGCCGGGCTGGGCCGGGATGCAGGACAAATACAGCACCAAGTAGCGCCACGTCGCGCGCAGGCGGATCACGCCTGCTCCATCAGCCTCAGCCACGGCGCCGCGTGAAACGCACTCATCAGGACGTACATCGACACCATCCCCGTCAGCGGTGACCCGTGCTGCGCGGTCGCGCAGAGAAGATCCTCAGCACCATTGCCGGCGAACGCGGTCAGCAACGCCATGGCCGCGAAGGTCGGCGCCGCCGCGAAATGCAATCCGCGTGCCGCGCCACCGATGAAGCTGGCACGCCTGCCCTCCACGCGGACATCATCGGCAGCGCTGGCTTGACAGGTCCCGGTCATCGGCTTGCGTCCGCTTCCTTGCGCATGGCTGCCTCGCCCGCGTCCGACACCTGGACCCATTTCGGGTCGGGCGCAGCATCCGCAACGTAAGCGTCGTGCCAGTTCCACCACTTGTATGGCCGGCTCTGCGGATAGCCTTCCGGCGAATCCTCCCACTCTTCCTGACGGCCGAGCGCGGTCATGTCGAGAAAGCTCCAGACCGTTCCCAGCGCCTCGTCGCCGCGGCTGTTGATGAAGTAGGTGCGGAACACCCGATCGCCGTCACGGATGAAGGCATTGTGGCCGTGCCATTGATCGACACTGAAATCGGCGTCGAAGGAATCCGTGATCGTGTACCAGGGGATCGTCCATCCCATGCGCGCCTTCAGCCGCGTGATGTCAGGCTGCGGCGCACGCGAGACATAGGCGAGCGTGGTATCGCGTGCGTTGAGATGGGACAGATGACCGACCTGATCGGCGACCATCGAGCAGCCGATGCAGCCATGGTCCGGCCAGCCATGCACGCCCGGTTCGAAGAAGGCGCGGTAGACGATCAGCTGGCGGCGCCCCTCGAACAGATCGAGCAGGCTGACCTTGCCGGCCGGGCCATCGAACACATAGTCCGTCTCCACAGACATCCACGGCATCCGCCGACGTTCCGCTGCCAGTGCGTCATGAGCACGGGTCGCGGCTTTTTCCTTGACCAGCATCCGCGCGCGCGCGGCATCCCATTCCTGCGGCGATACGATTAGAGGCATCTTCATCGATAGGGTTCCCTTGCTGTTCGAGGCTCAGGCGTCGAGCGGCCTCATGCAGCCCGCGAGACAGACTTAGGGCTCGCTATCGGGCAGCGAGAGTGACAAATGTGACGGGATTTCGGTTCGCAGGCACGCGATGGACTCGCTGATCACCTCCGCCGGACGCGCATTGGCCGCCGGCGATCCGCTGGGCGCGCTGCAGCGCATTGCGCTGCGCGACGATGCGCCAGCGCTGGCGCTGCGAGGTATCGCGATGGCGCAACTCGGCGACTTCATCAAGGCCAAGGCCTTGCTGCGACGTGCCGCCCGCGCCTTCAGTCCGCGAGAAACAATCGCGCGTGCGAGATGCGTCGTTGCCGAAGCCGAAGTGGCATTGGCTTCGCGCGACCTCGGCTGGCCTGCGCAAGCGCTCGAAGCGGCGCGGGTAGTTCTTGAGGCCCATGGCGACCGGACCAATGCCTCACTCGCACAGCATCTCGCCATTCGCCGCATGTTGCTGGTCGGAAGCCTCGACGAAGCCGAGAATGCCCTCGCCGGGCTCGATCCGGCGTCGCTGCCGCCGGCGTTGCGGACCGCGCACGAACTGGTCGCGGCTGGCCTCGCGATGCGCCGGGTCCGAACGAAAACGGCGCGGACCGCGCTCGAGGCGGCACGACAGGCGGCGCGCGGGGCGGCCATCCCTGCCCTGTCCGCCGAAGTGGACAATGCGTTCCGCATCCTCGACACACCCGCGGCGCGTCTGATCGAAGGCGGCTCGGAGCGGCCGCTGCTGCTCGACGAGGTCGAAGCGCTATTCGAATCCCGGGTGCTGGTCGTCGATGCGTGCCGCTCCGCGGTCCGTCGCCAGCAGGCAACAACATCGCTCGCGCGGCGGCCGGTTCTGTTCACGCTGGTGCGCGTGCTTGCGGAAGCCTGGCCGAACGATGTGTCGCGCGACACACTGGTCGCGCGGGCGTTCCGGGCCAGGCATGCAGACGAGTCGCACCGCGCACGTCTGCGAGTCGAGATCGGACGGTTGCGGCGGGTCCTGCGAGCGCTCGCCGACATCAATGCGACCAAGCGGGGCTTCGCACTGACTCCGCATCACGCCGGCCGGGTCGCGGTGCTGGCCCGGCCCGTCGACGAGAAGCACGCCGAGGTGCTGGCCTGCCTTGCCGACGGTGAATCGTGGTCGAGTTCCGCGCTGGCGCTGGCGCTGGGCACCAGTCAGCGCAGTGTGCAGCGCGCGCTCGATGAACTGGCGGCGTCGGGCAAGGTGCAGTGGATCGGACATGCGCGGGCGCGGCGCTGGATGACGCCGCCGCTGCCCGGTTTCACGTCAGTCTTGTTACTCTCCGGTCCGCTGCCGGGCGATTAGTGTCCGCTCACAACAGCGCGGAACAAGGCTTTGGAGCATTCAATGGCAGTCACCGAGCAGAAGGCGGAAATCCTTCGTGAATACGGCCCCTTTCCAGACGTGCGGCAAGTGGCCGGCGTGACGTTTGACGGCCAGCACGTCTGGTTCGCCGCCGGCGACCGGATCTGCGCCCTCGATCCGGACAGCGGCAGCATCGTGCGCACGCTCGACATCGCGGGACATGCCGGCACCGCATTCGACGGCCGTCATCTGTTCCAGATCGCCGAGAAAAGCATCCAGAAGATCGATCCGCAGACTGGCCAGGTGCTGGCGACGATTCCGGCGCCAGGCGACGGCGGCGATTCCGGCATGGCCTGGGCGGAGGGATCGCTCTGGGTCGGCCAGTACCGCGAGCGGAAGATCCACCAGATCGATCCGGAGACCGGAGCGATTCTGCGCACCATCGAATCGAACCGCTTCGTCACCGGCGTCACCTGGACCGACGGCGAACTCTGGCACGGCACCTGGGAAGGCGATGAGTGCGAATTGCGGCGCATCGATCCAGCGAACGGCGCCGTACGGGAGCGGCTCGAAATGCCCGCCGGCACGGCGGTTTCAGGACTGGAGGCCGATGGCAGCGGCCGATTCTTTTGCGGCGGCGGCAACAGCAGCAAGCTGCGAGCCGTTCGCCGGCCGAAGTGATCGCTCGCACGCGGCGTCAGCGAGGTCTCTCGCGCATGCGCTTAGGCGCGATACGGCCAAATGCGGCGCGCGCAGCTTTGATCGCCACCGCAGCGCCACGCTTGCGTCATGCCTAGCCTTCTTCGCGCCAGCCGCGCGCGTTGTGATGTTAACATCTCTGTAAGGTCTGGAGTTTTTTGGCGCTGAGGCGCGCATAATGCTTGACACTCAGCGTGAATGGATTATGTCCGGCCTTGCCCAATTTCGCACGTGCCTGTGGTCGCGTGTCGGTCGGTAGGTAGCGGGACAAGAGGCCCGCCAGCCGCCTGGGGAGACAAAGCTCTCTAAGGAGAGTCTCTCCAAGAACTCTGACCGGCAGCCGGAGGCGAAACCGGCGAACTCAGTTCTCCACTGAGGACGCGACTTAAAGCAACGACGGAGCGGGCTTTTTTGGCTATCGCCGGCTGTCCATAAGCCGGTCAGGTTACCGAAGAGGCTTGTCCATCATTGCCAGGTGTGCGGCGGGGTCTCCCCTCCAATCCACGGCAGCACTGTCTGGTGTCGAGCTTTGCGCTCGTCGTGTCCTCCATCGCACGACCGCGCGGGATCGTCGTCAGACACTCACTCGGATGCGCGTTTTCGCGCGTCCATCAGCTGTTTTGGGGACGACCATGACCGACCGCATCCGCGAATTCCTTCGTAACCGTACCGACGACGGCCCCGTGCTGGTGGTCGATCTCGACGTCGTGCGCGACAACTACAACACCTTCGCGAAAGCGCTGCCGGACAGCCGCGTGTTCTATGCCGTCAAGGCGAACCCGGCGCCGGAGGTGCTGTCGCTGCTCGCCTCGCTGGGCTCCTGCTTCGACACCGCCTCGGTCGCCGAGATCGAGATGGCGCTCGCGGCCGGTGCGTCGGCGGACCGCATCTCCTATGGCAACACCATCAAGAAGGAGCGCGACATCGCACGCGCCTTCGCGCTGGGCGTTCGCCTGTTCGCTGTCGACTGCAAGGCCGAGGTCGAGAAGGTCGCCCGCGTGGCGCCCGGCTCGAAGGTTTTCTGCCGCATCCTGTGCGATGGCGCGGGCGCCGAATGGCCGCTCTCGCGCAAGTTCGGCTGCGAGCCCGCCATGGCCGCGGACGTGCTTGAGCACGGTCACCGGCTGGGCCTCGAAGCCTACGGCATCTCGTTCCATGTCGGTTCGCAGCAGCGCAACCAGCATGCCTGGGACCGCGCGCTGGCGCAGGCGGCCGCCGTGTTCCGGGAATGCGGCGATCGCGGGATCAACCTGTCGATGGTCAATCTCGGCGGCGGCTTCCCGACCAAGTACCTGAAGAACGTGCCGACGGTTCGCACCTACGGCTCGGCGATCTTCCGTGCGCTACGCAAGCATTTCGGCAACCGCATCCCGGAAACCATCATCGAGCCGGGTCGCGGCATGGTCGGCAATGCCGGCGTGATCGAGACCGAAGTCGTCCTCGTCTCCAAGAAGAGCGAGGAGGAGGACGTGCGCTGGGTCTATCTCGACATCGGCAAGTTCGGCGGTCTCGCCGAGACGATGGACGAGGCGATCCGCTATCCGATCCGCACGCCGCGGGACGGTGGCGCTCTGGCGCCGTGCATTCTCGCAGGCCCGACCTGCGACTCGGCCGACGTGCTGTACGAGAAGCAGCCTTATCCGTTGCCGGTCTCGCTCGAGATCGGCGACAAGCTGCTGATCGAAGGCACCGGCGCCTACACGTCGACCTACTCGGCCGTGGCCTTCAACGGCTTCCCGCCGCTGAAGACGATCCATATCTGATCGCTCCGCGATCGGGCCACATCTGATCGCTCCGCGATCAAGAGACACCGCGGGAGCCGGCCGGTAAGGCCGGCTCCCCTTCCCTCACATTCAGGACTGCAGCGGTTCCGCGGCGCGCGGAGCCTTGGAAGGAGTTTGGCCATGATCGCCATTCGCCAGGAACGGAAAACCGATGCGTCGGCGCGCGAGCTTCTGCTCGACCGCGCCTACGGCCCGGCCCGTTTCACCAAGTGCTCCGCGCGCCTGCGGGAGGACCGCCTGCCGGCTCAGGGGCTGTCCTTCGTCGCGACGGATGGCGGCGCCATCGTGGGTTCGGTGCGGCTGTGGGACGTGTCGGCCGGTTCGGGCCGCCGCGCGCTCCTGCTCGGCCCGCTCGCGGTCTCGCCGGAGCACCAGAGCAAGGGCATCGGCGGCAAGCTGATGAAGCAGGCGATCGCCACCGCCCGCATGCGCGGGCATGGCGCGATCCTTCTGGTCGGCGACGCGCCCTATTACGGCCGGTTCGGCTTCTCGGCGGAGAAGACCGCCTCGCTAGCGATGCCCGGTGCGTATCAGCAGGACCGCCTGCTCGGCCTCGAACTGCAGGCCGGCGCGCTCGACGGCGCCAGCGGCACGATCGGCGCCACCGGCCGCTTCGCACCGAAGCCCGGACTGGGCGCTCTGGCCGCGACGGCTTCCCGCCGGGCTGTCAAAAGCCCGACATCACACGCAGCGTAGATTTGCACGCATCTCCTTGGGCGGGTATCGCAGAGGCCGCGATGCCCGCCCATTCATTTTTCGACTTTGCGCCGCCTGAGACTGGAGTAACGCGACATGACCGACTGGCCCGTATACGGCAAGATCGACGGTCCCATTGTGATCATCGGCTTCGGCTCGATCGGACGCGGCACGCTGCCGCTGATCGAACGCCATTTCGAGTATGACAAGTCCCGCATGGTGATCATCGATCCGGATCCGCTCAACAAGTGGATCGCGGACGAGCGCGGCATCCCGTTTATCCAGAAGCATGTGACCCGCGAGAACTACAAGGAGCTGTTGACCCCGCTGCTGACCAAGGGCGGCGGCCAGGGCTTCTGCGTCAATCTCTCCGTCGACACCTCTTCGGTCGACATCATGGAATTGTGCCGTTCGCTTGGCGCGCTTTATATCGACACCGTCAACGAGCCGTGGCTCGGATTCTATTTCGACAAGTCGAAAGGCCCGGCCGAGCGCTCGAACTACGCGCTGCGCGAGATGACGCTGGCCGCCAAGCGCAAGAATCCGGGCGGCCCGACGGCGGTGTCCACCTGCGGCGCCAATCCCGGCATGGTGTCGTTCTTCGTCAAGCAGGCGGCGCTCAATCTGGCGCGCGACCTCAACCTCAACGTCCCCGATCCGACGACGCGCGAGGAATGGGCCAGCCTGTTGCGGCAGACCGGTGTCAAAGGCATCCATATCGCCGAACGGGACACCCAGCGCACTAAGTCGCCGAAGCCGCGCAACGTGTTCCTTAACACTTGGTCGGTGGAAGGCTTCGTATCCGAAGGCCTGCAGCCGGCAGAACTCGGCTGGGGCACGCATGAGAAATGGATGCCCGACTTTGCGCGCCGGCATCCCGACCCGAACGCGCCCGCGATCTACCTGATGCGGCCGGGCGCGGACACCCGCGTGCGCACGTGGTGCCCGACGCCGGGGCCGCAATACGGCTTCCTGGTCACGCATAACGAGTCGATCTCGATCGCCGATTATTTCACCGTGATGGAGGACGGCAAGGCGGTGTACCGCCCGACCTGCCACTACGCCTATCATCCGGCCGACGATGCGGTGCTGTCGTGGTTCGAGCTGTTCGGCAATGCCGGCAAGATTCAAGACAAGACCCACGTGCTCGACGAGGACGAACTGACCGACGGCATCGACGAACTCGGCGTGCTGCTCTACGGCCACGCCAAGAATGCCTATTGGTACGGCTCGCAGCTCTCGCTGGAAGAAACGCGCGAGCTTGCGCCTTACCAGAACGCGACGGGTCTGCAGGTGACGTCGGCGATCCTCGCCGGCATGGTCTGGGCTCTGGAAAATCCGAACGAAGGCATCGTCGAGGCCGACGAGATGGATTACAAGCGCTGCCTCGACATCCAATTGCCGTATCTCGGTCCGGTGAAGGGCTATTACACCGACTGGACGCCTTTGGAGAACCGTCCGGGGTTGTTCCCGGAGGACATCGACGAGAGCGATCCCTGGCAGTTCAGGAACGTGCTGGTGCGGTAGCGCTTATCCTCCCCACCGCTTTCTTGCCCTCCCCCTTGTGGGTAGGGTCGACCGCTTGAGCGTTAGCGAAAGCGGTCGGGGTGGGGCTGGAAGAAATGGGTTTGCGCGGCTGATGATTCATGATCGATCGCAGCCACCCCACCCCGATCATCTTCGCTACGCTTCGATGATCGACCCTCCCCACAAGGGGGAGGGTTAAGTTAAGGCAAACACTTGCTCCCCATCGGCAGCTTGGCGCGTTTGCCCCATTCGTTCGACGGCACCTTGTCGAACGGCGCCGCGAATTGCTGGCGCTGCGTGCGGAAGCCTGTCGGCACGCGCGACCCGCTGGTGCCGAATTCCACGATCCAGAAATAGTCATAAGTCTGGCCCGGCCACGTGTCCGGCACATCCGCCAGCTTGTCGAGATTGAGCAGCTGGCGCAGCGTCACTTTCTGGTCCGGGAACTGAAGCTCCAGTTTCCGGTCGGCGATGTGATGATGCTCCCACACGATCACGACGGTCTTGCCGTCATAGCGCGGGTCGTCCATCAGCGCGCCGACCGCCTGCTGGGTCCGCAGGTTGAATTGCGGCGTGAGATCGACACCCGGCAGCGGCACCGACGAGAACGTCACCACCGGCATTTCCCATGTCGCGGCTGCGGGCGACGCCAGTTCGAGTGTGTGCAGGGTGATGGCGAAGAAGGCCGCGGGCCGCTCACCCGCCGCAAACAGGGATTGCTTCGCCCCCTGGCCGAGATATTGCGCAGCCAGCGCCAGCGAGCGCTCGACGCCGATCCTGCACAGGGCGAAATCGTTTTCCTTCTCGCCGTGGCGCAGGATGATGACGGTCTTTGGCAAGGCGAATGCGGGGGCGACAAGGCCACCGAGGATTGCGAATGCGAGCAGAAAATCACGGCATCGCCGAATCATGGCAGGCGCCCTCCGACATTTGCGTCAGGCCAAGTCTACCGCCACATCGGGCCAAGTCTACCGTCGGACGAAGTCTACCGTCAGGCCAAGTCTAACTCAGGCCAAGTCTAACTCAGGCCAAGTCTAACTCAGGCCAAATCTACAACACCGGCGGCACGGTCCTCGCAGGCAAATGCAAGCTGCAGACCATCACCGCTCCAGGCCAGCGCGGTGACCGGCGTATCGAGATCGGACGAATGCGCCAGCACCTCGGCGCCGTCATCGAGCCGCACCAGCAGGATCAGACCGTCCTCGTAACCCACGGCCACTACCGGCTGTTTGGGATGGCAGGCCACCACCGAAACCTTTTTGGCATGGGGCGCAAGCAGCGTCGGCTGCTTGCCCATCGGCCCGTCCTTGCCCGAGAACGGCCACAGGATGAGCTGGTCCGAACCGCCGGTCGCGAGGAACGCTCCATCTGCGGTCCAGCTCATCGAGCGCACCCGCGCGGCGTAACCGGACATCCGCATATGCTTGCTGTCCATGAGGCGCCAGCCATGCAGCATCGGCTCCTGCATGGTGGTCACAAGAAACCGTCCGTCGGGACTGACGGTCACGCCGAGATGCGAACCTTTCCATTCCAGCGCCTCGGGTTTCACCTGCGCATTCGGAAACCACAGAGAGGCGCCGTTGTAATGCGCGATGGCGAGGCGGAAGCCTTTCGGCAGAAAAGCAAGGCCGCCGGCCGTCGATGGCAGGTCGAGCGATTTGACCTCGCCCTTGCTGCCCAGGACGCTGACGGCCTTTCCTGCCGACCATGCGGTCGCGCCCTCGGGCCCGAGTGCGACGTGGTCGATCCACTTCCGCTTCGGTTCGGCGAACAGTTCGCGCGTCGTACCATCCGTTGCGATCTCCATCACCTTGCCGTCGTCACCGCCGGTGACAAGACGCGTGCCGTCGCCGGCAGACGCGAGAATGCCGCCGTCATGAAGCGCGACGCGTTCGGTCTTGCCATCACGGCCGGCGAGAAGCGCGGCCTCTTCGGCCAGCACGAATGCGGCCCGGCCGCCGAGGAAATGCACGGCGATCACAGTGCCGCCGGTCGCGACCGGTTGGGTGCGATCGACGACGGACGGGGTGTTGGTGGGGGAGCGGGTATCGGACATCATCAATCTCGGTCGTCCCGGAAGCCTGAGCAAGGCGAAGGCTGCCCGGGACCCATCGCCACCAAACGTTCAATCAGGAAAGGTCGGCGTGAACAACCCTCAGGGGGACTGGGGTTCCCGGCCCTCGCATACGCCCGGCCGGGACGACGACGGAGCGGTCACGCGATGCAGGTTTCAAAGCCCTTGCGGATTTTTTCCTCCGGCAGATGCCGGCCGATGAAGACGAGCCGGCTCTCGCGCTTTTCGTCTTCTTTCCACGGACGCTGATGGTCGCCGTCCAGGATCATGTGCACGCCCTGGAACACGAAGCGGTCCGGGTCGTCCTTGAAGGCGAGAATGCCCTTGGAGCGCAGGATCGCCGGGCCGTCCTCCGCAACCAGATTCTGGATCCACGGAAAGAACTTGTCGGGATTGAGCGGCTTGTCGGTCGCAATCGAAATCGATTGCATCTCCTCGTCGTGATAATGCTTCACGCCCTTGCCGTGATGGTGATGGGCGTGACCATGCTCGTGGTGATGATCATGGTCGTGATGATGATCATGACCATGCGCGTGGTCGTGATCATGATCGTGATCATGTTCCCCGCCATGCAGGAAATCCGGCTCGATATCGAGGATGCGGTCGAGGTCGAACGCCTTGCGGTCCAGCACCTCGTCGAGGGCGATCTCCGAGCGCTGCGTGCGATGCAGCTTCGCATACGGGTTGATGCCGCGGATGCGGGCCTCGACCTCCTGCAGACCGGCCTCGTCGACGAGGTCGGTCTTGTTGAGCAGGATCACATCCGCGAAGGCGATCTGGTTCTTGGCTTCGGGCGCGTCCTTGAGGCGATCCTTCAGCCATTTGGCGTCGGCGACCGTCACCACCGCATCGAGCCGTGTCTTCTTGCCGACTTCCTCGTCGACAAAGAAGGTCTGCGCTACCGGCGCCGGGTCGGCTAACCCCGTGGTCTCCACGATGATGGCGTCGAACTTGCCCTTGCGCCGCATCAGGCCTTCGATGATGCGGATCAGGTCGCCGCGCACGGTGCAGCAGATGCAGCCGTTGTTCATCTCGAACACTTCCTCGTCGGCATTGACGATCAGGTCGTTGTCGATCCCGATCTCGCCGAATTCGTTGACGATCACGGCGTATTTCTTGCCGTGGGGTTCCGAGAGGATGCGGTTGAGCAGCGTGGTCTTGCCGGCGCCGAGATAGCCGGTCAGCACCGTGACGGGGGTCTTGTCGGACATGAACGCTCCAGCCGATTTTCCGGGGCCGCCCGGGCGGGCGGAGCGCGGGCTAGGACTGAAGCGCCGCGCTGAGCGTCCTTATATTGTGCCGGATGAGATCGATGTAAGTGGGGGCCGGCCCTTTTTCGTCGGTCAGGGCGTCGGAATAGAGCGTCCCGCCCAGCTTGGCGCCGGTTTCGCTGGCGATTTGCGTCAGCAGCCGCGTATCGCTGATGTTCTCCATGAACACGGCCGGGATTTTCTGTTTCTTGATCTGGGTGATGATGCGCGCGACATCGCGGGCCGAAGCCTCCGAATCGGTCGACACCCCCTGCGGCGCGATGAACTCGACGCCATAGGCATCCTTGAAATAGCCGAAGGCATCGTGGGTGGTGATGATCTTCCTGCGCTCCGGCGGGATTTTCGACACGGCGTCCTTGACCTCGCTTTCGAGCGCATCGAGTTTGGCAAGATAGGCGTCGGCGTTGGCCGCATAGACCGCCTTGCCGCCGGGATCCGCCTTGGTGAGGCCATCGCGGATATTGGCGACATAGATTTTCACATTGGCCACCGACTGCCAGGCATGCGGATCACCGTCGGCATGGCTGTGTCCGTGGCTGTGTCCATGCGAGTGGCCGCCCGCGAGCTTGCGCGGCTTGATCCCCTTGCTCGCGACGACATTCGGCGCCTTGGTGTTGGACGACTTGATCAGACGCGCCAGCCAGCCTTCGAAGCCGAGGCCGTTGGTCACGATCACCTTCGCGTCGGCGAGCGTTTTGGCATCGGCGGGCGACGGCGAATACACATGGGCGTCGCCATTCGGTCCGACCAGGCTTTTCACCTCCACGCGATCGCCGCCGACATTGGAGACGATGTCGCCGAGGATCGAGAATGTCGCGACCACCGGCAGCTTCGTTTGCTGCGCCTGCGCGGACGACGCGAAAGCGGCAAACGCCGCGGCAATGACGATACGTCTCGTCAGCATGATGACCTCCATCAAGTCAGGCTTCGAGGTGACGCCCCGGAAAGAGCTGGCGAACGAGTCCGCCCACGGTCCCGAACAAAAGCGAGACCGCGTAGAGAATGCCGGCAACCAGAATGACGGCCGGTCCGGCGGGCGCTGCGGTATGAAACGACAGCAGCAATCCGGCATAGCCGGATAGCATCCCCGCCAGCACCGCGATCACGATCATCGCGGTGATGTCACGCGCCCAGAAGCGGCCGATCGCGGCCGGCACCATCATGATGCCGACGGCGAGCAGCGTGCCGAGCGCATGGAAGCCGGAGACCAGATTGATCACCAGCAGCGCCAGAAAGATCAGATGCGCGGGGCCGCCGGCCTTGCTGACCGAGCGCAGAAAAAGCGGATCGACGCATTCCAGCACCAGCGGCCGGTAGATCAGCGCCAGCCCGAGCAGCGTCACGGTGGCGTTGATGGCGATCAGGATCAGCGTCGGATCGTCGAGCGCGAGCACCGAGCCGAACAGGAAATGCAGCAGGTCGATATTGGTGCCGCGCACCGAGATGATGGTGACGCCGACCGCAAGCGAGATCAGGAAGAACACCGCAAGCGAGGCGTCTTCCTTCAGTTCGGTCGACCGCGCGACGACCCCCGCAAGAAGCGCGACGGTGAAGCCGGCAATCAGCCCGCCCGCGGTCATGGCGAAAATGTTGAGCCCGGACACCAGAAAGCCGATGGCCGCTCCGGGGAGCACGGCATGCGCCATGGCGTCGCCAACGAGCGACATCCGCCGCAGCATCAGGAACACGCCGATCGGACCGGCGCCGAGCGCAAGCGCCATGACGCCTACCAGGGCGCGGCGCATGAAGTCGAATTCCGCAAAGGGGCCGATGAGGGTGTCGTAGAGCACTCTACTCTCCGGTCATGCCGCGCATGCGTGTGCCTGCTCGTCGAAGGCTTCGCACATGTGCCGCGCCTTCTGCATGTTGTCGGCGGTCAGCACGGACGCGGTATCGCCCCAGGCCACCTGCTCGCGCGCGAGCAGCAGCGTCTGCGGAAAGGTCGTGCGCACCAGATCCATGTCATGCAGCGCGGCGAGGATGGTACGACCCTCGCTGTGCCAGCGCTGAACCAGCGCCACCAGATCGGCCGAGGTCTTGGCATCGATGGCGTTGAATGGCTCATCGAGTACGACCAGCCGTGCATCCTGCAACAGCAGCCGCGCAAACAGCATGCGCTGCATCTGGCCACCCGACAGCGTGCCGATGGCGCGGCGCTCGAACCCGGTGAGGCCAACAGCCGCGATCGCCTCGCGGATTTTCGCATGATCGGCTTTCGCGAATCCGCCCCAGGCGCCGGTGCGGCGCCAGAGCCCCATCGCGACAAGATCGTAGACGCTGATCGGAAAGCTGCGATCGATCTCCGCCGCCTGCGGCAGATAAGCGACATCGCGCGCGGACAGGCCGTTGAGATCGACGCGGCCCGCGAGCGGCTTCAGCGCCCCCACGATCCCCTTGAAAAGCGTGGACTTGCCCGCCCCATTGGGGCCGACCACCGCCAGCAGCGCGCCCGGTGCGACGCCGCCGGTGAGGTGGTGAACCGCCGGATGGCGGTCATAACCGAGCGTCAGGTCGCGGAACTCCACCTGCGGCGTCTGGACATGGATTGTCATCAGCGCATCGCCCAGATCACCGCCACCCATACGATGACCGTCAGCACCACCGCGAAGGCCAGTCGCTGCAACATCGACAAACGCAGGATCGACGGCCCGATCGCGGCCGGCGGGTGCGTATGCCCCGGCAGATGATGGTGGTGGTGGTGCTCGGTCATAGGCGGTTTCGGCCTCCGCTGGTTGTTATAGTATAACGTTTCGGGATGCCAAGGGCCGGACCGGCACCTCAAGGCCAACACCGGCAAATCGGAGAAAATTGTCTTCGGTTTCGTTGCCAAATGGTCTCTGACCGGGCCATGGTGGCCCAGCACCCCTCAAAATCCGGCTGCAACCATGTCCGACCAGACCAAACGCATCGTTTCGATCGGTGAAGTCATGATCGAGATGACGCGCGGCCAGGATGGCCGTTTCAGCCAAGCCTGCGGCGGCGACACCTTCAACACCGCAGTCTATCTCGCGCGCCGGGGCCTGCCGGTCGCCTACGCCACTGCGCTCGGCGACGACATCTATTCCGATCGGATCGTCTCCCTCGCCAAGGCCGAGGGCATCTCAACCGACCTGGTGGTGCGGGTGCCGGGCCGCCTGCCCGGCCTGTATCTGATCGAAACCGACAACAAGGGCGAGCGCAGCTTCAGCTATTGGCGCGACAATGCACCGGCCCGCGAGCTGTTCGAATTGCCGGACTGGGGCCGTATTGCCGAAAGCATCGTCGGCGCCCGCATCGTGTATTTTTCCGGCATCACCCTGTCGATCTATTCCAATCAGGGGCTGGGACGGTTCCTCGCGCTGCTGGAACTCGCACGCAAGGCCGGCGCCAAGATCGTGTTCGACGGCAATTACCGCCCGCGCGCCTGGAAGGGCGACGTGCAGCGGACCCGCACCGTGTTCATGGAAGCGCTGAAGCGCGTCGACATCGCGCTGCCGACCTATGACGACGAAGCGCTGCTGTGGGGCGACCCGTCACCGGATGCGACGATCGAACGGCTGCAGGCCTTCGGCATTGCCGAGATCGCGATCAAGAACGGACCGAATTCCGCGCTGGTCGCATCGGGCGGGCACAAGGAGTTCGTGCCGGTGCCGGATGTGGTGGTGCCGGTCGACACCACTGCCGCCGGCGACAGCTTCAATGCCGGCTACATGGCGGCGCGGCTTGCCGACGAAAATCCGGGCGATGCGGCACTCGCCGGCCACAAGCTTGCATCCGAAGTGATCCGCCATCGCGGCGCGATCATGCCGCGGTCCGCGCAGGCGGTGCATTGAGCGACCGTCTAGGCCTCACTCACGGCTTGCCGATCAGCATCGCGACCCATGCCGCGATGAACGGCAGCGGCAGGCTCGCGACCACGCGCAGCCACACCACGCGTGCCGGCATGATCGGCAATTCGTAGGTGAGCAGGCGCGGAAAGGCATACAGCGCCCAGGCGGTCGAATAGGCGATCACCTGCGGCGCACCGGCGCCGCCTTTCAGCGCGGCAGCGGCGACGGCGAAGCCGACCACCGGCCCGCCCGGCGTCATCGCGCCCGCAATCCCGGCAAGCGCAATGCCCAGCACGCCTGACGATGAGCCCAGCCACGCCACCACAAAATCCTGCGGCAGGGCCGCAGCGATGAAGCCCGAGCCCAGAACGCCGATCGCCATCCGCGGCACGAGATAGACAAACTCGGTGGCGCCGTTGCGCAGGCTTTCGCGCAGCAACGGCCGGCTGCGCTTGGCAACGCCCAGCGCAAGCGCCAGAACGATGATCCAGAGCGCGCCGATGACAATGAGTTCGATCACGTCTTGGCCTTCGCGTTGGCCTTCACCCGCCAGTAGCGCTCGATCGCACGCACGATCAGGCCGGCGAGAACGGCAAGCGGCAACGCCGCAAGCCAGCGCCACAGGACGAAATCGAAGCCGAGAAACGGCAACTCCCAGACCAGCGAACGGCTGAGCCCGATGGTGGTCCAGCTTGTGATGAGGGTCACCACGGCGGCTGCATCCGCGCCCATGCCGATGAAGGCCGCAGCAATCGGATAGATGGTGAAAGGACCGCCCGGCACGATGATGCCGGCGCCGGCCGAAATCAGAATGCCTTTGAAGCCGGCATCACGGCCGACCCAACGGATGACGGTTTCGCGCGGCAAGAGGATCGTGACCAGCGCCGCGATCAGGCAGCCGGCCAGGACACTCGGCAGCATCCACGCGAACAGATCGGCATCGGACCAGATCACATCCAGAAAGCGTGCCCCGCCATCACGCCAATAGACGTAGGCCGCCGCGCTCACCACGATGGTGATGAGGATGGCGGTCGGCCAATCGAAGGCGCGTCGTTTGCGGCGGGGCGGCGGTAGCGGCTCGGATTGCATCAGCCGCGCAGGCCCGCGGCCTCGCGCGCCAGCGCCTTGATCCGCGCGAAGTCCTTCGCGGCAAGCGCATCCTGCGGCACCACCCACGAGCCGCCGACCGAAACCACATTCGGCAGCGCGAGATAGTCGCGCGCATTGCGCATATCGATGCCGCCGGTCGGGCAGAACCGGATGTGCGGCAGCGGCGCCGCGACCGCCTTCAGCCAGGCGGCGCCGCCCGATGCCTCGGCTGGAAAGAATTTCAGAATCTCGAAGCCAAGGTCGGACAGCGCCATGGCTTCGGTCACGGTGGCACATCCCGGCAGAACCGGAATCTCGATCTCGGTGAAGGTCTCGGCGAGAACGGAGTCGGTGCCGGGGCTCACCAGGAATTTCGCGCCGGCATCAATCGCAAACGCCGCATCGACATGCCTTACCACCGTACCGGCGCCGACGATGCATTCCGGCACCTCGACCGCGATGGCTGCAATCGCGCCCAGAGCGGCCCGGGTCCGCAATGTGACCTCGATGACCGGAAGCCCACCGTCGCATAGCGCACGCGCCAGCGGCACGGCGATATCGTGATCGTCGATGGTCAGCACCGGGATGACCGGTGCCCGGCTGAGGAGGTCTGCGGTTTCGAATGCGTCGGGCATGGCGCAAGACATGCCCGTGAAGCGCGTTTCGTTCAAGTCGCAACCCGGGATGGCCGGGCTGCATTTCGCATTTACTCAGCCGGTGTGGCGACCGGCTTGGGCGCCGGTGCCGGCACCGTGAGGCCCAGATTTTGGCGGCTCATCCCGTACAGGAAGGCCGCCACCATGGCATAGGCGAGCGCCACCGAGGGCGTGACCGCGAATCCCACCGCTTCGCCATGCATGAAGCCGAAGAAGGTCAGCACGGCACCAGCCAGCGCAAAGGCCGAGGCCTTCACGAATTCCCGGTCGACGATGAACACGCCTATGGCGCCAAGCACCAGCCCCGACAGGATCGCGCCGCCGCCCATCACTTCGAGGCCGTGATAGACCACGCCCTGCATCGCCATCTTGTCGAAGCCGACCGCGGCGGCAGTGGTGCCGGCAGCACCCAGCGCCCCGTCGATCAGGGTCTTGGCCCAGGCCGCGAGATGCGGCGTCAGCGCCAGCGCGATGGCGGGCGCATGATGCGTCGGCGTGGTCTGGAAGGCCTGCGCGCCGATCAGCATGCCGATGTAGAGCAGGATCGGCGAGATCGCGACCAGCGGGATCAAAGCCAGCATCAGCGAGATGATGCCGAACCAGGACAGCACGATCACCATGAGCCCGGTCGCGGCCGAATAGCCGATCCCGCCGCCCATCGCCTTCCAGCCGGGATGACCGATATAGACCGCGTTGATGAAGGGGTTACCCATCAGGCAACCGATGAGGCTGACCGCACCGTCCGCCGTCAGCACCTGCGTGGTCGGGTAATGGTCGCCGGCCGCTTCCGCGCTCTCCACGTTGTCCATGGCCTCGACCAGATCGTAGATGCCAAACGGGATCGCGGTCACGAGGATGATGCCGAGGAATTCAAAGCCCGAGAAGACATGGCCGATCGCCGGGATCGGCACCGAGAAGCCGAAATGGCTGAAGGCGCCGGTCACCTTGTCCAGGCTCATGCCGCCGAGATTGTAGCCGAACAGCGTCGAGCCCCATGCGATCAGCATGCCGGCCGCGATCGCGATCAGCCCGGCGGGAATGCCCTTGGGGTATCTCACGCCGCCGAACCAGGCCACGAGAATGATGGCGAAGCAGATAAGCCCGATCTGCGGCGTCAGGAACATTTCCAGCGCCGGGCGCATGGCGATGAAGGTGATCGACACACCGGCCAGCGTACCGAGCAGAGCAGCGCGCGGCGTGATCTTGCGGATATAGGGCGCGATGAAAGCGCCGATCATCAGGATGAAGCTCTGGAAGAACACCCAGACCAGGCCCGCTTCCCAGCCCTTGATCGGATCGTTGGTCTTGAGCGAGATCGGCAGCATGATCACGAAAGTGACCACGAACATATGCGGCACGCTGATGCCGGACGGGAGCGCGCAGACATCGGAGCGGCCGGTCTTGAGCGCGAGCTTGTAGGCGAGCCACGCGTAGTACATCGTCGACAGGAACATCATCAGGCCCATTGCGGGCAGGATGCGGCCGAACACGATCGAGTCCGGCATTTTCAGCACGAAGCGCAGCAGCCCGGTCAGCACCAGCATGTTGACCAGGATGTTGGTGCCGAAGCCGAAAAAGGCGTTCCAGTCGCCCGGCGTCCACAAGGCGGGGCGGAATTTTTCAGCACTGGTATCGGCAAGACCGGTCATCGCACTCCCCCTTCAATAATCCCAAACGAAATTTTCGCTGCGCGCGCGCCATGCGCTGCGATCGCGGCAATCGCTTTCTCGGAATCCGACACCCATCCGAAGATGCCGCCCTGCGCCTTGATCATGGCGAGGCCGGCCAAGTGGAAGTCCGGGAAATAGGAGGCGCAGCCATCCGACAGCGCGATGCAGCGGAAGCCGCGATCATTCGCTTCGCGGATCGTGGTGTTGACGCAGACCTCCGTGGTAACGCCGCACACCAGCAGCGTTTCAATGCCGCGGTTCTTCAGCATCAGTTCGAGATCGGTCTGGTAGAAGGCGCCCTTGCCCGGCTTGTCGATCACGGGCTCGCCGGCGACCGGATAAAGCTCGGGGATGATGTCGTGGCCGGGCTCGCCGCGGACCAGAATGCGCCCCATCGGGCCGGGTGCGCCGATGCGGGTGTTCGGGTCGCCGCGCTCGACCTTCAGCGGCGGTGCGTCGGCCAAGTCGGGCCGGTGGCCTTCGCGGGTATGGATGACCAGCATGCCGGTTTCGCGCGCGGCCTTGAGCACATTGCCGATCGGTTCGACCGCCGCCTTCAGCAGCGAGACGTCATTGCCGAGTGCGGCGCCGAAGCCGCCCGGCTCCAGGAAGTCGCGCTGCATGTCGATGATGACGAGTGCAGACCGGCTGATGTCGATCTGAAGCGGATAAGGTTCGGCCTCGATCCTGACTGGCACAGCATCGCTCCACGAAGCCCGGCAGGAGGAGCTACGCAAGTTCGGGGCCAAGTTCCCGCTATTGTATGCAAAAGATTTGCGGCGTTTGCGGCCGGCTAAGCCATTGATTCACATCGCGAAGGCGGATGCATCACGTGACGAAGCAGCGTTGGGATTGCTCGTTGCTGCCGAAAACAGCGGCAATTCTGCTCCGGCTTTCATCACATCAGCGAGCGGACGATCCACAGTCCGGCAAACAATCCGGCGATGGACAGAGCCACCGAGCCGGCGACATAGGCCGCCGCCAGCCCGACATCACCGCGTTCGTAAAGCAGTGCCGTATCGAGCGAAAAGGCCGAGAAGGTGGTGTATCCGCCGAGGATGCCGGTGGTGAAAAACAGCCGCAAATGCTGGGGCGCGTCACCCCTGAAGGCGAACCAGCCGGCCACCAGACCCATGACAAAGGAGCCGCTGATATTGATGAGAAAAGTGGACCAGGGAAACCCGCTCCCCAACAGCCGCGGCGTCACCATATTGATCCCGTGGCGGAGCATCGCACCGATCCCGCCCCCCAGAAACACCAATACGTAGCCCATCGTCGGCCAGACCTTCTGCAATGGTCGGGATTCTTCTGCCTTCCCGTCCTCGCCCTTATCGCCGACTTTGCGGTTGCGTCCAACCGAGGTCCCGGCCATGGTCCCGCCGCCATGCGATCCCTCGACCTGTTCGCCCGCGACAAGCTCGCCGAGCGCGAGCGTGACAACCTGCGCCGCAGCATCGTGGAAACGGAATCGGGCGACGGCGTACATGTCGTGCGCAACGGCCGCGCGCTTCTGTCCTTCTGCAGCAACGACTACCTCAATCTCAGCCAGCATCCGGCAGTGAAGCGTGCCGCGGCCGCGGCGGCGGAAACCTACGGCGCGGGAGCCGGCGCCTCACGGCTCGTCACCGGCAGTCATCCGCTCTATGCCGAACTGGAATCGCGGCTCGCAAAGCTGAAGGGCGCGGAGGCCGCCTGCGTGTTCGGCTCGGGCTATCTCGCCAATGCCGGGATCGTCCCGGCATTGGTCGGACCCGGCGATCTCATCCTGATCGACGAGCTCGCGCACTCCTCCATGCATACCGGCGCGCGACTGAGCGGCGCCGCGATCATGGCGTTCCGTCACAACGACACCGCGCATCTGCGCGCGCTGCTCGATGCCGAACGCGCGCGCTTTCGTCACGCGCTGATCATGACCGAAGGCGTGTTCTCGATGGACGGCGATCTCGCGCCGCTGCCGGAATTGTCCGACATCGCAAGCCGCACCGTCGCCTGGCTGATGAGCGACGACGCCCATGGCATCGGCGTGCTCGGACAGGGCCGCGGCTCGGCCTATGCCACCAATCCTCCTGCCGAGATCCCGTTGCAGATGGGCACGCTGTCGAAGGCGATCGGCAGCTATGGCGGCTATCTCTGCGGCTCGCGCGCGGTGATCGACCTGATGCACAACCGCGCGCGCACGCTCGTTTATTCGACCGGGCTGCCGCCGGCCGCATTGGGTGCGGCGATTGCGGCCCTCGATATCATCGAGAGCGATCCCGGTCTTGCGGCGCTCCCATTACAAAAGGCGCGGGCCTTCACCCGCGCCGCCAATCTGCCGGCCGCGGACAGCGCGATCGTGCCGGTGACGATCGGCGATGCCGATGCTGCGCTTCGCGCGTCGGCGCTGCTGGAAGACGAAGGGTTCCTGGTCATCGCCATCCGTCCGCCGACCGTGCCGGAGGGAACCGCAAGGCTGCGCGTGACCTTCAATGCGGCACAGCCCGACGAGGCGATCGAACGGCTGGCCGGTCTCATCCGCAACCGCATTTTAAGTTGAATGCCGGCCGCGATTTTGACGATCCTGCCACCATTCGTGCGCAGACCGTGCTAGGACGTCACATCCAAAGCCGCACAGACTGACTTTGAGCCGTATCCCCGTGGTTCCGGCGCTTGTGAAAGCGCGCCACCGCGGCGACACTGGCCTCCGCAACCGGGACATCAGACATGGCATCCATCTTCATCACCGCAAGCGGCACCGATGTCGGCAAGACCTTCCTCGCCGCGGGTCTGATCCGCTATCTGCGCGCGCAGGGCGAACCAATCGACGCCGTGAAGCCGATCATCAGCGGATTCGATCCGGCACGAGCGGGCGAGAGCGATTCCGGCGTGCTGCTGCGCGCGCTCGGCCTGCCACTCACCGACGAGGAGATCGAGGACATCTCGCCCTGGCGCTTCGCTGCCGCATTCTCCCCGGACATGGCCGCGCGCCACGAAGGCAAGGAGATCGACTTCGATCAGCTGGTCTCGTTCTGCGACACCGCGATCAAGGAAACCGATGGCTCGCTCCTGATCGAAGGCGTCGGTGGAGTCATGGTGCCGATCGATCAGGACAACACCGTGCTCGACTGGATTGCAGAGCTCGAACTGCCGGTCATCCTGGTCGCCGGCAGCTATCTCGGCAGCATCAGCCACACGCTGACCGCGGCCGAGGTGCTGGACCAGGAAGATTGCGACCTGCAAACCATCGTGGTGAGCGAGAGCGCGGGCAGCCATGTGCCGCTTTACGAGACGGTGGCGACGATCGCGCGCTTCCTGCCGTCGGTCGAAGTCATCGCGCTGCCGCGGCTCGAGCCGGGTGCCGATCATCCGGCCTTCGCGCAGATCGCGAAAAGCTGCGGGCTGGTGTAGCGGCTTGCGTGTCCCGGGCGCAGCGCAGCGTGTAACGTTGCGCTGCAGAACCGGGACCTATGCGCGATGCAACGAAGTATTGGGTCCCGGATCAGCGGCGCACCATTCCGCTTCGCTGCATGCTGCGCCGCATCCGGGACACGAGAGCTCAGCTTGTCGCGCGCTCCCGCAGCACCTCGCCGATCACCCGCGTGAGCAACGCCACATCTTCCTCGCCGATGGTCAGCGCCGGCGCGAGATAGATCGCATTGCCGATCGGCCGGATGAACGCGCCCTTCGCAACGAACGCGCTGCGCAGCGCATTCAGATCGTCGATGCGCTCGAGTTCGACCACGCCGATGGCGCCGCGGGTGCGCACGTCGACGACGCCCGGCAGATCGCGGCATGGCGCGAGCCCTGAAGCAAGCCACTGCCCGATCCGCGCCACCTGACGCAGCCGCTCGCCATCCTCGAACAGATCGAGCGAGGCATTGGCCCCGGCGCAGGCGAGTGCATTGGCCATATAGGTCGGCCCGTGCATCAGCGCGGCCATCGGGTCGTCCGACCAGAAGCTGTCGAAGACACGCCGCCGCGCCACGGTCGCCGCGAGCGGCAACGTGCCGCCGGTCAGCGCCTTGGACAGCGTCACGATATCCGGCACGACGCCCGCCGCCTCGCACGCGAACATCGTGCCGGTGCGACCGAAGCCGGTGAAAATCTCGTCGAAGATCAGCAGCGCGCCGTAGGAATCCGCAATCTCGCGCAGCCGCCACAGCACCGACGGATCGTGAAAGCGCATGCCGCCTGCGCCCTGCACCAGCGGCTCGACAATGATCCCGGCAATCCGGTCGGCATGCTGTCCGATCAGCGCAACCAGCGCCGCATCGGTCTCGGGGGTTTCCGGCAAAGGTGCGCAGAGATGCGCTTTCAGGATGGTGCCGAACTTCTGATGGATGCCGGTCTCGAAATCCGAGATCGCCATGGTGCCGAGCGTATCGCCGTGATAGCCGCCGCGAAAACAGATGAAGGTGTCGCGCCTGGTCTCGCCGAGATTAAGCCAGTACTGGATCGCCATCTTCATCGCGACCTCGACCGAGACCGAACCGGAATCGGTGAAGAACACGCGGGTCAGGTCGCCCGGCAGGATTTCCGTGAGCCGGCGCGCCAGCGTCAGCGGCTGCTCATGCACCAGCCCGCCGAACATCACATGCGGCATGACGTCGAGCTGGCGCTGCACCGCCTGCCGGATATGCGGGTGGTTATAGCCATGACAGGCGGTCCACCACGAGGCGATGCCGTCGACCAGTTCGCGGCCATCGGCGAGATGAATGCGGGTGCCTTCCGTGCGCACCACCGGCAGCGGCGCAGGCGCGGTTTTCATCTGGGCATAGGGCAGCCAGATGTGGTCGAGGCCGGTGCGGAGCCAGTCACGCTTGTCGAGCATGGCAAAAAACCTTCCCGTCTTGGGCTCTTCGCAGCACTGTAGCCGCGGACCCACTGCACTCCCTCCCCCTGAAAGGGGGAGGGTTGGGGTGGGGGTCCATTCCAGTCAGAGCCATGGACCCCCACCCGATTGCCTTCGCAAGCGAAGGCAATCGACCTCCCCCATTCAGGGGGAGGAAAAGAGAAGAGTCACACCAGCATGGCCCGCAGGCCGAGACGATCCATCAATTGCCGGTCGCGGTCGGCGGCGGGGTTCGCCGTGGTCAACAGCTTCGGGCCATAGAAGATCGAATTGGCGCCAGCGAGAAAGCACAGCGCCTGCGTCTCGTCGGTCATGTCCTCGCGGCCGGCCGAGAGGCGCACCATCGAGCGCGGCATGGTGATGCGCGCGACCGCAATGGTGCGCACGAAGTCGAGCGCGTCGATCGCCGCGCTTTTTTCGTCTGCTGCGTGATTAGCCAGCGGCGTGCCCTCGACCTGAACCAGCATGTTGATCGGCACGCTTTCGGGATGAACCGGCAGCGTCGCCAGCGCATGGATCATGCCGACGCGATCCTCCGCGCCCTCCCCCATGCCGACGATGCCGCCGCAGCAGACATGGATGCCGGCGTCACGCACATGCTCCAGCGTATCGAGCCGTTCCTGCCAGGTGCGCGTGGTGATGATCTCGCCGTAGAATTCCGGCGAGGTATCGAGATTGTGGTTGTAATAGTCGAGGCCGGAGGCCTTCAGCCGCGTCGCCTGCGCACCGGTCAGCATGCCCAGCGTGACGCAAGTTTCCAGGCCCATCGCGCGCACGCCCTCGATCATCGCGCAGACCTTGTCGAGATCGCGGTCCTTGGGTTCGCGCCAGGCGGCGCCCATGCAGAAACGGCTGGCGCCGGCATCCTTGGCGGCCTGCGCCTCGGCCAGAACCTTGTCGAGGCTCATCAGCTTTTCGGCCTTCACGCCGGTGTCGTATTTCGCGCTCTGCGGGCAATAGGCGCAATCCTCCGGGCAGCCGCCGGTCTTGATCGACAGCAGCGTCGAGACCTGCACCTCGGCCGGATCGAAATTGGCCCGGTGCGCCGACTGCGCCTGGAACATCAGGTCGGGGAACGGAAGGGCAAACAGGTCGCGGATCTCGCTCCGGGTCCAGTCGTGCCGGACCGCGCCAAACGCGCCCGTAAACGCAGCTTTTTCGTAGGTTCCAAGGGTCATCGGGAGGTCCCAGGCCGGCGCTCGTCACGCCCTTCTCTTCATGTCCTGTGGCTTCATGTCATAGTGCCGCCGCCAAGCCAAGATAGCCGGTGGAACAGGGCCGGCAGGTACAGCGTACGGGGAATGGGGATGTTTTCACGGCGGACGATACTGGCGGGCCTTGGCGCGAGCGTGGCCGCGCCGGCTTTTGCGCAACACCATGCCGGGCACGATCCGGTCTATTCGCATCTCACCGATCCGAAGATCAAGACACCGCCGCTCGACACCATGAAGCTGCAGCATGTCTTCGACTCGCCTGCGCCGCTCGCCGCCAAACAGGGGCGCTGGGTGACGAAGGCGCCACTGCCGCTGCCGCGCAGCGAGATGGCCTGGGCCACCACGCTCAACGACCGCATGCATGTCCTGGGCGGCTATGGCGAGCAGCGCGTCGACCGCCCCTATCACCATGTCTATGACCAGGCGTCGGACAAATGGCTCGACGCGCCGTTCCTGCCGCGCGGCGCCAATCATGTCGGGGTCGCGGTGGTGAACGGCAAGCTCTACGCCATCGGCGGATTCATCGAGCAGAACCGCAAGCCGGACAATCTCTGCTTCGTGCTCGATGGCGAAAACTGGCGCGGCATCGCGCCGTTGCCGAAACCGTTTGCGGCGATCGGCTGCGCGGCGATCAACGGCAACCTGCATGCGATCGGCGGCGCCGTCGGCGATACGTTTCCGACCAAGAAATCCGTCGACTGGCATCTGGTCTACGATCCGCGCATTGATCAATGGGCGGCGCGTGCGCCGATGCCGACCGGCCGCGACCATACCGGGACGCTGGCGGTGAACGGCAAGATCCACGTGATCGGCGGCCGGGTGGATTCGTTCCACACCAACTCGAACCTGCATCACGTCTACGATCCGAAGGCCGACAAATGGGAACCCCGCGCGCCGTTGCCGACCGCGCGGTCCGGGCACGGCGCCGTATTTCTCGACGGCAGGATTTTCGTGATGGGCGGAGAAGGCACCAACCGCGTCTATGGCCAGAACGAAGGCTACGACATCGAGAAGGACATCTGGGAATCCTATGCCCCGATGCCGACGCCGCGGCACGGCCTCGGCGCCGTCGCGATCGGCGGATATATCCATGTGGCTGGCGGCGGGCCGGTGATGGGCGGCTCGATCCAGAGCGCGGTGCACGAGGCCTTTACGCTGGATTAGGCCGCATCCCGATTGCCTTGGCCGCCGCAACCGCTTAGGACGGCGGCCTGACCAAGCCACAAGACGAGCTGCAATGACCGACACCTTCCCCGACCGCCTGAGCGTCGATCCCGACAATCCTCACTACAACGAGGAATTGCTGTCGCGCGATATCGGCATCCGTTTCGACGGCAAGGAAAAGACCAATGTCGAGGAATATTGCATCAGCGAGGGCTGGATCAGGGTCGCGGCCGGCAACGCCAAGGATCGGTTCGGCAAGCCACTGACGATCAAGCTGAAGGGCAATGTCGAGCCCTATTTCAAGGACCAGGCATAGCGCCGGCTCAGTCCGCCGGGCGGGCGCCTGCATCCTGCCAAATGCCGCGATCCAGCGCCTGTCAGGCCTAACCTTGGTCACCGTTGGTCCTGGTGGCGTCCTGCCTTGCCGCGGCTTCGGCCTGTTCGAGGTAACGCCGGCCCATCTCGGCATGGACTTTCATCTGGGCCGGGTCGCCGCACTCGGCCGCATCTTCGAAACATTTGCGCGCGAGGTCGAGGAGCCGCTCGCTATCGCGCTTCATTATCGACTTTTCGTTTCGGGGGTGGAGCGCGGGCGCGCCGACGGCGTCAGCTCCACGACCGCGGACAAGGCGTCCGCCCGCTCCAGGAAAGCGAGACCCATTTCCACCTGCAGACGCATCGCGGCAATCGACTTGGCCGCAGCGGCATTGCGAAATGCGGATCGCGCGCGCTCAAAATTCCGGTCGGCCTCGGGCATGGCAATCTCCATAACAAACGCTACTCGCTCATCACGGCGATGTCCTTGATCTGGATCATGCCGGGCGGCCGCCCTTTCCATCGGGCCGGCTAGGGCAGCGTCTGCGTCCTGATCCTGCGGCCGGTCCAGCGGCGATAGAGCCATTCCGCCGCGAAGGATGCGGCGGCGATGGCGACCAGCGCCGTGATCGCCGCGGGTTGCTCCCGCCACGTATAGACCGACAGGATCGCGAACATCGCGAGGCAGGTCAGCAGCGAAAGCCAGACCAGGATGGCGTTGGCGCCGGTGTCTTTCAGAACGCGCAGATGGCCGCCATTCACCGCACCATAGATGAGCAGGAACGCGGCGCTGCCCATCATCGCGATGCCGGACAGATCGAAAAAGAGCGTGATCAAAATGACCAGCGCGGCGGTCAGGAAAAGGCCGCCGGTCGCCTGCCGCCATTCGGTGCGCGACAGGCCGTCCGGCAATTCGCCATCGCGAGCGATCATGTAGCAGACATTGGCGGAGCCGAAGAGCGTGGCGTTGATCGCCGACGCCGTCGAGAACAACGCAGCGATCGCGATCAGCCGGAATCCGGCTTCGCCGAGGAACGGCCGTGCGGCCTCGGCGAGCGCATAGTCCTTCGCCCGCTCGATCTGCGCGCTCGACAGATTGCCGGTCACCGTGACCGAGACCACGAGATACAACACGATCACGAAGATCACGGCGGTATAGAGCGCGCGCGGCAGCATCACCCGCGGATTTTTCATGTCGGACGCGGCATTGGCGATCAGGCCGAATCCTTCATAGCCGATGAACAGGATGCCGGCGCCGACCAGGACGAACGCGGCTTCGGGCGACAGCGACGGAGAGAAGCGCGCCGGCTCGATGAAGAACAAGCCGGCGGCTGCGAACAAGACAAGGATAGACACCTTGATCGCAACGATCAGCGTCTCGCTGCGTCCCATGATGCGCGCGCCGAACGCATTGAGCAGCGTCAGCGCGAGCACCGATCCCACCGCGAGGAACTTCACCAGCAGCGGCTCGGGCTGCGTGGTGATGAACGTCGCGGCATAGCTGCCGAATGCCGTGGCGTAGAGTGCGAGCGAGATGATGTAGCCCGCCCACATGAACAGATTGAGCCCGCCGGACAAGACGCCGTCGCCATATCCCTTCACCAGGAAATGGACCGCCCCGCCGGCGGACGGAAACACCGCACCGAGCTTTGCATAGGAATAGGTCGCGAGCAGCGCGACCACGCCACCGATCATGAAGGCGAGCCACATCATGTTGCCGGTGGCCTGCGCGACGACGCCGAGGATCGAGAAGATCCCGGCGCCGACCATGCCGCCGATGCCGATCGACACCGCCGCAACCAGACCGATCTGGTCGGCTTGGGAGCCGGACGAAGGTGGAAGGCTCGCGGACCTGCCGGATGGATCGGTCATGGCATGAGGCTCACGGACATTGCGGCAACGGATGAAGGATAGCATGACGCGCGGCGCGTCGATCCGGAACCGCCGCGCGCTGGCGCTTCGACTTATCTCGCGAAGCGGAGACGATCTCAATCTCAGCCGGCGTTTCGCTTCGGCAGCAGCTTCTTCAGGACTGCAATCTGACGGAAGAAATCGCGGCTCGGCTGTGCCGGGCTGCCCAGCATCTTCGCGCCCGGCTCGACATCGGAGATGACGCCAGCCTGGGCACCGATCTGGGCGCCGGAACCGATCTGCAGGTGACCAGCCATCGCCGCCTGTCCGCCGACCTGGACGAAATCGCCGAGCATGGTCGAACCGGAAATGCCGACCTGCGCGACGATGATACAGCAGCGCCCGAGCACAACGTTGTGCCCGATCTGCACGAGGTTATCGAGCCGCGAGCCGGTACCGATCACGGTATCCCCGGCCGAACCGCGATCCACCGTGGAATTGGCGCCGACTTCGACATCGTCGTGCAGCAGCACGCGCCCGAGTTGCGGCACGGTCTCGAACCCGCGCGCGGTAACGGCGAAGCCGAACCCCTCCTGGCCGATCCGCGCACCCGGATAGACATAAACCCGCTCGCCGAGCAGGGCGTGGCTGACGCTGGCATGCGAGCCGATCCGGCAGTCGCGGCCGAGCACCACACCGGCGCCGATCACCGCGGCCGCTCCGATGCGACATCCGGGGCCGATTTCGGCGCCGGCCTCGATCACGCAGAGCGGGCCGATATCCGCCGACGGATCGATGACAGCGGTGTCGTCGATCACCGCCGATGGATGAATGCCGGGAGACGCCACGGGCGCGGGGTGAAACATCTTTGCGACCCGGGCCCAGCCCGTATACGGCTCGGAGGTCACGATCGCCACGGCGCCGTCCGGCACCCGCGATTGCATGTCCGGATGCACGATCACCGCACCGGCGCGCGTGACGTCCAGAAGCGATGCATAGCGCCGGTTATCCAGGAAGCTGATCTGTCCGGGCCCGGCGGTCTGCAACGGCGCGATGCCCTCGAACACGCGCTCATGGCCCGACGCCACGGCGCCGCCCGCTGCGTTTGCGATGTCGGCCAAGCGGTGCGGCCCGCTTCGCTGAAAGAAGCGGATGTGGCCGGTCGATGCGGGCTGCATGCTGCGTCCTTGAGGAGGACAGACAGCTAGCCGCAAGGCTGGGCGAACACAAGCGCCGCACCGGAAACTTTACATTCCGACGGCAAGGCTGGAGCGGTTCAAACCTGTTCCGCCACCAGGCGGCCTTCTGGCCGCCGCATTGTGTAACGCGGGCGGCTATTCCGCCGCCTCGCGCATCGGGATCGCCTCGACCTTGGCCGCGCAATACTTGAATTCGGGAATTTTCCCGAACGGATCGAGCGCCGGATTGGTGAGGAGGTTCGCCGCCGCCTCGACATAGGCGAAGGGGATGAAGACCACGCCATCCGGCACCGCGTCGTCCTGGCGCGATTGCAGATCGACGGTGCCGCGCCGTGTCGAGACGCGCACCATGTCGCCCGGACGGATGCCAAGCTTGGCGATGGTGCCGCGCGAGAGCTGTGCAATCGCGGTCGGCTCGAGCGCATCGAGCACGGTCGCGCGCCGCGTCATCGAGCCGGTATGCCAGTGTTCGAGCTGGCGTCCCGTGGTGAGGATGAACGGGTAATCGTGGTCCGGCGTCTCGTCGGGTGGAGTGAGTTTCGCCGCCACCAGCTTGCCGAAACCGCCCGGACGCGGGAAGCCCTTGTCGAACACCACGTCGCGACCCGGCTTGTCCGGCGCGTCGGACGGATAGGTGACCGCATCCTCGCGCTCGACCCGCTCCCACGAAATATTGTTCAGCGCCGGCATCATCGACGCCATCTCCGGATAGACGTCGCGCGGATGCGTATAGGTCCAGTTCAGGCCCATGCGCTTTGCAAGCTCGATGGTGATCCACCAGTCCTCGCGCGCGTCGCCCGGCAGCGGCAGCGCCTTGCGGCCCATCTGCACCTGACGATTGGTGTTGGTGACAGTGCCATCCTTTTCCGGCCAGGCTGACGATGGCAGAACCACATCGGCATAGACCGCGGTCTCGGTGAGGAAGATGTCCTGCACCACCAGATGCTCGAGATGCGCCAGCGCCTCGCGGGCGTGATTGAGGTCCGGGTCCGACATCGCGGGGTTTTCACCCATGATGTACATGCCCTTGATGGTGTCGGCATGGATCGCGTTCATGATCTCGACCACGGTCAGCCCGCGCTTGGGATCGAGTTGCACGCCCCATTTCTTTTCGGCATCGGCGCGAATCTCGGGATTCTCCACCGACCTGTAATCGGGGAAGAACATCGGGATCAGGCCTGCATCGGAGGCGCCCTGCACGTTGTTCTGGCCGCGCAGCGGATGCAGCCCGGTGCCGGGACGGCCGATCTGGCCGGTGATCAGCGACAGCGCGATCAGGCAGCGCGCATTGTCGGTTCCGTGCGTGTGCTGCGAGACGCCCATGCCCCAGAAGATGATGGCGCTCTCGGCGCGCGCGTAAGTTCGTGCGACTTCACGCAAGGTGTCGGCATCGATGCCGCAGATCGGCGCCATTTCCTCCGGCGTGAAGTCCTTGACGTGCTCGGCGAAGGCCTCGAAGCCTTCGGTGTAGGTCTGCACATATTGCTTGTCGTACAGATTTTCGGTGACGATGACGTTCAGCATTGCGTTGAGCATGGCGACGTCGGCGCCGTTCTTGAACTGCATCATGCGCCAGGCGTGACGCTTCAGCGCCTGCCCGCGCGGATCCATCACCACCAGCTTGGCGCCGCGCTTGGCCGCCTGCTTGAAATAGGTCGCGGCAACGGGATGGTTTTCGGTCGGATTGGCGCCGATCACCACGATGACGTCGGAATTCTTCACCTCGTTGAAGGTCGCCGACACCGCGGCGGAGCCGACGCCTTCCAGCAGTGCCGCGACCGACGACGCGTGGCAAAGGCGCGTGCAATGGTCGACATTGTTGGTGCCGAAGCCGGTGCGAATAAGCTTCTGGAACAGATAGGCTTCCTCGTTGGAACACTTCGCCGAGCCGAAGCCGGCGAGACCCTTCGGCCCCTGCTGCTCGCGAATCTTCAGGAAGCCCTGCGCGGCCTTGTCGAGTGCTTCCTCCCAGGTGGCTTCGCGGAAATGCGTCCACGGATTGGCCGGGTCGATGAATTCATGCGGAATTTTCGGCACGCCCTCCTTGCGGATCATCGGCTTGAGGATCCGCTGCGGATTGTGGACGTAGTCGAAGCCGAAGCGGCCTTTCACGCAAAGGCGGTTTTCGTTTGCAGGCCCCTCCTTGCCGGTGACGTAAAGGAGCTTGTCGTCCTTGATGTTGTAGGTGAGCTGGCAGCCGACGCCGCAATAAGGACAAACCGAATCCACCTGGCGATCGGCATATTCGGTGCGCACGTTGTCCGCATTGACGACGGACGACGGCATCAGCGCGCCGGTCGGACAGGCCTGCACGCATTCGCCGCAGGCCACGCAGGTCGAGGCGCCCATGGGGTCGTCGAAGTCGAACACGATCTTCTCGTGATGGCCGCGGCCGGCCATGCCGATCACGTCGTTGACCTGCACTTCGCGGCAGGCGCGAACGCAGAGATTGCACTGAATGCAGGCGTCGAGATTGACCGCCATCGCCACATGGCTGCGGTCCGGCGCGGGCATCGTCTCGCGCTCGGGGAAACGGCCGGTCTCGATACCCATCTTGTCGGCCCAGGACCAGAACTTCGAGATGGGATCAGGCGAGGTTTCGCGCTGCGGCTGATTGGAGACCAGCAGATCGAAGATCATCTTGCGCGCGGTCTCGGCGCGATGGTTCGAGGCGTTGACCTTCATGCCCTCGGTCGGCGTGCGGATGCAGCTCGCCGCCAGCACGCGCTCGCCCTCGATCTCGACCATGCAGGCGCGGCAATTGCCGTCGGCGCGATAGCCGGGCTCCGGCGAGTAGCAAAGATGCGGGATCTCGACGCCTTCGCGCTTAGCCACCTGCCAGATGGTCTCGCCTTCGGACGCGCGCACTTCCCTGCCGTCCAGCAGGAAGGTAATCGCTTTGGCGCCGTGACCCTGGCCATCGACAGCGTCGATCGGACCCTTGTGGCTTACGGCGGGCCGCCCCTCGTTCTTGGCTTCGCCGACCGCGGCGCCCTTCTTGTCGTGACCGTAACCCAGGGGCTGCTTGCTATCGCTCATGATCTCACCAACCCTTCAGAGGCTTTTTCAGATCCTCTGGAAAATGTTTCATCACGCTCTGCAGCGGGTTCGGCGCTGCCTGCCCGAGCCCGCAGATCGACGCATCACGCATCGCGGTCGACAGATCGTTCAGCAGGGTCTCGTTCCAGGGCCCCTGCTCCATCAGCCTCACCGCTTTCTCGGTCCCAACGCGGCAGGGCGTGCATTGGCCGCAACTCTCGTCCTCGAAAAATTTCATCAGGTTGAGCGCGACCGCTTTCATGTCGTCCTGATCCGACAGGATCACTACTGCATGCGAGCCGACGAACGAGCCGAATTTCTCAAGAGTTCCGAAATCGAGCGGGATATCGGCCATGCTCGCGGGCAGAACGCCGCCGGATGCACCACCGGGCAGATAGCCCTTGAACGTGTGGCCATCCTGCATGCCGCCGCAATACTCGTCGATCAGTTCGCGCATGGTGATGCCGGCGGGCGCGACCTTCACGCCCGGATTCTTGACGCGGCCTGACACCGAGAACGATCGGAAACCCTTGCGCTCCTGGCGGCCGAAGGACGTAAACCAGTCGACGCCCTTCTCGACAATGTCGCGAACCCAGTAGAGCGTCTCGACATTCTGTTCGAGAGTCGGCCGGCCGAACAGGCCGACCTGCGCGACGTAAGGCGGACGATGGCGCGGCAGCCCGCGCTTGCCCTCGATCGATTCGATCATCGCGCTTTCTTCGCCGCAGATATAAGCGCCGGCGCCACGGCGCATGTGGAAGCGCGTGTGCCGCACCAGGCCCGCCGCTTCGACCTTCTCCATCTCCTGCAGGATCAGCAGGCGGACTTCCGGATATTCGTCGCGCAAATAGAAATAGACATCCGGCGCTTCGACCACCCAGGCGCCGAGCAGCATGCCTTCGATGAAGCGATGGGGATCGTGCGACAGATAATGACGATCCTTGAAAGTGCCGGGCTCGCCCTCGTCGCCATTCACCGCCATCAGGCGCGGCGCCGGTTCGGCACGGACCAGCGACCATTTGCGGCCGGTGGGAAATCCCGCGCCGCCAAGGCCGCGCAGGCCGGCATCGCTGACGATCTTGATGATCTCGTCGCGCGTGCGCTTGCCGTCGAGGCAGTCCTTGAGCAGCGTATAGCCACCCGCCTTGCAATAGGCATCGAAATCGGCATCCGGCGTCGCCGCATGCGCGTGCGCACCATGCTTCACCGCGGCCTCGACGCTGTCGACACTGGCATTGAAGGTCTGCACGTGACCGACCGCGGCGACCGGTGCGCGCTCGCACGCCCCCATGCAGGGCGCGCGGATGACGCGTACGTCGCTTCCGTATTTTGCCTGCAGGTCGCTCAGCAACCTTTCCGATCCCGCCATGGCGCAGGACAGGGAGTCACACACGCGAACCGTCAGGGCCGGCGGCGGCGTTTCGCCTTCCTTCACGACATCGAAATGCGCGTAGAAGGTCGCGACCTCGTACACTTCCGCCAGCGCCATCTTCATCTCGAACGCCAGTGCGGCGAGATGCGCGGCGGACAGGTGGCCGTACTTGTCCTGGATGAGATGCAGGTGCTCGATCAGCAGGTCGCGGCGGCGCGGCCGGTCGGTGAGCAGGCCCTGGATTTCCTCGAGCGCCGTGGTGTCGATCTGCCGGCCCTTGGGGGTCTTGCGGGCTCTGCGGCCGCGACCTCCGGAACCGTCAAAACTCAAGGGCTTGGAACGAGTTAGCGTGTCTGTCGGATTCATGACGCAGCATCGCCAAGGCGCCTGATTAGAACAATCCCCAACTACCGATGCAACGATAGGATTTTTCTATCGTTGTTTCCAAGCGGCTGAAAACACGCTAGTTTTCGCAGCATGCTGGACAAGCTCGAATACCTGATGGCGCTGTCGCGGGAAGAGCATTTCGGGCGCGCGGCGGATTCCTGCGGCGTGACGCAGCCGACCCTGTCGGCCGGCATCAAGCAGCTCGAAGAACAACTCGGGGTGATGCTGGTGCGGCGCGGCTCGCGCTTCATCGGCTTTACGCCGGAAGGCCAGCGCACGCTCGACTGGGCGCGCCGCATCGTCAGCGACAGCCGCGCGATGCGGCAGGAAATCACCGCGCTCAAGAAGGGCCTGACCGGACGGCTGAAGATCGCAGCGATCCCGACCGCGCTCGCCATGGTGGCCGCGATCACCACGCCGTTCCGGGCGCGGCATCCCGATGTCCGTTTCACCATCCTGTCGCAGACATCGATCCAGATCCTGACGCAATTGGAAAATCTCGAGATCGATGCCGGCATCACCTATCTCGACAACGAGCCACTCGGCCGCGTGAACACGGTGCCGCTCTATCAGGAGCGCTACCAGCTTCTCACCGCGCCCGACGCGCCGCTGGGCGATCGCGACCGCGTGACGTGGGCCGAGGTCGCACGCGTGCCGCTCTGCCTGCTCACGCCCGACATGCAGAACCGGCGCATCATCGATCAGCTGCTGCGCTCGGCAGGCGGCAACCCGCAGCCGACGCTGGAATCAAATTCGGTGGTCGTGCTGTTCGCCCATGTGCGCACCGGCCGCTGGGCGACGGTGATGCCCGCGAAGCTCGCCGAGACGCTTGGCCTCACCGATACCATCCGCGCGATCCCGATCGTCGAACCGGAGGCGATGCATACGATCGGGCTGGTGGTGCCGGCACGCGAGCCGATGACGCCGCTCACCGCGGCGCTGGTAACCGAGGGCAAGCGCGTCGCGAAGGAGATGGCGGAGGCTTAGGCTCTTCCTTCTCCCCGCGCGCGGCTCTTCTCTCTTCCCGTGAAACGGGGAGAGGGTGGCGAGGTCCGCAGGACCGAGCCGGGTGAGGGGCTGTTGCAATCTCGATAGATGCCCCTCACCCGCCTCGCTCGGCGCAACAAGCTTGCGCAGATTGCGTAGACTTATCTGCGGCGCTCGCGAGGCACCCTCTCCCCACTAAAGTGGGGAGAGGGAAGAACGCTACGCCACCTTCACTTCGGTGTGGCGGAACATGACCTTGCGCGCCTCATCGTCGAAATCGGTCTTGAAGGCGTGGCGATTCTTCAGGTCATTGGCAATCTTCGCCGCCGGACGCGCGCCGATCTCGTCGACCAGCCGCTTCAGGTTCGGGAATTTCGTCCAGGTATCGTCACCCGCGACGAACGGAGCCATCCGCGCCCATCCCCACAATGCCATGTCGACGATCGTGTAAGTGTCGGCGACCATGTATTTGCGGGTGGCAAGGCGGGCATCGACCACGCCGTAATGCCGCTGGGCTTCGTAGACATAGCGGTTCACCGCGTAATCGGAACCGTCCTTCGGCGCATAATGGCGGAAATGCACCGACTGGCCGGAGAACGGGCCCACGCCCGAGGCGACGAACATCAGCCAGGACAGCAATTCGCCGCGGTTCTTGTCGGATGCCGGCGGCAGGAACTTGCCGGTCTTGTCGGCGAGATAAAGCAGAATGGCGTTGGAGTCGAACACCGTGACATCGCCATCGACGATCACCGGCACCTTGGCATTCGGATTGATCTTCAGGAAGTCCGGCTGGTGCTGGTCGCCCTTGCGGGTATCGACCGGGATCGCCTCGTAGGGAATACCGGCTTCTTCAAGGAACAGCGCGACCTTCACCGGATTGGGCGCGCCGCTGTAATAGAATTTGAGCATTTGTATCTCCCGTCATCGCGCGTCATGGGCGCGCGTGGCGCGCCTTGAGTATCACGAAATGCGAGCCGCGTGAGGGGTCTGGCCATGACTGGGTCGCATGCCCCTTAGCCCTCCCCGACGGCCAGCGAGGCACCCTCAAAACCGGTCCCAGTCCGGCCGGTCTCCGAAGCGCGCGGACAGGAAATCGACGAACACCCGGGTCTTGGCGGCCAGGTAACGGTTCGGCGCATACAGCGCGTAGATGCCGAGCCCGACCGGCGGATGATCCGGCAACACGATCGACAGCCGGCCGGCCGCGATATCCGGGCCGACCATGAATGTCGGCAATAACGTGATGCCGTTGCCGTTGACCGCCGCAGCGCGCAGGACATCGCCATTATTCGAGCACAGCGCCGCGTCGATCGGCACGCTCACCACCTCGTCCCCGTCCTGCAATTGCCAGCGCTGCTGTCCCGAGGCGTGGCCGAAATTGAGCGCGCGATGATCCGCGAGATCGGCGGGCGTCGCCGGAATTCCGTGGCTTTTCAGATAAGCGGACGATGCCACCAGCACGCGCCGCGCCGGTGCGAGCTTGCGCGCGATCAGGCTTGAGTCCTGCAGCACGCCGATCCGCACCGTGACATCGACGCCCTCTTCCAGCGGATCGATGAAGCGGTCGTTCATGATCGCCTCGATCCGCAGATCGGGATAAGCCAGCATGAAATCGGCAATCGCCTGCGCGAGGTAAAGCGTGCCGAACGACATCGGCGCATTGACCCGCAGCAGGCCCTTTGGCTCGTCATGCAGGCGTGAGATGGCGGATTCGGTCTCGTCGACATCGGCCAGGATGCCGGCGACGCGTTGGTGATAGGCGCGGCCCGCTTCGGTCGGCGTCACGCGCCGTGTGGTGCGATCGAGCAGCCGCGCACCAAGATGGTGCTCCAGTTCGGTCACCGCCTTCGAGATCGCCGATCGGGTCAGCCCCAGCTGGCGGGCCGCCTCGGCATAGCTGCCGCTGTTCACCACCCGCACGAAGGCTCGCATCGCGTCCAGCCGGTCCATATTGCGTCCTTTTTGGAACCAATATGTTTTTATTTTACCAGATTGTTGCGATCATGTCATCCGAATAAGGTCTCTGCATCAAATCGAAGAGCCGATGGCGGCTCCAGCAGACGCAAACGGAGAGACCCCATGACCAAGTCGACACCCAACTTCCTTGACCTTCTGACGCCCGAGAACAGCCAGCTCCTGTTCATCGACCAGCAGCCGCAGATGGCCTTCGGCGTGCAGTCGATCGACCGGCAGACGCTGAAGAACAACGTCGTCGCGCTGGCCAAGGCCGCCAAGGTGTTCAACGTCCCGACCACCATCACCACCGTCGAAACCGAAAGCTTCTCCGGCCACACCTATCCGGAATTGCTTGCGGTCTATCCGGAGCACAAGATTCTCGAGCGCACATCGATGAACTCCTGGGACGACCAGAATGTGCGCGATGCGCTGGCTGCAACCGGCCGCAAGAAGATCGTGGTGTCGGGTCTGTGGACCGAAGTGTGCAACCTGATGTTCGCGCTCTCGGCGATGAATGACAGCGACTACGAGATCTACATGGTTGCCGATGCCTCCGGCGGCACCTCGGCCGATGCGCACAAATATGCGATGGACCGCATGGTGCAGGCCGGCGTCATCCCGGTCACCTGGCAGCAGGTGCTGCTGGAATGGCAGCGCGACTGGGCGCGCAAGAAGACCTACGACGCGACCATCGCGCTGGTGCAGGAACATTCGGGCGCCTACGGCATGGGCGTCGACTACGCCTACACGCTGGTGCACAAGGCACCGGAGCGGGTGAAGCACGGCGAGCGCGTCGGGCCGAATCCGGCGAAGTAAGTTCGCTCATCGATCGCAACAGATCGAACCGTCATCCTGAGGTGCGAGCATCGCGGCCAAGTTTACGCTGCCAGCGTAAACTTGGCTGCGTGCGAGCCTCGAAGGATGCACGGCCATCGCTCGGGCCGTCGCCCTTCGAGGCCCGCGCTTTGCGCGGGCACCTCAGGGTGACGGATCAGAGATTGTGCCCTGTCAAAAAAGAAAAACCCCTTCCGGCGTGAGCCGGAAGGGGTTTCGAGTTTTCGGAAGATTATCTCTGACGACTAGAACAGCCCGACGATCTTGCCGTCCGAATTGACGTCGATCGTGTCCGCCGACGGCACCTTGGGCAGGCCCGGCATGGTCATTATCTCACCGCAGACCGCGACGATGAACTCCGCGCCCGCCGACAGCCGCACTTCGCGCACCGGGATATTGAAGCCGGTCGGCGCGCCCTTGGCATCCGGGTTGGTCGAGAACGAATACTGGGTCTTGGCGATGCAGACCGGCAGATGGCCGAAGCCCATCTCTTCCCACGCCTTGAGTTGATCCTTCACCGACTTGTCGGCAGTGGCGTCATCGGCGCGGTAGATTTCCTTGGCGATGGTGCGGATCTTCTCGAACAGCGGCATGTCATCCGGATAGAGCAGCTTCAGGTTGGCCTTGCCCTCGTCGATGACCTTGACCACCGCCTTGGCGACATCGGCCGCGCCCTCGCCGCCCATCGCCCAGTGATCGGCCATCAGCGCCTCGACGCCGAGCGCCGCGCACTTTTCCTTCACCAGCTTGATTTCGGCTTCGGTGTCGGCCGAGAAGCGGTTGATCGAGACCACCGCCGGCAGGCCGAACTTCTTGATGTTCTCGATATGACGCTGAAGGTTGGACATGCCGGCTTCGAGCGCCTTCAGATCCTCCTTCTTGAGGTCTTCCTTCTTGACGCCGCCATGCATCTTCAGCGCGCGAATGGTGGCGACGATGACGACGCAGTCGGGCTTCAGGCCGGTCTTGCGGCACTTGATGTCGAGGAACTTCTCGGCACCGAGATCGGCGCCGAAGCCGGCTTCGGTGACGACGTAATCGGCAAGCTTCAGCGCGGTGGTCGTCGCCGACACCGAGTTGCAGCCATGGGCGATGTTGGCGAACGGGCCGCCATGGATGAAGGCGGGCGTGCCTTCGAGCGTCTGCACCATGTTCGGCGCGATCGCGTCCTTCAGGAGCGCGGTCATCGCACCATGCGCCTTCATCTCGCTGGCGCGGATCGGCTTGCGGTCGCGGGTATAGCCGACGATGATGTTGCCGAGCCGGGTCTTGAGGTCCTCCAGATCCTTGGCGAGGCAGAAGATCGCCATCACCTCGGAGGCCACGGTGATGTCGAAGCCGGCTTCGCGCGGATAGCCGTTGGCGACGCCGCCGAGCGAGCAGACGATTTCGCGCAGCGCGCGATCGTTCATGTCGACGACGCGGCGCCAGGCGACGCGGCGGGAATCCATGCCGGTCGGATTGCCCCAATAGATGTGGTTGTCGATCAGCGCCGACAGCAGGTTATGCGCCGAGGTAATGGCGTGGAAGTCGCCGGTGAAATGGAGATTGATGTCCTCCATCGGGATCACCTGCGCATAACCACCGCCGGCGGCGCCGCCCTTCACGCCGAAGCACGGACCGAGCGACGGCTCGCGCAGCGCGCACATCGCCTTCTTGCCGATGAAGTTCAGCGCGTCGGTGAGCCCGACCGTGGTCGTGGTCTTGCCTTCGCCCGCAGGCGTCGGCGAGATCGCCGTGACGAGAATGAGCTTGCCGTCTTTCCTGTCCTTCAGCGTCTTGATGTATTCCATCGACACCTTGGCCTTGTAGTGGCCGTAAGGCTCGAGATTTTCGATGGCGATGCCAAGCTTGTCCTTGGCAATGTCGGCGATGCGCTTCGGCTTCGCAGCCTGGGCGATTTCGATATCGGAGAGCGGCTTCTGATGCTGTGAGGCGGGCATGTTTATCGATCCAGGAAATGGTCACGACGGCGCGTAACGCGGGTATTGCGCTGCGTATCGCAATGACACTGTGTGAGAGAAAAAGAAATCACGAAAAGCGTGCACCCTTTTCGATTTTTGCGGATGCGGCCCATTCTCCTGCGCCCACTTTTGGCCCATCGGCCTGCACGCGGGTGAGCTTGATGCGGCCGTCGGCGCAGGCCACCGTGACGCTGTCGGCATCGACAACGACGACTTCGCCGACCTTGCCGGCAATGCCCTTGGGATCGCGGGCGGGCAACGGCGTGGCGTCGAAGATCTTCAGCTTGGCGCCGTTGATCGTGGCCCACGCACCCGGAGCCGGATTGCAGCCACGGATCAACCGGTCGATCTGCTCCCACGGCTTGCCGAAATCGACATGCGCATTGCCGGGGCCGCAGATACCTTCATACGTCGCCTTGTCGTGATCCTGCTTGATGCGCGGCGCCTTGCCGGCCTTCACCAGATCGACCGACTCGAGCATCGCGTCGACGCCCATCGGGAACAGCCGGTCGAAATAGACGGTGCCCAGCGTGTCCTTGTCGGAAATCGGCGTGGTCTTCTGGACCAGGATGTCACCGGTATCGAGGCCGTTGTCGGGCCAGAAGATCGACAGGCCGGTCTCTTTCTCGCCCTTGATGATCGGCCAGTTGATCGCCGACGCACCGCGATAGAGCGGCAGCAGCGACGGGTGATACTGGATCGAACCATGGGTCGGGATGTTGAGGAATTCTTCCGGCACGAACAGCGTCACGAACGCCATCACCTGCAGGTCGGGCTTCAGCGCCTTGAACTCCTCCCAGACATTCTCGTCCTTATAGGAGGACGGCTGATAGACCGGGAGCTTCGCGGCAAGCGCGGCTTCCTTCAGCGGATCGGCTTTCGCACCCGGCTTTTCCGGCGCGACGTAAACCGCAACGACATTCTCGCCGCGCTTGAGCAGTGCTTCCAGCACGGCCTTGCCGAAGGCCTGCTGGCCGTGAACCACGATACGCATTCTCTCAATCCCTCCCCGAACTCAGTGCGTCCCCTCCCCCCTTGCGGGGGAGGGTTAGGGAGGGGGGTCAACAGCAAGCAATGTATTTGCAGTACCCCCCACCCGCTCGCCGTCGCTGTGCTCCGACGAGCGACCTCCCCCTCAAGGGGGGAGGTGAAGAAAAGAATTACGCCGCCGCCTTGCCTTCCTTTTCCGGCGCCGACAGCGCGCCCGAATTCTTGATCTCGGCCACGGTCTTCTTGTCGAAGCCCAGCACCTTGGTCAGGACTTCGTCGGTGTGTTCGCCAAGCAGCGGCGAGCGCTTCACGTCCGAGATCGAGTCCGACATCTTGATCGGATTGCCGACGGTCAGATACTTGCCGCGCACCGGATGATCGACCTCGACCACCGTACCGGTCTTGCGCAGCGACTCGTCCTCCGCGATCTCCTTCATCGACAGGATCGGGCCGCACGGGATATCGAACTCATTCAGGATTTCCATGGCCTCGAACTTGGTCTTGCCCATGGTCCAGGCTTCGATGCGCTCGAAGATCTGGTTGAGCTTCGGCAGACGCGCCTTGGGCGAGGCGTATTCCGGATCGGTCTTCCAGGTCGGCTCGCCGATCACGTCGCAGATCGCACCCCAGACCGGAGCCTGGGTGATGAAATAGATGTAGGCGTTCGGATCCTGCTCCCAGCCCTTGCACTTGAGAATGCGGCCGGGCTGACCGCCGCCGGAATCGTTGCCTGCGCGCGGCGTCGCATCACCGAACGGCACGCCCTCGCCATACTGGCTGTATTCAGTGAGCGGACCATGCGCGAGCCGCTGCTGGTCGCGCAGCTTGACGCGGCAGAGATTGAGCACGCCGTCCTGCATGGCGGCGAGCACGCGCTGGCCGCGGCCGGTGCGATTGCGCTGATAGAGCGCGGCGACGATGCCGAGCGCCAGATGCAGGCCCGTGCCGGAATCGCCGATCTGCGCGCCGGTGACCAGCGGCAGACCATCGCGGAAACCGGTGGTCGAGGCCGCACCGCCGGTGCATTGCGCGACATTCTCGTAGACCTTGCAGTCTTCATACGGTCCGGGGCCGAACCCCTTCACCGATGCGACGATCATGCGCGGGTTGAGCTTGTGGATGTGCTCCCAGGTCAGCCCCATGCGATCGAGTGCGCCGGGCGCAAAATTCTCGACCAGCACGTCGCACTTCTTGATCAATTCGTTGAGCACGCGCTTGCCCTGCGGATGCTTCGAATCGATCGTGATCGAGCGCTTGTTGTGGTTGAGCATGGTGAAGTAGAGCGAGTCCGCGCCCTTCACGTCGACCAGCTGGCCGCGGGTGATGTCGCCGACGCCGGGGCGTTCGACCTTGATCACGTCGGCGCCGAACCAAGCGAGCAACTGGGTGCAGGTCGGGCCCGACTGCACGTGCGTGAAGTCGAGAATGCGCACACCGTCGAGGGCCTTGCCGGCCTCGCCGAAAGGCTTCTTCGAGGGGGCCGGCATGGCCGATTTCGCCTTGCCGTTGGCAGCCTTGCCGCGTGCGCCCTTCACGGCAGCTGCCGCGCCTGCCGCCAGCGCAGCGGTGGCGAGGCCACCGGCAACGGTGCGCAGGATCTTGCCTTTCGACGAGGAGGCCTTGGTCGATCGCTTTGCCGCGCCCTTCTTCGCCGCGGGCTTCGCACGGGACTTGGCACTCGACTTGGCACTCGCTTTGGCGGGCTTGGCCGGTTTACGGGCTTTCGACTTCGCTTTCTTTGCCATCATTTTCTCCATTTCCCGCCCATGCCCGCGCAGGCGGACATCCAGGAGCATCGCTTCGGTTGCTCTGCGCCCCCGTCTTCGCGGGGACGAGCGGATCACATTGCCTTCACATTCAAATTGGTCAGCCGCGTCACTTCTTCTTCAGCGCGCTCTGCGGATTGAGATTGCCGATACGGCCGGATTCGCTGCCCGCTGCCGGATCGATCACCGCGTTGATCAGCGTCGGCCTGCCGGAATCCATCGCCTCATTGACGGCGCGCTTGAGTTCGTCGGGTGACGTCGCGTTGACACCGACGCCGCCGAACGCCTCGATCATCCTGTCGTAGCGGGCGCCCTTGACGAACACGGTCGTCGCCGGATCGTCCCCCGCGGGATTGACGTCGGTGCCGCGATAGATACCGTCATTGTTGAACACGACCACGCAGACCGGCAGGTTGTAGCGGCAGATGGTTTCGATCTCCATGCCAGAGAAGCCGAACGCGCTGTCACCCTCGATCGCCAGCACCGGCTTGCCAGTCTCGACCGCAGCGGCGATCGAATAGCCCATGCCGATGCCCATGATGCCCCAGGTGCCGACATCGATACGCTTGCGCGGCTGATACATGTCGATGATGCCGCGGGCGAGGTCGAGCGTGTTGGCGCCCTCGTTGACCAGGATCGCGTCCGGCCGCTCCTTGATGATATTGCGCAGCACGCCGAGCGCGCCGTGGTAATCCATCGGCGAGTTGTTGTTCATCAGCCGCGGCGCCATCTTGGCGATGTTTTCCTCGCGCTTCTTGCTGACGGCGTTGGTCCAGTCAGCCGGCGGCGCCGGCCAGTTGGCGCCCATGCCGTCGAGCATCGCGGAGACGCAGGAGCCGATATCGCCGACCACCGGGGCCACGATCTCGACGTTGGAATCCATCTCCTTCGGCTCGATGTCGATCTGGATGAATTTCTTCGGCGCGTCGCCCCAGGCTTTGCCCTTGCCGTGCGAGAGCAGCCAGTTCAGTCGCGCGCCGATCAGCATGACGACGTCGGAATCCTTCAGCACGGTCGAACGCGCCGCACCGGCGCATTGCGGATGCGTGTCCGGGAGCAGGCCCTTGCCCATGCTCATCGGCAGGAACGGTGCGCCGCTCTTTTCAACGAACTGACGGATCGCGTCGTCGGCCTGGGCATAGGCCGCGCCCTTGCCGAGAATGATCAACGGCTTCTTCGCGGATTTCAGCACATCCAGAGCGCGCTTGACCGCGTCCGGTCCGGGGATTTGCGCTGGCGCCGCATCGATCACCTTGACCAGCGACTTGCGGCCGGCCTCGGCGTCCATCACCTGACCGAACAGCTTGGCCGGCAGATCGAGATAGACGCCACCCGGACGTCCCGACACCGCCGAGCGGATCGCACGCGCCAGTCCGATGCCGATGTCCTGCGCATGCAGGATGCGGTAGGCGGCCTTGCAGAGCGGCTTGGCGATCGCGAGCTGATCCATCTCCTCATAGTCGCCCTGCTGCAGGTCGACGATCTCCCGCTCGGACGAGCCGGAAATCAGGATCATCGGGAAACAGTTTGTGGTGGCATGCGCAAGCGCGGTCAGGCCGTTGAGGAAGCCCGGCGCCGACACCGTGAGGCAGACGCCCGGCTTCTTGGTGAGGAAGCCGGCGATCGAGGCGGCATAGCCGGCATTCTGCTCATGCCGGAACGACAGGACGCGGATGCCCTCGGCCTGCGCCATGCGGCCGAAGTCGGTGATCGGAATCCCCGGCACCCCATAGATGGTGTCGAGACCATTCAGCTTCAGCGCATCGATGATGAGATTGAATCCGTCGGTCAATTCCCGCTCGGCTTCCGGCTTCTTGGCGACCGCGGCTTCGGCCATGACTGAACTCCCCTCGAAAACTCAATCCAGATAATCGGCATATTGCGCGACATGCTCGGCAAGGCCGAGCGCGTGATCGCGCACGAGAGCTTCAGCGCGCGCGGTGTCGCGCGCTTCCAGCGCCTCGATAATGTTCATGTGATCGCGGATCGACCGGTCGACGCGATCGCGTTCGACGATGGTCTTGCGGCGGATCATCCGCATATGGGTGAACAGATTTTCGGCGAGATCAATCAGCACCGAGTTTCCGCTCATGCGGATGATCGATTGATGAAACTCGATATTCACTTCGGAATATTCGTCGAGATGGGCGCGCAGCTCGCCGTCGACGAAGGTCGCGAACATGTCGCGCAGCGAGGTCACATCGGCGCTGGCGTTCTGGGTGATCAGGCGCGCCGCCATCCCTTCGAGCGCCGCCCAGGCGGTGATCAGCTCGATCACTTCCTTCTTGGTCTTGCGCACGACGTAGACGCCGCGACGCGGCACCGAGCGCACGAAGCCCTCGCGCTCAAGCTGGGCCATGGCTTCCCGGACCGGGGTGCGGCTGATGCCGAAATCCTGGGCCAGCTGGCGCTCGTCGAGCCGGATGTCGCTGCGGCTGCGATAGATGTCCATCGCCACGATCACGTTCTTGAGGGCGACATAGGCCTTGTTCTTGAAGCTGAACGAGGTGTCGATCGGCTCGATCGCAAGCCGATGGGCCTCGCCCTCCGCCCCGCGCGGGCGGCTGGCCAAAGTTCCCACAGTCTTTGTCGTGTCCGAGTTCATCCCTGCACCGTGTTCCGGGCTCTGGAATACAATATTCCAGAGCCCGGTTCAATGGGTTCGCCTGTCCTGCACCCGGCTCTCCGGACGCGGGTCATCGACCGTCAGGCCGCCTTGGGCCGCAGCAGCCGCGTATAGCCCTCCTGGATCGCCGACCAGAACAAGGCGATGAGGCCGAGGATCATGATGGACGAGACCAGGCCGTTGGAGAAGAAGACCCCGAGGCCGCCCTGCGACGCCAGCAGCGACTGCCGGAAGGATTCCTCCGCCATCTTCCCGAGTACCAGCGCCAGCACCAGCGGAGCCAACGGGTAATTGCACTTCTTCAAGACGTAACCGAGCACGCCGAACACCATCATCATCACGACGTCGAAGGTATTGTTGTTCACCGTGTAGGCACCGATCGCACACAGCACCAGGATGATCGGCGCGATGATGCTGAACGGAATCCGCAGGATCGCCGCCAGCACCGGCACGCAGGTCAGCACGATGATGAGGCCGACGAGGTTGCCGAGATACATCGAGGCGATCAGGCCCCAGACGAATTCCTTCTGTTCGACGAACAGCATCGGCCCGGGCTGCAGACCCCAGATCAACAAGCCACCGAGCAGCACCGCCGCAGTGGGCGAACCCGGCACGCCGAGCGATAGCATCGGCAGCAGCGCCGCGGTGCCGGCGGCATGCGCCGCGGTTTCCGGCGCGACCACGCCTTCCATTTCACCCTTGCCGAAATTGCGTCCGTTCTTGGAGACGCGTTTGGCGATGCCGTAGCTCATGAACGATGCCGGCGTCGCTCCGGCGGGCGTGATGCCCATCCAGCAGCCGATGATGCAGGAGCGCAGCGAGGTCATCCAGTATTTGGGCAGCTGGGCCCAGGTGCGCAGCACCACCTTCATGTCGATCTTCGCCTTGCCGCCGCGGAAGTTCAGCCCCTCTTCCATGGTCAGCAGGATTTCGCCGATACCGAACAGGCCGATCACCGCGATCAGGAAGTCGAAGCCACTCAGGAGTTCGGTGAAGCCGAAGGTGAGGCGCAGCTGCCCGGTGATGGCATCGAGGCCGACCGAGGCCAGCGCGAAGCCGATCATCATCGAGGCGATGGTCTTGAACGGCGGCTCCTTGCTCAGGCCGACGAAGCTGCAAAAGGCGAGGAAATAAACGGCGAACTTCTCCGCCGGCCCGAATTGCAAGGCGAAACTCGCGACCAGCGGCGCGACCAGCGTGATCATGATGACCGCGAACAAGGCGCCGACGAATGACGAAGTGAAGGCTGCGGTCAAAGCCTCGCCGGCCTGACCCTGCTGCGCCATCGGATGGCCGTCGAACGTGGTCGCGACCGACCATGGTTCGCCCGGTATGTTGAATAGAATCGAGGTGATGGCGCCGCCAAACAGCGCGCCCCAGTAGATACACGTCAGCATGATGATGGCCGAAGTCGGCGACATGCTGAAGGTCAGCGGCAACAGGATGGCGACGCCGTTGGCGCCGCCCAGTCCCGGCAACACCCCGATGAGGATGCCGAGCACGATGCCGATCACCATCACCATGATGTTGAACGGCTGGAGCGTCACCGCGAAGCCGTGAAACAGATTTGTGAGTTCTTCCATCGTCGTTGCCCCGAACCAACCCCGTTAAGACGACATGCGCATGGTTACAGATTGAGCCATTGCTCAACCGGGCCCTTCGGTAGCGCGACCAGGAACCACTTCTCGAAAACGAAATAGACGATCAGCGGCATGCCGATCGCGACCGATGCGACGGTGGTCCAGCCATATTTGCCGAGCCAGCGCATGAACCACGCGATGAAGATGGCGGAGGAGACGTAGATGCCGATATATCCGACGGCGAAGGCGTAGATCGTCGCCGGGATCACGACGCTCAGAACCTGCCGAAGCTGGCTCCATTCGGCGAAGATCCCACCCGGCGCATCCGGCCGAACCGCGCTCCACAGGTTCACCGCGCCCGAGATCACGATCGCAATCCCGATATAGAACGGGAAGAACCCGGCTCTCGGCCCTTCTGCGCCCCAACCGATCCCGGCGCTGATGCTGCCGAAGATCGCAAGGGCGCCGAAGGCGATGACCAGCAGCGCCACGCCGACCTCGACGGATTTGTGCGACGGACCGGAACCGTGTGACTCTTGTGTATTCATAATAACCTCGGGCGGGAGAAAAAAAGGGGCCGGCGGTCCCATCGGACGCCGGCCCTGGTCTCGATCAGTTTCCGGCGAGGAAGCCGGCGTCTTTCATCAGCGCCTTGTGGCGATCTTCTTCCTTCGCGACCCACTTGGCGTATTCGTCACCGGTCATGAACGTGGTGTTGAACGCACCGCTGTTCATCAGGGACTTCCATTCCGGGGTCTCGCGGACCTTCTTGAACAGCTCGACGTAGAAGTCGACCTGCTCCTTGGTGGCCTTGGGCGACATGAAGATGCCGCGCAGCATCAGATATTCCATGTCGATACCCTGCGACTTGCAGGTCGGGATATCGGACCAGGACATGTCCGCAGTGACCTTTTCCGTGTATTCGAGCGGCTTGCCGTCGAACACGCAGAGCGGACGCAGCTTGCCACCGCGCCATTGGGCGACCGCCTCGATCGGGTTGTTTACGGTCGAATCGACGTGATTGCCGACCAGCTGGACCGCGACCTCGCCGCCGCCCTTGAACGGAATGTAGGTCATCTTGGTCCCGGTCGCCTTCTCCAGCGCAACCGTGATGATCTGGTCTTCCTGCTTGGAGCCGGTACCGCCCATTTTCATCGAGCCGGCAGGCGCCTTCTTCAACGCGTCGACATAATCCTTGACGTTCTTGTAGGGCTTGTCGGCGTTCACCCAGAGCACGAACTCGTCGAGCGCCAGCATCGCAACCGGCGTGAGATCCTTCCAGCTGAACGGGATACCGGTCGCAAGCGGCGTCGTGAACAGGTTCGACAGCGTGATGATGATCTTGTGCGGGTTGCCCGCCGACGACTTCACGTCCAGGAAGCCTTCGCCACCGGCGCCGCCAGCCTTGTTGATCACGACCATCGGCTGCTTCATCAGATTATGCTTGGTCACGATCCCCTGGATCGCGCGCGCCATCTGATCGGCGCCGCCGCCGGTACCGGCCGGGATGATGAATTCCACGGGGCGCGTTGGCTCCCATGCTGCATTCGCCGGCAGCGCGAAGCTACCGGCAGTCAACGCGGCAAGTGCTCCAACAGCAATACGCGCTTTCGAAATTTTCATAGGCGTTCCTCTCCCATCGATTAGATCGCGCCAGTCTGTGCCAGCTTCGATAGCGTTGCCACAAGTTCGGTCGGCATCCATGCGACATCTTCGCTTCTGCCAGCCGAGCTCCCGTAGAAGCACAGGGTAGGCACATCAAACCAAATTTGAAAAGAGAATTATTCATAATAACGTCGACGTAACGACAAATATTGGAGCACTGCCGGACGAAAATATCGTCGACGCAGCGCAACAATTTTTCACTGCAGCGCACAAAGAAAACCAAGCAGACAGCGTGGTTGGTGATCACGACGCCGAGTCATCCGAACCTTGCGGGAAAAAGACTGGATGCAGAATGACGCAAGCATCGTGCGGTTACTCAGCGGCGCCAGCCGGGGCCCGCACAGACGAACGCGACCCTGGACAATAGCCGGTGCGTGACGCGCTCAGTCGTCAACGCACCGGCGCGCATCACGGTCGATGCATTGTCGGAGTTTGCGAGACGTCCTGCGCCGATCGATCATGTGACCGACGTCGGAGATCCAAGCCGCAGGGTCTAGTCGTTTCGTCTATTGCGACGACGTCGGTTGCTGCGCGGCGTCCGTCGGCATGGATGGCTTCGCCTGCACCTCTGTCGCAGGGGTCGGCGAAGTCCCCGCCGGCAGGGCCGAAGCCTCGGCCTTCACGGGCTCTGCCGCCCTTGCAGCAGGTGCTGCCGGCGTGGTCGCCGTCGTCGCAGGCGCAGTCGCTTCCGCCGGAGCGGCCGGCGTCGCAGCTTCGACCGGTTGCGGCTTCTGCACCGGACTTTCAGAAATCGCCGGACGCAATTTCTCCTGGGTGCCGATATCCTTGCGAACCGCGAGCAGAACGTTGGATTCGTTGGTGCGCCAGCGATAGCCCATGCCCCAGTCGATCGGCTTGTAAGGACCGCGCCGATAGATTTCAGCCAATTGGTTCTGATGGCGACCGGGGAAGATTGCGATCGGCCCGAGATAGCGGCCGAAGGGATGCAAGGCCCATTGATCCTGCTTCAGATAAACGACAGGGATTCCGGAATCGTCCTGCACGATGTAATCGGCCTTGCCGACGATGAAGTCGCGCACCTGCGAAAAGCCGCCGCTATGCGGCAGATAGGATGCCGCCTTGAACAGCGCGTCACCCCTGCCGAAGCTGTCGACGAATTTCAGAAAGCCGGAATTCTTCACGCCGCCATCCGAGACATCGGTCGAGAAGTAATACAGCGTCTGTTTCGGCTTTCCGGGGCTGTGAAACGTAATCCGGACGCCTTGCACGCCGCGCTGCGGCGCACCGCTTTCGACCGGCGCGACGGTGCCCTCGGGGCTGAGCGTCACCAGGTTGATGTCGTCGATCGTCTTCCCGGCGCGCGCGATATAGACCATCAGGATCGGCAGCGTCCCCGACAAGGCGGTTTCGCGCAGCTGATGCTTCATGTTCTTGGTGATGAAGAAGCTGAGCGAGATCGACGACGCCATCGACGAGCGCAGGTTACCGAGCGCACGGCGGGTATAGTCGTTGATCACCGGGATGCGCCCGACCGGCTCGAGGCCGCTCAGGATGTAAGTCGAGGCATCCGGGTAGAACGCATTGGCGTAAAGAAAATCCGGGCCGCTGAACATGTAGTACAGCGGCATGCCAGCGCGGTCCTTGATATGGGACGCGGACCAGGCGCGGATCTTCGACAGCCGCTGCGACTCAAGCTGGCCCCAGGACTTGTTGAACGAGGCGGCGTGGTTTTGCCACGATGGGTCGCGCGTGACCTGATCCAGCGCTCCGCTTTCGACCGGCGGGAGACCGGCGAGGAAGCGGGCGGTATCGTTGAAACTCGCCTTTTCGGCATAGGAGGCGGGCACGAAGGCCTGCGCCGGCAGCGGTGCCGGGGCTTCACGCGCGGGCGCTTCGCGCGCTGGTCCCTGGCGCACCGGCGGTTTGCGCTGCGGCTGATCGCCGAAGATGAAGAACTGGGCCTGAGCGGCAGGAGTCACGGCCGCAACGAGGACGACCGCGAGAGCCGGGGTCAGAAAGCGCGGGAAGTGGACCATTGTGATTGAATGCCTGTGGTCGGGAACGACATGCGGACCGGAGAAGCGTTAACCCACGGGCTTGGCGGCAGGGGTATCATTGACGCCCATGACCATGTTCCGGTCGTGATTCGATATTAGCCGGTGCCCGGTTTGTTTCGATTCGTCCAGCGTAGCGGATACGCCCTGAAAGTTTAAAGAGTCTCATCTCGGACGCTAGCCCGATGGCAACCTTGGAGCCATGCGCGAAAGCCAAGTGCCCGAGCGGCATGGGCCTGAACGCATTGACAGGATTAGTGATCGCGATCGCAGCGATCGCATGCATCCTGCCGTCCGATCACGGCATCATCGCGACCGCGCAGGCCAGTGCCGAAAATCTAGTCATCCCGCTGCCTCGCCCGCGCCCGGTCATGCGCTTGCCCCGGCCCAGACTTGGCGCTTTTCCGGGCAGCACCCGGGTGATGGAATTCGAATCCGCCCCGTTCCCCTATGACGGCAAAAATCCTGTCACCGGTAAGCCGTTCTTCAATGTCTTCTACGAGGGCCGGTTCGGGCGGCGCGGCGCGCGCGGGCAGGTTTATTGGGAGAACGACACCTATACCGATCCGCGAGTGCTGCTGCATATCCCGAAGGGCTTCGACATCCGCAAGCCTGCCGTGATCGTGGTGTTCTTCCACGGCCATGGCGCCAGGATCGACCGCGATGTCCGCGACCGTCAGCAGGTCGCCGCCCAGATCACCCGCTCGGATGCGAACGCGGTGGTGGTCGCCCCGCAATTCGCCGTCGATGCCGCGGATTCCTCGCCCGGCGCGTTCTGGGAGCCCGGCTTCATTGATGAATTCCTGAGCGAGGCGGCCGAGCAATTCGCGCTGATGCTGGGCCAGCCGAAGACCGTGCGCACCTTTTTCAAGATGCCGATCATTCTCGTCAGCTATAGCGGCGGCTATGTGCCGACCGCATGGGCGCTGCGGCTCGGCCATTTCAAGGACCGGCTGCGCGGCATCGTGCTGATGGATTCGCTTTACGGAGAACTGGAACAGTTCGAAAAATGGATCCTGTCGAACCGGAACGGCTTCTTTATCAGCGGCTATCTCGGCTCGACCCGCGCACGCAATCTCGAATTGCAGCGCGATCTCGCAGACAAGGGCATCGCGATCCAGAGATCGCTCAACGGCAATATTGCGCCAGGCAGCGTCGTATTCATCCCCGGACATTCCGAGGATTCGCACCGCGACTATGTCACCCAGGCATGGACGGCCGACCCGATTGCCGACATTCTTAATCGGCTGCCGCAATATCATCAGTAGCGTCGCGCAGCCGGCATCCCGAATCTGGAAGCGGTCAATCCGGGCCAGGCGATACGTCCGGCGGGCTCGCGCCTAGTGGCGCCGGATCTTCGCGACATGCGCGGCGAGCTTCGACAGCGTTTGCCCGCCATATTCGACCGCCCCGAACCCGATCGTCCGTTTGCGCTGTTCGCTGGACGGATGCATCTGACGGAGCGTGAGAACGGTCTTGCCATCGCTCTGTTCATCGAAGGTGACGAGCATCCTGAAGCGGCCGGGATCGTTATCCTGATCCGACCCATGCTCGACCTCGATGCGGGCCGGAGCTTCCATGCGGAGGAAGACCATACGGTTGGTGTAGCGCGTGCCATCGGGGGCGACCATGTCGAAACGCCAGACACCGCCGGGACGAAGATCGATCTCCTTCGTTTCGATCGCCATGCCTTCGGGCCCGAACCATGCCTGTATCTGATCCGGGTCGGTCCACGCGTCGTAAACGAGGTTCCGCGGCGCGTCGATGACCCGGCTCAGGACGATTTCCCGATCGAGAGGCCAGTCCTGCCAGGGGGAAGCGGACTTTTCGAATGACTCTTTCATCGTCCTATCTCTTTCTCTTCATGCGTTCGACATGCGCCTCCAGGCGATCGAGCCGCTTCTCCCACGCAGCGACATGCTGGTGGATCCACGCTTCCGTCGCCTGCAGCGCGTGAGCCTCGATCCGGCAGGTTCGGACGCGTCCGATTTTCTCCGAACTGACGAGCCCGCTATGCTCGAGCACGCGCACATGCTTGAGCAACGAAGGCAGGGCGATCCGAAACGGCTCGGAAAGCTCGCTCACGGATTTCGGTCCCTCACACAAGCGACTGACGATCGCCCGCCTGATCGGATCGGCGAGCGCCGAAAAAGCCATGTCGAGATCGGTTGAATACTTAGCCATTACGGAAAGTATTAAATCGGCAGTTGGCGCCAGTCAAGAAATACTTTCCGGTCTGGCTAACTATTAGATTGCAGCCGACCGAGCTACTTCCAACGTGGATTGGAGTCCGAAATGCTTCAACGGGTCAGCCGGGGCTGCTAGAGATTTCACGCATCATCATTGAACCTGGACATGCGCCGTGACCGATAAAACTCCGCCCCTCGCCGGCCGTGTTGCCATCGTTACCGGTTCGGGCCGCAATATCGGGCGCGCCATCGCGCTCGCTTTCGCGCAAGCCGGCGCGCGTCTCGTGGTCAACGGCCATCGCGACCAGGCCGCGCTCGACGCGGTGGTGGACGAGATCAGGCGCGGCGGCGGTGAGGCCATCGCCTGTCTCGCCGACGTCTCGCGAGACGAGGACATCGCGCGCATGGTCGCGCTCGCCCGCGACACCTACGGCCATGTCGACATCGCCGTCTCCAATGTCGGCAAGCGGCCCTATGCCGCCTTCCTCGACATCACCCCGCAGGATTGGGACGATGTGATCCGCACCAACCTGTCGGCGGCGTTTTATCTCGCGCGCCATGTCATCCCGATGATGCGCGAGCGCAAATTCGGCCGGATCATCAACATCTCCGGCTTCTCGGGATTCTTCGCGCATGTCACACATCGCGCGCACAGCGTTTCGGCGAAATTCGGCGTGCACGGACTGAGCAAGGCGATCGCCCGCGAATTCGGGCCGGATGGCATCACCGCCAACACCGTGGCGCCGGGCATGATCGAGACCGCGCGCGACTGGTCGCAATACAAGCATGTCGATGTGGAAAAGTTGGCGGCGGAAATTCCGGTGCGCCGTCTTGGCACGCCCGACGACATCGCCGAGGCTTGCCTGTTCCTCGCCGGTGAGGGCGGCGGCTTTGTCTCGGGCCAGGTGATCCATGTGAATGGCGGCCAGATGATGATCTGACCGCCTCGCGTTCCGGCTTTTAACTCGGCGAAACGCTATTTCGGTTCGATGCCGGCGTCGCGAATGGTATCGCGCCAATAGACGAGATCCCGCTTCACCCGCGCGTCGAGTTCGGCTGGCGTCGAGCCGACCAGCGAAAAGCCGGACTTTTCCAGCTTCTTCTGCGTATCCGGATCGTCGAGCGCAAACCGCACCGCCTTGTAGAGCCGGTCGATCACCGGCTGCGGCGTTCCGGCCGGTGCGAACAGCCCGTACCAGGTCGCGGTGGTCACGCCCGGGACCACTTCGGCGATGGTCTGCACCTCCGGATGAGACTTGACGCGATTGTCCTCGGCCATGCCGATGATCCGCAACTGGCCATTCTCGACAAAGGAGACGACCGTCGGCAGCGTCGCATAGGTCATCGTAATATGCCCGCCGACCACGTTGGTCACCGCAGGCGCGGTGCCCACGAACGGAACGTGCATGACTTCGATGCCGGCCTTCCGGTTCAGCGTTTCGCCCGCGATGTGATGCCCCGATCCATGCCCGGCGCTGCCGTAGCTGAGTTTGCCGGGCTGCTTCTTCGCTTCGGCAATGAGGTCGCTGATCGACTTGATCGGAGACGACGCCGGAACCACCAGCGCCATATAGGTCTCGGTCATCCGGCTGATGCCGACCATGTCCTTGGCCGGGTCGAATGGGAAATTCTTGTAGGTGAACGGGTTCATCACCACCGTGGCATTGACGCTGAGCAGCAGCGTGTAGCCGTCGGGCGCCGCGCGCAGGGCGGCGGCCGCACCGTTGTTGCCAGCGCTGCCCGGCCGGTTTTCGATCACCACCGGCTGACCGAGCGCCTCGGAGAATTTTGGCTGCAGGATGCGCGCCATGGTGTCGACGCCGGCGCCGGGAGGCCACGGCGCGATGATGGTCACCGGGCGCGATGGAAAATTGTCGGCGGCGGCCGGAAGCACAACGGTCGCGAGGGCGCAGGCGGCCGTGAGAACGGAACACACAAAGCGTGACATCATCGATCAACTCCCTGATGAACTATGGTCGCTTTGTGCGACTCTGGTTGGATCTTGCTGCGGACATGTCCGCTAATATTGCTCCAGCAGCGCCTGCCGGAATCTCGATTTCAGGATCACGCCGCTTTTCGGCGGCATTATAACCGGACTGCGTTCGGCCTTGATCTTGATGACCGCAAGGTAGGGCCCCGCGTGGCCGGTCATGCGCCGCCTCACATCGGCGATGCGCGACATCTCGCTGACCGTTTCGGTCGCGGCAAAACCGCTTGCGGCAGCGATCCCGGCAATATCGATACCGGCCGACGTATGGCTCACCTGTTCGCCGGTCTCGCCGAAGCGTTCGTTATCCAGCACGACGACCGACAGATTGCGTGGCTTCTTGGCTCCGATGGTCGCGAGCGCGCCGGAATTCATCATCAGTTCGGCATCGCCGGTGATCACGATCACGCTGCGCTCCGGTTGCGCCAGCGCGAGGCCGAGTCCGACCGAGGTCGCAAGCCCCATGGCGCCGAGCAGATAGAAATTCAGCGGGCGGTCGCCGACAGCCATCACGTCCGATACCGGCGAGCCGAGGCCGCAGACGATCAGTTCCTTGTCGATATCCGCCAGCAGAGCCGGCACAACCTCGCGGCGTTTCAATGCTTCGGTCATGGCCGCCTTCTCACATCGCCTTCTTACATCGCCTTGGCGCCGAGCAGGCGCTGCGACAGCAGCACCGCCACCGGCTCCTCGGAACGGAACGTCATCGTCAGACCGCCGGCGACCAGTGCCGCCGCTTCGTCCTCGCGCGTGGCGCTGAAGACGTGGAAACCCGCAAGCTTAAGGCTTTCCGCCGTGATCCGGCCCATGGGAATCTGCCAGGGATTTCCCTCGCCGAATTCGCCACGCATGCTGACCAGGAGAAAAAGCGGAAAGCGGCAATTGGTGACGAGCGAGAATGCGTTGATGCAATTGCCGACGCCGCTGCTCTGGATCGCCATGACACTGCGCTTGCCGCCCAGCCATGCGCCGCAACAGACGCCGACGCCCTCTTCCTCGGTCGTCAGCATCACCGCGCGGTTCGGGGTTTCGGCATGCAGGCGCCTGATGAGGAAATCGAGACCGCCATCGGGCAGATAGGCGAACAGTTCGATATTCTCGCGCATGAAGTGCGACCAGACCTCGTCGCGCCAGCCGCCGGCCGCCCTCGCCTCACTTGGAACCACGTTCAAGCCATCCACCTTCCGCTACATCGGCATGCGCCACGGCGTTAGCAGATACGAAATTGGCCTGCGAGACCCGGTCTAGCAGGCCAAACACTTGCGCGGTTCAGTCGCGCTTCGCCAGAAACGCGGCCCGCCGCTGCGTGATCGGCGCGCGCGCCTGCTCGCGCAACTGTTCGAGTTCGGCATGCTCGCGTTCGATCAGCCGGAAGGCCTGATCCTTGCCGGCGAGATACGGATTCGGCCATGACTGTCCGTCCCACCCGTAATAGGCGGACGCGACCAGCGTAAAATTCGGATTCACCAGATGCGGACGCGCCAATGCCACCAGATCGGCGCGGCCGGCCGCAACGATGGTGTTGACCTGATCGGCGCTGGTGATGTTGCCGACGGTGATGGTCGGCATCTCGACTTCGCTGCGGATCGCATCCGAGAACGGAGTCTGGAACATGCGGCCATAGACCGGACGCGCCTCGCTCGTCGTCTGACCTGCCGATACGTCGATGATGTCGAGCCCGCGCGCCTTCAACATTTTCGCGATCCCGATGGCATCGTCTATATCCAGCCCGCGCCCCGGCACCCAGTCGCTGGCGGAAATGCGCACCGACATCGGCTTGCCGGCGGGCCAGACTTCGCGAACCGCGTCGAAGACCTCGAGCGGATAGCGCATGCGGTTATCGAGGCTGCCGCCATACTCGTCGTTGCGCTGGTTGGTCAGCGGCGAGATGAAGCTCGACAGCAGATAGCCATGCGCCATGTGCAACTCGAGCATATCGAAGCCGGCGACATGCGCATGGCGCGCGGCCTGCACGAAGGATTCCCGCACCGTCGTCATTCCCGCGCGACCGATTTCGGTCGGCAGATGACTGTCGGCGCGATACTTCAGCGGCGATGCCGACATGATCGGCCAGTTGCCGTCTGCAAGCGGCTGATCCATCCCCTCCCAGCCAAGCCGGGTGGAGCCCTTGCGGCCGGCATGGCCGATCTGCAGGCAGAGTTTGGCTTCGCTGTTGGCATGGACGAAGTCGCAGATCCGGGTCCAGGCCTTCACTTGCTCGGGGGAGTATATGCCGGGACAGCCCGGCGTGATGCGCGCATCCTCGCTCACCGATGTCATCTCGGCAAAGACCAGTCCGGCACCGCCTTGTGCCATCTTGCCGAGATGCACCAGATGGAAGTCACCTGGAATGTTGCCGGGCTCCGCCGAATACATATTCATCGGCGATACCACCACGCGGTTCTGCACCGTCATCGCGCCGATGCGGAACGGCGTGAACATCGGCGGCGGCGGATTGTTGGTCGGCACCTCGAAACCAAGGTCGCTCCTGACTTTTCCGGCCCACCAGCGGTCGACCTCGGCGCCGAAGGCAGGATCGCGCCGCTTCAGGTTTTCATAGGTGATTTGCTTCGAGCGCGAGAGCAGCGAGAAGGCGAGCTGCATCGGCTCCAGCTTCCAGAAGCGGCGCGGCGTCTCGAACCAGACGAGGCTCACGTCGGCGGCATGCTGCGTCTTTTCCACCTCTTCGCGGCGCGTGGTCTCGTAGTGCTTTAGTGCGTCGGGCACAGTCGCTTTCGCGGCGAATGAATCGGCAAGCGCGATGGCATCCTCCATCGCGAGCTTGGTACCGGACCCGATCGAATAATGCGCGGTGTGCAGCGCGTCCCCGATCAGAACGATATTGTCGCGATACCATCGCTCGTTCTTGATCATCGGAAAATTGCGCCAGATCGAGCGATTGGTCAGCACCGGATGGCCGTCGAGCAGATCGGCGAAGGTGCGCTCGAGGTAAGCTGCGGTTTGCGCCTCGTCGGCCTCGTCGAGGCCGGCACGCAGCCACGTCGCCTCGTCGCATTCCGGCACCAGGGTGCTCATGCCCGGCTTGTATTGATAGGCGCCGAGAATCCAGATGCCGTGTTCGTTCTCGCGGAAATCGAAGGTGAAGGCGGGAAAGGATTTGGTGGTCCCGCACCAGGAGAATCTGTTCTTTCGCCAGTCCAGGCTCGGCTTGAAGTGATCGGCATAATGCGCGCGGATGGCGCTGTTGATCCCGTCGGCCGCGACGATCAGATCGCTTTCGGGAAGCGCGTCGACATTCACCTCGGTCTGAAATTCAAGCTCGACGCCAAGCTGGCGCGCGCGATCCTGCAGCAGCATCAACAGCGTCTTGCGCTCCAGCCCGCAGAAACCGTGCCCGTCCGAGCGGATCGTCTGACCCCGCACGTTAATGTCGATCTCGCCCCAATAAACGAAATGCCGCGCGATCGCCTCGAAGGTCTCGGGGTCGGCGTTCTGGATATTGTCCAGCGTCTCGTCGGAGAACACGACGCCGAAGCCGAAGGTATCGTCCGGCCGGTTGCGCTCATAGACCGTGATCAGATGGCGCGGATCGGCCTTCTTCATCAGGATCGCGAAATACAGCCCGCCCGGCCCGCCACCGATCACGGAAATCTTCAGCGGTTGGGTCATGCTTTTCTCCCCTCCCCCCGCGAGCGAAGCGAGTGGTGGGGAGGGGTCGGGGGTGGGGGGATATTAACAAAACGCCCCCCAACCCGATCTCCTTCGCTTCGGCTCAGTCGATCGACCCTCCCCACCGCTTCGCGCGGGGAGGGAAAAGAAAACTCAAACATCTTCCTTGTCCGCTGTCATGCTCTGCAACCCGCGGCGGCTTCGATCCCTGCAGTCGCGGGCTAGGATTTGCAGCTGCGGGATAGCGTCCGGCCGGGAACCGGTTGAGACTGGTAAGCTGGGCCATCCATTCGGGGACCTTCATGCCAGCGCCGCTTCCACTGCCATTGCCCAAGTCGCGCGCGGAGATCGCGGAGATCCAGCGCGAGCGCAAACGGGTCGCCTTCGATCGCGCCCGCACGCTGCCCTGGTATCGCGGCAAGCTCGACCACATCGATCCCAAGCGGCTCGACGATCCGACCGTGTGGCAGACCATCCCCATCCTCGACAAGGACATCCTGCGCACCTTCGATCACGCCAGCTTCATGGAGCAGTTCTGCGCGGTGCCGCATTCCGAGGTCGCGGAATTCTGGCGATCGGGCGGCTCGACCGGCAAGCCGGTCTTCTACCCGCGCACCGCCGACGACGTCACCTACGGCCTTCTCACCTGGGGCCGCTCGTTTCCCTGCATCGGCATCGGCAAGGGCGACCTCGTGCATATGTCGTTCCCGATCGGCATTCACCCGGCGGGACAGGTCTGGGCCCGCGCCGCGCACTGGTTTGATGTCGGTATGAACTGGGTCGGCGCCGGCAATGCAGTTCCGTCGGAAGCGCAACTCGGGCTGATCGAGTCGCTGAAGCCGACGGTGTTCATCGGCATGTCGAGCTTCGCGCTGCATCTGGCCAATCTTGCCGAAGCCAAAGGCATCGACCTCGCCGCCTCGTCGGTGAAAAAGGTGGTGTGCTCGGCCGAGACGCTGTCGCAGGCCAAGCGCGAGAAGATCGGCCGCATGTGGGGCGCCAAGGTCTACGACGTATTCGGCATGAGCGAAGCCGGACTCATGGGCGCCGAGAACGACGTGCATGACGGCATCCATATCTGGACCGACATGTTCTTCATCGAAGTGGTGGATGCCGACACGGGGATCGCCGTGCCGGAAGGCGAGGTCGGCACGCTCTGCGTCACCCCGCTCTGGACCAATCACGCAACGCCGTTCCTGCGCTGGAATTCCGGCGACATGGTTCGTTACATCGACCGCTCGCAGGGCACGGGCCAATGGGCCGATCTGTTCCCGATGATCCGCCACGCCAACCGCACCACCGGCTTCTTCAAGCTGCGCGGCGTCAACATGAATCACGCGGATTTCGAGGACACGATGTTCTCCGAACCGCAGGTCAACGACTTCCAGGCGGTGCTGGTGACCGAGGACGCCACCGGCCGCGAGTCGATGCGGCTTCTGATCGAGGTCAAGCGCGGTTCGGACCAGGCGGCGGTTCGCGATCTGGTCGGCGCGCTGATCAAGCGCACGTTCGAAGTGACGCCGGATGTCGAGGTGCTGCCGCTGGGCACGCTGGCGGCGGAATTCGAGCGCAGCATCAAGGCGCCGAGGTTTGTGGACAAGCGGGTCTAGCGCCTCACAAATCCACGCCCCAGCACCTTGCCCGGCGTCTCCCCGAACCGGGCGGCAAAGTCCCGCGCGAATTTGCTCATATGGGTGAAGCCGCAGGCCAGCGCGATCTGCGTCACACTGCGCTCCGCCGGATCGGCGCGCGACAATTCATCATGCGCCAGCTCCAGCCGCAGCGTTTTCACATAGACCATCGGCGGCACACCCCGGAAGCGCCGGAACCCGCTGAACAGCGACCGGATGCTGACGTCCGACGCCGCGGCAAGATCCTCGATCGCGATCGGCTCGCGCAGATGCGCGCGGATATAATCCTCGGCGCGGTGGACATAATAGGGCGCGCAGGGCGCTGAAGTACGGTCGTAAAGATCGCGGAAGCGATGCGGAAACGCCGCCAGCATCAACGCCATCATGGTGGCGTCGAGATGCGCGCTGACGCGCGGATGCGACAGGCCGTTCAGCGCATCGGCGCTGTCGTCGCGCACCGCCTTCGCCATCTCGATCATGGTGCGCGGCCCGGCCTCGACCGGCACGATGTCAAAATCGAAATCCAGCCGCCCCGCGACATCGACGCCGATCTCGCGCGACGCAAAGCGTTCGAAACGATCGCGGTCGACCTTGACGATCAGTTGCCGGCAATCGCTGTCCCAAGTCTTGGCCAGCGGCTCGGACGGATGCACGACATAGCTCTTGCCGCCGCCCACCACCTGGGTTCGTCCGCGATGGCGGATCTCGCAGGCGCCGCCGAGGATGAACTGGAACAAATAGAAGCGGCCCATTTCCGGCGCGCTCATCGTCACCGGGGCACCGTATTGCAGCCAGTGCAGCGACACGCGACCGGCTTTCACCGCCTCATGCCGCATCCGGAGTCCGGCTTCCTCGCGCGGCACGACCAGTTCGTGCGAGCGGAAAACCTCGCTCATGTAACGCCGCGCGGCCGGGACGCTTGCGGTCTCGAATCCGGCGAGCGGCTTTGGTGCAGGTGACGATACGAGGCCAAGCATCGCGATACCCGAAATCATTGGCGACCCAGTCACCATAGACGAGCTTGGCGCATTGCGTAATGCGGCCGCCTGTCAAAATTTCGAGCCACCGCGCCGGCGAGCAACGCGAGCGGCGCCGCACGGTCGCAGGCGCCGATCGACGGATGACCGGCGCCTTAAGCCGCCCGATGCCGAGCCACCGGCCGATCCCGTGCTGCGACCGGCTTCGCTTCGGCTTCGAAGCGGAAATAGCCGACCCGCTCCGCCATAGCTGTCTGCTGGTCTTCGAGGGTTTTGGCGGTCGAGGCATTTTCCTCCACCAGCGCCGAGTTCTGCTGCGTCGCCTCGTCCATCTGGGTCAGCGCCCTGTTGACCTGGTCGATTCCGGCGGCCTGCTCCGCGCTCGCCGTCGCGATATCGGCCACGATTTCGGCGACGCCCCTGATCGAGCGCACGATCTCGTCGAGCGACTGACCAGCACGATTCACGAGCTCGACGCCCTCTCTCACCTCGTCGGAAGAATTGGCGATCAGACCATTGATGTCCTTTGCGGCCTGCGACGAACGCTGGGCCAGGCTGCGCACCTCGGACGCCACCACCGCGAAACCGCGACCTGCCTCGCCCGCGCGGGCGGCCTCCACCGCTGCATTGAGCGCCAGCAGGTTGGTCTGGCGCGCGATCTCGTCGATGACCGAGATGATCTCCGAAATCTTGCGCGACGATCCCTCGATACGCGACATCGCATTGACGGCTTCGGCGACCACGGCACCGCCGCGACTGGCGATGTCCTGAGTGCCCTGCGCAAGCTGATTGGCGTGGTTGGCGTTATCCGCGTTCTTCCGCACCGTCGCCGCGATCTCTTCCATCGACGCCGAGGTCTGCTCCAGGCTTGCAGCTTGTTCCTCGGTACGCTGCGACAAGTCCGTGGTGGAGGTTGAAATCTCAGCCGCTGCGTTCGAGACCTCAAGGCTGGACATCGCGATATTGCGGATCGTCTCCTGCAACTTGCCGATGGCGCCGTTGAAATCTCCCTGGATCTTTCGGTACTCTTGGGCCCAGTCGTCGTGGACGCGATACGTCAGGTCTCCGCTCGCAAGCCGTTCGAGACCCTGGCCGAGCCCTTCGACCACCTGCGCCACCTGACGTGCGGCTTCCTGCTGCGCGGCCTCGTTCCTGGCACGCTCCGCTTCCACGGCCTTGCGCTGATCGTCGGCCGCCTGCTCCAGATGCAGCTTCTCGATCCCGGCATCGCGAAACACCACCACGGCACGCGCCATCTCACCGATTTCGTCCTTGCGATCGGCGCCGCCGACTTCGCTGTCGAGCCGGCCACGAGACAGAGCGGCCATGACGGCGTTGAGTGAAAGGATCGGGCGCGTAATGCCGCGTGCAATGAACCATGCCAGCAGAATGCCGATCGCGATCGCAATCGCCGCGACCGTAACGCTGGTCAGAATCGTTGAGTGGATACTCGCTTCACCCGCGACCTTGGTCGCCGCCAGTGCCGCGTCTTGACTCTTTTTCAGATCGGCGCGGCTCTTGATCATGTCGGCCGACAGCTTGCCTTCGGCCTCGAGCAGACGCGAGTTCTGAGCAAGCAGCTTCATCGTAGAATTGAAAGCAGCGCTGTACGACGCAACCAGCGGAAGCAACTGCTGCAGCTTTTCGCGCCGCTCGGCGGTGCGCGCCGCCGTCCCGAACTTCTTAAGGGTCTCCGCCATCGCGGCGAATTGGGCGTTCGCGGCTTCCTCGAGCTTCGGATTACGGGTCGAGTTGTGCAGCAGGCCGTTGACGCGGCCCCACAGGAATTGCTCGGTCGCAAGAGCGGCCAGCGAAACCAGCGCCAGATCGCTGTCGGCCACGGCGCTCTGTGTGAGTTCCTTCAGCTCGCCATACAAACGGTTACCGAGCGGTGTCGTGGATTCAGCAATTGTGCGGCGAAGCTCGGCCTGATTCTTCGCGATATCCTCGAACACCGCCATGTATTGATCGACCTGACCAAGGATCGCCCGCGCCATGTCTTGTCGCTCCTTGGAGAGCGCGTTCGATGCGGTGAAAGCATATCCCTCGCGAACGGTCTGAGCCAGTTCGCGAATCCGCGTCAGCACTCTGTCTTCGCCCTTGTCGAAGTACATCTGCATGTTCAGGCGGAGCGCAACGAAGTCTCGATCGGCCTGCGCAACGCGTGAAGCGGTGTCGGAAATATTTGTGAACCGCCCGAAGCTGTCGCTTGCGCTCCTCAGGCCGAAATAGCCCGTAGCGGCCACGATCACCAGCAGGCCAAGGACAATGATATAGCCCGCTCCAATCCGGGTACCGATCTTGAAGGCTGAGTTCATATTAGAAAGCCAGGTCATGGGTTCGCCTCGCTAGTGACGGGCGGCACGACCCGTTCTCGTCAATCATCCAGGCGCGGTTTCGCGCGCTCGTGACTGGATCATTAGCTCTCTTTATGATCGGTAAAGGGGTGGGGGGAGCCATGACCGCATCGCATGGATGTCGCGTGTCTCGCGGCAGATAACGCATGACGCTCAAAAGCTGGGCAGACGCAAACCATTGTAAGAGGCAATCAACGCCTCTTGGGTCCGAGACCGCCGCGAACCGCAAACCGCTCGCAGGCCCGAGCCAGCGCGAGCAGATCGGCATGCCGCCCCTGCGCCGCGACAAGCTGGTAGCCGATCGGCAGCCCTTTGGACGACAGCCCGGCAGGCAGGCTGATCGCCGGCAGCCCGAGCGCATTGGCGAACGGCGTGAACACTGCATGCCCGCGCGGTCCGACCGGCTGTCCGTCGATGATACCGGGATAGATTTCGGTCGCCGGCCACGGCATGGCCGCGGCCGTGGGCGTGAGCAAAACATCGAAACGCTCAAACAGCGTATCGAATGCGACGGCGACCGCCTTGATGGCATCGAGGGCCGCGAGATAATCGGCCGCGGAATAGCGGCGGCCGTTTCGGGCCATCTCGGCCAGCGATGGACTGATCAGGTCGTCGCGGTCGCCGTGCTGCGCCATCAGCCAGGCAAGGCCGGATTGACTGATCACCGGCCAGATCTCCGCAATCGGCGCAGCGAGTTCGAAATCGTGCGCGGTCTCGACATTGTGTCCCTGTCCCGCAAGCTTCGCTGCGATGTCCGCCACCTCAGCGGCGATCTCGCGGTCCACCGGCGCGCCGGAAAAGGTCGGGATGTAGAGGACGCGCGCGCGCCCAACGCCGGCCGATGGCCGCCGCCAATTCGGACCGCCGATCACGTCCATCGCGAGCAAGATATCATCGACGCTGCGCGCGATCGGGCCGATCACTTCAAGATCGTGCAGGATCGCCGGAAAGCCATGCCGGCGTTGCACCATTCCGCGCGACGGCTTGAAACCGACCAGCCCGGTATGCGCCGCCGGCCTGCGGATCGAACCGCCGCCATCGGTCCCCATCGAGATAGGCCCCATGCCGCACGCAACGGCAGCGACCGCGCCGCCGCTTGATCCGCCCGGCGTCAGCGCAAGGTCGTAGGGATTGCGGGTCGGTCCGAACAGCGCGTTGTCGGTGTAACCCTGCGAGGTGAATTCCGGCACGTTGGTCTTGCCGAGAATGACCGCGCCGCCGGCTCGCAGCTTGTCGATCGGCGGCTCGTCGCGATCGGGGACATGCTCGGCATAGAGCCTGCTGCCCCAGGTCGTGCGGAGACCCTGAACGAAAATGCTGTCCTTCACCGTGACCGGAACGCCGTCGAGCGGACCGAGCGATGCGCCCGCGCGGAAGCGCTCGGTGCTGACGCGCGCCTGCGCTTGCGCGCCTTCTCTGTCGAGCGTGACGATGGCATTGACCGCGGGATTTAACTCGTCGATCCGGGCGAGGATGGAGGTCAGCGCATCATCGGGCGTCACCGTGCCGTCGCGGTAAGCGCGCGCTAGCTCCGCAGCGGATAGCGCCCAGAGTTCAGCTTGCGGCACGTCGCTCATCTGGCGACGCTACTACTTGCCGCCCCAATGCACAAAGCTGCGCTCCGCCAGAAGGAACAACAGGTTGAGTGCATAGCCCAGCGCGCCGGCTGCAAAGATCGCCGCATACATCCGCGGCATGTCGAACAATTGCTGCGCCTCGAACACGCTGTGCCCCAGTCCGTCCTGCGAGCCGATGAACATCTCCGCCACCACGATGATGACCAGCGCCAGCGACACGCCATTACGCAGGCCGACGAAGGTCTGCGGCATCGATTCCAGCAGAGTCACATCCATCAGCACGCGCAAAGGCGATGCCCCCATCACCTTGGCGGCGAGCAGCCGCGTCTTGCGCGCATTCATCACGCCATAGGCGACGTTGAACAGGATCACGAGGATGGCGCCGAACGCTGCGACCGAAATCTTGGTCTCGTCGCCGACGCCGAACAGCACAAGGAATAGCGGGAACATCGCCGACGCCGGGGTCGAGCGGAAGAAATCGATCACGAATTCCAGCGAGCGATAGAGCCGCTCCGAGGAACCAAGGATGATGCCGAGCGGGATCGCAATCACCGCCGCGATCACCGTCGCCATTACAGTGCGGTACACGGTCTTCATGAAATCGAAGCCGAGCCGGCCGCCATCCATTCCCTTCCAGAACGCTTCGAACGTGATCGCGGGTGACGGCAGCAGCACCGGGTCGACCCATTTGGCGGCGGTCGCGATCCACCAGATCGCGACCAGCACGGCGACGCCGACCAGCGGCAGCAGCGGATCGAGCCTGCGCAGGGTCATGGTCATCCGCGTCTCACTTCGCGCTGGAACACCTCGAGACAATGCGCCTTGATGCGCACGAAGTCGGGCTCGGACAAGGTCGCGTCGGTGCGTGGGCGGGCGCCGTCATAGGCGACGAAATCAGCAACACGCGCCGGATAGCGCGAGAGGAGAAGCACCCGATCGGCGAGATAGACCGCCTCTTCCAGGTCGTGCGAGACCAGCACGGTTGTGGTCTTGGTTTCCATGAACAGGCGCTGCAACTGTTCGCGCATGAACAGGGTCATCTCGTAGTCCAGCGCGGAGAAAGGCTCGTCGAGGAACAGGATTTCCGGCTCCACGATCAGCGCGCGCATGATCGAGACCAGTTGCTGCTGACCGCCGGACATCTGATAGGGATATTTGTTCAAGTCGAGCTTGACGCCGAGATGGGCGACAAGCTTTTCGGTGCGGCGCTTCCGCTCCGCCTTCGGCACCTTCATCATCTTCAGCGGATAGGAGATATTGTCGAAGGCGCGCAGCCAGGGAAACAGCGCCTCGCGATAATTCTGGAACACGTAGCCGAACTTGATTTCCGACAGCAGCATGCCGTCGAACAGGATCTGTCCCTTGTCGACCGGAATCAGACCAGCGATCATGTTGATCAGCGTGCTCTTGCCGCAGCCATTCGGCCCGAACACCGAGATCAGTTCGCCGCGCGGGATGTCGAGATCGAAATCGTCGTAGATCACCGCCTTGTCGAAGCGCTTGCTCAGGCCGCGGATGGTGACATGCGGGCGTTTGCCGAATGCGCCCACGGCCGGCGACGACGGCACGCCGTCCGCGAGCGGACGGACAACGGGCTGTGTCGCGGCCATGGCCATTTTCGCAATACTCCGGATCAGAACGACTTGACGATGAACTTCGTCACGTCGACCTTCTCGGGAACCACACCGATCTCGGTCCCGAAGTCTGCGAATTTCTGCAGATACCCGAGTTGCGCCGGCGAGAAGTCCTTCACCATGCGATAGCCCAGCATCGGAACGCTATCGACGAGGTCGTCCGGCGTCATGGTGTTCTTGGCGAGATACTTGCGCGCCTCTTGCGGATTCTTCTGGATGAAGTCGACGGCCTTCGCCCATGCATCGGCGAAGCGCTTCGCAACATCGGGCCGCTTGGTCATGAACTCCGTGGTGAAGGCGCAGCCGGCGGCGTAGGCATCGGCTTTCTCGTCACCGAGGATGTATTTGGAGATCACGCCGGCCTCGAGCGTCTTGGCGATCCCCATCTTCTCCATGATGGTGGCGCCGGGCTCGAGCGTGTAGCCACCGTCGAAGGTGCCGGCCTTCATGGCGTTGACATGCTGGCCCATGTCGAGCTGGTCGATCGAATAGTCGCCGTCCTTCAGGCCGACCTTGGCGAGCACGCCCTTCGCGGTATTGAGGTTGGCCGGCCCGGGCGCCGACATCAGCTTCAGGCCCTTGAGGTCCTTCAGCGACTTCACCTTGTCGAGCAGCGCGGTGCGCACCACGAACTGCTCCATCTTGTACTCGGGCGTCTGGCTATGCATCGCGATATACATCGCGACACCCGGCTTCTTGGCGTTGGCGTTCAGGCCTTCCAAGGTCACCAGCACCGCCGAGACGTCGATCTGGTTGGTCATCAACGCCGCCACATTCGGCGGGCCGCCCATCAGGCGAATGGTCTCGGGCTCGATGTTGTTCTCCTTGAAGTAGCCCTTCTCGATCGCGACGAAATACGGCAGCGACGACGAAATCGGGAACACGCCGACCTTGACCTTGTCCTGCGCGGCGGCGGCCGACATTGATGCGGCCAGCGCGACCGCGCCCGCTGCGACCCATGAAAGAAGGCGTTTATGCGTCATGTCAGGCAACTCCCTTGAGTGGGTGAGACGTCGTTTCCGGCTCCGGTCCGGAGCCGCCGCGATAGAGGCGGCTCAGCTTGGGCAGAAATTCTGGCTTCGTTTTATGCAAGGATCCTGCCACCGGATCCGCGCCCTCAAACATCGTGTCGGAGGCGGCAAGGGAGAAATCCATGACGAAACGGACGCGCTCTGAGCGCGCCTGCGCGATGGCCGTCAGCCAGTCGCGCGGCGACCGGCTGCCTGCGGCATAGGCTTTGGCGATGTGATCGGCGGCGACGCAGGCGTCCTCGATCGCCTGGCTCGCGCCCTGCCCGAGCGTCGGCACCATGCCATGCGCGGCATCGCCGAGATACAGCACGTTGCTGACCGGATCGGCATAAAGCACATCATGCTCCTGCATCCGCGCCCAGTGATTGTTCGCGGCCTGCGCACAGATCGTGTCGATCAGCCACACCGCCTGGTCGGACAGCTTGCCGTCCGGCGGCGTGAACATCGCGCGCAGCGCCGGCGCCTCTTTCATCGCGTCGGGGATCGGCTTTTCAGGCGCAATCGGAAAGGCGCCGGCGATGTAGATATGCGACGGCGGAACCCGGAATGCGAGAAGCCGGTTCGACCCGTTGAACCATTGCTCGTAATCGTCGATCAGGCCGCCGCTGGTGTCCGGCACGAGCACGCGCGAAATTGCGATCCCGACATGGCTGATTGCGGGCTCGCCGGATATGGCCCGGCGGATGTCGGAGTAACGACCGTCGGCGGCGATCAGCAGATCGATGTCATCGAGGCGCTTGCTCTCGCCGTATTGCGTCCATTCGATTTCGGTTTTTTCAAAATTGGCCGCGCTGCGCGCAACGCGCGTGATGATGCAGTCATAGGCGACCACCGGGCGGGCCGATTCGCGCAGCACGCGATAGAGTTCGGACCAGCGGATGCGCCGTCCCGGGTTATCCGCGACTTGCGACAGCGGCAGATGGAACAGGACCGTTCCGTCAGTCAGCGAGGTGCGCCAGCTTTCCCATGTGAAACTGGTGACGTCCATCTTCGCCAGTAGATCCGGGTCGTGCCATTGAAGCGCGCGCACCGAGTTGGGGCCGATATTCAACCCGGTCCCGGAATCGGACTGGTCGTCCGCCGACACGCGTTCGAGGCAGATCACCTCGACGCCAGGCAGACGCGACAATGTCTTCGCAACGATACAGCCGGCGACGCCGGCGCCGACGATCACGATGCGCATACGATATCTCCAGCGCGCGACGATGCGCGTTCGGCGATCGCTGCAATCAGCCCGCCGCCATCCGGGCCCTGATGCTCGGCGCCGCCCGACACGAAAATCCGCGTATCGCCAAGCACGCCGGCCACCAGGCCGCCGACCGCGCCGCGGATATGCCGCTGCGCGTTGATATCGGTGTCGTCGAGCATGGTGTGACGTTGCCCGCGGATCTGCCCGCGGCGATCCGGCTCGCATTTCACGAACACCGCCTGCACGCGATTGCGATCCTGTGGCGCGATCTGCGGGGTCGCAGCGATCTCCAGATCGGCCAGCACCTGCACCACCGCGCCGATATCGAGCGCGTCGCTCATCGGCCGGTGGGCGATGCGAAGATCGCCCGACCAGAGCGGTGAATTTCCGAGAACGATCACTTCATTGGCCTCGACTTCGACTCCTGACGAAATGCTGGCGCGATCGGAATGCACGGCGAAATTCTGCAGCAACGCCGTGTCGGTGACGGCCGACGCGTCGATCTCGCCAAGCGCGAGTGCAACACCGAAGGCGCCGGCCGCCCGCGCGAGCGCCATCGAACGGTTTGGATCGGCGCTCGCCACGGTCTTGCCGGCGGCACGCGCAGCTTCGGCCCGCGCCGAGGTCACGCAGGGGCATTTCACCTGGACGAAATGCACGTCATCGGGCCGCGCGATATGCGCTTCCGCCATCGCCTTGCGGACGGCCTCCGCGACATTCCCCGCATGGGCCGCCCGGCCGATGTCTTCGGCCGGCACCGGCGCGCTCATCGCGGTGCCGATCGCAAAGGACGATGCCGCAGCCGGTTCGGAAAGCGGCGCACCGCCGCGGCACAGCACCACATAATGCGGACTGAGAACGCCCTCGGTGCCGCCGGACAGAATGCAGGGGATACGACGGATCAGCGAGTCCGCCGGTTCGTTCAGGTGGCGGCTCAGCAGCGCCATCAGACTCTGGGTGAAATAGCCGCGGGTGAAATCGTTGACCCCGCCATTGCCCTCGGTCTTGCCGATCACCGCAACGATCTCGTTGGCGCGGAGCGCGCCCTGCGTGATCAACCCCCCCAGTTCGGAGAGATCGCCAGGATGCTGCATCGACAGGCGGAAGACGTTGGCGCGCATACCGCAAGCTTGCTGCAGCGCACCGAAAGCGCATAGGACTATGTTTATCTCAGAGCGAGATCATTTTGCTCTCACTCGCCGGGTGGGCTGGGCAGCGCTTCCACCCTCGGACAAGCGCGCCAGCGTCTGTTTCAGGGTCTCGACGAAGCTCGCGGCCGGGATCGGCAGGATGCGGCCGGCCCGAGACGCCAGCACCAGCCGGCCCTTGGTCAGATCGGGGTCGCTGAGCGGGATCGAGACCAGGTCTCCATCGCGCCCCTCGCGCACGGTACCGATCTGGTACTGGAAGCAGATCGCATCGGTGTCGCGCGCGAACATCTTTTGCGGCTGAACCGCACTTGCCTCCATGGCGACGCGCAGCGTCAGCCGAGACTTCGTCAGCAGCGCATCGATCAGCCGGCGGCTGCCGAAGGTCTCGACGCCCAGCGCGACCGGATACGGCTGGCATTCGGCGAGCCGCAGCGAGGTTCGCTTCGCCAGTGGATGGCCGGGCCGCATCATGGCGCAAAGCGGCTGCTTGATGGTCTCGATCACATTCAACTGGTCCGAGCTTGGCGGATCGTGCGCAAGCAGGAGGTCATTCTCGTCCGCCATCAGCGACATGATCAGCGGCGCGGTCGAGCCGACGAGGAGCTGGAACTGCACGCCGGGATAGCGCTCCTGATAGCGCGCGATGGTTTCCGGGATCAGGTCGTTGGCTGCAGATTCCGCACACGCGATCCGCACGGTGCCGCGCACCAGGCCGCGCAATTGCTCGATCTGCGAGGAGGCGGAGGCAAGGTCTGAGAGGCTCCGCCGGATGGTCGCGATCAGCACCTCGCCCGCTGCGGTCAGGCGCACCCCGCGTGGTAGCCTTTCGAAAAGCGGCGTGCCGAGCTCTTTTTCGACATTGAGGATGGAGCGGTTGAGTGCGGTCGACGCGATGCGCAGCCGGTCGGCGGCTTTCCGGATCGAGCCCGCGCGCGCGACGGTGTCGAGGATGAGATAAAGGCGGGGCGGCTGAAGCATGCGAGTAGGAGATTAGTGCAGATAAGGCGCAGCCGCACACTCCCCTTCACCTCCCCCCTTGCGAGGGAGGTCGACCGGAAGAAGTCCGGTCGGGAGGGGGGTCAACAACAACCACCATAGCGAACGATCGCCCCCCTCCCCAACCCTCCCCCGCAAGGGGGAGGGAGCACAGCGCCTGTGCCGCAATCAGAAACCCTCAAGCCGCCGCAGAGTCCGCCTGCCCTGTTCCCGGCCGCACCAGCATAGCGGCCGGCCGCGACACCGTCATTTCGCCGCGCTTGAACACCATCAGCGGCTGCGCCAGTTCGGCGATCGCCGTAGCGCCGTCGGTGCAATCCATGACGACGACGTCCGCCTGCTTGCCTTCCGCAATTCCGTAATCGCGCAAATTGAGCAGCCGCGCCGACCGTTCGGTGACCATCGACAGGCAGAGCTCCATGTCCGACGGACGTCCACCGATCTGCGCGACATTGGCGTAGAGGTTGGCCATCCGCACCAGCGAGCAATCGCCGAACGGCGTGAAGGGATTCAGCACGTTGTTGGTCGAGATCGAGCAGTTCACGCCGTGCTCGACCAGTTGATGCACACGCGCCACGCCGCGCGGCACGTTGCCGTCATAGTCGCGGCCGATCAGGAACAGATCGGTCGACGGCAGCGCGGTTACGGCAACGCCGGACCTGGCAAGCCGCTTCGCCAGCGTCACCAGATCGGCGGCCTTCATGGCTGAGAATTTCGTGGCATGTCCGACCGCCACCCGACCGCCCCAGCCGGTCTCGTCGGCAAGACGGCAGACTTCCAGCACGTCGAGATGGCCGGTATCGAGCCCGAAATCGAGGTGGAAATCGATATCGACATTGAAGCGCTGCGCCAGCGCGAAGATGCGCGCGATCTGGCCGTGCGAATCCTTGTCCATATAGGGCGCACCGCCGACCACGTCCGCACCGGCCTCCAGCGCCGCGACCATTACGTCCTCGCAGCCGGGATCGTCGAGCAAGCCTTCCTGCGGAAAGACGCAAAGCTGCAGATCGATCGCGAAGGCGTAATCTTTCTTGAGCCGCAACAGCGCCTTGAGGCTGGTCAGGCCGATGCGCGGATCGACCTCGACATGCGTGCGCATGCGCGTCGTACCCTGCTTGATCGCCTTTTCAAGGGTCTTGGTCGCGCGCTGATAGACATCGTCCTCGGTGAAGCCACGCTTGGCGTCGGCGACCGCGAGGATTGCCTCGTCGAGCGTGCCTTTCTCGCATTGGCAGCGGCCGAGCAGGCAGGATTTGTCGAGATGGATGTGCGTCTCGATGAAGCCAGGCACCACGAGCCGGCCGTCCAGCCGCCTTTCCGGCGCGCCTTTCGGCAGATCCGGTGCGACGGCCGCGATCTTGCCCTTGCTGATGCCAATATCGGTCGTCCGTTCCGCCTGGCCGGCGAGGCGCGCTTCACGCAGGATCAGATCGAAATCCACAAGACACTCCGTTTTCCCATTCGAGCATGATCCATTGCGAACCGGCGGCCGCTGGGATCGCGCTCCCTAAGCGACAGATTTTTCCTTGGTCCCGAGATAGGCCGCCTCCAGCGCCGGATCGGCGGCGAGTTCGGCGGCCGCGCCTTCGCGGGCAAAGCGACCTTGCTCCAGCACATAACCCCGATCGGCGACAGTCAGCGCCAGCGCCGCCATCTGATCGACCAGCAGAATGGTGACGCCCTCGTCGCGCAATTCTGCAAGAATGTCGAACAGTTCGTTGATCATCGCCGGCGCCAGACCGAGCGAGGGCTCGTCCAGCATCAGCAGTTGCGGGTTCGCCATCAGTCCGCGCGCAATGGCCAGCATCTGCTGCTCGCCGCCGGACAGAAGACCGGCCCGGCTGGTCAGGCGTTCGCGCAGTCGCGGGAAGCGATTGAGCAGCGTCTCGATCTCGCGGTCGAGATCGGCATCCTTGCGGGAGAAGGCGCCGAGAAGAAGGTTGTCGCGCACGTCGAGCTCGCCGAACACCTGTCGGCCTTCGGGCACCAGCGCCAGTCCCTCGCGAGCAATGCGATAGGCTTCCAGCGAGGAGACCTGCTTGTTGTCGAGCACGATATTGCCGCTGACCGGTCGCAGCAGACCGGACAGAGCACGCATGACGGTCGATTTGCCGGCGCCGTTGGCGCCAAGCATCGCCACCATCTCCCCCGGCCGCACATCGAACGAGATCGCCTGCAGCACCGGCGCCGCGCCATAGCCGGCAGTCAGTTTCACCACCGACAGGATCGCATCGGCCGGCGGCTCGAAGGCTTCCTTGCGGGGACGGTCGCGCATATCGCCGCCGCCAAGATAAGCCTTCAGCACGCGCGGATTGTGGCGCACTTCGACCGCCGTGCCTTGTGCGATCACACTTCCGGCGTCGAGCACCACGACATGGTCGGAGATGCCCATGACCAGCGTCATGTCGTGCTCGACCAGGATCACGGCGATGCCGATATCGGCGATCTGGCGCAGCAGCGCGCTGAGCTTGTCCTTGTCGGAACGCATCAAGCCGGCGGCGGGTTCGTCGAGCAGCAGCACATCGGGGCGGGAGGCGAGCGCGCGTGCGATCTCGACCAGCCTGCGGTCGACATGCGGAAGGTCACCCGCAGCGGTCGCGAGGGGACCGGAATAGCCGACGAAGGCCAGCAGCGCCTCGGCCGCTTCGACATCCTCCGTGTTTTCCACGGACGACAACGGAGCGCCAAGTTCGCCGCGGCGGAGCGCGATCAGCACATTGTCGAGGACGCTGAGCGTCGTGAACAGCTTGGTGGTCTGGTAGGTGCGCGCAATGCCGGCGCGCGCAACCTTCCAGGCGGACGCGCCGGACAGGTCGTGATCGCCGAGCTTCACCGAGCCGGTATCGGGGCGATAGAAGCCCCCGACGATGTTCAGCACCGTGGTCTTGCCAGCGCCGTTGGGGCCGATCACGCTGGTGACCTTGCCGGGCTTCGCATCGAAGCTGACGCCGGTGGCGGCGCGGATACCGCCGAAGGCAATGCCGATATCGCGCACGACAAGGTCCCGCGGCGATGTCGGTTTCAGGAACGTTGCGACATCGATTCCGCCCGCCGCAGCACTGCGCGGATCGACCCGGCGCCACAGCTTGGCCAGCGAGCCGAGCACGCCTTCCGGCGCGAGCCACAGCACCACCAGAAGCAGACTGCCGAAAAACAAGAGCCGGTATTCGGCCAGCCAGCCCAGCATTTCCGGAAACACCACGCTCACAATTGCGCCGATCACCGGTCCAAGCGTCCAGCCGGCGCCGCCGACAATCACCGCGAGCAGGAACAGGATCGATTGCGAGAACGGGAAATTTGACGGCGCCACGAACATCATCAGCGGCGCGAACATCGCGCCCGCAAGCCCGGTCAGCACGGCGGACAGCGCGAAAGCGGCGGTCTTCACGATCACCGGGTTGAGGCCGGTCGAGCGCGCAGCGACCTCCGCGTCGCGCACCGCAACCATGCCCTTGCCCCATGTGCTATTGGCAAGCCGGTGGAAGAAATAGAGCGCGAGTCCGGCGCAGGCGACCGCCATCAGCGCGATGTCGCGCTCGGAGAAAGTGAACGATCCGACCGACGGCGGCGTGATACCCATCAGGCCGTTCTGACCGCCGGTCAGGTCGCGCCATTCGATGGTGCCATGCTCGACGATGAAGGCGAAGGCGATGGTGACCATCGCGAGATAGGGACCGGTGACGCGCAAAGCCGGCAACGCGAGCAGCGCGCCGACAACACCGGCGAGCACGCCCGCAATCGGGAAAGCCAGCCAGAAGCTGACGCCGTTCAGGGTGAGGATCGCAGCGGTGTAAGCCCCGATTGCATAGAAGCCGACATGGCCGAGCGATATCTGGCCGGTCAGGCCGAGCAGAATGTTCAGTCCCACGCCGGTAATGGTGGTGAGCGCAACCAGCGCCAGAATGAAATGCCAATAGCCTTCGGTCAGCAGGCCCATTCCGAGCCCCGCGGCGGTGACCGCGAGGATTGCAAGCGGCGTTCCGATGGCGCGCAAGGTCCCGATCATCGGCTCAGACCTTATTCACGGCGGCACGGCCGAGAAGGCCGTTCGGCATGATGGTGAGCGCAAGGATGATCACCGAGAACACCACGATCTGCGTATAGGTCGAGCCGAGATAGGCGGTGACCAGCGCCTCGATCAAGCCATAGGCGAGACCCGCGAGCACCACGCCCCAGGCCGACGTGATGCCGCCCAGGATCGCCACGGCAAAAGCCTTGATGCCGAACAGCATGCCCATGTCGGAATGCACGCTGAACAGCGGCGCGATCAGCAGACCGGCGATGCCCGCAAGCATGGTGGAAATCGCGAAGGATGCGGCCACGATCAGCCGCACATTGATCCCCATCAGACGGGCGGCATCGGGGTTCTGCACTACCGCGAGTAGCGCCTTGCCGTAGCGGGTGCGGTGCGTGACCAGATGGAACAGCAGCGCCGCTGCTATCCCGACCACGGGAATGATGAGTTGGAGCGGATAGACGCCGGCACCGAAAATCTCGACCGGCTTCTGCGCAAGGAAGGACGGAAAGCTGCGCGGCTCCTTGCCGAAGGTGAACATCACGACATTGTCGAGCACGATGCCGCCGGCAACGGTCGCCATCAGCCAGGCGTTGGAGCCGCGATCGGCGAACGGCCTCACCAAGGTGCGCTCGACCAAGAGCCCGAACAAAGCGCACAGCAACAACGCCGCGGCGATCGCGAGCGGGATCGGCCAGCCAAGCGTAATGGCAAAGGTATAGCCCAGCACCGCTCCGAGCATCACCGCGGAGCCTTGTGCGAAATTGACGGTGTGGGACACGATGTAGGTGACGTGAAATCCGAGCGCGATCAGCCCGTACATGGAGCCCAGTCCGATGCCGGAAATGATCGCGGAGGTGATCAGCATGAGGGTATTGGCCCCGTCACCTTGAGGTCAGGGTTGTTGTCGTCCCCGCGCAGGCGGGGACGACTCCAAAGCGATTGACTCAGTTCGTCAGCGGAAGGATTTCGCCTTCCTTGTTGAAGAACGTGAAGATGTAGTCGTCCGGGCCGAGCGCGTCGTGCTGCGTCGGGGTGAACGGCTTCTTGTAGGTCTTGATCAGCCCCTCATGGCTGTCGATGCCGTAGAAGCCCTGACGCACTTTCGGACCCTCGGTCGAACCCGCCTTGGCGATCGCCGCGGCAGTGAGATGCATCGCGTCATAGGCATTGGCGATGCCGACAGCGGGGGTCACGTCGGCGAGCGACTTGATCTCCGGATATTTCTTCTTCAGCGCCGCCAGCACCGCTTCGCCCTTCGGCGGAAGCTTGCCGGAGAAGCTGTAGGTCTGGATGAAATGGACCTTCGGCGCGCTCGCGCCGGCCAGTTCGGCGAAGCGTCCGCCGGCCGGGCCCCAATGCGAGACGATCGGCACGTTCCAGCCCATGCGGTCGAGGGACTTCACCACCTGCGCCGACGGCGCGACGTTTGCGACGAGATACAGAACGTCCGCGCCGGCCTGCTTCAGACGCGTGAGTTGCGGCACCACATCGACATCGTTGGTCTCGAATTTCTCGACGCCGGCATATTCCATCTTCTTGTCGGCGAGCGCGGCTTTCAGCCCCTTCTCGTTCGACTCGCCCCAGGGATTGTTGATCAGGATCATCCCTGGCTTCTTGGCGCCGTATTTCTTGACCGAATAATCGACCAGCGCCACGTCCACGATTTCATCCACGGCCGAAACGCGGAACACGTAATTCTCGGGCGCGCCGTTCTTTGTAATCGGCGTGCCGGCCGCCCAGACGCCCATGAAAGGGACTTTCGCCTGGTTGGCGAATGGCACGATCGCAAGCGAGACCGGCGTATCGACACCGCCGAACAGGGCCACGACCTTTTCGCGCTGCACCAGTTCGCGCGCCGCGACCACGCCCTTGGCGGGATTGCTCTCGTCGTCACGCGAGACCAGTTCCAGCTTCTTGCCGAGCACACCGCCCTTGGCATTGATTTCGTCGATCGCAAGCGACAGCCCGCGGGTGATGGCCTCGCCCGACTTGGCGGACTGGCCGGACATGGCGGCAACGAGGCCGACCTTGATGGTTTCCTGGGCCGCAGCCGGTGAGAGCATGACAAGCGCCGCAGCGCCGGCAAGAACGATCCGTCGGTTGATGGAAGGCGGCAGGCGAGACATCATGGCAAACCTCTCCGGTCGGGGGACAACTGGGGTCTTCTGACGCAAGCCGCATGCCACACCGCATGCACTGTAAATGCTGGAGAATCTCCACCCCGCTGAGCTTTCCGCACATCTTATAGGCAGGTAGCCACGGATTCAGGCAAAATCGTATGCGATATTGTATACGATTGAAAGCTTGTATTGCATTCGATCTCTGGCAGGGATTATGCATGGTGCAGGGGCGCCCGGACGTCCGGGCGCGACGCGACGAGGATGCGCCATGTCACCAGCCACCGCTCAGATCCTTTCTGCTACCGACGAGACCGCCGAAGCCGCGGACATTGTCGAGCGCTTTCTGGTCGCCTCGATGGTGCCGGATCCGGAGACGGCTGCGCGCTATATCGCCGACGATCTCGCCATCACCTTCACCGGCGGTCGCAAATACAAGCATCCGCGCGAGACCACGGCCTTCAATGCCGGCCGCTACAAGTGGGTGAAGAAGAAGATGGAGCGGACCGACGTGGTGCCCGGCCGCGGCGAGACCATCGTCTACAATCTCGGTACGCTCTATGGCGAATGGCCCGACGGCACACCGTTCGAAGGCAATCGCTATGTCGACCGGTTCGTGGTGCGCGGCGGCAAGATCGTGCAGATGGATGTCTGGAACGACAGCGCCGAACGGATCCTCACCGCACGAGGCATTGTGGCGTAAGCCGAAGGCAAGCCCGCCGCAACTGTCTCGAAGAGGGGCAGCGTGAGAGAAGAAAGGGGCCTATCGCCGCGCCACGCTCTTCGCCTTCTCGTCGCCGCTGAGATAGCCCAACAGGATATCCTTGATGTCGCGTCCCTTGTTCGGACGCGCCACGATCAGCGCGCGACTCGCAACCGCCTCGAGATGCTGGTCCATCACCGCGATGGCACGGGCGTCATCGCCCTTGACCAACGCGTCGATGATTTCACGATGCTCGCTGACTGCGCATTCCGACGAATGCGGCCGGCTATAGAGCGCGAGGATCAGGCCGCAGCGCGACGAGGTTTCGCTGACATAGCGTTCCAAGACCGCGCTGCCGGTCATCTCCGCGAGAACGATATGGAACTCGGTCGCAAGCCGGATCGACAGCGGCTCGTCGCGGCCCCGCGCCCGCTCCTCCTCTTCCACATGGCTCCTGAGCTGATCGATCTGCGCGGCCGTCAGCTTGCCGGCGAGCCGCTGCATAACCAGCCGCTCCATCGCAATGCGGACGTCGAAGATGTCGCGCGCCTGATCCCAGCTCGGCGTCGCGACCGCGGCCCCGCGGTTGCGGCGAAGCTCGACCAAACCCTCCGCCGCAAGCTGGCCGAGCGCATGGCGAACGATGGTGCGGCTGGCGCCGAAACGCTCGCCGATCGCATCTTCCGGCAGCTTGGCACCCGGCTCCAGTGCCTGCTCGATGATGGCCCGGCGCAGCGCACGATAAATGGCGCCGACGCGGTCGGTCTGAACGGCCTTTCTTGGCTTGCTTGGTTTGGGCACGGTCGGTTGTCATCGGTCCTGGATTGCGTCCCGTAGCGTGCCGCAACCGACAACGTCAAATTTTAAGGGGCGAGGACCGGATTACAGTCCGGCGCTTTGCCGCCGCTGCATGCGCCCACCACGCCGAACCTGATGACCTCCCGGGCCCTGTGGCGGCCGAACGAACTCCCCGTCCCTTTGCGCCATGGGCATTTCTTGGCACAATGACCGCCCGGTGGGAACGAAGTGCGATGTACGTGATACGATCCGCGGTCCTCGCCCTGGCGTGCGCGCTGCTGCTGCAGCCGGCAAGCGCCGCGCCGCGTCCGTTCACGATCGCCGAGGAGGCGATCATCGACCGGAACGAAACGCTGCGCTCGCTTTACCAGACCGATCCGGCGATGGTTCGCCGCGTTCTCGACACGCTCAAATCGCGCGGCCAAAGCACGGACAGGCAACGCGACGTCTTCGGCCCGAGTGCGCCGGGCGACCCCGGCTCCGGCCCGCGCGACCCTTCCCAAGCCGAAGCGACGTTCGATCCCGCGACAAATCCGGATCTCGCGATTTTCCAGCGCGCCTCGCCGGAAGCGGCGCACGACCTGTTTCAGTTGCTCAAGAAGGCATCGGGCCGAAAGTGAGCAAAGGGTCCGACAGCGCCGCGCCGCACGAGCAGGACAATGTCTTCGCGGACGAATCCGAGGTCGAAGCCGATCTGGTTCTGCTGGAGCATCTGAAGTCCGGCCGCAAAACGTTCGCCGAGCAATTGTGTGCCGCGAGCCGCGTGCAGACCGAGCCTGTGCTCTCGGTGCTGCGAATGGAATCGACCGCGATGATAGCGGAGTTTTTCTATCTGATCCGCGCGCATGTAATCGACACGGCCGAGCAATTGCAGCGGCTCGCGGAGCTGCACAATCACTACATCTCGGACTTGATCGGCGACAGGGAGCGCGCCAACCGCTTCGGACTGTCACCCGATCGCCTGCTCGACGCGATCTTCACCGGCGACACCATGCCGAGGCTGGTTCAGCAATGGGCCGAGCGGCCGGGCGCGCTCGATCAGTCGAATCTCGCGCGCTTCGTGGTGACGCTGATGTCAGCGGAAAGCTGCCGCAAGATCGTTGTCGCCTGCGAACAGGCAGGCTTCCTGCAGCGCGAGCGCACGCGCGCCGGCGCAACGGTGGTGATCTCGTCGGGAATCATGGAGGAGATTTTTGCTCGCTTTGTGCGAAGGCTTCGGCATGCAATCGCCGGCGACGCGGAAACGGCTTGAGGCGGCTGGCACGCGCTTGGTCCGAGCGCCCTACGTTTGACTGCGCCTGCGATTCGGGATGGCTGAAAAAAGAAAGGCCCGGCGATCGCCTTGCGATGCCGGGCCTCTTGTTTGGTTGCGGGGGCTGGATTTGAACCAGCGACCTTCAGGTTATGAGCCTGACGAGCTACCGGGCTGCTCCACCCCGCGATAAGCCGGGTTCAATCGGGCGGCAAACCGGTTCTTGCCGCCGTCGCGATCGCGCCCGCGAGGGCTTCGACCGCATGAAATCGTCGCGCTATCTAGCAAGTGACGAAATGATTGCAAGCGAAAGATAGGCACGATCCGTCAAATAGTTAGAGCGCTCGCGTTATTCCGGCTGGATGCCGGCCGCCTTGATCAGGTCACCGCGAATCTTGAGGCCGTCAGTAATGGTCTTTGCCAGGTCCGCCGGGGGGTCGGCGGTGACCACAAGACCGGCACCCGCGAGGCGCTTGGAAACAGCGGGGTCCTTGAGGATCTTGGCGGCAGCGTCGCTGATCTTGTCGACGACCGCCTTCGGCGTGCCCGCCGGCGCCACCAGCGCGACGAACGAACCCATCTCGACCCCGGGAACGGTCTCGGCGATGGTCGGGATATCCGGCAGTTCCGAGAACCGTTTCGGCTCCGCCACCGCGATAATCCTTATCTTGCCGGAATCATGCAGACCGCGCGCCGCCGACAAGCTCAGGAATCCGGAGGGGACATGCCCGCCGGCGAGGTCGTTGATGGCTTGTCCGCCGCCCTTGTAAGGAATGTGCTGCAGCTTGATGCCGGCCTTCTGTGCCAGCAACTCACCGGCGAGATGATGCGGCGAGCCCGGACCGGACGAGGCGAACGCCATCTTGCCCGGGTTCTTCTTGGCCTCGGCGACATAATCGGCGACCGTCTTGATCGGCTGGTCCGGATGCACGGCGAGGACCAGGATATTTTTCGCCGCGTTCAGCACCGGCGTGAAGTCCTTGGCCGGGTCGAACGCGATCGCCTTGAACATGAAGGAGTTCGACGTCAGCATCGCGTCGGTTGCGACCAGAATGGTGTGACCGTCCGCTGCCGAACGAGCCACCTGGGTGGCGGCGAGGTTGCCGGACGAGCCGGGCCGGTTGTCGACCACGACCGGGTGCCCCCATTGCTGCTGCAACTGGTCGGAAATCGCGCGCGCCAGCGTGTCGGACGCAGCACCCGCCGGATAGCCGCCGACCAGCGTCACGGTCTTGGTCGGGAATTCCTGAGCCAGCGTGGGGCCGGCCGCGGCAACGACCGACAAGGTCGCAAGCAGGGCCGCCATCGATGAATGTTGAAGGGTTCTGATCATCAGCGTCCTCCGAAATGCAGGCCGGAAGCGATCCGGTGCTTTGTTGTTGTTTTGATTAGCCGGCATGGCTGAGGACCTGTCAACCGACGGCTTGACGGGCCAAACGACGCGGCTGGCCCGTCGATATGCCCAATAAGCACAGGTCGTTGGATGACAGATCCCGCTTACCGAAGGTGTCGCAGCCGACGCGTAGCGGCGCCCGACATCGCGCATGACGAAGCGCATAAAAAAACACCGGCAGCCGCGAACGGCTGCCGGTGTTTTTTTGAAATGCAGAAATCGTGATGAGGGGAAATCCGTCCTTGGCAGGCCTGGCAGCGACCTACTCTTCCAAGTCTTGAGACTTAGTACCATTGGCGCGGGAGAGTTTAACGGCCGAGTTCGGAATGGGATCGGGTTCAGGCTCTCCGCCAAAACCACCAGGCCGGCGAAAGACGGATCGAGAAGCAAAGACTGGTCGCTTGAATTATCGTCACTTGACGTATTGTACTTGGACGAGCGTCACTTGGACCATTCAAGTCTTGACCAAAGCCATCTTGCAAGGACCGGCGCGATGTCAAAGACAGCGCGCGAGGCCTCGCGAATGGGCATTGAAGACAAGAGCAATCAAGTCATTCGAGCGATTAGTACCGGTAAGCTCAACGCATTACTGCGCTTACACACCCGGCCTATCAACGTGGTGGTCTTCCACGGCTCTCAAGGGAGTTCTCGTTTCGAGGTGGGTTTCCCGCTTAGATGCTTTCAGCGGTTATCCCGTCCGTACATAGCTACCCTGCACTGCGGCTGGCGCCACA
>NZ_JCABZI010000022.1:0-13965 GCF_059499825.1 Pseudorhodoplanes sp.
CAAGATCCAGCCCGGCGACAAGATGGCCGGCCGTCACGGCAACAAGGGCGTGGTGTCGAAGATCGTTCCGGTCGAGGACATGCCGTTCCTTGAAGACGGCACACATGCCGACATCGTGCTCAATCCGCTCGGCGTGCCGAGCCGCATGAATGTCGGTCAGATCCTCGAGACCCATCTCGGTTGGGCCTGCGCCGGCCTTGGCAAACGTATCGGTCAGGCAGTCGATGCGTATTATTCGAAGCAGGACACCAAGCCGCTGAAGGAGACCCTCAAGAAGGTCTATGGCGACGACGAGACCATCAAGTCACTCGACGACAAGGGCCTGGTCGAACTTGGTAACAACCTGCGCCCCGGCGTTCCGATCGCAACCCCGGTCTTCGACGGGGCCAAGGAGAAGGACATCGAGGACATGCTCGATCTGGCAGGTCTCGATCACTCCGGCCAGGTGGTGCTGCATGACGGCCGCACCGGCGATCAATTCGATCGCAAGGTGACCGTCGGCTACATCTACATGCTGAAGCTGCATCACCTTGTGGACGACAAGATCCACGCCCGTTCGATCGGCCCGTACTCACTCGTCACCCAGCAGCCGCTGGGCGGCAAGGCGCAGTTCGGCGGCCAGCGTTTCGGCGAAATGGAGGTGTGGGCGCTCGAAGCCTATGGCGCCGCCTACACGCTGCAGGAAATGCTGACAGTGAAGTCCGACGACGTGGCTGGCCGTACCAAGGTGTACGAGGCGATCGTCCGCGGCGACGACACGTTCGAGGCGGGCATTCCGGAAAGCTTCAACGTGCTGGTCAAGGAAATGCGTTCGCTCGGCCTCAATGTCGACCTGCACAATTCGAAGGTGCAGCGTCCGACGGATCTGCCCGAGGCGGCGGAGTAATTCGCAAACGAGACGGGACGGCGAGGGCGCCGTCCCGGGTCCATTGGCGAAACGATTTACGGCCGCGGGCGCTGAGCCAAAATTCAGCCGAAGGCCGAGGAGAACACGATGAACCAAGAAATCATGAATCTGTTCAGCCCGCAGGTGCCGGCTCAGGTCTTCGACCAGATCCGCATCTCGATCGCGTCGCCTGAGAAGATTCAGTCCTGGTCCTACGGCGAGATCAAGAAGCCGGAGACCATCAACTACCGGACCTTCAAGCCGGAGCGCGACGGTTTGTTCTGCGCGCGCATCTTTGGCCCGATCAAGGATTACGAGTGCTTGTGCGGCAAGTACAAGCGCATGAAGTACAAGGGCATCATCTGCGAGAAGTGCTCGGTCGAGGTCACGCTGTCGCGCGTGCGTCGCGAGCGCATGGGCCATATCGAGCTGGCGGCCCCGGTTGCTCACATTTGGTTCCTGAAGTCGCTCCCGAGCCGCATCGGCATGTTGCTCGACATGACGCTGAAAGATCTCGAGCGCATCCTGTATTTCGAATATTACGTGGTGCTGGAGCCGGGTCTCACCCCACTGCAGGATCGTCAGCTGCTGTCCGAAGAGGATTACCTCAAGGCGCAGGACGAGTACGGCCAGGACTCATTCACTGCCATGATCGGCGCGGAAGCGATCCGCGAGATGCTGAAGGCGCTCGACCTGACCAAGCTGCAGGCCGATCTGCGCGCCGAGATCGCCAACACCGACAGCGAGATCAAGAAGAAGAAGTTCGCCAAGCGCGTGAAGCTGATCGAGGCCTTCATCGAGTCTGGCAACAAGCCGGAATGGATGATCCTGACGCATGTGCCGGTGATCCCGCCGGACCTGCGCCCGCTGGTGCCGCTGGATGGCGGACGTTTTGCGACGTCCGACCTCAACGACCTGTATCGCCGCGTCATCAACCGCAACAACCGCCTGAAGCGGCTGATCGAGCTGCGCCGCCGCGGCCGCGTCATCACCGGCGCCAACAAGCGTCCGCTGAAGTCGCTCGCTGACATGCTGAAGGGCAAGCAGGGCCGGTTCCGTCAGAACCTGCTCGGCAAGCGCGTCGACTATTCCGGCCGTTCGGTGATCGTGGTCGGTCCGGAATTAAAGCTGCATCAATGCGGCCTGCCGAAGAAGATGGCGCTCGAGCTGTTCAAGCCCTTCATCTATTCGCGGCTGGACGCCAAGGGTCTGTCGACCACCGTGAAGCAGGCGAAGAAGCTCGTCGAAAAGGAAAAGCCCGAAGTTTGGGATATCCTCGACGAGGTGATCCGCGAGCATCCGGTGATGCTGAACCGTGCGCCGACGCTGCATCGTCTCGGCATCCAGGCGTTCGAGCCGGTGCTGATCGAAGGCAAGGCCATTCAGCTTCATCCGCTGGTCTGCGCCGCCTTCAACGCCGACTTCGACGGCGACCAGATGGCCGTGCACGTTCCGCTGTCGCTTGAAGCGCAGCTGGAAGCGCGCGTGCTGATGATGTCGACCAACAACATCCTGCATCCGGCCAACGGTCAGCCGATCATCGTGCCGTCGCAGGATATCGTTCTCGGTCTCTACTACCTCTCGCTGATGCGCGACAACGAGCCCGGCCAGGGCAAGGTGTTCGGCAACATCGCCGAGGTCGAGCATGCGCTGTCGCAGAAGACGATCACGCTGCATTCCAAGATCAAGTATCGCTGGAACGGCCTCGGGCCGGACGGAGAGGCGACGCGGAAGGTCTACGATACGACGCCGGGACGCGTGATGCTCGGGCAGGTTCTGCCGAAGAGCAGGGTCGTCACCTTCGACGTCGTCAACAAGCTCATGACCAAGCGCGAAATCTCGAACATGATCGACACCGTCTACCGCCATTGCGGTCAGAAGGACACGGTCATCTTCTGCGATCGCATCATGGCGCTCGGCTTCTCGCATGCGTTCAAGGCCGGCATTTCGTTCGGCAAGGACGACATGGTGGTGCCCGAGGCGAAGTGGAAGATCGTCGACAAGACTCGCGAAGAGGCCAAGGATTTCGAGCAGCAGTACAATGACGGCCTGATCACCCAGGGCGAGAAGTACAACAAGGTGGTCGACGCCTGGTCGAAATGCACCGAGGCGATCGCCGCCGAGATGATGACCGAAATCTCGACCACCAAGAAGGACGCCAAGTCCGGTCGCGAGCTGCCGATCAATTCGATCTACATGATGGCGCATTCCGGAGCGCGCGGTTCGCCCGCCCAGATGCGTCAGCTCGCCGGCATGCGCGGACTGATGGCCAAGCCTGACGGCTCCATCATCGAGACCCCGATCGTCTCGAACTTCAAGGAAGGCCTGACCGTGATGGAGTACTTCAACTCCACCCACGGCGCCCGCAAGGGTCTGGCCGACACCGCGCTGAAGACCGCGAACTCCGGTTACCTGACCCGCCGTCTCGTCGACGTGGCGCAGGACTGCATCATCACGTCGTATGATTGCGGAACCGAAGCCGGCATCAAGGTGCGCGCGATCATCGACGCGGGCACGGTCGTGGCATCGCTCGGCATCCGGATTCTCGGCCGCACCACGGCAGAGGACGTGAAGGATCCGGCGACCGGCAATGTGATCGTGAAGAACGGCACGCTGCTCGGCGAAGCCGAGGTTGATCAGATCACCAAGGCGAATGTGCAGGAAGTGCGCATCCGCTCGGTGCTGACCTGCGAACTGGCCAACGGTGTCTGCGGCGCCTGCTACGGACGCGATCTGGCACGTGGCACGCCGGTCAATATGGGCGAAGCTGTCGGCGTGATCGCCGCTCAGTCGATCGGCGAACCGGGCACCCAGCTCACCATGCGCACCTTCCACATCGGCGGTGCGGCGCAGATCAACGAGCAGTCGTTCATCGAGTCGAATTTCGATGGCACCGTCCGTCTGAAGATGAAGGACAAGCTGGCCAACGCCGTCACCAAGAATTCGGAAGGCGCGTTGATCGTGATGAGCCGCAACGTCACCCTCGCGGTGGTCGATGCGGATGGCACCGAGCGGGCGACCCATCGTCTGCCGTTCGGCGCGCGGTTGCGCGTCAACGAGGGCGACAAGGTCACGCGCGGCCAGCGGATGGCAGAGTGGGATCCCTATACCCGCCCGATCATCACCGAGGTCGACGGTTTTGCCGAACTCGAGGATCTGGTCGAAGGCCAGTCGGTCGCGGAGACCCAGGACGAGTCCACCGGCATCACCAAGCGCGTGGTGACCGATTGGCGCACGTCCCAGCGTGCCGCGGACCTGCGTCCGGCGATCGCGATCAAGGACAAGGAGGGCAAGATTCTCAAGCTCGCCCGCGGCGGCGAGGCGCGCTATCCGCTCGCCATCGACGCCATCCTGTCGGTCGACCAGGGCGCTCCGGTTTATGCCGGCGACGTCATCGCCCGTATCCCGACCGAAAGCGCCAAGACCCGCGACATCACCGGCGGTCTGCCGCGGGTGGCGGAGCTGTTCGAGGCCCGGCGTCCGAAGGAAGCGGCGGTCATCGCCGAAATCTCCGGCACGATCCGGTTCGGCCGCGACTACAAGAACAAGCGCCGCATCTCGATCGAGCCGGCCGACACCGAGGTGGAGGCGGTCGAATATCTGATCCCGAAAGGCAAGCACATCCATCTGCAGGATGGCGACCTGATCGAGAAGGGCGACTCCATCGTCGAGGGCAACCCGGCTCCGCACGACATTCTGGCGATCAAGGGCGTCGAGGAACTCGCCGCTTACCTGGTCAACGAAATCCAGGAGGTCTACCGGCTGCAGGGCGTGGGCATCAACGACAAGCACATCGAGGTGATTGTCCGTCAGATGCTGCAGAAGGTGGAGATCGACGACGCGGGCGAGACCGACCTGATCCAGGGCGAGCAGCTCGACCGTGTCGAGATGGACCAGATCAACGAGAAGGCGGTGGAGCAGGGCAAGAAGCCGGCGAGCGGACATCCGGTTCTGCTCGGCATCACCAAGGCCTCGCTCCAGACCCGGTCGTTCATCTCGGCGGCGTCGTTCCAGGAGACCACGCGCGTGCTCACCGAGGCTGCCGTCAACGGCAAGTCCGACACGCTCGACGGGCTCAAGGAAAACGTCATTGTCGGACGGCTGATCCCGGCCGGTACCGGCGCCATGATGAGCTCGCTGCGCGAGATCGCGACCAAGCGCGACACCCTCATCCTCGATGAGCGCGCCAAGGAGGCGGCGGCCCGTTCCGCCGCAGCCCCGGCGGCGCTGCCGGAGCCGGCAGCGGAATAGTCGCGAGCAGAAGTCTCGAGAACTGAAGAAAAGGCCGCTGAGAAGCGGCCTTTTCTCTTTGATCTGCCCGCTTCGGCGCGGTCGAGTCAGTCGGATCGAGCTCGCGCCGGATCGCAGGCGACTTGGCTCGGTTCCCTTAAGGACGCTGAGCTACGGCAGCAACGATACGACCATCACCCGCACCGAACTCGGCGCGCGCATGGAGCATTCGATCGCACTGCAAGCGGCATTGCTGACGCTGCGCGGCCGTGCGGCCTGGGCCCACGACGAGGGCAATGACGGCGCGGTGTCGGCGACCTTTGCGTCGCTGCCGGGGTTGACCTTCACCATCAATGGCGCTGCGCCGGCGCGCGACCTAGCGCTGGTCAGTGCTGGCGCAGACCTGAGGCTCGCAAATAATGTGAGTCTCGGCGGCTCGTTCGAGGGCGAGTTTTCCAGCACCACCCGTGGCTACGGCGGGAAATGTCACATCCGCTACGTCTGGTGACGTGTGGGCCGGTGGCCGATTCAGGCGGAGACGATTCGCGTTCTGGCCAGGCGGCGTCTGCAGAGGGCAGGCAGACTCAATCCGCCGGTACCATATAGCCGTTCGTGTGCGCGGAACCTGACGATGCGACGCGAGTTGCGGTGCTATGATAGGGTCACGACCCCTCGTTGGAACTGTTTGACCGAAGTTCGGGCTGATCGGCGATTTCACGCTGCCGGGCGGCGGTAATTCCGGCGATGCCGTCAGGCTTCGGGCGCCGGAGATGAACTGCCCGAAAGGCCCGGAAAATCTGGACTTCTTTGCTTGACTTCACCCCCCATGGCCGATACACACGCGCCACTTTCGGCAGGCGGTGAGTTTCGCCTCGTCGGCACGGCATCCCGAAGGCAGCATCTAAGTCATTGAGTTGAAAAGCTCTTTTGACGCGCTGCGGACGGCGACCCAAAGCCTCGACGAATGATTCTCAAACGCTGCCGCTGACGGCAAGAAGCCAGTTGGAAAGGTCATGACCGCGAGGCGATGAGCTTCGTGGTCCTCTGCATCGCGAAGCGCCAATCCGCAAAAGCCGGAGCGGATGGCGTGGTTTCGTTTTGCGCGTGGAAACGTGCGTTCCGGCGAGGGGCCATCTGGATGGCGGTCCCGACGGTGAGGATGAAGGCTTAAATCGGATGCCGACGATCAATCAATTGATCCGCAAAGGCCGGGTCAAACCGACCTACCGCAACACGGTGCCGGCTCTGCAGGCCTCGCCGCAAAAGCGCGGCGTGTGCACGCGTGTATATACGACGACCCCGAAGAAGCCGAACTCGGCGCTTCGCAAGGTCGCCAAGGTGCGCCTGACCAATCAGTTCGAGGTGATCGGCTACATTCCGGGCGAGGGCCACAACCTGCAGGAACACTCGGTTGTGATGATCCGCGGCGGCCGCGTGAAGGATCTGCCGGGTGTTCGCTATCACATCGTCCGCGGCGTGCTCGACACGCAGGGCGTGAAGAACCGCAAGCAGCGCCGGTCCAAGTACGGCGCGAAACGGCCGAAGTGAGGTAGCGCGTCATGTCCCGTCGTCACTCTGCCGAGAAGCGCGAGATCAATCCGGATCCGAAGTTCGGCAATCTCATTGTTTCCAAGTTCATGAATTCGCTGATGTATGACGGCAAGAAGTCGGCCGCCGAGCGGATCGTCTATGGCGCCTTCGACATCATCGAGGGCAAGACCAAGTCCAATCCGCTGCAGGTCTTCCAGCAGGCGCTGGACAACGTCATGCCGTCGATCGAAGTGCGCTCGCGGCGCGTCGGTGGCGCGACCTATCAGGTGCCGGTTGAAGTGCGTTCGACCCGCCGTCAGGCGCTCGGCATTCGCTGGCTGATTTCCGCCGCGCGCGATCGCAACGAAAAGACGATGATGGACCGGCTCTCCGCTGAGCTGCTCGACGCATCGAATAACCGGGGGAATGCAGTCAAGAAGCGCGAAGACGTGCATCGCATGGCGGAAGCCAACCGCGCCTTCTCGCATTACCGCTGGTAAAGGACGTCCAATGCCCCGTCTCCACAAGATCGAGGACTACCGCAATTTCGGCATCATGGCTCACATCGATGCCGGGAAGACGACGACCACCGAGCGGATTCTCTATTACACCGGCAAAAGCCACAAGATCGGCGAGGTGCATGAAGGCGCCGCGACGATGGACTGGATGGAGCAGGAGCAGGAGCGCGGCATCACCATTACGTCGGCTGCGACGACCGCGTTCTGGAACGGCAAGCGCCTGAACATCATCGACACCCCGGGCCACGTGGACTTCACCATCGAGGTGGAGCGCTCGTTGCGCGTGCTCGACGGCGCGGTCGTTGTGCTCGACGGCAACCAGGGCGTGGAGCCGCAGACCGAGACCGTCTGGCGCCAGGGCGACAAGTATCGCGTCCCGCGCATCGTGTTCGCCAACAAGATGGACAAGATCGGCGCCGACTTCTTCAAGTGTCTCGATGACATCGTGAAGCGTCTGGGCGCGAAGCCGGTCGCCATTCAGCTGCCGATCGGCGCTGAGAGCCAGTTCAAGGGCATCATCGACTTGGTGCGCATGAAGGGCGTGATCTGGGAAGACGAGGCGCTCGGTGCCAATTTCAAGGACATCGACATTCCCGCCGACATGCTCGACCAGGCGAAGGAATATCGCGAGAAGATGATCGAGGCCGCCGTCGAACTCGACGACGACGCGCTGACGGCGTTTCTCGATGGTGTTGAGCCCGACGAAGCAACGCTGAAGCGCCTGCTGCGCAAGGCGGTGCTGAGCGGCGCGTTCTATCCGGTTCTTTGTGGCTCGGCGTTTAAGAACAAGGGCGTGCAGCCGCTGCTTGACGCGGTCGTGGATTATCTGCCGTCGCCGATCGACGTTCCCGCCATCAAGGGAGTCGATGACAAGGGCAACGAGCTGGTGCGCAAGCCCGACGACAGCGAGCCGATGTCGCTGCTCGCCTTCAAGATCATGGACGATCCGTTCGTCGGCACCATCACCTTCTGCCGCATCTATTCGGGCATCCTTCAGAGCGGCACGGGCGTCGTCAATTCGACCCGTGAGCGTAAGGAGCGGGTGGGCCGCATGCTGCTGATGCATGCGAACAACCGTGAAGACATCAAGGAAGCCTATGCCGGCGACATCGTTGCGCTGGCCGGTCTGAAGGAGACCCGCACCGGCGACACGCTGTGCGATCCGGACAAGCCGGTCATTCTCGAGAAGATGGAATTCCCGGAGCCGGTGATCGAGATCGCGATCGAGCCGAAGTCGAAGGCCGATCAGGAAAAGCTCGGCGTCGCGCTGGCGAAGCTCGCTGCCGAGGATCCGTCCTTCCGCGTGTCGACCGACACCGAAAGCGGCCAGACCATCCTGAAGGGGATGGGCGAACTGCATCTCGACATCAAGGTCGACATCCTGAAGCGGACCTACAAGGTCGACGCCAATATCGGCGCACCGCAGGTGGCGTTCCGTGAGCGCATCACCAAGCCGGCGGAAGTCGACTACACCCACAAGAAGCAGACCGGCGGTACCGGCCAGTTCGCGCGGGTGAAGTTCATCGTCGAGCCGAACGAGCCGGGTAAGGGCTTCGAGTTCGAGAGCAAGATCGTGGGCGGTTCGGTGCCGAAGGAATACATCCCCGGCGTCGAAAAGGGCCTCAACAGCGTGCTGGGTGCGGGTGTCGTTGCAGGCTTCCCGGTGGTCGACGTCAAGGTTCAGCTTGTCGACGGCGCCTTCCACGAAGTCGATTCGTCGGCGCTCGCCTTCGAAATCGCCTCGCGCGCGGCGTTCCGTGAAGCCCTGCAGAAGGGCAAGTCAGTCCTGCTCGAGCCGATCATGAAGGTCGAGGTGGTGACGCCGGAGGATTACACCGGCTCCGTCATCGGCGACCTGAATTCCCGGCGCGGGCAGATCCAGGGCCAGGACATGCGCGGCAACGCCAACGTCATCAACGCAATGGTCCCGCTGATGAACATGTTCGGTTACGTGAACACCCTGCGCTCGATGTCTCAGGGGCGCGCGACCTTCACGATGCAGTTCGACCATTACGCCGAAGCGCCGCGAAACGTTTCGGAAGAGGTCCAGAAGAAATTCGCGTAATCCGCAACTAAGACCAACCGTCGGAAAGACCCGGAAGGGAGTGTTCTATGGCTAAAGAGAAATTCAACCGCAGCAAGCCGCATTGCAATATCGGCACCATCGGTCACGTCGACCATGGCAAGACGTCGCTGACGGCTGCGATCACCAAGATTCTGGCCGAGACCGGCGGCGCAACGTTCACCGCCTACGACCAGATCGACAAGGCGCCGGAAGAGAAGGCGCGCGGCATCACCATCTCGACCGCTCACGTTGAGTACGAGACGGCCAACCGCCACTATGCGCACGTCGACTGCCCCGGCCACGCTGACTATGTGAAGAACATGATCACCGGCGCTGCCCAGATGGACGGCGCGATCCTGGTTGTGTCGGCTGCCGACGGCCCAATGCCCCAGACCCGCGAGCACATCCTGCTGGCGCGTCAGGTCGGCGTTCCGGCGCTGGTCGTGTTCCTGAACAAGGTCGACATGGTCGACGATCCGGAGCTGCTCGAGCTGGTCGAGCTCGAGGTGCGCGAACTGCTCTCGAAGTACCAGTTCCCGGGCGACAAGATTCCGATCATCAAGGGCTCCGCCCTGATGGCGCTGGAAGACAAGGATCCGAAGCTCGGCAAGGAAGCCGTCCTCGAACTGATGAAGGCGGTGGACGAGTACATTCCGCAGCCGGAGCGTCCGATCGACCAGCCGTTCCTGATGCCGGTTGAAGACGTGTTCTCGATCTCGGGCCGCGGCACTGTCTGCACCGGCCGTGTCGAGCGCGGCATCGTGAAGGTCGGGGAGGAAGTCGAGATCGTCGGTCTGAAGCCGACCACCAAGACGACCGTCACCGGCGTCGAAATGTTCCGCAAGCTGCTCGACCAGGGCCAGGCTGGCGACAACATCGGCGCGCTGCTGCGCGGCACCAAGCGCGAGGAAGTCGAGCGCGGTCAGGTGCTCTGCAAGCCGGGTTCGGTGAAGCCGCACACCAAGTTCAAGGCCGAGGCCTACATCCTCACCAAGGACGAGGGTGGCCGCCACACGCCGTTCATGACCAACTATCGTCCGCAATTCTATTTCCGGACGACCGACGTGACCGGCATCGTGCATCTGCCGGAAGGCACCGAAATGGTGATCCCGGGCGACACCGTGAACATGGAAGTTCACCTGATCGTGCCGATCGCCATGGAAGAGAAGCTGCGTTTCGCGATCCGCGAGGGTGGCCGCACCGTCGGCGCCGGCGTCGTCGTGAGCATCATCGAGTAAGCGAACAGAGACATAGCGGGTAGCGCGGACAACCTGTCGCTACCCGCTCTCACTGTTCGCGTTCACCAGTCGCGGTTGCGATCAAGAAAGACTGACAATGAACGGCCAGAATATCCGGATCCGGCTCAAGGCTTTCGATCATCGAATCCTCGATGCGTCGACGCGCGAGATCGTCAACACCGCCAAGCGCACGGGTGCGCAGGTGCGTGGACCGATTCCGCTGCCGACCAAGATCGAGAAGTTCACGGTGAACCGCTCGCCCCATATCGACAAGAAGAGCCGTGAACAGTTCGAGATGCGCACTCACAAGCGCCTCCTCGATATCGTCGATCCGACGCCCCAGACGGTGGACGCGCTGATGAAGCTCGACCTCGCCGCCGGTGTCGATGTCGAGATCAAGCTCTGAGCCGCTGGACGTAAGGAAGCAAAGCCATGCGCACCGGAGTGGTCGCACAGAAAGTCGGAATGACACGGGTCTTCACCGAGGCCGGCGAACATGTGCCGGTGACGGTGCTGAAACTCGCGGGCTGCCAGGTCATTGGTCATCGCACCAAGGACAAGAACGGCTATGTCGCGCTGCAACTCGGCGCCGGCAGCCGCAAGGTCAAGAACGTGTCGAAGGCCGAGCGCGGCAATTTTGCCATTGCCAAGGTCGAGCCGAAGCACACGATCGTGGAATTCCGCGTCAGCGACGACGGCATGATCCCGGTCGGCGCGGAAATCACCGCTGATCATTTCGTCGTCGGCCAGTTCGTCGACGTCACCGGCACCACCATCGGCAAGGGCTTTGCCGGCGGCATGAAGCGCTGGAATTTCGGCGGTCTCCGCGCCACCCACGGCGTGTCGATCTCGCACCGTTCGATCGGTTCGACCGGCGGCCGTCAGGATCCGGGCAAGACCTTCAAGAACAAGAAGATGCCGGGTCATCTCGGTGTCGAGCGCGTCACCACGCTCAATCTCAAGGTGGTGCAGACCGATATCGAGCGCGGCCTCATCCTGGTCGAGGGCGCAGTCCCCGGTCACAAGGGCGGCTGGATCACGGTGCGTGATGCTGTGAAGAAGGCGCTTCCGAAGGACGTGCCGCAGCCGGGCAAGTTCCGCGAGGCCGGCGCATCCAATGGTGCTGCCGACAAGCCGGCTGAGAGCGCGGCTGAGCCCGCTCCCGAAGCCGAGACGAAAGAGGGCGCATAATGGAACTCAAGATGCTCTCGCTTGACGGCGGCGAAGCCGGCAACGTAACGCTGAACAAGGACATTTTCGGCCTGCAGCCGCGTCCCGATCTCATCCATCGTTGCGTGGTGTGGCAGCTTGCCAAGCGCCGTGCCGGCACCCATGCGGTGAAGAACCGCGCGGACATCGCCCGTACCGGCAAGAAGCTGGCTGCGCAGAAGGGCACCGGCGGCGCGCGCCACGGTTCGCATCGCGTGAACCTGTTCCGCGGCGGCGGCCGGTCGTTCGGTCCGGTTGTACGCAGCCACGAGATCGGCCTGCCGAAGAAGGTGCGGTCCCTGGCGCTGCGTCACGCCTTGTCGGCCAAGGCCAAGGACGGCGGCATCGTGGTGCTGAACGAGGCCAAGCTTCAGGAAGGCAAGACCAAGCTCCTGACCGAGCGTTTCGCCAAGCTCGACATCAAGAATGCGCTGATCATCGACGGGGCGGAGATCGATACGAATTTCCGCAACGCCGCCCGCAATATTCCGCATGTGGACGTGCTGCCGATCGCCGGCATCAACGTCTACGACATTCTGCGCCACGGAAAGCTCGTGCTGACCAAGGCCGCTCTCGATGCGCTGGAGGCTCGTTTCAAATGAGCACGAAAGACCCGCGGCATTACGACGTGATCCTGTCGCCGGTGATCACCGAAAAGTCCACCAACGCGTCCGAGTTCAACAAGGTCGTGTTCAAGGTGCGCATCAACGCGACCAAGCCGCAGATCAAGGACGCGGTCGAGAAGCTGTTCGATGTGAAGGTCAAGGGCGTCAACACGATTGTCCGCAAGGGCAAGGTGAAGGCGTTCAAGGGCGTGATCGGAACCCAGTCGAATACCAAGCGCGCGGTCGTGACCCTGGAAGAAGGTCACCGCATCGACGTGACGACGGGCCTCTGAGGAATTCGGCAAGGAACGCGCTATGGCACTGAAGAAATACAAGCCGACCACGCCGGGCCAGCGCCAGTTGGTGCTGGTTGATCGCTCCGCGCTCTACAAGGGTGCGCCGGTCAAGTCGCTGACCGAAGGCAAGCCGGGCACCGGCGGCCGCAACAATAACGGCCGTATCACCACACGCTTCCGTGGCGGCGGTCACAAGAAGTCGTTCCGGATCGTCGATTTCAAGCGTCGCAAGTTCGATGCGCCGGCGAAGGTCGAGCGGCTGGAATACGATCCGAACCGCACCGCCTTTATCGCGCTGGTGAAGTACGAGGACGGCGAACTCGCCTACATCCTGGCGCCGCAGCGTCTGGCGGTCGGCGATACGGTCGTCGCCGGCGAGCATGTCGACGTGAAGCCGGGCAATGCGATGCCTGCCGGCAACATTCCGGTCGGCACCATCGTGCACAATATCGAGCTGAAGATCGGGAAGGGCGGACAGATCGCCCGTTCGGCCGGCTCCTATGCGCAGATCGTCGGCCGTGACGGCGAATACGTGATCCTGCGTCTGAATTCCGGCGAGCAGCGCCTGGTGCATGGCCGCTGCATGGCCACCATGGGTGCGGTTTCCAACCCGGACCACATGAACACGTCGATGGGCAAGGCCGGTCGTACCCGCTGGCTCGGCCGTCGTCCGCACAACCGCGGTGTCTCGATGAACCCGGTCGATCACCCGCATGGCGGCGGCGAAGGCCGCACCTCGGGCGGCCGTCATCCGGTCAGCCCCTGGGGCTTTCCGACCAAGGGCAAGAAGACCCGAAAGAACAAGTCCACCACCAAGTTCATCATTTCGAGCCGCCACGCTCGGAAGAAGAAGCGATAAGGAACGATCGTTATGGCGCGTTCGGTCTGGAAGGGTCCATTCGTCGACGGCTATCTGCTGAAGAAGGCAGATAAGGCGCGAGGGTCGGGACGGCACGAGGTCATCAAGATCTGGAGCCGCCGCTCGACCATCCTGCCGCAATTCGTGGGCCTGACCTTCGGTGTCTATAACGGCCAAAAGCATGTGCCGGTGCAGGTGTCCGAGGAAATGGTTGGCCACAAGTTCGGCGAGTTTTCGCCCACCCGCACGTTTCACGGTCATGCGTCCGACCGTAAGGCGAAGCGCGCGTAAGAATTGAGAGGGTTGAAGTCATGGGCAAACCGGCGCGCGAGCGTACGCTCCCCGACAACGAGGCTAAGGCGATTGCCCGCAATATCCGGATATCGCCGCAGAAGCTGAATCTGGTTGCGCAGCTCATTCGCGGCAAGAAGGTCGCAATGGCGCTCAACGATTTGCAGTTTTCGCGCAAGCGGATCGCGGTCGACGTCAAGAAGTGCCTGGAATCGGCTATCGCCAATGCCGAGAACAA
>NZ_JCABZI010000023.1:0-10551 GCF_059499825.1 Pseudorhodoplanes sp.
TCGCGGTCGACGTCAAGAAGTGCCTGGAATCGGCTATCGCCAATGCCGAGAACAATCACGACCTCGATGTCGACGACCTGATCGTGGCGGAAGCCCATGTCGGCAAGGGCCTGGTGATGAAGCGCTGGGCGTCACGCGGTCGCGGCCGCTCGGGGCGTATTTTCAAGCCGTTCTCTCACCTGACGATCGTTGTTCGTCAGGTCGAGCAGGCAGCGGCCTAAGGAGATTTGGGATGGGTCAGAAGATCAATCCGATCGGGTTTCGGCTCGGCATCAACCGGACCTGGGACTCGCGCTGGTATGCCGGCAAGAACGAGTACGGCACGCTGCTGCATGAGGATATGGCGATCCGCAAGGAGCTGATGAAGCAGCTCAAGCAGGCCGCGGTATCCAAGATCATCATCGAGCGCCCGCACAAGAAGTGCCGGGTGACGATCTATTCCGCGCGCCCGGGCGTGGTGATCGGCAAGAAGGGCTCCGACATCGAGAAGCTGCGCAAGTCGGTTGCGAAGCTGACGGCGTCGGACGTGGTGATCAACATCGTTGAAATCCGCAAGCCGGAGCTCGACGCCCAGCTGGTCGCCGAGTCGATCGCCCAGCAGCTCGAGCGCCGCGTCGCCTTCCGCCGTGCGATGAAGCGTGCGGTGCAGACCGCAATGCGGCTCGGCGCCGAAGGCATCCGCATCAACTGCTCGGGCCGCCTGGGCGGCGCCGAAATCGCGCGCCTGGAATGGTATCGCGAAGGGCGGGTGCCGCTGCACACGCTGCGCGCCGACGTCGATTACGGCGTTGCGACCGCCTTCACCACCTACGGCACCTGCGGCGTCAAGGTGTGGATCTTCAAGGGCGAGATCCTCGAACACGACTCGATGGCGCAGGACAAGAAGATGAACGAGGCCGAGGCGGGACGTCCGCGGCGCGAAATGACTGCCGGATAACGAGTAAACGTCATGCTGCAACCCAAGCGAACCAAATATCGCAAGGCCTTCAAGGGACGCATTCACGGCGTCGCCTCGTCAGGCACTGCGCTCGACTTCGGCCAGTTCGGTCTGAAGGCGATGGAGCCCGAGCGGATCACCGCCCGCCAGATCGAGGCGGCACGCCGTGCTCTCACGCGCCACATGAAGCGCGCCGGCCGCGTCTGGATCCGCATCTTCCCGGACGTGCCGGTGTCGAAGAAGCCGATCGAGGTGCGCATGGGTAAAGGCAAGGGTACGCCGGAGCTCTGGGTCGCCCGCGTGAAGCCCGGCCGCATCATTTTCGAAATCGATGGCGTGCCGATCGCGCTTGCCAAGGAGGCGCTTCATCTCGCCGCCGCCAAGCTGCCGATCAAGACGCGCTTTATCCAGCGTATTGCGGAGTGACGACGATGAAGGCCGCCGACGTCAAGGTCATGTCCGTCGACCAGATCGACGACGAGGTGCTGAAGCTGAAGAAGGAGCAGTTCAACCTGCGCTTCCAGCGGGCCACCGGTCAGCTCGAAAACACCTCGCGGGTGCGCCAGGTACGCCGCGACATCGCGCGCCTGAAGACCATCGCGCGCCAGAAGAAAGCGAAGTAAGGGGCCCATCATGCCGAAGCGTCAATTGCATGGCCTCGTGGTCAGCGACAAGCAGGACAAGACGGTCATCGTCAGCGTCGAGCGCCGTTTCACGCATCCGGTGCTGAAGAAGACCGTGCGGCGTACCACCAAGTTCCATGCCCATGACGAGACCAACGAATATTCGGTCGGCGACATGGTCTGGATCGAGGAACACAAGCCGATCTCGAAGTTGAAGCGCTGGGCGGTCGTTCAGGGCGAGAAAAAGAAAAAGGTGCTGTAAGCGCGTTCTCTCGCGCTGGCGGCGAATGAAGGATTGGGTGCCCCATGATTCAGATGCAGACTAACCTGGACGTTGCCGACAATTCCGGCGCGCGCCGCGTCATGTGCATCAAGGTGCTGGGCGGTTCGAAGCGGAAATACGCCACCATCGGCGACGTGATCGTCGTTTCGGTGAAGGAGGCGATCCCGCGCGGCCGCGTCAAGAAAGGCGACGTCATGAAGGCGGTCGTCGTGCGCATCTCGAAGGACATCAAGCGCGCCGATGGTTCGACGATCCGCTTCGACCGCAATGCGGCGGTGCTGATCAACAACCAGAAGGAGCCGGTCGGCACCCGTATCTTCGGACCGGTGCCGCGCGAGCTGCGGGCCAAGAACCATATGAAGATCATTTCGCTCGCACCGGAGGTGCTGTGATGGCGGCGAAAATCCGCAAAGGTGACAAGGTCATCGTGCTGGCCGGCCGCGACAAGGGCCGGACCGGCGAAGTGATCTCGGTGCAGCCGACCGAGGGCCGCGCGCTCGTTCGCGGCGTCAACATGGTCAAGCGCCACCAGCGCCAGACCCCGCAGAACGAAGGCGGCATCATCTCGAAAGAGGCGAGCATCCACCTGTCCAATATCGCGATTGCCGATCCGAAGGATGGCAAGCCGACCCGCGTCGGCTTCAAGAGCATGAACGACGGCCGCAAGATTCGCGTCGCACGGCGTTCGGGAGTTGAGATCGATGGCTGAAACCGAAAAGCCGAAAGCCGCCAAGACCGGTTCGCAGGCGGGCGCCTATGTGCCGCGCCTGAAGGCCGAGTTCGACCAGGTCATCCGCAGCAAGCTGACCAAGGATTTTGGCTATGCCAATCCGATGCAGGTGCCGGTGATCACCAAGGTCGTGCTCAATATGGGCGTGGGCGAGGGGGTCAACGACCGCAAGAAGGTCGACAATGCCGCCGCCGATCTGAGCCTGATCGCAGGCCAGAAGGCAGTGATCACCAAGTCGCGCAAGTCGATCGCGACCTTCAAGCTGCGCGACGGTCAGTCGATCGGCGCCAAGGTGACGCTGCGCAAGGCGCGGATGTACGACTTCATCGACCGTCTGGTGAATATCGCGCTGCCCCGCGTGCGGGACTTCCGCGGGCTGAACCCGAAGAGCTTCGACGGCATGGGCAATTACTCGCTCGGCCTGAAGGAACACATCGTGTTCCCGGAAATCGACTACGACAAGGCCCAGGAGACCCTGGGCATGGACATCACGATCTGCACGACGGCGCGCACCGACGATGAGGCGCGCGCGCTGCTCGCTGCATTCAACTTCCCCTTCCGGCAGTGAGAGCTGAGCCCTCTCAGACGCGGATAGTCAGGAGACTTTGATGGCGAAGAAGAGTTCGATCGAGAAGAACAAGCGGCGCCGCCGGATGGCGAAGTCGTTTGGCGGCCGGCGCACCCGGCTGAAGGCGATCGTCAACGACAAGACCAAGCCGCTCGAGGAGCGTTTCCAGGCTTCGCTGAAGCTTGCGGAACTGCCGCGCAATTCCGCGCCCACGCGCGTGCGCAATCGCTGCGAGGTCACGGGACGTCCGCGTGCTTATTACCGCAAGCACAAGCTGTCGCGTATCGCGCTGCGCGAGCTCGGCAACAAGGGCCTGATTCCCGGGCTCGTGAAGTCGAGCTGGTGAGAAGGAGATAGCGATGAACGATCCAATCGGCGATCTCATCACCCGCATCCGCAACGCGCAGGAACGCCACAAGCAAAAGGTGTCGGCGCCCGGATCGCGGCTGCGCGAGCGCGTGCTCGAAGTGTTGAAGTCGGAGGGCTATATTCGCGGCTATTCGACCGTCGAACACTCCGATGGACGCAACGAGCTCGAGATCGAGCTCAAGTATTTCGACGGCACGCCGGTGATCCGCGAGATTTCCCGCGTCTCCAAGCCTGGCCGCCGCGTCTATGTGGCGGTCAAGAACCTGCCGCGGGTCAATAACGGCCTTGGCATTTCGATCCTTTCGACCCCGAAGGGTGTCATGGCGGACCATTCCGCGCGCGACGCCAATGTCGGCGGCGAACTGCTCTGTACGGTGTTCTGATGTCCCGCGTCGGCAAGAAACCGGTCTCCGTTCCGTCTGGCGTCACCGCCAACGTGTCCGGCTCGACCATCAACGTGAAGGGGCCGAAAGGCGCTCTTTCGCTTGTTTTCGACGATCGGGTCGCGGTCCAGATGGACAAGGGCGAGATCAAGGTCGATCCCAAGGACGAATCGAAGGCGGCGCGCGCGCTGTGGGGCACCACCCGCGCGAACCTGAACAACATCATGACCGGCGTTACCCAGGGCTTCGAGCGCAGGCTCGAGATCACCGGCGTCGGCTATCGTGCGGCGGTGCAGGGCAAGAACCTTCAGCTTGCCCTCGGTTACAGCCACGATGTGCTGTATCCGATCCCGGAGGGCATCGCGGTTGCGACCCCGAAGCCGACCGAGATCGTGGTGACGGGCATCGACAAGAAGAAGGTCGGGCAGGTCGCGGCTGAAATCCGTTCTTACCGGCCGCCGGAGCCCTACAAGGGCAAGGGCGTGAGATACGCTGGCGAATTCATCTTCCGCAAGGAAGGCAAGAAGAAGTAACGATCAAGGTCACTTCATATGGCACACAAGTCCCCTACAGAGCGCCGCAAGTCGCGCGTGCGCAGGGCCGTCAAGGCAGCGGCGAACGGCCGCATGCGGCTGACGGTCCATCGCTCGTCGAAACACATCTATGCTCAGGTGATCGACGACACCAAGGGCATCACGCTCGCATCTGCGTCTTCGCTTGAGAAGTCGCAGCGCGAGGCCGGCAAGACCGGCGCGGACGTCGAGGCGGCGAAGGTCGTCGGCAAGCTGGTCGCCGAGCGCGCGTCCGAGAAGGGCGTGAAGAACGTGGTCTTCGACCGTGGCGGCTACATGTATCACGGGCGCATCAAGGCGCTCGCCGACGCTGCGCGCGAAGGCGGATTGAGCTTCTAACCGGGCACAAAGCACCCGAAGGACGAACGATATGGCACGAGAACCCAGGCGCGAGCGCGGCGAACGAGAAGAGTCGGAATTCATCGACAAGCTCGTTCACATCAATCGCGTCGCCAAGGTGGTGAAGGGCGGTCGGCGCTTCGGCTTTGCCGCGCTGGTCGTCGTGGGCGACCAGAAGGGCCGGGTCGGTTTCGGACACGGCAAGGCGCGCGAAGTGCCGGAAGCCATCCGCAAGGCGACCGACGCCGCCAAGCGCAACCTGACCCGCGTTCCGCTGCGCGAAGGCCGCACGCTGCATCATGACGTGTATGGCCGTCACGGCGCCGGCAAGGTTCAGCTGCGCGCGGCTCCGGCCGGTACCGGCATCATCGCCGGTGGCCCGATGCGCGCGGTGTTCGAATCGCTCGGCATGCAGGACGTGGTGGCGAAGTCGCTGGGTTCGTCCAATCCCTACAACATGGTGCGGGCAACCTTCGACGCCCTGAAGCACCAGGATTCGCCGCGCTCGGTTGCGGCGCGTCGCTCGATGAAGGTCTCGACCCTGCAGGCCCGGCGCCGCGAAGAGGGTATCGAGGCGACGGCCGAGTAATCGGCGTAGCGATCCGGAAGGCAACGCGTTATGGCAGCGAACAAGACAATCAAGGTCCAGCAGACCGGCAGCCCGATCCGCCGCGAGGCCAGTCAGCGTGCGACGCTGATCGGGCTTGGGCTGAACAAGATCGGCCGCACCAAGGACGTGCCGGACACTCCGTCCACCCGCGGCATGATCGCGAAGGTGGCGCATCTCGTCCGCGTGGTCGAGGAAGGAAAGTAAGCGATGAAGCTCAATCAGCTGGCCGGCCGGCCCGGCTCGTCACAACAGCGCACCCGCGTTGGGCGCGGTATCGGTTCAGGCAAGGGCAAGACCGGCGGTCGCGGCGGCAAGGGCCAGACCGCGCGCTCCGGCGTCCGCATCAAGGGTTTCGAAGGCGGCCAGATGCCGCTGCATCGGCGGCTGCCGAAGCGCGGCTTCAAGAACACCGCATTCCAGCTCGACCTGAACGAGATCAATCTCGGCCGCGTCCAGGCCGCGATCGAATCCGGCGCGCTCGACGCCAAGAATCCGGTCGATGTGGATACCCTCGTCAATGCCGGCATCCTCAGCCGCGCGCGCGCCGGCGTGAAGCTGCTCGGCGGCGGCGAACTCAAGACCAAGGTCGACTTCACGGTGTGGCGTGCCTCCAAGTCCGCGATTGCCGCGGTCGAGAAGGCCGGCGGATCGGTGAAGATCCTCGCGCCCGCCAAGGAGGAGTCCTCGGAGCCGCGCGGAAAGAATGCGCGGTTCGCGGCCGGTCTCGACAAGCCGAAAATCGTCGAGGCAGCGCCGGCAGCGGCGTCGAAGAAGAAGGCCGACGACACGGCTGCCAAGGCCCCCAAAGCTGAAAAGCCGGCCAAGCCTGCGGGCAAAAAGCCCGCGTGATCCCTATATGACGGCGCCGGGGCGCCATCGGGGCTAACGCGGGTCAGGAGCGAGCATGGTCTCAGCAGCGGAACAACTTGCGGCCAACATCAACTTCTCCGCGCTTGGCAAGGCCGAGGAGCTGAAAAAGCGAATCTGGTTCACGCTCGGCGCGCTGCTGGTCTACCGCCTCGGAACCTATATTCCGCTTCCCGGCATCGATCCCACCGCATGGGACCAGATCTTCCGTACCCAGGCCGGTGGCATCCTGGGAATGTTCAATATGTTCGCGGGTGGCGGCATTCAGCGCATGGCGATCTTCGCGCTGAACATCATGCCGTACATCTCGGCCTCGATCATCATTCAGCTGATGACGACGGTGTCGCCGACGCTCGAAGCCCTGAAAAAAGAGGGCGAGGCCGGCCGCAAAACCATCAACCAGTATACGCGCTACCTGACCGTGCTTCTTGCCGCCGTGCAGGCCTATGGCATCGCGATCGGACTTGAGGGCGCGGGCAACGTTATCAGCGATCCGGGCTGGTTCTTCCGCATCTCGACGGTCATCACGCTGACCGGCGGCACCATGTTCCTGATGTGGCTCGGCGAGCAGATCACCTCGCGCGGCATCGGCAACGGTATCTCGCTCATCATCATGGCCGGCATCGTCGCCGAATTGCCGTCGGCCATTGCCGGCACGCTCGAACTCGGCCGCCAAGGTGCGCTGTCCACCGGTTTGATCCTGATCGTCATCATCATGGCGGTCGTTGTGACTGCCTTCATCGTCTTCATGGAGCGGGCACAGCGTCGGCTGCTGATCCAGTATCCGAAGCGGCAAGTCGGCAACCGGATGTTCGAGGGGCAGACCTCGCATCTGCCGCTCAAGCTCAACACCTCGGGCGTGATTCCGCCGATCTTCGCGTCGTCGCTGCTGCTGCTGCCGACTACGATCGCGAATTTCAATGCCGGCCAGGGTCCGAGCTGGCTGACGGAAATCACCACGCAACTGAGCCACGGCCGGCCGCTGTTTCTCGTTCTTTACGTGTCGCTGATCGTGTTCTTCGCGTTCTTCTATACAGCGATCGTCTTCAACCCGACCGAGACCGCGGATAACCTGAAGAAGCATGGCGGCTTCATTCCCGGTATCCGGCCGGGCGAGCGGACGGCGGAATATATCGACTACGTGCTCACGCGCATTACGGTGATCGGTGCGATCTATCTTTCGATCGTCTGTATCATTCCGGAAATCCTGATCTCCTACGCCGCGGTGCCTTTCTATTTCGGTGGCACGTCGCTCCTGATCGTGGTCAGCGTGACCATGGATACGGTTGCGCAGGTGCAGGGACATCTGCTCGCGCATCAGTATGAAGGCCTGATCAAGAAATCGAAGTTGCGGGGGCGACGAAGATGAGACTGATCCTGCTCGGACCGCCGGGGGCGGGGAAGGGCACTCAGGCACAGCGGCTTGTCGAGAAGCACGGCATCGTGCAACTCTCCACCGGCGACATGCTGCGCGCCGCGGTGAAAGCCGAAACGCCGATCGGGCTGCGTGCGAAAGATATCATGGCGCGCGGCGAACTGGTGCCCGACGAGGTGGTGGTCGGCATCATCGAGGAGCGGATCCAGCAGCCGGATGCCGCGAAGGGCTTCATCCTGGACGGCTTTCCGCGCACCGTGGCGCAGGCCGAGGCTCTTCAGGCGCTGCTCGCGAAGAAGCGGCAGAAGCTCGACGGCGTGGTCGAACTCGTCGTCGACGATGAGATTCTGCTGGAGCGGATCGAGAAGCGAGCGGCGGAGATGCAGGCCCGCGGAGAGGTCGTGCGGGCGGACGACAATGCCGAGGCGCTGAAAAAGCGCCTCGATACCTATCACGCCCAGACCGCCCCGCTGTCGCACTTCTACCGCAAGAAGGGCCTCCTCAGGACCACTGACGGCATGGCGGCAATCGATTCGGTGACGGAGGCGATCGGAACGCTTCTGGCCGCTCCGGCAGCCCGCAAGAAGGCGTCAGCCCGCAAGAGCGCGTCGCGGCGGGCTCCGGGCCGGCGGCCGGCCGGTCGCAAACCCCCGGCGCGTGGAACTGCGGCCCGGCCGGGTTCCAAGTCGGCATCAAAAGCGGCGTCCAGGGGGACCTCAAAAGGGGCAAAAACCGCGTCCAAGGGGGTCTCAAAGGCTAAAAAGGCTACCAAAGCGCGCAGCCGGAAGGCCGGTTCCAAGGCCAAGTCCGCAAAAGCGGCCAAAACCGCCGGCGCGCGGCACAAGGCGGTCAAGGGTAGAAAGTCGGTACGGGGCGGGGCGTCAAAAGCTCGTTCCGGACGCGGCCGGAGGTTGACGAAACGCCGGTGAATTCGTACATACCGCGACATTCAGTGGGAGATCGTATGCACGATACCGGGCCCCGTAAGAATCGGGGGCAAGGTGTCGTGATAGTCGTTTGCGGACCCCTCCGAAAGACACGGACAGAGCAGGAAGGCTGATCGGCGGCCCACAACGGCCGTCGGCACATGGAGCGAGATCGTGGCCCGTATTGCAGGCGTCAATATTCCGACCAACAAGCGCGTCGTCGTCGCGCTTCAGTACATTCATGGCATTGGCGAGCAATCGGCCAATCACATCATGCAGCAGCTACACCTGCCGTATGAACGTCGTGTGTCGCAGCTGACCGACGCCGAAGTGCTGCAGATCCGCGAAATGATCGACCGGGAATACACGGTTGAAGGCGATCTTCGCCGCGAGACCGCTATGAACATCAAGCGCCTCATGGATCTCGGCTGCTACCGCGGCCTGCGTCACCGCAAGGGCCTGCCGGTGCGCGGTCAGCGTACCCACACCAATGCGCGCACCCGCAAGGGTCCCGCGAAGGCGATTGCAGGCAAGAAGAAGTAATTTTCGGACCGGTCGCTCCCGGTCGCGAAGTATTTTCGCGAAACTCGGAGCGCTGCGAAAGGATTGAGAATGGCCAAAGAAGTAACGCGCGTCCGCCGCCGGGAACGCAAGAATATCGTCTCCGGCGTCGCGCATGTGAACGCCAGCTTCAACAACACCATGATCACCATAACCGACGCGCAAGGCAACACCATTGCGTGGTCGACCGCGGGGACCATGGGGTTCAAGGGCTCGCGCAAGTCGACCCCCTATGCGGCGCAGGTCGCGAGCGAGGACGCCGCCAAGAAGGCATCCGAGCACGGCATGCGGACGCTGGAAGTCGAGGTGTCGGGACCGGGCTCAGGTCGTGAAAGCGCGCTGCGTGCGCTGCAGGCCGCCGGCTTCACGATCACCTCGATTCGCGACGTGACGCCGATCCCGCATAACGGCTGCCGGCCACGGAAGCGGCGCAGGGTATGAGCGATATTCTGACCCGGCGGCAGGACGCAACGTCCGCCGCCGCCGACGCGTCTCACGGAGGCGGTTCTTTCGAAGCGACCCGGGTTACGCAGGAGCCGATCAAGGCGATGGGTGCAAACGTGACAATCCAGAAAAATTGGCAGGAACTGATCAGGCCGAACAAGCTGCAGGTATCGGCCGGCGCCGATCCACGGCGCGAAGCGACGCTGGTGGCGGAGCCTCTCGAGCGCGGCTTCGGACTGACTCTCGGCAACGCGCTGCGACGCATTCTGTTGTCGTCGCTTCAGGGCGCGGCGGTGCAGTCGGTGCATATCGACGGCGTGCTGCATGAATTTTCGTCGATTCCTGGAGTGCGCGAGGACGTGACCGACATCGTCCTCAACATCAAGGACATCGCCATCAAGATGCAGGGCGAGGGCCCCAAGCGCATGGTGGTGAAGAAGAACGGACCCGGCGTCGTGACCGCGGGCGATATCTCGACAGTCGGCGACATCGTGATCCTCAACCCGGACCTGGTGCTCTGCACCCTCGACGAGGGTGCTGAAATCCGGATGGAGTTCACCGTCAACACCGGCAAGGGCTATGTCACCTCGGAGCGCAACCGTCCCGAAGATGCGCCGATCGGCCTGATCCCGGTCGACAGCCTGTATTCGCCGGTGAAGAAGGTCTCCTACAAGGTCGAGAACACCCGCGAGGGTCAGATCCTCGACTACGACAAGCTCACCCTTGTGATCGAGACCAACGGCGCCGTGTCGCCTGAGGATTCGCTGGCCTATGCCGCGCGCATCCTGCAGGACCAGCTCAATGTGTTCGTGAATTTCGAAGAGCCGCGCAAGGAAGTCGTGGCGGAATCGATTCCGGACCTCGCCTTCAACCCGGCCTTCCTCAAGAAGGTGGACGAACTCGAATTGTCGGTGCGTTCGGCGAACTGCCTGAAGAACGACAATATCGTCTATATCGGCGACCT
>NZ_JCABZI010000024.1:0-10490 GCF_059499825.1 Pseudorhodoplanes sp.
AGCGCGGCGAGATGAAGCGCTCGATGGAAGCGCTGATCCATCACTTCAAGCTCTACACCGAAGGTTTCCACGTTCCCGCGGGCGAGGTCTATGCCGCGGTGGAAGCACCGAAGGGCGAGTTCGGCGTCTATCTGGTCGCCGATGGCACCAACAAGCCCTACAAGTGCAAGATCCGCGCGCCCGGTTTCGCGCATCTGCAGGCGATGGATTTTCTCTGCAAGGGCCACATGCTGGCCGACGTCTCGGCCATTCTCGGTTCGATCGACATCGTGTTCGGGGAGGTCGACCGATAATGGCCGTTCGTCGTCTCGCCCCGAAGGAATTGCAGCCGAAGGACTTCTCCTTCACGCCCGAAAATCTCGAATGGGCGCGCGGGCAACTCGCGAAATATCCGGACGGCCGTCAGGCTTCCGCAGTCATTCCGCTGCTCTGGAAGGCGCAGGAGCAGGCCGGCGGCTGGGTGCCGGAAGCCGCGATCCGTTATGTCGCCGAGTTCCTCGACATGGCGAATATCCGCGTCATGGAGATCGCGACCTTCTACACCATGTTCAATCTGGCGCCGGTCGGACGTCATCACGTGCAGCTTTGCGGCACCACGCCATGCCGACTGCGCGGCGCCGACGATTTGATCCATGTCTGCGAGAAGCGCATCGGCCACCAGTTCGACGTGACGCCGGACGGCGCGTTGTCCTGGGTCGAGGTCGAGTGCCTTGGCGCCTGCGTGAATGCGCCGATGGCGCAGATCAATTACGACTTCTACGAGGACCTGACTCCGGAAATCCTGACGCGCATTCTCGACGATCTCGCCGCCGGGAAAGAGGTGAAGCCAGGTCCGCAGATCGACCGGCAATTCTCCGCGCCGGAAGGCGGACCGACCACGCTGCTGGAATCTCCCTCGATCAGCACTGGCAGCGCGGGCGCTCCGGCTCAGACGCCGCTAACCGATGCCGCACCGAAGAAGCCAACGGCGGATGCCAACGTTCGCGAGGCGCCGGCAGAGGTCGACACGCTGGTGAAGGCTGCGGCGAAAGAGGGCATCTCGCCGAAAGCGACCGAAAAGGCGCTGACCGAGGAGCCACCTGTCTCCGAGCAGCACAAGCCCAGCCTGCTCGACAGGGCGCGCGAAGGCATCGCAGACGACCTCAAGCTGATCCGTGGTGTCGGACCCAAGCTCGAGGCGATGCTCAACCGGATGGGAATTTTCCATTTCGATCAGGTCTCAGCCTGGACCGAGATGAACTTGCGTTGGGTCGATCAGAATCTCGAGGGCTTCAAGGGCCGCGCGGCCCGCGACAAGTGGATCGAGCAGGCAAAGAAGCTCGCGACCGGATGGCGGCCTTCGGGCGGCACAGGCGAGAAATCAGGCGACTGAACCATGCTGGCTGACAAGGACCGCATCTTCAAAAATCTGTACGGCCAGTACGACTGGGGCCTGAAGGGCGCGCGCGCACGCGGCTCATGGGATGGCACCAAGCAGATCCTCGAACGCGGCCGTGACGGCATCATCAACGAGATGAAGGCGTCGGGCCTGCGTGGCCGCGGCGGCGCTGGATTCCCGACCGGCATGAAATGGTCGTTCATGCCCAAGGAAAGCAAGGACGGCCGGCCGAGCTATCTGGTCGTGAATGCCGACGAGTCCGAGCCCGGCACCTGCAAGGACCGGGAGATCATGCGGCACGATCCGCATCTTCTCGTCGAGGGCTGCCTGATCGCAGGCTTCGCGATGGGCGCGGTTGCGGCTTACATCTATGTGCGTGGCGAATTCATTCGCGAGCGCGAGCGCCTGCAGGCCGCGGTCGATCAAGCCTATGAGGCGAAGCTGATCGGCAAGAACAACGTCAATGGTTATGACTTCGACGTCTATGTCCATCACGGCGCCGGCGCCTATATCTGCGGCGAGGAGACCGCGCTGCTTGAAAGCCTCGAAGGCAAGAAGGGCATGCCCCGGCTGAAGCCGCCATTTCCCGCCAATGTTGGTCTCTATGGCTGCCCGACCACGGTCAATAACGTCGAGTCGATTGCGGTCGCGCCCGACATCATGCGCCGCGGGGCGGCGTGGTTCTCCTCGTTCGGCGCGCCCAACAATGTCGGCACCAAGCTGTTCTGCATTTCCGGCCATGTGAACCGGCCGTGCAATGTCGAAGAGGCGATGAGCATCCCGTTCCGCGAACTGATCGACAAGCATGCCGGTGGCATTCGCGGCGGCTGGGACAATCTCAAGGCGGTGATCCCGGGCGGTTCGTCGGTGCGGATGGTGCCCGCGGCGCAGATCATGGACTGCCCGATGGATTTCGACTCGCTCGCCAAGCTGAAATCCGGTCTCGGCACCGCGGCGGTCATCGTGATGGACAAGTCGACCGATCTGATCGCTGCGATCGCGCGTCTGTCGTATTTCTACAAGCACGAAAGCTGCGGCCAGTGCACGCCGTGCCGCGAAGGCACCGGCTGGATGTGGCGGGTGATGACGCGCATGGCGCAAGGCCGCGCGCATAAGCGCGAGATCGACCAGCTGCTCGATGTGACCAAGCAGGTCGAGGGCCACACCATCTGCGCGCTGGGTGATGCCGCGGCGTGGCCGATCCAGGGCCTGATCGCGCATTTCCGTCATGAGATCGAGGAGCGCATCGACCGGTACGCGGCCAATCCGCATCCCGATCCGGTCCAGGTGGCGGCGGAGTGAACATGCATGTCCGCGCCCGTCGTTCTCTGGTGGCAGCGCTACGGCAACATCGCCCAGATCGCGTCGGCGGTATTCGCCGTGGTGGGCTTTGGCGCGGTGCTGCTTCAGCTAAGCGAGATCCGGCACAACAATCGGGCGACCGGTGCGCGGCAGGTTTATCTCGCCTATACCGATCTGAATTTCAAACACCCGGAATATGCGCTGCCCGAACTCGACAAGCTGAAGGCCGGCGACCCGGCGGTGTTCGAGCGTTACAAGACCTTCGTGTCGTATCTGCTCTATGCCTGCGACGAGGTCATGAGCGCGTTTCCAAAGCAGCAGGAATGGCGCAAGTCCTGCGCCTACGAACTCAAGGCGCATCTGCCCTTCCTGTGCGAGACGCTGTCGAACGATCCGGCTTTTCTGGAGACATTTGGCGGCCGCAGCATCGATTTCGTGACCTCCGTGATGCAGCGCAACGGCGTCACCGCGCCGGAATGCCGTCCGAAAAAGGCTTGATATGAAAGCGATGGGAATGCCGCAGGAGCTCTCACGATGACCAAGATCGTGGTTGACGGCATCGAGCTTGACGTGCCGGCGGAATACACGCTGCTGCAGGCCTGCGAGGCGGCGGGTGCGGAAATCCCGCGCTTCTGCTTTCACGAGCGGCTGTCGATCGCCGGCAATTGCCGCATGTGCCTGGTCGAGCTGAAAGGCTCACCGAAGCCGGTCGCGTCCTGCGCCTGGGCCGTGCGGGATTGTCGTCCCGGTCCGAACGGCGAACCGCCGACGGTGAATACGCGCACCGCGCTGGTTAAGAAGGCGCGCGAAGGCGTGATGGAATTCCTGCTGATCAATCATCCGCTCGATTGCCCGATCTGCGATCAGGGCGGCGAATGCGACCTGCAGGACCAAGCCATGGCCTATGGCGTCGACACCTCGCGCTACTGGGAAAACAAGCGCGCGGTCGAGGACAAGTATATCGGCGCGCTGGTCAAGACCTCGATGAACCGCTGCATCCATTGCACGCGGTGTGTTCGGTTCGCCACCGAAGTCGCCGGGGTGCCCGAGCTTGGCGCCATCGGGCGCGGCGAGGACATGGAGATCACCACCTATCTCGAACAGGCGATGACCTCGGAGCTGCAGAGCAACGTCGTCGATCTCTGCCCGGTCGGTGCGCTGACGTCGAAGCCATACGCGTTCACCGCACGGCCGTGGGAACTGAACAAGACCGAGTCCGTCGATGTGATGGATGCGGTCGGATCCGCGATCCGCATCGACACCCGCGGTCGCGAAGTCATGCGGATCCTGCCGCGCCTCAACGAGGACGTGAACGAGGAGTGGATCTCCGACAAGACGCGGCATGTCGTCGACGGTCTGCGCGCGCAGCGGCTCGACACGCCCTATATCCGCGAAAACGGCCGCCTCCGGCCCGCCACCTGGAACGAAGCGTTCGCGCTTGTGTCGCAGAAGGTGCGAGCCACGCGCCCCGACCGGATCGGCGCCATCGCCGGCGACCTGTGCGCGGTCGAGGAAATGTTCGCGCTGAAGGAACTGATGGCGCGGCTCGGGTCGCGCAATATCGATGCGCGTCAGCGCGGCTCGATGATCGATCCACGCTGGGGCCGCTCGGCTTATCTGTTCAATGCGACGATCCCGGGGATCGAGCAGGCCGATGCGTTGCTGATTGTCGGCTCCAATCCGCGCAAGGAGGCTGCGATCCTCAATGCGCGGATCCGCAAGCGCTGGCGCATGGGACATTTCCCGGTCGCGCTGATCGGCGAGCGCGTCGATCTGACGTATCCCTATCACTATCTTGGCGCCGGCCCGGACTCGCTGTCCGAACTGGCGAACGGCAGGGGCGATTACGCCGATCTGCTTTACAAGGCCGAACGGCCGATGGTGCTGGTCGGTGCCTCGGTCTTCACCCGCAATGACGCGGCACGCGTGGCGGCTTTGGCGGCACGCGTCGCGGTCGAGATCGGTGCGGTCTCGGATGTCTGGAACGGCTATTCGGTGCTGCATTATGCGGCCTCGCGCGTCGGCGCGCTCGATATCGGCTTCGTGCCGGGCGAGGGCGGGCAGGGCGCGCCGCAGATGGCCTCGGGCGGTGTGGACGTGCTGTTCTCGCTCGGCGCCGATGAGATCGACGTCGATCGCGGTCCGTTCGTTGTCTATATCGGCACCCATGGCGACGCCGGCGCGCACCGTGCCGATGTGATCCTGCCGGGCGCTGCCTATCCTGAAAAGTCGGGTCTCTATGTAAACACCGAAGGCCGCGTACAGATGGCCGCGCGGGCCTCTTTCCCGCCCGGCGATGCGCGCGAGGACTGGGCGATCATGCGGGCGCTGTCCGATCACCTGGGCGCACGGCTGCCTTACGATTCACTGGCGCAACTGCGGCAGGCGATTTTTGCGGTTCATCCGCACCTGCAGCGGATCGGGACGGTCACGCCGGGCGACGGCGCCGACCTGCGCCGGCTTGCGCAACTGCCGGGGGCGCCCGACAAGGCGCCGTTCGTCTCTGTCATCGACGACTTTTATCTCACCAATCCGATCGCGCGTGCGAGCGCGGTGATGGCCGAGTGCTCGGCCCTTGCCGAGCAGCGCACCATGACGGCGGCGGAGTAGGCGCATGGCCGATTTCTTCTGGGCTTATCTCTGGCCGCTGATCATCATCGTCGCGCAAAGCGTCCTGCTGATGGTGATCCTGCTGGTCGCCATTGCCTACATCCTGCTCGCAGATCGCAAGATCTGGGCGGCCGTGCAGATCCGCCGCGGGCCGAATGTGGTCGGCCCATACGGGATGCTGCAATCCTTCGCCGACCTGCTGAAGTTCGTCCTCAAGGAGCCGGTGATCCCGGCCGGCGCAAACAAGGGCATTTTCCTGCTCGCGCCGCTTGTTACCGTCGTTCTCTCGATTGCCGCCTGGGCGGTGATCCCGGTCAATGCCGGATGGATGATTGCCGATATCAATGTCGGCATTCTCTACATCTTTGCGATCTCGTCGCTCGGGGTCTACGGCATCATCATGGGCGGCTGGGCGTCGAACTCGAAATATCCGTTCCTCGCGTCGCTGCGGTCGGCGGCGCAGATGGTGTCCTACGAAGTGTCGATCGGCTTCGTCATCATCACCGTGCTGCTCTGCGTCGGCTCGCTGAACCTGAGCGACATCGTCAACGCGCAGAATGGCAGCTACGGGATGTTCAGCTGGTTCTGGCTGCCGCTGCTGCCGATGTTCGTGATTTTCTTCGTGTCGGCGCTGGCGGAAACCAACCGCCCGCCCTTCGATCTGGTGGAAGCCGAATCCGAACTGGTGGCCGGCTTCATGGTCGAATACGGGTCGACCCCGTACATGATGTTCATGCTGGGCGAGTATGTCGCCATCGCCACCATGTGCGCGATGGGGACCATCCTGTTCCTGGGCGGCTGGCTGCCGCCGGTGAATGTCGCACCCTTCACCTGGGTGCCGGGCGTGGTCTGGTTCACGCTCAAGTGCCTGTTCATGTTTTTCCTGTTCGCGATGGTCAAGGCGATCGTGCCGCGCTATCGCTACGACCAGTTGATGCGGCTTGGCTGGAAAGTGTTCCTGCCGCTGTCGCTCGCGATGGTCGTGATCGTCGCCGCCGTCCTTCAATTCGGAGGTCTGGCGCCCAAATGACAGAGCCGGATCATGACCCTTTCGGCAACGGCACTTGCAGGCGCTGCGATCGGAGCGGCGCTGGGTGTGGCCAGCGCTCTGCTCGTGGTGTCCGCCGTGACCGAGCGGCTGCGTGCGCTCGATCGTTCCGAGACCGCCCGGGAGCGAGCGGCCTTGGAGCGCAAGTTACTGGCTCTGCGATGGATCGTTGTTGCGGTCGAAGCGCTGGTGTTCGCGATCCTGGGCTATTGGGTTGGGTCATGGCTGTTCGAGTAGTGCCGCCGCTTGGGCGGCTGACAGGCAGAGGATAGAACCATGCGGCTCGATCAGGCAGCGAAGTCGGTGTTTCTCACCGAATTCATCCAGGCCTTCTTCCTCGGCATGCGCTATTTCTTCAAGCCGAAGCCGACGCTGAATTATCCGTTCGAGAAGGGGCCGATCTCCCCGCGCTTTCGCGGCGAACATGCCTTGCGCCGCTACCCGAACGGCGAAGAGCGCTGTATCGCCTGCAAGCTGTGCGAAGCGATCTGCCCGGCGCAGGCCATCACCATCGAAGCCGGTCCGCGACGGAACGATGGCACCCGGCGCACCACCCGTTATGACATCGACATGGTGAAGTGCATCTATTGCGGTCTGTGCCAGGAGGCCTGCCCGGTGGACGCCATCGTCGAGGGTCCGAATTTCGAATTCGCGACCGAGACCCGCGAAGAACTTTTTTACGACAAGGAGCGGCTGCTCGCGAACGGCGATCGCTGGGAGCGGGAAATCGCACAGAATATCAAGCTCGATGCGCCTTACCGGTAACGAACGATGATCGTCGCGCTCTTCTTCTATCTGTTCTCTGGCGTGTGCATCGCCTCGGCGCTGATGGTGATCGCATCGCGCAATCCGGTGCATTCGGTGCTGTTTCTGATCCTCGCCTTCGTGAACGCTGCCGGGCTGTTCCTGCTGCTGGGCGCCGAATTCCTGGCGATGATCCTGGTGGTTGTCTACGTCGGCGCGGTGGCGGTCCTGTTCCTGTTCGTGGTGATGATGCTGGATGTCGACTTCGCCGAGCTGCGCGACGGCTTCCTGCAATATCTTCCGGTCGGAGCGCTGATCGGAATCGTGTTGCTTGCGGAAATCCTGCTCGTGGTCGGAGCCTGGACCATCGGCGGTGGCACCCCGCGCGTCGCGGCCGCGCCGATAACGGCGGGCGTGTCCAACACCGAGGCCATCGGCCTCGTGCTCTATACCAAATACATCTACTACTTCCAGGCCGCGGGCCTCGTCCTGCTGGTTGCGATGATCGGCGCGATCGTTCTCACGCTGCGTCACAAGGAGGGGGTCAAGCGCCAGAACATCTCCGATCAGGTGGCGCGGACACCAGCGACCGCGATCGAGATCCGCAAGGTCCAGCCGGGGCAGGGGCTGCAATCATGATTATCGGGCTCGGTCATTATCTGCCGGTCGCCGCCATCCTGTTCACCCTCGGGATTTTCGGCATTTTCCTGAACCGTAAGAACATCATCGTCATCCTGATGTCGATCGAGCTGATCCTGCTCTCCGTCAACATCAACTTCGTCGCTTTTTCGAGTTTCATGGGCGACATATCGGGCCAGATTTTTGCGCTGCTGATTCTCACCGTGGCGGCGGCGGAAGCGGCGATCGGGCTCGCCATTCTTGTGGTGTATTTCCGCAACCGCGGCTCGATCGCGGTGGAAGACGTCAACCTGATGAAGGGCTGAACGCATGATCCCGAAACCTGGGCACCGATTTTCGGGCCAGATCATGCGCATGGAACACTGAACGATGTATCAGGCGATCGTCTTTCTCCCGCTGCTCGGTGCCTTGATCGCCGGCCTGTTCGGCCGCCTGATCGGCGCGCGGCCTGCCGAACTGATCACCACGCTGTTGCTGTTCATATCGGCGATCCTGTCATGGATCGCATTCGTGCGCGTCGGCTTCGGCCATATGGACGAGCGCATCGTGTTGTTTACCTGGATGCAGTCCGGCGACCTCAAGGTCGACTGGGCGCTGCGCATCGACGCGCTGACCGCGGTGATGCTGGTGGTGGTCACGACGGTGTCGTCGCTCGTGCATCTGTATTCCATCGGCTACATGCATGAGGACCCGCACCGGCCGCGGTTCTTTGCCTATCTTTCGCTGTTCACCTTCGCGATGCTGGCGCTGGTCACGTCCGACAACCTGGCGCAACTGTTCTTCGGCTGGGAGGGCGTGGGTCTCGCGAGCTATCTGCTGATCGGATTCTGGTATCAGAAGCCCGAGGCGAATGCCGCCGCGATCAAGGCCTTCGTGGTCAACCGCGTCGGCGATTTCGGCTTCGCGCTCGGCATCTTCGCGCTGTTCATGATGACCGGTGCGATCGATTTCGACACCGTGTTCGCGCAAGCTCCGGCGCTGACCGGCAAGACCATCCACATCTTCGGCTGGCATGCCGACGCGCTGACGCTGATCTGCCTGTTCCTGTTCATGGGAGCGATGGGCAAGTCGGCGCAATTCCTGCTGCACACCTGGCTGCCCGACGCGATGGAAGGCCCGACCCCGGTTTCGGCGCTGATCCATGCCGCGACCATGGTAACCGCCGGCGTGTTCATGGTGGCGCGGCTGTCGCCGTTGTTCGAACTGGCGCCGGTCGCGCTGATGGTGGTGACGCTGATCGGCGCCATCACCTGCATGTTCGCCGCCACCGTCGGCCTCGTGCAGAACGACATCAAGCGCATCATCGCCTATTCGACCTGCTCGCAACTCGGCTACATGTTCGTCGCCATGGGCGTCGGCGCCTATTCGGTCGGGATGTACCACCTGTTCACGCATGCCTTCTTCAAGGCGCTGCTGTTTCTCGGCTCAGGCTCGGTGATCCACGCGATGCATCACGAGCAGGACATCCGCAACATGGGCGGCCTGCGCAAGAAGATCCCGCAGACCTATTGGCTCATGGTCGTCGGCACGCTGGCGCTGACCGGATTCCCGCTCACCGCCGGGTATTTCTCCAAGGACGCGATCATCGAGGCGGCCTATTCCGGCACCAATCCGTTCGCGCCTTTCGCCTTCGCCTGCACCGTGTTCGCGGCGCTGCTGACCTCGTTCTATTCCTGGCGGCTGATCTTCAAGACCTTCTGGGGCAAGCCGCACGATCATCACCACTACGAAGCGGCGCATGAAAGCCCGCTGACGATGATGATTCCGCTCTACGTGCTGGCGGCCGGCTCGATCCTGGCCGGCTGGCCGTTCTACGAGTATTTCGCCGGCCACCATGTCGAGGAATTCTTCCGCCAGGCGCTGGCGCAGAAGCCCGCCATTATCGAGGCGATCCATCACGTGCCGCTCTGGGTGAAATGGTCGCCATTCGTGATGATGGTCGCAGGCTTCGCGGTCGCGGCGCAGTTCTACCTGCGCGACCCGTCGATGCCGGTGCGGCTCGCCCGCGACCACCAGTTGCTGTACCGCTTCCTGCTCAACAAGTGGTATTTCGACGAACTGTACGACTTCATCTTCGTGCGCCCCGCCAAATGGCTCGGCTATACGCTGTGGAAGCGCGGCGACGGCTGGCTGATCGACGGATTTGGGCCGGACGGCGTGTCCGCCCGCGTGCTCGACGTCACCCGCAACGTGGTGCGGCTGCAGACCGGCTATCTCTATCACTATGCATTCGCCATGCTGATCGGGGCGGCGCTCCTGACCACCTGGTTCATGTTCGCGGGAGTGCGCTGACATGACCACCTGGCCCGTCCTCTCCGTCACCACCTTCCTGCCGCTGGTCGGCGCGCTGTTCCTGATGGCGCTGCGCGGCGATAGCGATTCCGTCAAGCGCAACGCCCGCTGGGTCGCGCTCTGGACCACGCTGATCACCTTCGCGGTCTCCCTGGTCCTGGTCTGGCGCTTCAACCCGACGACCGCCGAATTCCAGTTCGTCGAAAAGGCGCGCTGGCTCGGCGGCTATGCGTCCTATCACATGGGCGTCGACGGCATTTCGCTGCCGCTGATCATCCTGACCACCGCGATCATGCCGATCTGCATCATCGCCAGCTGGGATTCGATCCAGCATCGCGTCAAGGAATACATGATCGCCTTCCTCGTCCTCGAGACGATGATGGTCGGCACTTTCGCAGCGCTCGATCTGGTGCTGTTCTATCTGTTCTTCGAGGCCGGCCTGATCCCGATGTTCCTGATCATCGGCATCTGGGGCGG